>NZ_LZJZ01000053.1 GCF_001667585.1 Mycobacterium sp. E2733
GCGTCGTGGCGCGCCTGACCGGCCAGTTCGGCGACGCCCTCGGCCAGCGCCGCGCACGCGGCCACCGCGGCCGCCGAGCGCGCCGGGGTGCTGATCGCCGGACCGCTGGGATTGTGCTTCTTGCCGGCGTTCGTGTGCCTCGGGATCGTTCCCGTGGTGGCCGGGCTCGCCGGCGGCGTTTTGCAATCGGGACTGTGGTGAGAAGGAGGGGAAGCATTGCTGCACAAGATATTTCGAGAGTTCGTTGCCCGCGTAACGGTCCTGGTGTCCGACGAGTCGGGCATGTCCACGGTCGAATACGCGATCGGCACGATCGCGGCCGCCGCCTTCGGTGCGATCCTGTACACCGTCGTGACCGGCGACTCCGTCGTGTCGGCGCTGACGAACATCATCGGTCGCGCGCTCAGCACCAAGGCCTAGCCGGCAGTGCGGGTGCCAGCACCGTGGAAGCGGCGCTGGGCGTCGCCACGCTGGTCGTCGTGCTGGTGCTGTGTCTGGCGGGCGTCACCGCGGTGTCGACGCAGATCCGCTGCGTGGACGCGGCCCGTGAGGCCGCCCGGCTGGCCGCCCGCGGCGACGAACGCTCGGCGCTCGGCGCGGCTCGCCGCATCGCCCCCGGCGGGGCGCGGGTGGAGTTTCACCGCGATGGCGAGTTCCTGGTGGCGACCGTCGTCGCGCGCTCGAAGTTATTGCCGGCGCTCGACATTGCGGCCAGAGCGATCTCGGTCGCGGAGCCGTCGGGATGATCGGGGCTCGGCCACCCTGGTCGCGGCCTGGATGGTCGCGGTGCTGCTATGTGTCACGGGGGCCGGGGCGTACCTCGGCTCGGTGGTGGTGGCGCGTCATCGCGCGCAGGCGGCCGCCGATCTGGCCGCGTTGGCCGCGGCGGCCCGGCTGCCGGCGGGGGCCGACGCGGCCTGCGCCCGCGCGACGGCGGTCGCCCGCGAAATGCGAACCGGCGACGTCAGTTGTGCGGTGGACGATCTCGACGTCGTCGTCAGGGTCCGGGTGGCGGTCTTCGGCGGTGCGGCGAGCGCCGCCGCGCGGGCGGGGCCAGTCGGCGGCTGACGCCTGCCGGACGTAATTTTCATGGCACTGCCCGTCGTGGGCTAGGCCCCCGGATCGGGGGCGGCCAGCAACCCGGCGGCGGCGAGTTCCTCGTCGGACGGCAGCCGCAGCGAGACCAGCCCGGCGTAGGTATCCGGTTCGAGTTCCACCCTGTTGACCGTGACGTGCACCGGCACCCAATCGTCGTGATGGCCCGGCATTCGCAGCACGCGGCTGGTCGCGCCGTTGGCGAACTCCTCGGTCATCGAGGCCACCAGGTGCTGATCGTCGGGATGTACCTTCGGCCGGCCGGTCTCACTGCCACGCCAGTCGTAGAAGGTGCAGGGCTCGTCCAGCCATTTCAACAGGGCCCAGTTCTTGAGGTCGATCAGCGCGCGGTGGACGCCGGCCTGGGCGAGTCCGCTCAGGATCCGTTGCGCCAGATCGTCTGTCGACACCTCCGGGCCCTTGAGGTCGGCGCGCCAGTTGATCGCCCGCGCGACCAGATGGTCCCGGCCATCGGGTCCGGCCTCCAGGCCGGTGCGCGCAACGAAACCGATCCGCATGGGGTTGCCCTGCCAGTCGGTGAGATCCCAGTTGCTGCACAGCGTTTGGTCGGGCTCAGCCTTGACGGCCATGGCGAGCACCTTGGTTTCGTTGGGGTTGAGCTCGCGCGAGGGAAGGTCTTCCGCGAAGGCCCTGCCGAAGGTGACCTCGACTTCGGGATTCTTTCCGCTGTTGGCCAACGACTCCCGGGTGTCGGTGGCGACGCCCATGGTCAGGTCCCACTTCAGCGGCCCGGGGGTCGGCCGCTCGGGCGGTTCGACGTCGGCGGGGCCAGTCCACACGTGCACTCCGTGGATGTAGCCGTCGGACATCACCACGGGTTCGGTGCGAATGACGCGGTCACGCTTGGGAGTGATGCTGGTCAAGCTCTGGCCTGTCTTAACCGTCTCGGCGATCGCCGTCCGAACCGCGGAGAGATAGGGGCTGCGGCGCATGAACGTGGTGATGGGGACGAGATTCTTCAGTTGGCGCCCCTGCGCCACCACGGTGGGTTCACCCCCCAGCGTCTCCACGAGCAACCAGTCGTGGCCCATGCGGCCGATTTTACGGCGGGAGGCCGAATCGTTGGGACCTCGGGCCTACCGGCCATGTCGGCGCCGGTCGCGAGCCTCAGGGGTCGCCGCGCCCGGGATCCGGTGAATTCGCCAATGTCGTTGGGGGATCGATAAATTGCTGCTGAGCATCATCCGCCGGGTCGCTCGGCGTGCGACAGCTCCGCGAGGACCAGTTGCAGCACCCGCACCGCACCGGCCTTGTCGAGCGGGTCATTGCCGTTTCCGCATTTGGGGGACTGCACGCACGACGGACATCCCCGGGGGCACTCACATGCCTCGATAGCGGCGGCGGTCGCACCCAGCCAGGTGCGCACCTGACGAAAGCCGCGTTCGGCGAACCCGGCGCCGCCCGGATAGCCGTCGTACACGAAGACACTGGGCAGGCCGGCCGGGTCCGGTCCCACCGCGGTGGACAAGCCACCGATATCGCCTCGATCGCAGCTGGCCACCAATGGCAGCAGGCCGATCGCCGCGTGCTCGGCGGCATGCAGCGATCCGGGGATCCGGGGCGCGTCAATGCCCTTGCGCTGCAACGCCTCTTCGGTGACGGTGTACATCACCGCGGTGGTTGCCAGCGTGTGTTCGGGCATGTCCAACTCGATGAAGTCGATCACCTCGCCGGACAACCGCCGCCGCAGATACCCCACCACTTGGTGGGTGACGGTGACGGGCACCAGACCAAGGGTGACCGGCCCGAACTGCGCGCGTTCGCCGGCACCGGTGACGGTGATGTCGGTGATCTCCCGCGCAAACGTCGCGTAACCGGGGTCCTCGGCGTGCACGAAGGCGATCGCGTCCGCGAGGTCCAACGAGTCGACGACGTAACTCTCCCCCTGATGGAGGTAGACGGCGCCCGGGTGGACCGATGCCGGGGCCTGACCGACGCCGGTGCTGCCCAGCAGCCGGCCCGTATTAGCCTCCACGATGACGATCTGGCCGCCCGACGACCCGCGGATGTCCACCGCGCCATGCGGTTCTAGGCCGGCCGCGGGAAAGTACTTGCCGTTGCGCCGCCGCAGCAGCCCTTGCTGAACCAATTCGTCGATCAGGCCCTCGGCCACCTCGGTTGCGCCGAAGTCGCGCACCTCGGCCTCGTCGAGCGGCATTTCGGTTGCGGCGCAAAGGAGTTGGGGCCCCAGAATGTAGGGGTTGGCGGGGTCGATCACCACCCGCTCGACCGGCTTGCCCAGCAGCGCGGCGGGGTTGTGCACCAGATACGTGTCCAGCGGATCGTCGCGGGCGATCAGCACCACCAGCGCACCCTGCCCGCGGCGGCCCGACCGGCCGGCCTGCTGCCAGAACGAGGCGACCGTGCCGGGGAACCCGGCGAGCACGACCGCGTCCAGCCCCGCGATGTCCACACCCAGCTCCAGGGCGTTCGTGGTGGCCAGGCCGCGCAGCCGGCCCTCCGCGAGGGCCCGCTCCAGCGCAGTGCGGTCCTCGGCGAGATAACCGGCCCGATACGACGCCACCTTGCCCGAGAGCTCAGGGGCGATCTCGTCCAACCGCGCTCGGGTGCCGAGCGCGGTCAACTCCGCGGCGCGGCGCGAGCGCACGAACGTCAGCGTCTGCGCCCCCTCGGCAACCAGGTCGGCCATCACCCGCGCCGCCTCCGAACCCGCCGAGCGGCGAACCGGTGCGCCGTTCTCGCCGAGCAGGTCGGTCCGCAGCGCCGGCTCCCACAACGCGACAGTCCGGGCCCCCTGGGGTGAACCGTCCTCGGTGACCTCCTCGACCGGAAGGCCGATCAGCTCGGCGGCCGTCGCGCCCGGTTCATCCGTCGTCGCGCTGGCGAAGATGACCGTCGGTGTAGAAGAGTATCGCGCACACAGCCGCAGCAACCGGCGCAGCACCATCGCCACGTTGGACCCGAAAACGCCACGGTAGTAATGGCATTCGTCGACGATCACGAACCGGAGACCCCGCATCAGCACGGCCCAGCGCGCGTGGTTGCGCAGAATCGACAAATGGATCATGTCGGGATTGGAAAACAGCCACCGGGATCGCTCCCGCGCGAAGCGGCGGACTTCCGGGGGGCTGTCGCCGTCGTAGGCGGTGGGAGCGACGTCATGCAGCCGCGGGATGGCCGCCGTCAGCGCGTGCGCGGCCCGCAACTGGTCGTGGCCCAGCGCCTTCGTCGGGGACAGGTACAGCACCCGGGCGCGCGGATCGGTGGCCAGCGCGTTGAGGACGGGAAGCTGATACGCCAGTGACTTGCCCGACGCGGTCCCGGTGCTTACCACCACATGACGGCCGGCGTGCGCCAGTTCCGCGGCTGCCGACTGGTGTGACCAGGGCGAACTGACCCCGCGGTCGGTGAAGGCGCGCACCACGTCGGGCTCGGCCCACGCCGGCCACTTGTGCGGGCGGCCGCTTCGCGGCGGCAGCTCGGCGACGTGGCGCAGCGGGTGCTCATCGGCGGCGGTACCGGCGAGCGCGGCGGCGAGCAGGTCGCTGCCGAAACTCGCCATTCGCACCCTCCTGGAAACCCGGCTCAGAATGCGTCCAAGGCGCAAGTCTGTCGCCGAAGCGATGAACATGGTTGACTATTTGCGGTCGCAGCTTCTGTGTTCGTGCAAACTTTCGCAGGATCGACGTTGCGGCCGCGGTTCCTGCGAGGTTAATCGGTCGGGTGAAGTTCCGGCGACTGAGCGAGGTATGGCGGTCGTACCCGGCCCGGGGCATCGAAAGGCGATGCCCCGCACCCAGAAGAAAAGGAAAGATCGAGAGATGCCACAGGGAACTGTGAAGTGGTTCAACGCGGAGAAGGGCTTCGGGTTCATCGCCCCCGAAGACGGATCCGCCGACGTGTTTGTCCACTACACGGAGATCCAGGGTTCGGGCTTCCGCACCCTCGAAGAAAACCAGAAGGTCGAGTTCGAAATCGGCCACAGCCCTAAGGGCCCCCAGGCCACCGGAGTCCGCTCCGTCTAAGACGAGCCGATTCTCCACGGACCCCCCGTGCAGTCCCGCCCAGCGGGCCGGCCGGGGGGTTTTCGTATTCCGCCTGGGCCGAATCGCCGCCGCGCCGGTTGCCTCAAGACGCGAATGGTCGACCTGGCCTACTGTCGGTGGCGTGAGCCAGCTTTCCTTCTTTACAGCGGAGTCGGTGCCGCCCGCGGTAGCCGATCTCTCCGGGGTGCTGGCGGCCTCCGGTCAGATCGTCATGGTCGGCGGTCCGGGGGCGCAGGGCGCGCGCCTCTCCGTGGTGGTGGATCAGGCCTGGCGTGCCGCCGCGCTGGCCGAGATGATCCGCGAGGCGGGACTGGAGCCCGAGATCGCGCGCACCGACGAGGACACCCCGCTGGTGCGGACGGCGGTCACCGCGGCGTTGGTGAATTTGGCCGCCGAATGGACGCGCGGCGCGGTCAAAACGGTGCCGCCACGGTGGCTGCCCGGGCCGCGGGAATTGCGGGCCTGGACGCTGGCGGCCGGTCACCCGGAGGGCGACCATTACCTGTTGGGCCTGGATCCCCACGCGCCCGACACCCATTCCCCGCTGGCGTCGGCTTTGATGCGGGTCGGGATCGCGCCCACATTGATCGGCACCCGCGGGGGCCGCCCGGCGCTGCGGATCAGCGGCCGTCGCCGGCTATCGCGCCTGGTAGAGAACGTGGGCGACGCCCCCGCCGGCGTCGACGCATCATCGGTGTGGCCGCGGGTATAACCCCGGAAAAGGATTTGCATTTCGGGCGGCCGGTTTGCGCAGTCGCGCCTCAGGGTGCGAAATTGTCAGGTGCCCGAGGGCGACGGAACGCTGGCGTATCTGAATTTCCGCGGAATTTTTGACGCCGGCCTGTCATTCTTCTGCGGGGCGGCCTCGCAGGGGGGCCGGAATCAAGGATGGAGCGTAAGCGTAGTTGGCCGACCCTAATCTCAAGGACCGCGAAAGCGGCCGGGCTGGGAGCCGTAGGCGACTCGTCATCGTCGAGTCGCCGACCAAGGCGCGCAAGTTGGCCGGTTACCTGGGTTCCAACTACATCGTCGAATCCTCGCGTGGCCACATCCGCGACCTGCCCCGTGCCGCGGCCGACGTGCCGGCGAAATACAAGTCGGAGCCGTGGGCCAGGCTCGGCGTCAACGTCGACCACGACTTCGAACCGCTCTACATCATCAGCCCGGAGAAGAAAAGCACCGTCAGCGAACTGAAGGGCCTGCTGAAAGGCGTTGACGAGCTCTACCTGGCCACGGACGGTGACCGCGAGGGCGAAGCCATCGCGTGGCACCTGCTGGAGACGCTGAAGCCGAACATCCCGGTCAAGCGGATGGTGTTCCACGAGATCACCGAGCCGGCCATCCTCGAGGCCGCCGAAAATCCCCGTGACCTGGACATCGACCTGGTCGACGCGCAGGAAACCCGCCGCATCCTGGACCGGCTGTACGGCTACGAGGTCAGCCCGGTGCTGTGGAAGAAGGTCGCGCCCAAGCTGTCGGCGGGGCGCGTCCAGTCGGTGGCCACGCGCATCATCGTGCAGCGGGAACGCGACCGCATGGCGTTCCGCAGCGCCTCCTACTGGGACATCCTGGCCCGTCTGGACGCCAGCGTGTCCGACCCGCAGGCCACACCGCCCACCTTCACGGCCCGGCTGACCAACGTCGACGGCCTGCGCGTTGCCACCGGCCGCGACTTCGACTCGCTGGGCCAGCTGCGCAACAGGGGCGGCGAAGGCGCCCTAGAAGTCACCGTGCTGGACGAGGCCCGGGCGACCGAGCTGGCGGCCGGGCTGCGCGGCGCCCAACTGTCGGTCGCCTCGGTGGAAGAGAAGCCCTACACCCGCCGGCCCTACGCGCCGTTCATGACGTCAACGCTGCAGCAGGAGGCCGGCCGCAAGCTGCGGTTCTCCTCCGAGCGCACCATGAGCATCGCCCAGCGGCTCTATGAGAACGGCTACATCACCTATATGCGTACCGACTCGACGACGCTGTCGCAGTCGGCCATCAACGCCGCGCGCACGCAGGCGCGCCAGCTCTATGGCGAGGAGTACGTCTCACCGTCGCCGCGCCAGTACACCCGCAAGGTCAAGAACGCCCAGGAGGCGCACGAGGCCATCCGGCCCGCCGGCGAGACCTTCGCCACCCCGGACGCGGTGCGCCGTGAGCTCGACGGTGACGAATTCCGGCTCTACGAGCTGATCTGGCAGCGCACCGTGGCCTCGCAGATGGCCGACGCGCGCGGCACCACGCTGAGCCTGCGGATCAATGGGCAGTCCGGAGAAAGGCAAGTCGTGTTCTCCGCGAGCGGGCGCACCATCACCTTCGCCGGCTTCCTGAAGGCCTACGTGGAGACTGTCGACGAATTGGCCGGCGGCGAGGCCGACGACGCCGAGAGCCGGCTGCCGCAGTTGACGCAGGGCCAGCGGCTGGACGCCATCGAGCTGACTCCCGACGGCCACGCCACCAACCCGCCGGCGCGCTACACCGAGGCGTCGCTGGTGAAGGCGCTCGAGGAGCTGGGCATCGGCCGCCCGTCGACGTATTCGTCGATCATCAAGACGATCCAGGACCGCGGCTACGTGCACAAGAAGGGCAGCGCCCTGGTGCCCTCGTGGGTCGCGTTCGCCGTAATCGGTTTGCTGGAGCGGCATTTCGGCCGGCTCGTCGATTACGGCTTCACCGCGGCGATGGAGGACGAGCTCGACGCGATCGCCTCGGGGCAGGAGCGTCGCACCGACTGGCTCAACCGCTTCTACTTCGGCGGTGAACACGGGGTGGCCGATTCGGTGGCGCGCTCCGGCGGGCTGAAGAAGCTGGTCGGCGTCAACCTCGAAGGCATCGACGCGCGAGAAGTCAACTCCATCAAGCTGTTTGACGATGAGCAGGGCCGCCCCGTGTACGTCCGGGTGGGCAAGAACGGGCCATACCTGGAACGCATGGTGACCAACGACGAGGGTGAGCTGGGGCCGCAGCGCGCCAACCTCAACGACTCGCTGACACCCGACGAGCTGACGCTCGAGGTGGCCGAGCAGCTGTTCGCCACCCCGCAGGAGGGCCGCACGCTAGGCGTTGACCCGGAGACGGGTCACGAGATCGTCGCCAAGGACGGCCGGTACGGCCCGTACGTCACCGAGATCCTGCCCGAGCCGCCCGGCGAGGAGGACGGCGGTTCCCCGGCCAAGAAGGGGAAGAAACCCACCGGCCCGAAGCCGCGCACCGGTTCGCTGCTGCGCAGCATGGACCTGCAGACCGTCACCCTCGAGGACGCGCTGAAGTTGTTGTCGCTGCCCCGGGTGGTCGGCGTGGACCCGCAGACCGGCGAGGAGATCACCGCGCAGAACGGTCGCTACGGCCCATACCTGAAGCGCGGCACCGATTCTCGTTCGCTCGCCACCGAGGACCAGATCTTCGAGATCACGCTCGACGAGGCGCTGAAGATTTACGCGGAGCCGAAACGGCGTGGCAGGCAGGCCGCGGCCGCGCCGCCGTTGCGGGAGCTGGGCGCCGACCCGGCGACCGGCAAGCCGATGGTGATCAAGGACGGCCGATTCGGGCCCTACGTCACTGACGGCGAGACGAACGCGAGCCTGCGTAAGGGCGACGACGTCCTGTCCATCACCGACGAGCGCGCCGCCGAGCTGCTGGCCGACCGGCGGGCGCGCGGTCCGGTGAAGCGTCCCGCGAAGAAGGCCGCCCGCAAGAAGGCCCCGGCCAAGAAGGCCGCCAAGCGCAGCAGCTAGCCCGGCGCCTAGTAGCCGGGGCCGATCGACTCGCTGTGCACCTCTTCGGGTGCTCGCACGGGTTGGGAATCCGTGGAACCGGCCAGCTTCACCGGCCGCGCCAGCTGAGTCGGGGCGGTGCGGCCCCGCAACTCGACCACCTCGCCCACATCCCAGCACAACGCCTCGGCGTCCAGCGCGCCGCTGACGGCGATTGCCGACGCCAGCACGTGGCCGGACTCGAGTTTCGCCAGCTCCGTCAGCCGGGCGGCCTCGTTGACCGGGTCGCCGATCACCGTGTACTCGAAGCGGGCCTGCGCGCCGATGTGCCCGGCGATCGCCCGGCCCGCGGACACCCCGATCCCGAACTCCGCCGACCCGATCACCGGGAGCAGCTCGTCGTGCAGCTCGCGCGCGGCGGCGAGCGCGCCGCCCGAAGCGTCCGGGTGTTCGATCGGCGCACCGAAGATGGCCAAAGCGGCGTCGCCCTGGAACTTGTTGACGAAACCGCCGTGCCGGCCCACGGTTTCGACCACCACCCGGAAGAACTCGTTGAGCAGGTGGACCACCTCGGCGGGCGGGCGGGTAGCGGCGAGCTTGGTGGAGCCGACCAGGTCGACGAACAGCACCGCGACGTGGCGTTCCTGGCCGCCCAGCTCGGTGCCGCGCTCCAGGGCGCGGCGGGCGACGTCTTCGCCGACGTAGCGACCGAACAGGTCGCGCAGCCGCTGCCGTTCGGACAGGTCACGCACCATGTCGTTGAAGCCGGCCTGCAACAGGCCCAGCTCGCTGGCGTCGTAGATCTGCATGTGCGCGTTGTAGTTTCCGCGCTGCACCTCGGACAGCGCCCAGCGCAGCTGACGCAGCGGGTCCGCGATCGACATGGCCACCAGCAGGGTGCTGACGAAACCGATGCCCAACGCCGCCAGCGCCAGCAGCAGGATGGGGGTGAACAGCTTCTCCGGTGTGGCGTGCAGCAGGGACGCCTTGTCCGCCACCACCGCCAGCACGATGGCCAGCACCGGGACGGCGGTGGACAGCATCCACGTCAGGATCTGCCGCAGGATGACGCCGGGCGCCTGGACGTTCTCGGGCACGCCACTGCGCAGGGCCGCGACGGCCACCGGACGCAGCACCCGCTCGGACTGCAGGTAGCCGATGATCGCGGTCGCCGCGGCGCCCAGCCCGGTGGCGACGGCCACGACCGGCGCGGCGAACCGGGCAACCGACCAGCTGGCGATGATGAAGACCACGCCGCCGATGCACCAGGCGGCCATGCTGATGAGCGTGCGGTAGAAGGGCATCCGCAGGGCGCGGCTACGGGCCAGCTCGGTGGCGGCCGGGTCGGCCTCGGCTAGCAGGTTGTCGCGGCGCTGCCAGCGGAAGACCGGCATCAGCAGCTTCAGGTTGACAGTCCAGCCGGCCAGGAAGAGCACCACCAGCGCGGTCCCGAAAACCGCCAGGTTCAGGACCGGCAGATCCTGCAACTGGATGCGATCCTCGGGGGGCAGGGCGTAGCGCAGAAAGCCCAGGACGAAGAGGGCGCCGATGATGTCGGCCTGCAGCATGCTCAGGGAGAACAGCGGCCATGGGGTACGGACCACCCACCGGACGAATGCGCTGATCCGCCCGGGCAGTGCTGCCGCTGTTGCCACGATCCCACCGTATCGGTCAGCAGGGACTTGTCGGAAACTTCCAACGATCTCCAGGCACCCCCGCGCGGGCCGAAAAGGCGGGAAATGTAACGGCATTGTCGCGATACGGTGGCCGATCGGTATATGTCTGCGGCGGTGGCTACTGTTACCGGTGATGTCCGGGGTGTTTACGCGGCTGGTAGGCCAGGACGCGGTGACGGCCGAGCTGCTCGCCGCCGCCAGAGCCGCCCGCGGTGATCTGGTTCACAGCGAAGCGGGCGCCGGAACTATGACACATGCGTGGCTGATCACGGGTCCACCGGGATCGGGGCGCTCGGTCGCGGCGCTGTGCTTCGCGGCCGCGCTGCAGTGCACCTCCGACGGTGAACCGGGGTGTGGGCAATGCCGGGCGTGCACGACGACCATGGCCGGCACCCATGCCGACGTACGCCGGGTGATCCCGGAAGGGCTGTCGATCGGGGTCGACGAGATGCGCGCGATCGTGCAGATCGCGTCGCGGCGTCCGGCCACCGGGCACCGGCAGATCGTGGTGATCGAGGACGCCGACCGGCTCACCGAGGGCGCGGCCAATGCGCTGCTGAAGGTCGTCGAGGAGCCGCCGCCGTCGACCGTGTTCCTCTTGTGCGCGCCATCGGTGGATCCCGAGGACATCGCCATCACGTTGCGTTCCCGCTGCCGGCACGTCGCGCTGGTCACGCCGCCGACCGAGGCCATCGCGCGCGTGCTGATGGACAGCGACGGCCTGAGCCCGGAAACCGCGAACTGGGCGGCGTCGGTCAGCGGCGGCCACGTGGGCCGGGCGCGGCGGCTGGCCACCGATCCCGAGGCGCGGGAGCGCCGGGAGCGGGCGCTGGCGCTGGTCCGGGACGCGGCGACGCCCTCGCGGGCCTACGCCGCGGCCGAGGAGTTGGTGGCCGCGGCCGAAGCCGAGGCCGTGGTGCTCACGGCGGACCGGGCCGAGGCCGAGACCGAAGAGCTGCGGACGGCGCTGGGCGCCGGCGGCACGGGCAAGGGCACCGCCGGGTCGATGCGGGGCGCCGCGGGCGCGATGAAAGACCTCGAACGGCGGCAGAAGTCGCGTCAGACCCGGGCCTCGCGCGACGCGCTGGACCGGGCGCTGATCGACCTGGCGACCTATTTCCGCGATGCGCTGATGGTCTCGGCGGGCGCGGGCTCGGTGCGGCCCAACCATCCGGATATGGCCGACCGGGTGGCGGCGCTGGCCGCCCACGCCCCGCCCCGGCGGTTGCTGCGCTGCATCGAGGCGGTGCTGGAATGCCGCGAGGCGTTGGCCATCAACGTCAAGCCCAAGTTCGCCGTCGACGCCATGGTGGCCACCTTCGGCCAGGAACTGCGCGATTGATTGCCCGGACTTTGGTGGGCCACCCCGGCCTGCCGTAGACTCGTGCCGCCCGGCGTGAGGGTGTGCCGCCTTAGCTCAGTCGGTAGAGCGATTCACTCGTAATGAATAGGTCGGGGGTTCGATTCCCCCAGGCGGCTCCATAGTTTCATGCACCGAGCGTCACGCCGGCGTGACCATTGGCGCCCAGCGTCACGCCGGCGTGACGCTCGGCGCGCAGGGGTTGGCGGCTAGGCCGGCGCCAGGAACCCCACCGGACCCGACGCGATGCACAACGCCAGCGCGGTGGTGTTGGCGCGCACGGTGATCGCGTCCCCGGCGCCCGGCAGCCGGGCGAAGACCCGGTTGAGCCCCGGGTGCACGGGCACCTTGACGTCGGGTCCCTGCGTCAGCGACAGCGTCATCGTTCCCTCGCTGTTGGCCAGGTAATTGAGTTCGACGCTCCAGTCGGCGGGCAGCAGCGGCCCGTCGAGGATCAGGCGCGCCGGCTTGTCCGGCTGCGCGAAATAGCCGCATTGCGGCATGGGCCCCGGCGCGATGGTCCGCACCCAGGTCACCCGCGCCTTGACCAGCCGGCCCGAGCTGTCCAGCATTCGCAGTTGCGTTGTGGCTGAGGCGAATTCGGGCCGGTTCCGGAGCAGGGCGAACAGGTGGCTGGCCAGGTTCTCCGGCGCCGCCACCCGTTGCAGCACCAGCGGATCGACCTCCTGGTCCAGCAGCGGTGCCGCGGAGGCCGCGTGCGCGGCGGCCAGATCGGCCTGTGCGTTCTGCAAATAGCGCTGGGCCGGATTGTCCCGCCAGCTGGTCAAGAAGGTCGCCGTCGAGTACAGGCTGCTGGCCACGAACAACGCCGCCACACCCAGCGTCACCGCGGTGCGTCCGCGCGAGGCGTCCAGCCAGCGCGGCGCGACGGGCCGGTTCGGCGCGCAAAACGCGACGGCGGCCAGCAGCGCCAGCACGAAGACGAGATCCGGGAAGTAGCGCAGGGTTTGGGCGAGTTCCAGCGCGGTCAGCTTCGACGAACGCATCAGATAGATCGGCACCTGGCACGCGACGGCGTAGCCGGCCGCGGTCAGCCACACCGGGCCGATGCGCTGCTTGCGCAGAAGTGAGACCGCGACGGCGCCGCCCAGCACCAGCCAGCCGAGCGTCATCACGAGCGGCGTGGGCGTGGCCCACGGCGAGGCCGGCGCCCAGCGGTCCCAGTGCCAGGGGCCCCCGGCCAGCCCGGGGACGATGCCGTGCGTGATCGATCGAGCCAGCAGGTCCGCCGTCATCGCCAGGTCGGAGCTCCACCGCCCCTGGTTGACCACGACCAGGTAGAGCGCGACCCAGCCGGCGGTGAGCGCCAGCGTCGCGACCCACAGACGCAGCCCGGCCCGCCACACCGTGAGCAGGGCCGCCCGGTCGCCCTCGACGTGGCGCAGCAGCGCGGCCACCGCGAACGCGACGAACGGGATGACCGCCGCCTTTTCGAAGAACAGCAGCCCGCCGAAGTAGACCAGCGTCCCGGTGACCGCGTAGCGCTGGTTACCGGTCCGCACCAGCAGGATGGCGTCGGCGCACACCCACGCCAGCGCTGCCAGCATGGGCAGCGAGTTCAGCGCCGCCGCCCACCAGGCGAACCCCGGCACCGCCAGCGGCGTGAACAACGCGAACGTCAGCGGGACCAGCAGCACCGGCCGCCGGCCGAGGATGACGTACAGGGCACGCAGCAGCGCCAGCGAGGCCAGCAGCTGCAGCAGCACCAGGCTGATCGCCGGGGAGGTCCAGTTCAGCGGAGCCAGCCGGACGATCGCGCCGCCGACGAGGAACGCGGCGGGCATCACGTGGCCGTCGTGGTCGTCGAACAGGTACGCCGGCGACAGCAGGTTGTGGGTGCCGGCCTTCCCGATGAGGATCAGGTCGTCCCAATAGAAGTAGCCCCCGAACGCCAGCACCGCGCGTATTCCCAGCGCAGCGGCGATCAGGGCGACGGCCACGGCCACTATGTATGGTGGGCCGGTGCGCGCACTGGTTACCGGGTCGGCCGGTTTCATCGGGTCGACGCTAGTCGACCGTCTGCTGGCCGACGGCCACACGGTGGTGGGGCTGGACAACTTCGCCAGCGGCCGCGCGACCAACCTCGAGCACCTGGCCGACAACCCCGCGCACGTCTTCGTCGAGGCGGATATCGTCACCGCTGATCTGCAGGCCATCCTCGACGAGCTCCGGCCCGAGGTGGTGTTCCACCTGGCGGCCCAGATCGACGTGCGGCACTCGGTTGCCGACCCGCAGTTCGACGCCTCGGTCAACGTGATCGGCACGGTGCGCCTCGCCGAGGCGGCCCGACGGGCTGGGGTGCGCAAAGTGGTGCACACCTCGTCCGGTGGATCGATCTACGGCACCCCGCCGGTGTACCCGACCCCGGAGACCGTGCCGACCGACCCCGCTTCGCCGTATGCCGCGGGAAAGGTGGCCGGCGAGATCTACCTGAACACCTTCCGCCACCTGTACGGGCTGGATTGCTCGCACATCGCCCCGGCCAACGTCTACGGGCCCCGGCAGGACCCGCACGGCGAGGCCGGCGTCGTGGCGATCTTCGCCCAGGCGCTGCTGTCGGGTAAGCCCACCAAGGTGTTCGGCGACGGCAGCAAGACCCGCGATTACGTGTTCGTCGACGACGTGGTGGACGCGTTCGTCAAGGCCGCCGGGGAGGCGGGTGGCGGGCAGCGGTTCAACATCGGCACCGGAACGGAAACCTCTGACCGGCAACTGCATTCGGTGGTGGCCGCGGCCGTCGGGGGGCCCGACGACCCGGAGTTCCATCCGGACCGGCTGGGCGATCTGAGGCGGTCATGCCTCGACATCGGTCTGGCCGAACGGGTTTTGGGGTGGAAGCCGCAGGTCAGGCTCGACGACGGCGTGCGCCGCACGGTCGAGTTCTTCCGCGGCGCCGAGACGGTCTAGCGGCGCTCGGGTTCCCGGGCGCCCTCGAGCGCGAGGGCGCGGGCGAGTCGGGCATAGCGCAGTTCCAGGTCCTTGAACCGCATGTACGTGCTGAGCGTGGTGAAGCAGAACGCCATGACCAGCGCGTAGAGCATCAGGTCGGTGCCGCGGCGCACCCCGAACCACTGCGCCACGACCGTGGTGTCGTCCGGCCGCAGCACGGCATAGACACCGGCCAGCACGAAGATGATGTAGCCGACCTTGACCCAGGCCCGCGACCGCGCGTTCCTGCGCGACCGCAGCAGGTAGGCCAGCAGCGCGATGATCGACCCGATCAGCAACACCTGGATCCAGTTCATCTCGGAACCCTTCCTCGCAGGAACCCGTCGAAGATGATGTTGACGCCGTTGAGTAGCGGCTGCCCCTTCGACTTCGAGTAATCGGTGTAGAGCACCTCGACCGGTTGTTCGACCACGCGCCAATGGTTTTCGTCGATCAGCATGATGAACTCGTTGGCGTGGCTCATGCCGCTCATGGTGATGTCCAGCCCGTCGGCGACTTTCTTGTTGAAGACTCGCAGCCCATTGTTGGTGTCGGTCAGGCCAAGTCGGCGACCACGTCGGCTCAGGCGCGCTGCGGTCTGCAGCACCAGCCGCTTGACGAACGGCGGGCGGGCGCCCCCGGGCGCGCCGAACCGCGTTCCGATGACGACGTCGACGTCCTCCGCGCAGAGCCGGTCCACCATCGTGGCCAGGTCCTTGACCCGATGCTGCCCGTCGCCGTCGAACGTGGCGAACACCTGCGCCCCAGGCTGTTTGCGGGCGTACTCGACGCCGGTCTGGATGGCCGCGCCCTGGCCGAGATTGATCGGATGCCGCACCAGATGAGCACCCGCCCGCCTGGCGATCTCACCCGTGTCGTCGGTGCTGCCGTCGTCGACGCAGACGACGTTGTCGAAAATCGAGCGCACATCGGCGACCACCTCGCCGATGACGGTGGCTTCGTTGAAGGCGGGGATGACGATCCAGGCGCCCGAGTATTTCGATGCAGTGTCCATTCAAGCCCAAAAGGTACACGCGATCAGGGGGTCAAGCGGTCGGCGCGCGCCAGTGCCACCAGATGAACCCCGATTCCGACCAGCGGGCCGCATAACAAGCCGACCACGGTCCGCGTCTGCAGCGGCAGTGGCAGCAGTAGCAGCAATCCCGACGCCACCGTCGCGCCGACCCAGCCCAGCGAGTACGCCCGGTGCAGCGCCGCCGCCACGGCGCCGGCGCCGGTGAGCGTCAGCATGGCGATCGCCACCGCGGCCGCCGTCAGCCAGGCCAGCAGCACGCCGCCGGCGTCGTACTGCGGCCCGAAGGCGACCCGCAGCAGCCAGGGGCCCACCACCCCGGCCGCCACCACCCCGACCGCACCGATGCCGCCGATGATCGCCGCCGGGGCGATCAGGGCGCGAACCCGGTCGCTGCGCGCGTCGACGAAGTGCGCGATCAGGTTGCCCTGCATGGCCGTCAGCGGCACCAGAAGCGGTGCCCGGGTCAGCGTCACCGCGAGGATGATCACTCCGCCTTCGGCCCCCAGCTCGTTGCTGGTCAGCTTCAACAACACCGGAAAACCCATCACCAGAATCGCGCTCGCGCCGGCGGCGGTGATCGAATGGGCGGCCCCGCGCAGGAAGGTCTGGGCGCCACCGGGCGTCAGCAACCGGGCGGCGGCCCGGGCCGATGGCGAGGCCCCCAGCATGATCAGCCAGGCGACCGCGCCCGCGACCGTGGCCCACAAAAAGCCGACCAGGCGCCAGCCGAGCACGACGGTGGCCGCGGCGACCGTCACCCGGATGACGGCGTCGGTCACCATCAGCGCGCCGTACCCGGTCCACCGATCGGTGCCGGCCAGCATGCCCAGCAGGGTGGCGTGCACGCAGAACCCGGCCAACCCGACGCTCAGCAACGCCACCGACAGCCAGCGCTGCTCGACGAACACCCGCCCGCCCCACAGCGGCGAACTCCCGGCGATCACTACGGCCGCGCCGAGGCCGACCAGCATGGCGACCCGCAGTGGGTGGGTTCGCGGTTCGTCGCCGGCCGGCAAGGGCGCCGGGAGGTGGCGCGTCGAGCGGACCTCCCGGGTGGTTTCCTGGAGCAGCCCGTTCGCGGCGCCGGTGACCAGCCCGAACGCCCCCCAAAAGACCCCGAAAACCGAAAAGCCGCCCGGCGCCAGGTCACGGGCGGCCAGGTAGATCACCGCGTAACCGCACAGGGCGGTCAGCGCCGTCGCGGCGGCGACCCGGGCCACGCTGCCGCGCGTGATCGGACCGGCGCCGGTCGACGCTTGGGTACCGCCGACTTCGGGCATGGCCACAATTTGAAAATAGTAAGTGGCCGTGGATGCTGGTCGGCGGCGGCGACCGGGGTTCGCTATCGTGGGCGGCTGTCGGAAAGGACACCTTGGCCGCCTTGCGCATCTTCGGGATCTCCTTGCTGGTCACCGTGGCGGCCCTTGTGGCGGGTTATGCCCACGGCGGCCCGAAGGACCTCTTCTTACTGCTGGTGCTCGCCACCCTCGAGGTGTCGCTGTCGTTCGACAACGCCATCATCAACGCCGCGATCCTCAAGCAGATGAGCCCGTTTTGGCGGCAGATGTTCCTGACGGTCGGGATCCTCATCGCGGTGTTCGGCATGCGGTTGGTCTTCCCGCTACTGATTGTCTGGGTGACCGCGGGCCTCGATCCGGTGCGGGCTATGGAGTTGGCCTTGCGTCCTCCGCCGCACGGCGCGCTGGAATTCCCCGACGGGTCGCCCAGCTACGAAAAGCTGATCGTCGCCGCGCACCCACAGATTGCGGCGTTCGGCGGGACGTTTCTGTTGATGCTGTTTCTGGACTTCGTCTTCCACGACCGAGACATCAAGTGGCTCAAGTGGATCGAGATCCCGTTCGCGCGCATCGGGCGGCTGGGTCAGCTGCCGGTGGCGGTGACTGCCGTCGTGCTGGTCCTCGTCGGCACGCAATTGACCCACTCTGGCGACGAGGCCGCGACAGTGCTGGCCGCCGGGTTGCTGGGCCTGGTGACCTACCTGGTCGTCAACGGTCTGAGCCGGGCGTTTCGGCCGCCGGACATCGACGCCGCGTCGGCCGGCAAGGCGGTCGGCAAGGCCGGCCTGATGTTGTTCCTCTACCTCGAGGTCCTCGATGCCGCCTTCTCGTTCGACGGCGTCACCGGCGCGTTCGCGATCACCTCGGACCCGATCGTCATTGCGCTGGGACTCGGCCTGGTGGGATCGATGTTCGTCCGATCCATCACGATCTTCCTGGTGAAGCAGGATGCGTTGGACCGTTACGTGTACCTGGAGCACGGCGCGCACTGGGCTATCGGCGCACTGGCCGTGATCATGCTGCTTTCCGTCAATCCGCGCTATGAGGTGCCGGAGGCGGTCACCGCCTCGGTGGGGGTGGTGTTCATCGGGGCGGCGCTGAGTTGGAGCGTGCTGCGCAATCGGCGTCAGGCCAGGGCCGCGGCGGGCTAGGCGTCAGTGCCCGTTTGACTTGAACCGCTCGAGTGAACGCTGCACCTCGGCTTCGGCTTCGGCGCGGCCGACCCAGTCGGCGGTCTTGACGAACTTGCCCGGTTCGAGCGCCTTGTACTGCTCGAAAAAGTGCTTGATCACGTCCAGTTCGAATTCGGGCACGTCGCCGATGTCCTGGATGTGGTCCCAGCGATGGTCGCCGGCAGGCACGCACAGCACCTTGTCGTCGCCCCCGGCCTCGTCGACCATCCGGAACATGCCCACCGGGCGGGCCTCCACGATCACGCCGGGGAACACCGACTGCGGCAGCAGCACCATCGCATCCAGTGGGTCGCCGTCCTCACCCAGCGTGTCCTCGATGAAGCCGTAGTCGGTGGGGTAGGCCAGCGACGTGTAGAGATAGCGGTCCAGACGCACCCGGCCGGTCTCGTGATCGACCTCGTACTTGTTGCGCTGGCCCTTCGGGATCTCGATGGTCACGTCGAATTGCACTGTGTGCTCCTTAGATCTGGGCTTTTCGCGATGGTCCGGTTGCGTCGGGGATCACCCTAGTCGAGGCATTTGCGGCGGATTCGGCAGAATGGGTGCAGACAGTCAGGAGAGCGATGGGTCCCACTCGCTGGCAAAAATCCACCCACGTGTTCGTCGGGTTGGCCGTGCTGGCGTTTGTCGCCGCCGTGGTGGCGGCTGCAACGTTTTTCACATCCGCGGGGCACGGCGGCAACAGCTCGCACGCCCCGATACCGCCCCCGCACGCGCCCACGGTCAAGCCGGGGATGATCCCGGTCAGTGACACCGCCGAGAGCCCCAGCCCGGCCGGGGTGGCCGCCGCGCTGGCTCCGGTGGCGGCCGATCCGAACCTGGGCAGGTTGGGCGCCCGGGTCACCGACGCCCTGACCGGAAAAGAGCTCTGGCAGGTGGCCGACGACATGCCGCTGGTGCCGGCGTCGACCAACAAGGTGCTCACCGCGGCCGCGGCCCTGCTGACCCTGGACCACCAGGCGCGGATCAGCACGCGGGTGGTGGCCGGGAGCCAGAACGCGCAGGGCCCCGTCGTGCTGGTCGGTGCCGGCGACCCGGTGCTGTCGGCGGCGCCGCCCGGCGTGGACACCTGGTACCGCGGGTCGGCCCGCCTGGCCGACCTGGTCGAGCAGATCCGCCGCAGCGGCGTGACGCCGACCGCGGTGCAGGTGGACACCTCGGCGTTCAGCGGGCCGACGATGGCGCAGGGCTGGGATCCCGCCGACGTCGACAACGGCGACATCGCGCCCATCGAGTCGGTGATGATCGACGCCGGGCGCATCCAGCCGAGCACCGTCAATTCCCGGCGGTCGCGAACCCCTGCGCTCGATGCGGGGCGGGAGCTGGCCAAGGCGCTGGGCCTCGATCCCGCCGCGGTGACGATCGCGACGGCGCCGTCGGGGGCTCGGCAGCTTGCCGTCGTGCAGTCGGCGCCGCTGGTGCAGCGGTTGTCCGAGATGATGGACCACTCCGACAACGTGATGGCCGAATGCATCGCCCGCGAGGTGGCGGCCGCGATCAACCGCCCGCGCAGCTTCGCCGGAGCCGCCGACGCGGTGACCAACCGGTTGAGCACCGCCCACGTCGACACCGGGGGCGTGACCCTGATGGATTCCAGCGGGCTTTCCGTCGACGACCGGCTGACCGCCAAGACCCTGGACGGTGTGCTGCAGGCCGCCGCCGGACCCGACCAGCCGACGCTGCGGGCGCTGCTCGATCTGCTCCCGATCGCCGCCGGTAGCGGGACGCTGGCCGACCGCTTCACCGACGCGGCCTCCAATCAGGGGCCGGCCGGCTGGTTGCGCGCCAAGACCGGGTCGCTGACCGAGATCAACGCCCTGGCCGGCGTGGTCACCGACCGCAGCGGACGGGTGCTCACGTTCGCTTTCATCTCCAACGCCGCCGGCCCGAACGGCCGCAACGCGGTGGACGCCCTCGCCGGCCGGCTCTGGTCGTGTGGTTGCGCATGAGCGCGCCCTCCGAGCTGACCCTCGGTACCGCCGTCGACTGGCGCTTCGCCGCCACCGTCGGTCAGCGGCTGGCCCGGCCGGGTCCGCCGTCCAGCGACTACACCCGGCGCCAGGTGATCGAGGAGCTCACCAGTTCGGCCGCCAAGGCCGAACCACCGGTGCGTGAGGTCACGGGGCTCGTCACCAACGGGGTGGTGCCCGCCGCCCGGATCGTCGACCGCCCGGAATGGATCGGCGCGGCGGCCGAGTCGATGCGCGTGATGATGAACGGGGCCGAGAAGCCACGGGGCTTCCTGACGGGGCGCGTCACCGGTGCGCAGACGGGGGCCGTGCTGGCGTTCGTGTCGTCGGGGATCCTCGGTCAGTACGACCCGTTCGCGGCCGCGAAAGAGGGCTGCCTGCTGCTGGTGTATCCGAACGTCA
Organism: Mycobacterium sp. E2733; assembly: GCF_001667585.1. Classification (GTDB taxonomy): domain Bacteria; phylum Actinomycetota; class Actinomycetes; order Mycobacteriales; family Mycobacteriaceae; genus Mycobacterium. Next base: position 20,706 of record NZ_LZJZ01000053.1, read on the forward strand.
TCGCCGTCGAGCGGCAGCTGCGGGTCGATCCCTCCGACTTCCGGTTGTGGGTCTGCCTGCACGAGGTGACCCACCGGGTGCAGTTCACCGCGAACCCGTGGTTGTCCGAGCACATGTCGCGGGCCCTGGCGCTGTTGACGCGCGACGCCGGTGACGACGTCGCGCAGGTGGCGAGCCGGCTGGCGGAGTACGTCCGCACCCGCGGCAACGCGGACGGCAGCTCGTCGGGAATCATCGGTCTGGTGCGTGCGGTGCAGTCCGAGCCGCAGCGGGAGGCCCTGGACCAGCTGCTGGTGCTCGGCACGTTGCTGGAGGGTCACGCCGACCACGTGATGGATGCCGTCGGGCCGATGGTGGTGCCGTCGGTGACCACCATCCGCCGTCGATTCGACGAGCGCCGCAATCGCAAGCAACCGCCGCTGCAGCGTCTGCTGCGCGCGCTGCTGGGGCTGGACGAGAAGCTCAACCAGTACACGCGGGGCAAGGCGTTCGTCGACCACGTGGTGGGCAAGGTTGGCATGCAGCGGTTCAACGCCATCTGGACGGGTCCCGAGACGCTGCCCCTGCCCGCCGAGATCGAGGAACCACAGCGATGGATCGACAGGGTGCTGTAGGGCAGCTGCGCGCTGCCGTCGAGACGTTCATCCAGACCCATGTCGCCACGGCCGAGCAATGGTGCGTGGCGCTGTCCGGCGGCCCGGATTCCCTCGCGCTCACGGCGGTGGCGGCCCAGCTGCGGCCCACCACCGCCGTGATCGTCGATCACGGCCTGCAACCCGATTCCGCCGCGGTCGCCGAAACCGCCCGGGCGCAAGCCGTCACGTTGGGATGCGTTGCGGCACAAGTGGTTCGCGTGCACGTGGGGAACGAAGGCGGCCCCGAGGCCGCCGCCCGCGCCGCCCGGTATGCCGCGTTGAGCGCGTACCACGGCGGACCCGTGCTGTTGGGCCACACGCTCGACGATCAGGCGGAGACCGTGCTGCTGGGGCTGGGCCGCGGGTCGGGGGTGCGGTCGATCGCCGGGATGCGTCCGTACGACGCGCCGTGGGGCCGGCCGTTGTTGGGGGTGCGGCGCGCCGCGACCCACGCCGCGTGCCGCGAGCTCGGGCTGACCGCGTGGGAGGATCCGCACAACACCGACCACCGCTTCACGCGGACCCGGCTGCGCCTGGAGGTGCTGCCGCTGCTCGAGGATGTGCTGGGCGGCGGGGTGGCCGAGGCGCTCGCCCGCACGGCGACGGCCTTGCGGGAGGACACCGAGTTGATCGACTCGCTCGCCGCGCAGGCGCTGCCCGAGGCGAAGGTGGGCGAGGGACTGCAGACGCAGGCCCTGGCCGCGCTACCCGTACCGGTGCGGCGCCGGGTGATCCGCGGCTGGCTCTTGGCGGGCGGCGCAACTGGCCTGACCGACAAGCAGATCCGCGGCGTCGACGCCCTTGTCACCGCCTGGCGCGGGCAGGGCGGGGTGGCGGTCGGGTCGGCGTTACGCGACGAGCGCCTGATTGCGGGACGACGCGACGGCGTGCTGACCTTGTGGCGAGAGCCGGTTCGATAGGCGCAATACCGGGGTCGCCGTTGGTTATTCGGCCGTTCGCGTGGCACTCTGTGGGCGTGGCCCAGATCTCCTCGGCGATCACCCCCGCCCAGCCCGTGGAGCTGTACCCCGGCGACATCAAGTCGGTGCTGCTTACGGCCGAGCAGATCCAGGCGCGAATCGCCGAACTCGGCGAGGAGATCGGCCGGCAATATCGCGACGCCATGACCCAGACCGGGCAGGATCTGTTGCTGATCACCGTTCTCAAGGGCGCCGTGATTTTTGTCACCGATCTGGCCCGGGCGATTCCGGTGCCGACCCAGTTCGAGTTCATGGCCGTCAGCTCGTACGGGTCCTCGACGTCGTCGTCGGGTGTGGTGCGAATTCTCAAGGATTTGGACCGCGACATCCAGGGCCGCGACGTGCTGATCGTCGAGGACGTCGTCGACTCGGGGCTGACCCTGTCGTGGCTGCTGCGCAACCTGACCAGCCGCCATCCGCGTTCGCTGCGCGTGTGCACGCTGCTGCGCAAACCCGACGCGAAGGGCGCCAACGTCGACATCGCCTACGTGGGCTTCGACATCCCGAACGACTTCGTTGTCGGCTACGGCCTGGACTACGACGAGCGCTACCGCGACCTGTCCTACATCGGCACCCTGGACCCCAGGGTGTACCAGCAGTAGCCGCTTAGCGGCGATCAGGCTAGTCCAACTCCCACACCGCGGTCACCGAAAAGCTCACCGTCTGCTGGCCGGGTTCCAGCGGGACCGCGCTCGGCATGGCCTTCGTCGGCCCTGGCGGTCCCCCGGGCGTCGGTCCCGTCGCCTCCGAAATGGACAGCACCCTGCCCAGCCGGAGCCCGGAGAGCTGGGCGTACTGCTCGGCGCGGTTCTTCGCGTCGTTGAACGCCCGCGCGCGGGCATCCTTGACCAGCTGCGAGTCGTCGGCGATGGAGTAGCTGACCGAACTGATCCGGGTGGCGTCGCCGCCGGTGCCGACGATGAGGGCCAGCATCCTTGACGCGGCGTCGGGCGGGTGGATCTTGACCGAGATGGCGTTGGTCGCGCGGTACCCCGTGATGGTGGCGGTGCCGTTGGGCCCGGGGTTGCTGAACTGCGGCTGCAGCGTCACCTCGGTGGTGCTGATGTCTTTGTGATCGACGCCGGCGCCTACCAGCGCGTTGACGACCGCCTGCTGACGGTCGTTGGTCTGGTTCATCGCGGCGGTCACGTCGGGTGCCGTGAACTCGATGCCGACGTCGGCGGTCAGGGTGTCCGGGACGCCCTGCACCTGCCCCGAGCCGAAGACGGTGACCTGACGGGGATTGACCCCGGGTGCGGGGGCGGAAGGCGGGGAATCGCAGCCCGACACCGTGGCGGCCGCCAAGCCGGCGGCGGCCAAGGCGATCGGTATGCGGGCAAATCTAGGGGCTTTATTTGCGACCGGCATGCCTGGCACCCTAGCCGCTCGGGCGCCGCCGATGCTACGGGTTGGCTGCGGCGCCCGTTTTGGGAGGCTTGCAGATACGAATGGCATTGTGGTGCAACATGTTTAATTGGTGGGCTACCGCCAGCAAAGCTTTCGCCACGCCCTAGCCGGCACATATAAGTACATATATGATTCACAATCATATTGGTTTGCAATATCTTTCATATCGAATCCAAATGTTGCAGCATTTCTCGCCAGCTATGTGAACAGTTATCGACTCGCTAATGAATTAGCGCGTCCGAGACTGTCTTCTCTGGACACGACTGACCTAACGTGGCCAGGCGCCCGACTGGTGCATGCCCACGGGCCGAAAGCCGTTGACGTGAAGGGAATTAGAGGAGGGAAAATGTCTTATCTGATGGCGCAACCGGCAATGCTGGCTGCGGTCGCCGGTGAACTGCACAGCATCAACGCGGCCGTGCGGGAGGGCAACTCGGTCGTGGCAGGCCCGACGACCGGGGTGGTTCCTGCCGCTGCCGATGCGGTGTCGTTGCTGACCGCGGCGCAGTTCTCCTGGCACGCAAAGCTCTTCCAGGAGATCAGCGCAGAGGCAGTCGCGGTTCGTGAGCAGTTGGCGTCGACGCTCGGCATCAGTGCCGGTTCGTACGCCGCCACCGAGATGGCCAACACGGCCGCGGTCGGCTAGGCGAGGGCACATGCTGGATTTCGCGCAGTTGCCGCCGGAGGTCAACTCCGCGCTGATGTATTCGGGCCCCGGCTCGGGACCGCTGCTGGCTGCCGCGGCGGCCTGGGACGGGCTGGCCGCCGAGCTGCATTCCGCGGCATCCTCTTACGGCTTGGTGATCGCGGGCCTTACCGACGGACCATGGCAGGGGCCGGCCGCGTCGTCCATGCTGACCGCAGCCCTGCCGCAAGTGGCGTGGCTGAGGGGCACGGCGGGGCGGGCGGAACAGGCCGCCGCCCAAGCCATGGCGGCAGTGGGGGCCTACGAGGCGGCGTTCGCCGAGACGGTGCCCCCGCTGGTGATCGCCGCGAACCGGGCGCTGTTGATGGAGTTGCTGGCGACGAACTTCCTCGGACAGAACACTGCGGCGATTGCGGCCACCGAGTCGCAATACGGCGAGATGTGGGCTCAAGACGCTGCCGCGATGTACGGATATGCCGGCACGTCGGCCGCGGCGTCGACGTTGCCACCATTCGAGCCGGCCGCGCCCAGCACCAACCCGGCCGGGGTCGCCAGCCAGGCCGCCGCGGTGGCCCACGCGGCCGGCAGCGGTGGAAGTAACAGCACCCAGGGGCTCGACGCGGTGCCCCAAGCACTGTCGTCGCTGGCCGGGGCGACGACTAATCCCAATCCCGCGTTTTCCCTCGGTGGAATCGCCCTGAACCCCGAGGGCGACGGGCTTGTGGTGAGCGGGCCATTGGGTGACCTGTTAGAGGGTCTGACCGGGTCGCAAACCTTGGACGCCAGTACGCCCTTCGACGCGTTCATTCGATTGATTTCGCCGACGCGGCTATTCGTGACCACCTTCAGGGATATCGAAGGTCTCGCTTCCCAGGCATTGCCAAAGGCGGCGGCCAGCGCCGCCAAAGCCGCGGAAGCGGCTCTGCCCGCCATCGTTCCAGGGGCGGCCCTGGGCTCGATCGGCGCAATCGGCGGAGCCGTCGGCAAGGCCGCATCGGTCGGTGGCTTATCGGTGCCGGCCGCATGGGCGAGCGCGACCCCGGCGGCACCTCCGGCTACCTTGGCGGTCAATGGCTTTACTGCTGGAGGGGCCGTTGGACCCGCCACGAACGCGGTTGGTGGGGTGCCGATGATGCCTGTCGGTGGGGCGGGGCGCAGTGCGGCAGCCCACTTCGTCGCACCGCGATACGGGTTCAAGCCCACGGTCATTGCCCAGCCCCCCGCGGGAGGCTGATTCGAGGCTTATTCGCCCGTCAAAACGGTGGATCGTCCGGCAGGGATTGCAAAGCTGGTTGGTCGGGAGTCCAGTCCGGTGGCAGTTCTTCGGGCTCTTTCGGATCGTTCACCCAGGTGCAGAAGGGGCTGGTGCTCGGTGTGCCCTTGAACAGAAAGAGCATGTCGCGCATGCGGTTACGGAACTTGCGTGCCGAGATCTCCCGCTGGCGAGCCTCGTCCAACGCTCGCCGGGCTTCGTTGAGCGGCCGCTGCACACGGTTGTGATTGCGCGCCCCAGTGATTCGCGCGCTTCGTTGCTGCGATCTGGATTTTCTGCGGGGCGTCGGCGGCGCGCAGGCCGCGCCGCGGGTTTGGGGGAACAGGTCGCCACCCGCCGGCGAGGTGCGATAGGTCCGCCCCGTCGGTGACACCCAGACGACGGTGCCGTCGGGCAGTTGCTTATCCCGCCACCCGCCGAACGTTTTGAGTCGATGATGTTGCCGGCAAAGGCATTTGAGGTTGTCCGCGACGGTCCGCCCACCCGCCGCCGGGTCCTGGTGGTTGAACGGAATGGTGTGGTCGAGGTCGCAGACAACGGCGGCCCGGCTGCATCCCGGGAAGCGGCAGGTGAGATCCCGGCACCGGACCGCTCGCTCCAAAGCGGCGGATGGTTGGTAGCGCAGGGCCTCGACCGGACTCGTCACCGGATCGGCGACGAGTAAGGATGCGGCAGCGGCCAGTTGGCGCACCTGCTCGGCGTCGATGACGCCGTAGCCCTCCAGATAGCCGGGCTCAGCACCATCGGCACGAACGGTTCGTTCGCTGGCCACCACGTTGATGACCACCTGCGCCCTGGTCCCGACATTGTCACCCACCCGGTAGGGGCACTCCGGTTGCCCGCAGGTGCAAGCCAGCCCGCGGCCCTCGGCCAGCGCGGCCAGCGCGTCGGCCCGGCGCTGATCGAATGTCCGCGGGTCCGCCGGGCACACCTGCTTGGCGAGCTGCGAGAGCCGTCGGTCAAAGGCGGTTGCAGCCGTCGCGGCGACCGACCCGTAGATGTCGGCCATCCCGTCCTCTTTGGTGCTGATTGCGATGTGGCGGTCGCTTTCGGCCGCAAGGCGGCGCTCGCGGGCGGCGTCGGGATCGGTGGCTCGTACGGCGGCGTCGACGGCGTTGATGATGCGCTGCTTCGACCAGCCGTGCCAGTTGCCGATGCGCTCGGCCAGCGACTCGTCGATCTTCGTGATCAACTTCTCGTCGGTCACCAGATCGCTGCGGCTGATGATCAAGCGCACTGTGCGCCAGTCCGTCCGGCCCTGCGCGAGCAGGGCTGCGATCTTGGGCAGCCTGGTATCCAGCGCCTCCGCGTACGACACCAGGTAGCTCGCCGCCACCGGCGAGAGGTTCATCGCGGCGGCGACCTCGGCAGCGGTCTGCTCGAAGCGGTCGATTGCCGCGTATTCCTGCGGCCTCTCGGGCCGCTCGGCGGTGGCCACCCGATGCCGCAGCAACGCCGCTACCGCGGCCAGCCGGTGGGCTACCAGCATGGATTCCTGGCGGTGCGACGACTCGATCAGCTCCACCAGGGCGGCGGGATCAGGTGGCAACTCGAACATATGTTCGATTATAGGGTCGAGCTCCGACAACCCAGATGTCGCCCGGTGTGATTCAGTCGCGCGGGCCCTCCGCCGTGGGATTCGGCATCAACACGCGCTGACGGGTCGTGGCGCGGAAGGGGTCCAGCGACTGCCCGTCGCCCAGCACCGCCTGCACATCTTCGGGCGTGATCAGGCCCAGTTCGACCTGTAGCCAAGTAGCGCTCAGTCCGAACGCGTGCGCGGCGCGCCTGGCCTCCTCGGCGTCGGGGAAGTCGTCGGCGTTGGCGCGCCCAGCGCCCCCGTACCAGCGTCCTTTGGTGACGCCGCAGGCGTCGCGCAGCTGCTCGACGGTGATGTCGCGGTTCAGCGTCGCCTCGAGCAGGCGCTTCAGCCCCCAGCCGGCGGCATTCGTACGTGGCATCCGTCCAGAGTAACGCGATGCCGAAAGACGGGCAAAGCGTCCAGATCTGCGAGTTCTAGATAGAAATAAAGAAATCATGGCTGACAACTAGACATAAATTCATGATTTATGACATAGTGTCCGCAAGTTCGACAACATGAGCCCGATTCATGCATTCCCTGAGGAGAAGAACATGTCGTTCCTGACCACGCTGCCGGACCTGCTGCTCGCCGCTGCCGGTCAGCTGCAGGCCATCGGCTCCGCAGTAACCGCGGCCAACTCGACGGCCGCGTTCCCCATTACGGGAGTGGTCCCGGCGGCGGCCGACGAGGTCTCGGCGCTGACTGCGGCCACCTTCGCCGGTTACGGGCAGCAGTATCAGGCGATCAGCGCCGAGGCCGGCATGATCCACGAGCAGTTCGTCAGCGCCCTGGGACGCAGCGCCGATTCGTATGCGGCCACCGAGTCCATCAATGCGACGCAGATGGCGGGCGGCCACGTGGCGCCCCCGCATATGGCCCCTATCGCACCAGCTCGCCCGGCACCCGCCGCGCCCGCTCACGTTTCACCCGCTGCGCCTCGCCGCGTAATCCCGAACGCGCCCACTCGGTCGATGCCCGGCACTCCGGTCGGCTCGGTCCCCGCGGCACCCGGCGGTCATGGATGGCATGGGGCCGGCGGCTATGGCGGTCAGATGACGCCGCAGCACGGCGGCTACGCCGGCGCTAATTACGGCCGCCACCAGGCGCCATTTGCGCGCGGCCACTATGGCGCCCACCCGGCCGCTCCCGTCGAGCACCGCGCGCCTGCGCACATGGCGCCCGCCGAGCATGTCGAGCGCGTAGCACCCGCCCACCCGGCGCCGGCGGAGCATGTCGCGCGGGCCGACTTGGGGGCCGGCCAGCACGTATCGCCCTCACAGCTGGCGCCGACCGCGCCCGCCCACCGCATGCCGCTGGCGGCCGCCCTGCCCGCCGAACACGTCGCACCCATGCACCTGCCCGCCGGCATGCCCGGCGAACACGTCATGCAAGCGCATGCGGCCCTCAAAACTGCCACCGGCCCTAAGCCCTTGCCGGCGCTGGCGTAGCGAAACGACCTAGAGAGAAAAGGAAGGTAATCATGGATTTCGGTGCGATGCCCCCGGAGATCAATTCCGGCCTGATGTACGCGGGTCCGGGACCGGCGTCGATGCTGGCGGCCGCGATGGCCTGGGAGGGCCTGGCGGCGGAGCTGCGTTCAGCCGCGACGGCCTACGGGACGGTGATCCTGGAGCTCACCGATACCGCCTGGCAGGGTCCGTCGTCGGCAGCGATGGCGGCAGCCGCAGCGCCCTACGTGGACTGGATGCACGCCACGGCCGCGCAGGCCGAGCAGGCGGGGATGCATGCGACGGCGGCCGCCGTCGCACACGAGGTGGCCTTTGCGGCTACGGTGCCGCCGCCGATGATCGTGGCCAACCGCTCCTTGCTGATGATGTTGGTCGCGACCAACTTCCTCGGTCAGAACACCCCGGCGATCGCGGCCACAGAGGCGCAGTACGGCGAGATGTGGGCCCAAGATGCAATGGCCATGTACGCCTACGCCGGCTCCTCGGCGGCGGCGGCCATGCTGACACCGATGGCGGTCGCTCCGCCCACCACCAATCCAGGCGGCGTCGCGGCCGGTGCCGTGGCGGCGGGCGAGGCCAACATGCAGGGGGTGACCCAGGCGTTGGCCACCCAAGCGGCCATGGGACTGCCGTCAACGCTCAATTCGCCCGCATCGTCGCTGGCCACCAGCTTCCCGTCGGCGATCGGCAGCTTCGCCGACTTGCTCGGCATGCCCCTCGGCCAGAGTGCCGGCAGCGCCACAGCGGGACTGGGCGGGATGGCCGCACCGAACGCGGGGCTTGCGACCGCCATGCCCGCATTGGGGGCCTTCTCCCCGGCGGCGATGCCCGGACGCTTCATCCCCGCGCAGCCGCTAATGACTGCGCCGGAGAGGCTGGCGCCGGCGCGGCTGATGCCGTCGGCGGCCATGGGCCAATCCACTGGAATCGGAGGTCTTTCTGTGCCGCCGAGCTGGCCCGCGGGCACCCCGGAGGCGGCCGCGCCGGCCACCACGCCGTTGGCAAGTGCCGGCGCTCCGATGCTGGCCCCTCGCGGCATCCCCGCGGGCCAGTTGGGCGCAATGGAAGCGCGCGGATTCGGCGCTGCCGTGCCGGCACGCGTCAGCGTACTGCCACGAGTGGTCGGATAACGGGAAGGGGGATAGGCACTTTCGCCAAGACAACGACCAAAAATACGCGCTGACAACAATATTCGAAGGAGAAATGTAATGACCATACGATTCATGACCGATCCGCACGAGATGCGGGCCATGGCGGGCCGCTTCGAGGTGCACGCCCAGACGGTTGAGGACGAGGCTCGCAAGATGTGGGCGTCGTCGATGAACATCGCCGGCTCGGGCTGGAGCGGTCAGGCGCAGGCCACCTCGTACGACACCATGGGCCAGGTCAACCAGGCCTTCCGCAACATCGTCAACATGCTGCACGGAGTGCGGGACGGACTGATCCGCGACGCGAACAACTACGAGCAGCAAGAGCAGGCCTCACAGCAGATCCTGGGCAGCTAGCCCACCAACAAAACAGGAGACGATTAGCGATGACGATCAACTATCAATTCGGCGATGTCGACGCCCACGGCGCCACCATCCGCGCCCAAGCCGCGTCTCTGGAGGCTGAGCACCAGGCCATCATTCGTGATGTGCTTGCTGCGGGTGACTTCTGGGGCGGTGCCGGTTCGGTGGCCTGCCAGGAGTTCATCACCCAGTTGGGTCGCAACTTCCAGGTGATCTACGAGCAGGCCAACGCCCACGGGCAGAAGGTGCAGAGCGCCGGCAGCAACATGGCCAGCACCGACAGCGCCGTCGGATCCAGCTGGGCCTAGTGCAGGGTCGCCACCATCGGCCTAAGGAGTGACAAGGACTTTGCAGTGTCGCTCGGGGTCGGCGAGGTCGTCAAAGGCGGCGCCGACCCCGTCGAGGCCGACCTCGCCGGTGATCAGCGGGGTCGCGTCGATGTCGCCCTCGGCCAGGGCGTGCAGCGAGTCGGTGAACTCCTCTGGCGTGTAGGCGAGTACGAACTGAACGCTGATCTCTTTTGCAATGGCGAAGAACGGATGCACTGTGTCGGGCTGCATGCAGACACCGGCGACCACCAGGCGAGTGCCGGGCCGGGCCCGAAGCAACACGTCATCGATGACCCCCGGGACCCCGACCGCCTCGAACACCACGGCCGGTTTGACCGAGTCGAACGGCGAACCCTGTGAGGCATCGACGGCCCGATGGGCGCCCATGGCGGTGGCGAGTTCGCGCCGCTTCGGCGAAAAGTCCGAAGCCGCAATGTCCTCGACGCCACGGGCGCGCAGGGCCGCGATGATCGCGATGCCGATCGGGCCGCAGCCGAGGACCAGGGCCGTCTCGCCGGGGGTGATGCCGGACTTGTTGACGGCATGCAACCCCACGGCCATCGGCTCGGTCAGGGACGCATGTTTGAAGTCCAGGCCGTTCGGGATGGGCAACAGCAGCGGCGCCGACAGCAGCATGCGTTCGGCATAGCCGCCGATTGTGCTGTTGCTGTAGACGATTGGCTCCGCGCCTTTGGCGGACAGCAAGACCGGAAGCGAGGTGACCAGCGTTCCCGGCGGGTGGGTCTCGGTGTCGGGCCCGGCCTCGAGCACCTCGGCGCTGAACTCGTGTCCCATGAAGACGTCGTGGTCTAGGTCGACGTGCATGCCGCCCGCACCGCCGGCCACCCGATTACTCATTTCCAACACCTGCGCGCCGTGAGCGGCGAAATGCAGGTCGGACCCGCAGATCCCGCATGCCCGCACGCCCACGAGCACCTGCCCTGCCTCGGGCACGGGATCGGGCACGTCGTCCCGGTAGACCATCCGTCCATCTCGCAATACCGCCGCTCGCATCAGCTTTTCACCCCCTTCTGCTCGTCGACATGCTCGGTGATGGCCTTCACCACGGCCTCTCCCGCTCGGCCGATCAACTGGTCGCGATTGCCCTTAGCCCAATCATGCGACGACCGCGACGCTTCGAGCTGCCCCTTGAAATGGGGAATCACCTTGCGCGCCATCAGGTCGTAGCAGTGATACGTCGCATCGGGGGACGCCCAGTCGTGCCCGAGCATCAGCAGCGTGCCGAACCCGCCTGAGCGGTCGAGCAAGTCTTCGATGTGGGCGATCGCGTCGTCGGGGGTTCCTATGCAGCAATTGCCCGCGGCCGCGTAGTCCTCGACGAATTCGTGCGGCGTCTGGGCGCCCTCCACGGTGTTGGCCAACGGGACGAACCCGGCCGCGCCGAAGTAATTGGCGAAATCCTGCAGCCCGTAAGTGCAGTCGTCGATGGCCTTCTCGCGGCTGTCCGCGATATGCATGATGCTCAGAACACGCCAGTCCGCCCGGTCCGGCTCGTCGCGGCCGACTTTGGCGGCCTGCTCGCGCACCACGTCCCAGGTGGTTTCGAGGGCGGCGAAGCCGCCGGGCACCGACATCGACAGCGACAGCAAGGACGTGCCCAGCGCACCGGCCAGCCGCGGCCCGGACGGCGAAATCATTGCCGCCGTCGAGATTTCGGGGTAAGGCCAGGTGTAAGGCCGGATGTGCAGTTGCGCTTCGCGCAATGTGAACCAGTCGGTCTGGCGGTCGATGCGCTCCGACGGGTCGGCCCGGAACAATGCCAGGATCGCCTCCAGCGACTCCTGCATCATGTGCCGTTGATCGACCGGGTCGATGCCCATCATGTAGGCGTCCGACGGCAGCGCACCGGGGCCGGTGCCGAACATCACCCGGCCGCGGGTGAGATGGTCGAGCAGCACCCAGCGATCGGCCACCATCAGCGGATGGTGGTAGGGCAGCGAAACGACCCCGGTGCCCAACCGAATGTGCTTCGTCCGCTCGGCGGAGGCCGCGATGAAAACTTCCGGGCAGGCGATGAGCTCGTAGCCACCGGAGTGGTGTTCGCCGAACCACGCCTCGTCGAAGCCCAGCCGATCCAGCGCGACGACGCGCTCCATGTCGTATTCCAAAGCCACCGTTGGGGATTGGCCGATCGGGTGAAACGGTGTGATGAAGACACCGAAGCGCAGCGGGGCATTCATTGCAGCTCCAATCCGTTGAGGAAGTCCGATAGGGCCGCGTTAACCTCGTCCGGCCGTTCCTGTTGCAGCCAGTGCCCCGCGCCGTCGATCATCACCTGGCGGTAGGGGCCGGTGATCAACTGCGACGCGCGATCGGCGCGGGTGAACGTCAGCACCGGATCGGCAGTTCCGCCGATAAAGAGGGCCGGCACAGCGATTTTCGCGTCGGCCAGCTCGGGGGTGGTCTCCCAGTTGCGGTCGAAGTTGCGATACCAGTTCAGGCCACCGGTGAATCCGGTGCGGGAAAACTCGCTGATGTAGTGGTCGAGCTCGTCTTGGCTCAGCCAGTCCGGAAGCCGATCGGGCTCGGGGAGGCGATCGATGAACCCCTCGGGACCGGACGCCACCATGCGCGACGCTGACAGCGGGTCGCCCGATGTGCGCAGGCCGCCCAGCATCCGGCGCATCGTGCGGGTGGGATCACCGTTGAGCTCCGCGTCGGCGACGCCGGGCTCCTGGAAGTACAAGATGTAAAAGAACTTGTCGCCGAACATCTTGCGCCACGCTTTCGTCGGCGCCGCGTGCGAGCGGGGCACGGCAGGCACGCTGAGTCCGGCGACGGCCGCGACCCGATCCGGATGCAGCAGCGGCGCGTTCCACACGACCGCCGCGCCCCAGTCGTGCCCGACCCAGACGGCACGCTCGGCTCCGACGTCGTCAAGCAGGCCGACCAGGTCGGCCGTCAGCTGGTGGATGTCGTAAGCCTCGACCGCTTCCGGGCAAGAGGAGCCGCCGTAGCCGCGCTGATCCGGTGCCAGCACGTGGTAGCCGGCCTCGGCGAGGACCGGTATTTGGTGGCGCCACGAATAAGCCAGCTCGGGAAAGCCGTGGGCCAAAATCACCACGGGTGCGCCGCGCTCTCCCGCCTCGACCACCCGCAGCTGCACACCGTTGGTCTCTACTAACCGTTCGGTTGACTTGAGCACCATGTCACCAAAGCACACCCCCTCCGGGGCTGAGAAGTATTCGCGCCGATTGCGAATCGCATTCCAACGGCTTTGGTTGCCTGGTAGATATCGCCTTGAAGGCCTCCAATGACGTGAAAGCAGGTGGAGCGGAAATGAAGCGGCTTGACCACGTCGTCCTCTGGACGAGCGATGCGCGCGCCTCGATGGATTTTTATACGAGGGTGGTCGGGTTGGCGCCGGTCCGGTTTGCCGAGTTCGAGGCCGGCGATGCGCCGTTTCCCAGCGTGCGGGTGTGCGACGACTCGATCATCGACTTGATGCCGCACGCCAGTGCTGCCGCCGCCGAGTCGATGACACGGGCGGAAGGCAGCGCCGGCCACCCGGTGAATCACGTCTGCCTTGCGCTTTCGAAGTCCGAATACGACGCGTTGGATCAACGCCTGCAGGCGGAGGGAGTGGACACCAGTGCGCGGTTGGGCCCCAACTTCGGGGCCCAGGGCTGGGCGCCACAGGCCTACTACTTCGCCGACCCGGACGGCAATGTGATCGAGGCCCGGTATTACGAGTGATGCGATATGCACAGGCGGCCCCGCCACCGAGTGTCACGCTGGCGTGCGCACCGCAGGCCACGATCACGCTGGCGTGACACTCGGCGTGCCCGCAGGGAACCCCTGCTCGTTATATCGACGGGACGGTGGCGACCCGCTGCGCTCCGGCTCTGCCGGAGCTGGCGATCGCCACGGCGACAACGGTGGCGACCCGCTGCGCTCCGGCTCTGCCGGAGCTGGCGATCGCCACTAGCGGTAACCTGGACTTTTCCAGCTGCGTGAATATCGGGGAAGGACCTGGCCGGCGAGGCCGATGATTGATGAACCGGAAAAACGTTATTCGCACCATCACGGCGATCGCCGTCGTGGTGCTGCTCGGTTGGTCGTTCTTCTACTTCAGCGACGACACTCGCGGCTACAAGCCCGTCGACACGTCGGTGGCGGTGGCGCAGATCAACGGCGACAACGTCAAGAGCGCGCAGATCGACGATCGCGAGCAGCAGCTGCGGCTGACCCTGAAAAAGGGCAACAACGACACCGACAATTCCGACAAGGTCATCACCAAATACCCGAGCGGGTACGCGGTCGACCTGTTCAACGCGCTGAGCGCTAAGAACGCGAAGGTCAGCACGGTCGTCAACCAGGGCAGCATCCTGGGCGAGCTGCTGGTCTACGTGCTACCGCTGCTTTTGTTGGTCGGCCTGTTCGTGATGTTCTCCCGCATGCAGGGCGGCGCCCGAATGGGCTTCGGCTTCGGTAAATCCCGCGCCAAGCTGCTCAACAAGGACATGCCCAAGACCACGTTCGCCGACGTTGCGGGCGTCGACGAGGCCGTCGAAGAGCTCTACGAGATCAAGGACTTCCTGCAGAACCCCGGCCGCTATCAGGCGTTGGGCGCCAAGATCCCGAAGGGTGTGTTGCTCTACGGCCCGCCCGGGACCGGTAAGACGCTGCTGGCCCGTGCGGTGGCCGGGGAAGCGGGAGTTCCCTTCTTCACCATCTCCGGCTCCGACTTCGTCGAGATGTTCGTCGGCGTCGGCGCGTCGCGGGTGCGCGACCTGTTCGAGCAGGCCAAGCAGAACAACCCGTGCATCATCTTCGTCGACGAGATCGACGCGGTGGGCCGCCAGCGCGGCGCCGGCCTCGGCGGTGGTCACGACGAACGCGAGCAGACGCTGAACCAGTTGCTGGTCGAAATGGACGGGTTCGACCCGCGCGCCGGCGTGATCCTGATCGCGGCCACCAACCGGCCCGACATCCTGGACCCGGCGCTGTTACGGCCCGGCCGTTTCGACCGGCAGATCCCGGTGTCCAACCCGGACCTGGCGGGCCGCCGGGCGGTGTTGCAGGTGCATTCCAAGGGCAAGCCCATCGCGCCCGACGCCGACCTCGACGGGCTGGCCAAGCGCACCGTCGGCATGACCGGCGCCGACCTGGCCAACGTCATCAACGAGGCGGCACTGCTGACCGCCCGGGAGAACGGCACCGTCATCACCACCGCCGCGCTCGAAGAGGCGGTGGACCGGGTGATCGGCGGCCCCCGGCGCAAGGGCCGGATCATCAGCGAGCAGGAAAAGAAGATCACCGCCTACCACGAGGGCGGGCACACCCTGGCCGCCTGGGCGATGCCGGACATCGAGCCGATCTACAAGGTGACGATCCTGGCGCGCGGACGCACCGGCGGGCACGCGGTGGCGGTGCCCGAGGAAGACAAGGGCCTGCGGACGCGCTCGGAGATGATCGCGCAGCTGGTGTTCGCCATGGGCGGGCGTGCGGCCGAGGAACTGGTGTTCCGGGAGCCGACGACGGGCGCGGTGTCCGACATCGAGCAGGCCACCAAGGTGGCCCGCGCGATGGTCACCGAGTTCGGGATGAGTTCGAAGCTGGGCGCGGTCAAATACGGCACCGAACACGGCGACCCGTTCCTGGGCCGCACGATGGGGACGCAGGCCGACTACTCCCACGAGGTCGCCCGCGACATCGACGACGAAATCCGCAAGCTCATCGAGGCGGCCCACACCGAGGCGTGGGAGATCCTCACCGAATACCGCGACGTGCTCGACACGTTGGCCGGCGAGCTGCTAGAGAAGGAAACGCTGCACCGGGCCGAGCTGGAGGGCATCTTCGCCGACGTCGAAAAGCGGCCCCGGCTCACCATGTTCGACGACTTCGGTGGCCGCATCCCGTCCGACAAACCGCCGATCAAGACGCCCGGCGAGCTGGCCATCGAGCGCGGCGAGCCGTGGCCACCGCCGGTTCCCGAACCGGCGTTCAAGGCGGCCATCGCGCGGGCCAGCCAGGCCGCCGCGGCAGCGGGAGCGGAGGCCGACCGAAACAACAACGGCGGCAACGGTTCTCAAGGGGCCTCCCCCCGTCCCGGCGTGCCGCACGGCCCCACCCAGCCGGACTATGGTGCGCCGGCGGGCTGGCACGCGCCGGGATGGCCGCCGCACGACCAGCAGCCGAATTACTGGTATCCGCCGCCCCAGGCCCCCCAGCAGCCCTACTGGCCGCAGCCGGCGGGGAACTACCCGGGCTATCCGGGCCAGCCCGCTCATCCGGGTCAGCAGGGTCCGCAGGGTCAGGCGCAGCCCCCCTACCCGCCGTATCCGCCCTACCCGCCGCCCGGGCTGCCCGACCCGAACGGCGGAAAGTCTCCCGACCAGCAGGACGACGACGTGAGCCGGTCCAACCCACCGGCGCACGGCTGACGAACGGAGGATTCGATGGCCTTAACTGGTTTGGGGCCGGACACCGCCACTCCCACGACTCGGGTGTTCGACCAGGCGCGCGCCGAAGCCGCGGTCCGGGAATTGCTGTGCGCCATCGGCGAGGATCCGGACCGGCACGGACTGCGGGAAACGCCGGCTCGCGTGGCCCGCGCCTACCAGGAGATGTTCGCCGGTCTTTACACCGATCCCGACAGCGTGTTGAACACGATGTTCGACGAAGACCACGACGAATTGGTGCTGGTCAAGGAAATCCCGCTGTACTCCACCTGTGAACACCACCTGGTGTCGTTTCACGGCGTGGCCCACGTCGGCTACATCCCGGGCAACGACGGCCGGGTGACCGGGTTGTCGAAGATCGCGCGGCTGGTCGACCTCTACGCCAAGCGGCCGCAGGTGCAGGAACGGTTGACCAGCCAGATCGCGGACGCCCTGATGAAGAAACTCAATCCGCGGGGCGTGATCGTCGTGATCGAGGCCGAGCACCTCTGCATGGCCATGCGCGGCGTCCGCAAGCCCGGCGCGGTCACCACCACCTCGGCGGTGCGCGGACAGTTCAAATCCAACGCGGCTTCCCGATCCGAAGCCCTCGATCTCATCCTGCGTAAGTGAGTCGCGCCTGTGCGGGTTATGGGAGTCCTGAACGTCACTGACGACTCGTTCTCCGATGGCGGCCGCTATCTCGACACCGGCGACGCGGTGGCGCACGGGCTGGCGCTGGCCGCCGACGGCGCGGACATCGTCGATATCGGGGGGGAGTCGACTCGACCCGGCGCCACCCGGATCGACTCCCGGGTCGAGACCTCTCGTGTGATTCCTGTCGTCAAAGAGCTTGCGGCAGAAGGAATCACGGTGAGCATCGACACCATGCACGCGGATGTCGCGCGGGCGGCGCTGCAGAACGGTGCGCGAATCGTCAACGATGTGTCGGGGGGTCGCGCCGATCCCGCGATGGCACCGCTGCTGGCCGACGCCGGGGTGCCCTGGGTGCTGATGCATTGGCGGTCGGTGTCGGCCGACCGCCCGCATGCGGCCCCGCACTACGACGACGTGGTCGCCGAAGTGCGCGCCGAGCTGCTCGCCAGCGTCGACGCCGCGGTGGCCGCGGGCGTCGACCCCGCCAACCTGGTGATCGACCCGGGCCTTGGGTTCGCCAAGACGGGTCAACACAATTGGGCGCTGCTGCGCGCGCTGCCGCAGCTGGTCGGCACCGGTATCCCGGTGCTCCTGGGCGCATCGCGCAAACGGTTCCTCGGTACGTTGTTGGCCGGGCCGGACGGCTCGCCGCGCCCGCCCGCCGGCCGTGAGACGGCGACCGCGGTGATTTCCGCACTGGCAGCGCTGTACGGCGCGTGGGGTGTTCGCGTGCACGACGTGCGGGCCACCGCCGACGCCCTCAAGGTGGTGGGGGCCTGGACGCAAGAAGCGCAGCAGACCGACCTGGCTGGAGACAATGGCTGATCGAATCGAATTGCGGGGGTTGACGATTCGTGGACGACACGGTGTCTTCGATCACGAGCGGGCCGACGGGCAAGACTTTGTCGTCGATATGACCGTCTGGATCGACCTCGCCGGGGCCGCGGCCAGCGACGAGCTGGCCGACACCTACGACTACGCGGCGCTGGCCCAGCTGACCGCCGAGGTCGTGGCCGGACCGCCGCGGAACTTGATCGAAGCGGTCGGGGGGGAGATCGCCGATCGGGTGATGGAAGACGACAGAGTGCACGCGGTCGAGGTGGTGGTGCACAAGCCGCAGGCCCCGATCCCGCAGCAGTTCGCCGACGTCGCGGTCGTGGTGCGGCGGTCGCGGCGCGGTGGTCGCGGTTCAGTGGTTCCGGCGATATGACGTGGGTGGTGCTGTCCATCGGCTCCAACCTGGGCGACCGCCTGGCGCGCCTGCAGTCGGTCGTCGACGGGCTGCGCGAGAAAGTGCTCGCGGTGTCCCCTGTATACGAGACCGATCCGTGGGGCCGGGTCGATCAGGCGCCCTTCCTCAACGCGGTGCTGATCGCCAACGACCCGGCGTGCGACGGGCAGTGCTGGCTGCGAAGGGCCCAGGAATTCGAGCGGGCGGCGGGCCGCGTGCGCGGTGAGCGCTGGGGTCCGCGCACCCTCGACGTCGACTTGATCGCCTGTTACGGCGAGGCGGAGGTGGTCTCCCGCGAGGAAAATCTGACGCTGCCACACCCGCTGGCCCATTTGCGGGCCTTCGTCATGATCCCGTGGCTTGCCATCGACCCCGATGCCCAGCTCACCGTCGGCGAGGGCCCGCGACGGGTCGCGAGCCTGCTCGCCGAGCTGGAGCCGGCCGACCGGGAAGGCGTCCGATTGACCAGCCTGACGCTCGAGCGGGCGGGCAGGTCCCCGGCCGATCCGGAATCGGAACCCTGATGGGCCCGACCCGTAAACGTGACCTGACGGCCGCGGTGGTCGGCGCTGCGGTGGTGGGTTATCTGCTGGTGACCGCCCTGTACCGGTGGTTCCCGCCGATCACGGTGTGGAAGGGCCTGTCGCTGCTGGCGGTGGCGATCGCGGAAGCCTTGTGGGCGCGCCACGTGCGGGCCAAGATCACCGACGGCGAAATCGGCGCCCGCCCCGGCTGGCTGCATCCGCTGGCGGTGGCGCGCAGCCTGATGGTCGCCAAGGCGTCGGCCTGGGTGGGCGCGCTGATGCTGGGCTGGTGGGTCGGAGTGCTGGTGTACTTCCTGCCGCGGCGATCCTGGATGCGGGCGGCCGCCGAGGACACCAGCGGCGCGGTGGTCGCCGCCGTCAGCGCGCTGGCGCTACTCGTCGCCGCGCTGTGGCTGCAGCATTGCTGCAAGTCGCCGCCGGATCAGACCGAGCACGGCGAAGGAGCGGAAAACTAGCGACCCGTGTCCGGCCGACAACCCGCGTGAGAATCGCCGGAGTAGGGCGACACGCGGAATGACCTCGCGCAGGTACAGTCAGGCCATGACCGTTCTGTCCCGCGGCGCCCGGGTTCGGCGCGGCGGCCGCAGGCCGGGTTGGGTGCTCTTGACCGCGTTGCTGGTCCTCGCGATGGGGGCCAGTTCCGCACTCGTTTTCACCAATCGGGTGGAACTCCTCAAGCTCGCTGTAATCCTGGCGCTGTGGGCCGCAGTCGCCGGTGCCTTCGTCTCGGTGCTGTATCGCCGCCAGAGCGACGCGGATCAATCTCGCGTCCGCGACCTGAAGCTGGTGTACGACCTGCAGCTGGATCGCGAAATCTCGGCCCGCCGCGAGTACGAGCTGACCGTGGAGTCTCAGCTGCGCCGCGAGTTGGCCTCCGAGCTGCGTGCTCAGGCCGCCGATGACCTGGCCGAGCTGCGGGCGGAGTTGAGCGCGTTGCGCACCAGCCTGGAGATCCTGTTCGACACCGATCTCGCCCAGCGCCCGGCCCTGGAGACGCCCGAGACCGAGGCGCCGCCCGAGCGCGCCTACAGCGAGTGGGACCGCAACGGCGAAACCCCGCGTGACGCGCCCTACGACTGGGTCGCCAGCGATCGGGTCACCTCCGTCCCCCAGGACAACGCGCCGAACCGGGCCGACGAAACGGCAATCATCGACGTGCCCGAGGAGCCGCTGTTGCCGCCCCGGCAGCCGCAGCCCCGCCGCGAGCGCGCCCGTTACCAGTACGAAGCGCCGCAGGAGCCGCCGCCCCAGCCCCAGCCGTCGTACAGCGCCCCGCCGCCCCAGCCGGAGCCGCGATTCGAACCTCGCCAGCAGCAGCCGCCACCGCCCCAGCCGGAGCCGGCGCCTCAGCCGCAAGTGCAGGGCTGGCAGCCGGCGGGTGCCTCGGGCCTTTGGCTGCCGCCCGGAACGCCGGGCAGCAACTGGGCGGGCTCCGAACCGTCCCCGGCCGACGAAACGTCGGGCCGGCGGCGGCGCGGCCGCCACACCGAGTCGGACGAGGCCTGGGCCGGTCCGCCCGCCGAGCCGGTGCCGCCGCCGTACGGCGAATCGGGTCGCCGGGCGCGGTCGCGCCATTCAGCGGAATACCGCGACTACGAGGTGCGCAATTTCGCGGACCCCAACGAGCCCCCGAACGAGCCGGCCTTCGCCCCACCACCGCCCGCTCCGGCAGCGGCGACGCCCCCGCCACCGCCGCCACCGCAGTCGCCGCCCCTCGCCGTCGAGCAACCACCGCGGCTCGCCCCGCCGGCTGCGCCGGAGCATGCGCCCCGACACGGCGGCGTGGACCCGCATGCGGAGGGTTTGAACGGCCAGGGTCCCGCGACCGGCGGCCAGTCGGTTGCCGACCTGCTGGCCCGGCTGCAGGTCCAGCCGTCCGAGGGCGGCCGGCGTCGCCGCCGCGACGGCTGAGCTGGGAGCTTCCTCACATTGGGCCGGGCCCGGTAATCGACTACAGTTTTAGTGACCGAACGGTACCCACGAAGTGGGACCGGAACGAACGAAGAAATCTGTGAGGTCGTCTGCGATGGTGCAGTTCGACGGTTTGCGCCCGGCCAGGCTCAAGGTTGGAGTCATCTCCGCCGGCCGGGTCGGGACCGCGCTTGGGGTCGCGCTGGAACGCGCCGACCACGTCGTAGTCGCCTGCAGCGCCATCTCCCACGCATCGCGGCAGCGGGCGCAGCGCTGGCTGCCCGATACCCCCGTGGTGGCGCCGCCGGAAGTGGCCGCCGGCGCCGAGCTGCTGCTACTGGCCGTTCCCGACAGCGAACTCGCAGGCCTGGTGTCCGGGCTGGCGGCGACGTCGTCGGTGCGGCCGGGCACCATCGTCGCGCACACGTCCGGCGCCAACGGGGTCGGCATTCTCGCGCCGCTGACCAAGGACGGTTGCATCCCGCTCGCGATCCACCCGGCGATGACGTTCACCGGCTCCGATGAGGACATCAGCAGGCTGCCCGACACCTGCTTCGGCATCACCGCGGCCGACGATGTGGGCTATGCGATCGGCCAGTCGCTCGTGCTGGAGATGGGCGGCGAACCGTTCTGCGTGCGCGAGGAAGCGCGGGTGCTCTACCACGCCGCCCTGGCGCATGCGGGCAATCACCTGGTCACGGTGCTCGCGGATGCGCTTGAGGCGTTGCGGGCCGCGTTGCGCGGCAGCGAACTGCTCGGGCAGCAGTCCGTCGACGACCAGCCAGGCGGTATCGCCGAGCGTATTGTCGGCCCGCTGGCCAGGGCGGCGCTGGAGAACACCCTGCAGCGTGGGCAGGCCGCGCTGACCGGTCCGGTCGCGCGCGGTGACGCC
>NZ_LZJZ01000054.1 GCF_001667585.1 Mycobacterium sp. E2733
ACTGCTGCGACTCAACGCGAATGTCACCGGGCATCGGCTGCTGCGCGGTGCCATCCGCCCGGGCGCGGTCGCGCTGCGGGCGCTACCCGACGTCGCCGAGCTGCGATCCATTGCGGCTGACGTCGCCGAGGTCGCCGAACTGACCCTGCGCAACTCCGTCGTGTACGACCGATTCGCCGGGACGGCCGTCCTGCAGCGCGACCGCGCCCGGGCGGATGGCACCGCGCAGCAGCCGATGCCCGGTGACATTCGCGTTGAGTCGCAGCAGTTGTTCGCGAATGCGTTGAGCGTGGGCATGCGCGAGCGCGAACCCGACGTCGTTGGCCAGCGCGCCCAGATCGGCGGCGTGGTTGTAGAGGCGTTCGAGTTCGACCAGGAGTGCCCGCAACCGGTGCGCCTCGTCGGAAAGTTCCATTCCGAGCGCGTCTTCGATGGCGAGGCAGTGGGCGAGCGCGTGCGCAACGGAGGTGTCGCCGCTGACGCGTTCGGCCAGATCGACTGCGCCGCAGGCCGGCCGGCCCTCGAACAGCTTCTCCAGGCCGCGGTGGACGAACCACAGTCGGGCCTTGAGCCGCAGCACCGTTTCACCAGCGACGGAGAATCGGAAATGGCCGGGTTCGATCAACCCCGCGTGCACCGGGCCGACCGGGATTTCGTACACGCCGGGACCCTCGACGGTGACGAACGGGAAGCGGCCGGCACCGTCGAAATCGGGTGCGGGCGAGGCGTCGCCGCGCATGGGATACCAGTCCTCGGGCCAGTGGGCGTGCCGCACCAGCCGGCGCGCCTTGGGGTGCCCGGTGGGCCGGATCCCGTACAGGTCTGCGATTTCGCGTTCGAACCGGCTGGCCGGAAAAGACAGGTAGGCGAGCGATCGGACCGTCGGGTCATCTTTCGGCACAACGCATTCGAGCTCGAAGCGGCGATCTGGTTGTCCGGCGAGGAACAGGTAGACGACACGGAAAGCGGCGCCGTCGTCGTGGGCGGCCATCAGGGCCAGGCGAAACCCCTTGCCCAGCAGATCTTCCGCCGCCTCGGTCAGCCCGCCCCGAGAGAGCCGGTGGCGCTGCCATTGCGGCCTCATCGCGGTCCCCCGACGTCGCCGGCCGCGACGGTGAACAGGTCGGTGAGTGGGCCGGCGGTCACACCGAGGGCGATCGATGCGGCGACGCCGAGAAGCAGGGCGGCCGCCACCGTTCGCGGGACGGCGATGTCCGGGGCGGCGGCCGGGCCGCCCAGCAGGATGCGGCCCGAGTTGCGGGCCAGCGCGGCGAAGGCAACCGCAACCAACGCCATGCCCGCGGCCAGCACCCAGGTGAGCCGGGCGTCGGCCAGGGACCGGCCGATGGCCAGCTCGCTGGCGAACATCGCGAACGGCGGCAGGCCGAGCAGCACGATCACGCCGACGGCGAGCGACACACCGATGAGGCGGGAGCGCCGCAACACGGCGCCGATGTCGGCGATCGCGGTGGAGTCGTGCGCGGCCTGGAGCTGGCCGCTCGCCAGGAAGAGGATGGTCTTGCCGATCCCGTGCGCCAGCACGTGCAGCAGCAGCGCGGCGATGGCCAGCGTGGTTCCGGCCGCCGCGGCGATCGCGATCAAGCCCATGTTCTCCATCGACGAGTAGGCCAGCATGCGTTTGATGTCCGGGGTCACCGTCAGCATCAGCGCGGCGACCACCAGCGTCGCCAGCCCGAGCGCCAGCAGGCCAGACCGCATGAAGGTGGGCCCGGTGGCCGAGCCGATGATCGGCTTGAGGCGGATCAGCACCGAGAAGGCCACCGACAGGAGCACCCCACTCATCAGAGCCGAAACCGGCGCCGGGGCCTGGCTGTGGGCGTCGGCCAACCAGGTGTGGAACGGGAACAGCCCGGCCTTGGCCCCGTAGCCGACGAGCAGCAGCCCGCCGGCCAGTCGAGCGATGCCCGGATCGAGCCCACCGGCATGCGCCGCCAGCACGTCGAGGTCGAGGGCCGCGCCGGCTGGCGCCCCGGCATGCTCGGCGGCGTAGTACAGCAGCACCGTGCCCAGGAAGGCGATGGCGATGCCGACCGAGCAGATCACGACGTACTTCCACGTCGCCTCGAGCGCGCCGCGGGTGCGGCGGTGCCCGACCAGGAAGGCGGTGATCACCGTGGTCGCTTCGATCGCGATCCAGATCACGCCGATGTTGTTGGCGCACACCGCGACGACCATCGCGGCCAGGAAGGCCGCCGTCAGGGCCCCGTACAGCCGGGCGCCGCGCGTGTCGGTGTGGCCGTGCGCGAGTTCGGCATCGAGGTAGCCGATGCTGGCCCAGGTGGCCAGTGTGGCAACGGTTCCGATGACGATCAGCATCGTGACGGTGAGCGCGTCGATTCGCAGCAGGCCGCCCAAGGCGAACCGGGTGCCCGGCCCGACCCGGAACGCGAGCGCCGCGCCGCACGCGAGCACCGTGACCGCCGACAGTACGATCAGCGTCGCTGTCGCCCTGCGCCATCCGGCAACCAGGACGGCGATCGAGGCGCCGACCGGGATAAGGATCGCCGCGAGCAGTAAACCGGTCATCAGTCGTGCAGCTCCTGTAACGCGTCCAAGTCGGCACCGCCGAAAGCACGGGACAGGCGGCCCGTCAGCACGCCGATCACGATGACCGCGAACAACACGTCTAGCGAGGCGCCGAGCTCGACGATCAGCGGCACCCCGGCGGTGAGCAGAAACGCGGTGGCCGCGATCCCGTTGTCCAGCACGAGAAATCCTGCGGCCTGTGACACCGCATGCCGCCGCGTGACCATCACGAGCAATGCGATGAGCACCACCGCGGTGGCGGCCGGGACGGCTGTGGTCGTGGCCGCCGGCTGCAGGTTCACCAGGGGCCGGGTGGCGGCGAACGCTGCCAACGTCAGCGCGGCGGTGATGAGCAGCGACGTGGCGGTGTTCACCAGCGGGGTGGCTTCCCGGCGCGATCGCGCTTCGGCGCCGCCCGCGCGCGCCAGCAGCCGCGGCAGCACCGCAACCCGCAAGATCAGCACGGCCACACCGACACCGATGAGCGCACGGTCGCCGTCGTACGCCCCGCGCAGGACGGGGATGGCCGCCAGCGCGGCGCCCTGCCATGCCAGCAGACGGATGATGGCGACCAGGTCGCGGCGCCACACGATCAGCACGGCGGCCAAGAGCAGCCCGCCGGCGGCGAGGTCGACCAGTACCGAAAACGAGCCGTACGTCACGTCGGCACCACGAAGAAGTTGGCGGCGACGACCGCGAGCAATGCCAACAGGAACGATCCGGCCAGCAACTCGGGCACCCGGAACAGCCGCAGCTTGGCGACGAAAACCTCGACGGTGGCCAGCAGTCCCGCCAGCAATGCGACCTTTGCCGCCACCGCCGCGACGCCGACGACGATGTCGACGGCACCGGGCCGGCCGCCGGCGATGCCCCACGGCGCGAACAGGTTTGCCAGCAGCGCCAAGAGCACGGTCAGCCGCATCCCGGCCGCCCACTCGACCAGGGCCAGCCGCGGACCGGCGTATTCGAGGACCATCGCCTCGTGAACCATCGTCAGCTCGAGATGGGTGGCCGGGTTGTCCACCGGCAGCCGCCCGGTTTCTGCGACGATCACGATCACCAGCGCGGCGAACGCCAGCACCGCGGCCAGCGACACCACCTGCCCGGGATGGGTGATCGTATGCGCAACCAGCGCACCGAGATTGGCCGACCCCGCCGGCATGGACAGGGCGAACACCGCCAGCAGAATGGTGGGTTCCACCAGCGCGGCGATGGTGATCTCGCGGCTGGCGCCCATGCCCCCGAACGAGGTACCGGTGTCGATCCCGGCCAGGGTCAGCGCCACGGTGCCCACGAACAGCAACCCGACCACGGCGAACAGGTCGGCGCCGGCATCCAGTGGCGATCCGGTGGCGACCAGCGGTGCGATCGCGGCGATCAGCAGCGCGGTTCCGGCGACAATCGCGGGTGCCGCCGCGAACACCACCGTGGTTCCGCGTGGTGTGATCTGTTGCTTGCCGAGCTGTTTGACGATGTCGCGCCACGGTTGCAAGACGCCGGCGCCGGCGCGGCCTTCCCAGCGCGCCCGGACCTGCCGGGTCAGCCCGACCACCAGCGGCGCCCCGGCCATCACGCCGCCGATCTGGACCGCGCCCGCGACATAGGACAAGACATTCATCGGGCGACCACCAGAACGATCAGCACACCGAGCGCGCCGTAGGCCAGATACAGGTGCACGCTGCCGGTGTGGGCGCGCCGCACCAAAACCGCTGCGGCCTCGACCGCCCGGATCACCGGGGTGTAGCAGCGTTCCTCGATCGCGTCCGCGATTCTGGTGCGGTAGGTGATCTTGTCGGCCAGGTACCGGGACTCGGCGCTGTGGGTGACTTCGATGTCGGTGTCGGGTCGCAGGACGTCGTCGAAGATGCGCTGCAGCGGCTCGGCGAACGAGGTGGCCGTGTACTGCATCCGCGGGGTGAGATCGTCTGCGCCACAGGCCCACAGCGGCAACGTGGCGGGCGCCGGGCGCCGGCCCCGGCGCCAACGTGCCAGGATCGCCGCGGTCAGCGTGGCCACCGCAACGCCGGCGGCGATCACGCCGGGTGCGATCGAGCCCGGTACGCCCGGCAGTCGCACCATGGCGCCGAGACTGGTGAACTCGATGGCCCGCGCCGCCGGCAGCGCGGCGACCGCGTGGCGCAGCGCGGGTGCTACGACCGCGGGCGCCACAGCCAGCATCAGGCAAGCGGCCGCCGCGACGGCCATACCGGCCAGCATGGTGCCCGGCGCCTCTCGCGCCCGGGCGGCCTGCTCGGAGCGCGGCCGCGCCAGGAACCCGATACCGAATGCCTTGACCATTGCCGCC
Organism: Mycobacterium sp. E2733; assembly: GCF_001667585.1. Lineage (GTDB taxonomy): Bacteria > Actinomycetota > Actinomycetes > Mycobacteriales > Mycobacteriaceae > Mycobacterium. Next base: position 4,853 of record NZ_LZJZ01000054.1, read on the forward strand.
ACGCCCAGGCCCGTGGTGAGCGCGACCGCGCCGACCGCGAGCGGCGTGGTCAACGCCAGGACGGCGGAATGCTCTCGCGCCGTGTGGATCAGCGACTGCACCAGCAGCCACTCGCTGACGAACCCGGCACCCAGCGGCAGCCCGGACGCGCCGAGCGCGGCCACCCCGAAAAGGGTTGTCGTCGCGGGCATCCGGCGGGCCAGGCCGCCCAGCTGATCGAGGTCACGCAGCCCGGTGGCGGCCAACACCGAGCCCGCCGCGAGGAATCCGAGGCTTTTGAAGGCCGCGTGCGCGACGAGGTGCAGCATGGCGGCGGCCGCGGCGATCGTCGCCGGACCCATCGCGCCGGCGGCCGCGAATAGCGTGGCCGCTCCCAACGCCAGCGTGATCAATCCGAGGTTCTCGGTGGTCGAATAGGCAAGCAGCCGTTTGAGATCCGTGGCCACCGAGGCCTGCACCACGCCGTAGAGCGCCGACACGCCGCCGACGACCATCAAGGTGAGCCCCCACCAGCGCGGCCCCGGGCCGAGCAGCTGCAAATCGACGCGGCAAATGCCATAGACCCCGAGGTTGACCATGGCCGCGCTCATCAGCGCCGACACCGGACTCGGCGCCTCCGGGTGGGCGCGCGGCAACCACGCGTGCAGCGGTGCCAGACCGGCCTTCGAGCCGAACCCGGCAAGCGTCAACAGGAACACCGCGGTGCACGCGCCCTGCGGTATCCGGTGCAGGTCGGCGAAGCGGTCCGCGCCGCCCGCCGCTGACAACACCAGCAGGCCGACCAGTATCGCCACGAACCCCAGCTGGGTCATCACCGCATACACCAACCCAGCGGCGCGAACCGTCGGGCGGGTGTGGTCGGTCAGCACCAGCACGAGCGACGCGACCGCCATCAACTCCCACACCAGCAGGAAGGTGGTGACCGACGCCGCGGCGGGCACCAGCAGCATCGCCGCGACGAACGCCGGCAAGACGGCCAGGGTGACCGGCCCCAGCCGCTCGCGCCGGGCATACCCGATCGTGTACAGCCCGACCACCAGCGCGACCGCCCCGGTGAGCGCCATGAAGAATCCGCCCAGCTGGTCGAGCTCCAGTTGGACTCCCGCCAGCGGAAGCAACCATCCGATGCGGACCGCGCGCACCGACGCGAACATCCCCAGCGCACCGGCCCACACCCCGGCCGCACCCAGCAACGAGGTCAGCACGCCCGCCCCGATGGATGATGAGTCGTAGCGGCGCAACAGGTTTGGTTCAGGCACCACGCGGGTCGCCAGGTCGGCGGTCACCTGCCGGTCACCGACCGCAGCGCCGCGACGATCTGGGTCGGCGTCGGCGGGCATCCCGGGATCTCCACATCGACGGCCACCGTCTCCCCGACCGAGCCGGCCACGCCGTAGGCGTCGCCGAACACCCCCCGATCGATGGCGCAGTCCCCGCAGGCGATCACCCGCCGGGGCCGCGGTGTGGCCTCGATAGTGGCGCGCAAGGGACCGGCCATGTTGTGGGTCACGACACCGGTCACCAGCAGCGCGTCCGCGTGCCGCGGGGAGGCCACCAGGCGGGCGCCGAATCGCTCGGCGTCATAGACCGCCCCGAAGGCGCCCCCGATCTCCACCTCGCACCCATTGCACGAACCCGCGTCGACGTGCCGGATCTGCAGCGAACCACGCACCCCGGCGGGCGGCCCGGTCGTCGCCGGCGGTGCCGGGGGTGCGGGTTCGGCGATCCGGCCGACGCGCAACGCTTTGCTGATCCACCCCATGGGCGCTACTCCGCACCGCCGGCGCGCAGACCTTCCAGCATCGCGACGCGGTCACTGAGCACCCCGGTGAGCACCTTGCGTGCCACCGTCAGCAGTTCGGCGATGTCCGCGGAAGCGATCGAATAGACCATCGTGTTGCCGTCCCGCAGCGCGTCCACCACGCCCGCCCGGCGCAGAACGCCGAGCTGCTGGGACAGGTTCGACGCTTCGAGCCCGACCTCCGGCAGCAGCTCGGCGACCGACTTGTCGCCCCGCACCAGCAACTCCAGGATCCTGATCCGCGCGGGATGCCCAAGCGTCTTGAAGAACTCCGCCTTGAGCTTGTACAGCGGCTCCGTCACGATCCAGCTCCTGAGGATTACAACAATTCTATGTATGAACGATTGAAGAATTTATCAGGTATTTCAGGCTGCCGCCGACTGGTGCGATGTCGATCGACCGTCCCATAGGCCCCGATGAGCAGCAGAAATCGCCTCGAGAAATCGTCCGCTCAGCGGGATATGACTTCGCACACACCAGGCGAATCGCCCGGCCTCCGGTATCGGGACCTGGTTTTATATGAAATGTATTTCATGAAGATTGACATACGTCTTTTGTATCGCGTAACTTGCCTCGCATGTACGGTTTTCTTTCGGTGGCAGGAACCGGCCGGCCGGCGAGCGCCATCCTCATCGGCGTTCTCGCGCTGCCCTTAATCGCTTCGGTGAGCGCACTTCTGGCCGGCTCGCACTACCCACGATTGGTCGGCCGCCTGGGCGCCTCAACCGCGGGCGCAGGTTTCGCCGGCGCGGTCCTACTCGGCCTCTGCGCAACGGTCCACGGCCCGGTCTCGGCCACGCTGAGCTCGACCGAAGGCACCTTGATCGCGCAACTGGAAGCCAACCGGCTCAGCGCGTTGCTGCTGGGGCTGGTGTACGGCGTGAGCACGGTCGTCCAGATTTTCGCGCTGCGCTACCTCGCCTGCGACGGGCGCGCGGCATGGTTCACCGCCGGTGCCGGCCTGCTAACCGCGGCCTCGGCGGGCCTGATGACTTCCGGGACCCTCATCGGACTGGCCGTCTGCTGGACCTTGGCCGGCATCGCGCTGTGCCTGCTGCTGGCCACCTACTGGGAGCTGCCCGCCACCCGCGAAGGTGTCCGGCGGACGGCCACGGCGTTTCTGTTGGGCGATCTCGCCCTGTGGTCCGCGGTCGGCTTACTCACCGCGCGATGGGGCAACGTCGATCTCTCCACATTAGGCCACAACGGATTCGAGCACTCGTCGCCGGTCCTACCGGCGGCAGCCGGCTTGATCGTCGTGGCGGCGCTCTCACGATCGGCCCAGATCCCGTTCCACCGCTGGCTGCCCGCGACCCTCGCTGCACCAACCCCCGTTTCCGCGCTGCTGCACGCCGGTGTGGTCAACGCCGGTGGGGTGTTGTTGGTGCGGCTGAGCCCCGTTGTCAGTGGATCTGCCGTCGCCATGGGCCTGGCGTTCGCCGCCGGCACGCTGAGCGTGGTCTACGGCGGCGTGGTGATGCTCACCAAAGCCGACATCAAGGGATCGTTGGTGTATTCAACGATGGCCCAGATGGGCTTCATGGTCCTGGCCTGCGGGCTGGGATTGTCCGCAGCAGCGGTATTCCACCTGGTGGGCCACGGCTTCTACAAGGCCTCCATGTTCCTATCGTCCGGTTCGGCGATAGCGAAGCGCCGCCGAAAGGCCGCTCAGCCGGCCGCGCCCACGTTGACCCTGGCCCACTTTGCGGTGATCCACTTCGCGGCGATGCTCCTGGCCGCCGCCGCGCTATACGTCGCCAGCAGCATCGTGCGGGTGCCCACCGCCGAGCACGGCTCGGCAGCAGCACTGCTGGTCTTCACCTGGGCAACAGCCGCGGCGGCGTTGGCCGGCTGGCTGACACGCGACCCCAGTCCACGCGCCGCCCTCACCGGCGCCGCGGCACTGCTCCTGGTGGCACTTGGATATGTGGCCCTGGTGAACAGGGTGACCGGTTTGCTGGCTCCCGATCTGCCCCCGGTCGCCGTACCCGCCGCCTCGTCGCCGGGCATCGTCGCGGTGGCCGCAATCCTGGGGGCGCTGGCCCTGCTGCGCCAGGCGCCGCCGAACGGCTGGGTCGGCAGCCTGCAGCGCGCCATCTATACGAAAGCGCTTGTGGCCGGCCATATCCCAACGCCTCGCCCGCGGCCCGTGCCGACCACCCGTCCCCTGACCAACCAGCTGACAGGAGTGCTCCGGTGACTACGGTGGCTGACCGCATCTCAATCGACACCCACCGCGCGCAGTTACGCAGTGAAGTAAGCCTGGCCGCGCGCGTGATACCGACGCACTATCCACTAGAGACGTTCATCGCGGTCAATCCGCTGGCCGGCCTGGAATCGATGCCCTTCGAGCAGGCGGTCCGGCGTGCCGGTGACCTCTACGGCATTCAAGGTCTGCTCGACGAGACGGCCTATCGTGACCTCTACCGCCGTGGACGGATCACCGACACCGACCTGGAATCGGCGCTGCGGCAGCGGTATCCGGTGCTGCTCGACGGAGAGCCCGTTAAAATGGGCGCGCGCGTGGTAACACCTTTCGAAGTGTTGCGCAGCGACCTGCTCAACGGAAGCACCGCCCCTAAGCCGGCACGGCGCAACAAGACCCGCAGCGAGCAGGTGGCACCCCGAGTCGCCCAGCAGGTGGACGCACAAGCAGCCAAATGGTGCGCGGCCTTTTTCGGCTCCCCTTCGGCGGGCTGGCCGATGCCGCACCGGCACGACGGCTTCTACCACGCCTGGCGCGTGCTGGCCGCCGGGGACCACACGTTGAGCCGGAAGGCGCGCGCCGCGCTGCGACAGCTGCCCAGCCGCTCCGATGACGCCGCGCTGCAGGCCCTGCAGCAGTTGGGAGTGGCCATTGACGAACGGATCACCTACTTACAGGCGCACCTGACCCGGCTTCCGGGTTGGGCCGCTCACGTCCGTTGGGTGGCGGAGCGCGCTACCGGTGTGGACTTGCTGGATTACCTCGCCATGCGCCTCACGTACGAGGCAGTGTTGCTGTCCCACAACAGTTCACCGCAGGACGACGCGGGTGACGACATCGCCTCGAGCATTCCCTCTGCCCGTGAACGGGCCGCCGCGTTGGCCCGGGCATGGGAGCTGGACGGTGTGAACGACGGGGATCTGGGCGCGACCGCGCGGGTGTTGTCGGCGTTGCCCATCACTGCGCGGCCCATGATCTGGCAGCAGGCCTACGAAGGAAACTATCGCGACGCGCTGCTGCGATCGTTGACGCAACGAACACCGGAACCGCGCAATGTCCGCCCCCGAGCCCAGCTCGTGTGCTGCATCGATACCCGGTCCGAGGGACTGCGCCGCCATATCGAATCCCTTGACGGATACCAAACTTTCGGCTTCGCCGGCTTCTTCGCGGTAGCCATCCGGTTCACCGGCCTGCTCGGCGGGACGCCCAACGATCTGTGCCCGGTGCTGATCAGCCCGGAGCATGAAGTCGCGGAAAGCCCGGCCCCCTCCGCCGCCGTCGCCGCGCGCCGCCTGCGCACCGGCAGCATCATGATGGCCGGCGCCGAGGCGGCCTTCCACGCTGCCAAGCAGGCTCTGATCGCGCCGTTCGCGTTGGCCGAAGCCGCGGGCTGGGCCGCCGGTCCGTGGGCAGCGGCCAAGACGCTGAGCCCGAAAGGCAGTGCCGCACTGCGGCGGCGGCTGCGCGACCGACTGGCGCCCCCGGCCCCGAGCGTGCTGTCGATCAACGACACGGCCGAACTCGCCCGTCGCACCCTCTACGCACAGGTGGCGCTGACCACCATGGGCCTCACCGACGAATTCGCGCCCCTGGTCGTCCTCTGCGCACACGGCAGCCTTACGGAAAACAACCCGTATCAGGCGGCGCTGGACTGCGGAGCCTGCGGCGGCCAAGCCGGCGGACCGAACGCCCGCGCCGCCGCGGCGATCCTCAACGACGCCGGTGTCCGGCGCGAATTGCGCACCCTGCGCATCAATATTCCGGACGACACCTGGTTCGTCGCAGCTCAACACGACACCGCAAGCGATCGGGTCACCGTCTTGGACGAGCACTTGCTTCCGGCCACCCATCGCTGCCACGTGCGCCAGCTCATCGGCGATCTCCAGATAGCCGGAGCTGAACTGGCGGCCGAGCGCAGCTCAGGTCTTCCCGGCGGCCCCGCTGCGCCCCGCCCGGAACGTGCCGCTCGCCACGTCGCCAACAGATCCGGCGACTGGGCACAGGTCTTTCCCGAGTGGGGGCTGGCCGGCAACGCGGCCTTCATCGTCGCGCCACGCGCCATCACACGCGGAATCGATTTGCATCGACGGGTTTTCCTGCACTCCTATGAGGCCGACGTCGACCCAGAGGGCAGCGCACTGGAAACCATCCTGACCGCCCCCATGGTGGTGGCTCAATGGATCAACTGCCAGTACTACTTCTCGACGGTGGCGCCGGAGATGTTCGGTGCGGGAACCAAGACCATCCACAATGTCGTCGGCGGCGTGGGGGTGCTGGCCGGCCACGGTGGCGACCTGCAGCTGGGCCTGCCTCGCCAGTCACTTACCGATGGCCGGTCCTTCGGACACGAACCTATGCGCCTGTTGACGATCGTCCAGGCGCCGCTACGGCGCATCGACATGACGATCCAACGAAACCCGTTGCTACAGCACCTCTTCGGAAACGACTGGGTCTGCCTGGCAGCACGTGAGGACGCGGACCACGCCTGGCAACGCTGGACCCGCGGCGGCTGGCGGACCTGGGACGCCGCCGCAGCGTCCGACCCCAACCACCCCATCGAACAGGAGGTAACCCCATGTCGGTGAACGGACTGACCAAGATGACCAAGATCGAAGTCGTCGTTTCCGGAGAAGACGTACCCGCGGTTCGCGACCAGTTCCGTAGCGCCGGGGCCAACGGTTTCACCAGTGTGTCCGGAGTTTCGGGCCTCGGTCACGGCGGCTACCACCAAGGCCGGCTGCTCTTCAACCAGCAGGCGGCCCTCGAGCTGCTCATCACCGTCGTCCCTGAAACCAAATCCGAGGCACTGATCGCGGGACTGCGCCGCCTGCTTGACGACTCGCCCGGGGTCATGTTCGTCACCGACACCTACGTCAGCCGACCCGAGTACTTCGCCTAAACCCCTCGAAGAAAGGAAGTCACCATGTCCAACCCCTCGACCGCCTGGCAACGTCTGCAAGCGGGCCATCGACGCTTTTCCGCCACGTTGCGGTCCAGGCAGAGGTTCGCCGCAACGGACCGCTCGCCCGTCGCGGTGGTATTCCGCTGCGCCGATTCCGACATGGCAAGCGAGGTGTTGCTCGACCAGCGCCGCGGTTCGCTCATCGACGTCAGCACCTGGGGTCACGTCGTCGACACCGGCGTATTGGCCACGCTCGAGTACGCCGTCGGCACACTCAAGACACCGCTGATCGTGGTCGTCGGCCATCACGGCTGTGCCGCAATGCGTTCCGCACTCACGGCCTGGAATAACGTTGCCTTCCCCGAAGGCGCGGCTCGCGCGGTCGTTGAGCAGGCGGTGGCTTCGCTCACCCGGCTCGACGCGAGCATCGTTGACGCCGACGAACTTTCGGCCGCACACGTGGTGCAAACCGGCGTCACGTTGCTGCACAAGTCGCCGATGATCGCCAAGGCCGTCGACAGTGGGCAGACGGCGATCGTCTGCCTCGTCGGCGATCGCACCGACGGCCGGCTCCGCGTCTGCGCGACCCTGGGCGCCGTTTCCGAAACCGAGTCACCACTGCTCGAGCGCGTGTAACGGCCACCGGGGCGCCATCAGAAGGAGGATCCATGAAGTCACTCGTCGCGGCAGCACTGATAGCCGGTGCCGCGGTCTCACTACCCCCGACCGGTAACGCCGCCGGCCAGGACGACCAGTTCCTGGCGGCGCTCGCCCGGGCGGGCATCCCCGCCCACGACGGCATACCCTCCGTCATCGAACACGGCCGCGCCGTGTGCCAGGCGCTCGACGGCGGGATGTCGGCGGGCGAGGTCGTCGACCGCCTGGCGAATTACGCCTACGGGCTTGACCCCTCCAACGACCTCGGCCGGTACCAACGCAGTTTCGACCGCTTCGTCCAGGTCGCGGTGTCGGTTTACTGCCCGGGCAGGTCGGGATCCGTTGGGTGGGATGGACGCCGCCACGTGATGCTCGTCTCGTACGCGGTCCCCGCGGAGGCCTCCGAACCGCCCGCGGCACCGCCGCCGGTACCGGACGCCAAGATGCTGGTGCCGCCGGCCGCGGCCCCGGCGCCGGCCAAGGAGCCGCCCGCGGCCGGCCCCCAGCCGGGTCTGGGCGGCGGTCGCAACGGCCCGGGCGCGAACGGAAGCGACGGCAGCGGGGCCACCCCCGCGCCGCCCTCACCCGATCTCGGGCCGGGTCACATCGTCCTCTTGCCGTGACGCCGACCCCCACTTCGTCGCCTGCGCCGGCTCGCTCGCGGGATGGGCGCCCGTCCACGCATCAGGACAGGGCTGCGATGAGCTCGCCCACCGAATGGCTCGCTTCGAGTGGGTGGCGCAGCTTGCCCTCCGGATTCAGCTCGTATACGTTGCGACGGCCCACCTTCGACTTGGTCAGGTAGCCTTCGTCCGTCAAATCGGTCAAGATCGCCTGCACTGAACGCTCCGTGATGCCGATGCGCAACGCCAACTCCCGGGCCGTCAATGGCTCCCCGCTGGATACGCAAAGCAACACGTGTGCGTGGTTGGTCAGGAACGTCCAGGTGCGCTCGGAAGCATCGGCAGCGGGCTGCGCCGCCGAACTTCGATTCCGGGCAACGTTCACCCGGCCATCGTACTACATCTGAGTTTCGCGTAAAAAAATTCGTCAATTTGGCAGCGTTGTCGTGGTCGCCCGAACTCCCTCAGTCCGACAACGTCGCCCAGAAAGACTCGACCGCGTCGCGGTAAACCTGCGGTGCCTCATCGTGAATCAGATGACCGGCATCCCCCACATGCAAATAGGTTGTGGTGGAGTGCATTTCGGCCATTTTCCGCATCTGCCCCGGCGGCGTCACCGAGTTGCCGGCCTCGATGAGCAGCGCCGGCGCCCGCACCGCCCGCCACTGCACCCAGTAGTCGCGGGTGCCCCATTCGGCGGCTATCTCGATCCATTGCGCGGTATGTCCGTGCAGGCGCCAACCGGTGGCGGTGCGGTCGAAGGCCTCCAGGAAATAGCGCCCGGCAACGGCCCCGAACTCGTCGATCACCTGCTCCGCGGATTCGAACTCGACCGGCAACGCGTGCAACCACGGCTCCCATGGACCGGTGGTGCGGCCGCGGAAGTCCGGGGCCATGTCCTCGAGCACCAGCGCGGACACCAATTCCGGACGTTCCGCGGCCAGGCACCACGAGTGCAGCGCGCCCATCGAATGCCCGACCAGCGTGACCGGCGCTTCCAGCGCGCTCACCGCGTGGGCCAGGTCGGCCACGAACCGCTCGGTGCTGATCGGATGCGGGTCGTCGACGCCGCGGCCCCGATGCCACAAGGCGTCGTAGGTGTACACGGCGCCCAGCCGAGTCAGCCACGGCAGTTGCCGCGACCACGTGGTGCCCCGCCCCATCAGGCCGTGCAACAGCACCAACGGCTCGCCTTGGCCCCCGCGCCAAGTCAGCAGTTCACCGGGCATGTCACCATCCTGCGCGCCCCGCCCTGTAGTTGGACAGGCCGGGCGAAGGGGTAGCCTAGCGGCATGCCGCCAGTGGTGAAGATCAACGCAATCGAAGTGCCCGCCGACTCCGGCCCGGAGCTGGAGAAGCGGTTCGCCCACCGGGCACACGCGGTCGACAACCAGCCCGGCTTCCTCGGGTTTCAGCTGCTGCGCCCGATCAAGGGCGAGAACCGCTACTTCGTCGTGACGCAGTGGGAGTCCGAGGAGGCCTTTCAGGCGTGGGCGCAAGGGCCCGCCATTCAGGCCCACGCGGGCGAGCGGGCCAACCCCGTGGCGACCGGGGCCTCGCTGCTGGAATTCGAGGTTGTGATGGACGTTGCCGGCAACAAGCAGGCTGGCTAGCGGGTACTCGGCCCGGCGCCGCGCGGTGGCGTTGAGCGCCGCCGCCGCACTGGTAGTCACGTTCGCGCCCGGTTGCACCTCCTCCCCCTCACCGCAGGCGAACGCGGCCAATCCCGGCCGGCAGATCGACGTGCGGACGCCGCCCGGTATCCGGGCACAGCAGACGCTGGACATGCTCAACTCCGACTGGCCCATCGGCCCGGTCGGCGTCGGCACGCTCGCCGCGCCCGACATGGTCAAATCGGTCGAGACCACCATGGAGTCGCTCTGGTGGGACCGGCCGTTCGCCCTCAACGGCGTTGATCTGGGTGCCAGTGTCGCGACGTTGCACCTGACGTCCTCCTACGGTGCGCGACAAGACATTCGCATCCACACCGACGACGGCGGATGGGTCGACCGGTTCGACCTCGAGACGCAGGCACCGAAGATCGATTCGTGGCACGACATCGATGCGCTGTTGAGCAAGACCGGCGCCCGCTACTCCTACCAGGTCGCCAAGGTCGACAACGGACACTGCGATCCTGTCGCGGGCTCCAACACCGGTGAATCTTTGCCGCTCGCATCCATTTTCAAGTTGTACGTGCTGCACGCGCTGGCGGGTGCGATCAAGGACGGAACGGTGACCTGGGACGATCAGTTGACCGTCACCGACAAGAGCCGCGCGGTCGGCTCGTCCGGTTTGCAACTGCCTGCCGGAGCACAGGTTTCGGTTCGGACGGCCGCCGAGAAGATGATCGCGACCAGCGACAACATGGCGACCGACCTGCTGATCGGAAAGCTGGGCACACACGCCATCTCCGAAGCGCTCGCCACGGCGGGCCACCACGACCCCGCCAGCATGACGCCGTTCCCCACGATGTACGAGCTGTTCTCGGTCGGCTGGGGTAAGCCGGACCTGCGCAGCCAGTGGCAGCATGGGTCACCACAGGTCCGCGCCCAGCTGCTGGAGCAGGCGAATTCGACTCCCTACGAACCAGATCCGATCCGGGCCCACTCGCCGGCGTCGTCCTACGGTGCGGAGTGGTACGGCAACGCCGAGGACATCTGCCGAGTTCATGCGGCCCTGCAGGCCGACGCCGTCGGCAAGGCCGCACCGGTCAGACAGATCCTCTCCGCGGTGTCGGGCATCCAGCTGGACCGCAACGTCTGGCCGTACATCGGCGCGAAAGCCGGTGGGCTGCCCGGCGATCTGACCTTCAGCTGGTACGCCGTCGACAAGACCCAGCAACCGTACGTGGTCAGCTTCCAGCTCAACTGGCCACGCGACCACGGGCCGACCGTGACCGGGTGGATGCTGCAGGTCGCCAAGCGGGCCTTCGCGCTGATCGCACCGCGCTGAGGAGTTACCAGCGCAGCGTCCAGCAGCCGCCGCGGTGATGCAGGGCGGTTCGACTGACCGGCGCGATGTCCATTCGCCAAAAGGACTTCGCGGGAATGTCCAGGGCCAGCAGAATCGCCGCCCGGATCACCGCCGGGTGCGTCACCGCGACGGTGGCAGATACGTTCTGGGTCAACGAATTCAGCCATCGGCCCACCCGTTGCGTCAGATCGGTGATCGACTCGCCGCCGTGCGGCGCCGAGGCGGGATCGGCCAGCCAGACCGTCAGATCGTCCGGGGGCACGTCCTCGAGCCTGCTCCCCCGCCATCGACCGCAATTCAGATCGGCCAGCAACGGGTCGGTCGCGGCGGCCAATCCCAGCAAGTCCGCCGTTTGGTGGGCCCTTCGCTCGGGCGCGGTGAAATGTCGCACGCCACGGGCGAATTGGGCGGCAACGCCTTCGGCCTGTCGACGGCCCATTTCGTTGAGGGGTTCGTCGGCGGGGAAACGCGCGGCGGCCGTGGCATCGGTCGTCGCGTGTGACACCAACGTCAGCCGGAGGACCTCCGTCACGCCGCGATTGCCGTTGCCCGTCCGCTCCCGGCGCGCTCCCCCAGTAGCCGCCCGGCGAGCGTCGCGAACACCACGCCGATGGTCATCCATAGCACTAGTTGGGTCGCCAGCGACAGCACCCTGAATTCGTAGAGAACGTCGGCGGGAAAGCCCGGGTAGACGATCGCGCCCGACGCGTCACGCAGCGGTTCGGGCGTCTCGTCCACGTTCGGCAGCAACACCGCCGCCACCGCGACCGCCGCGATGTATCCGCCCGCCGCGAGCAGCCGCCCGTTCCAGGCACCCAACCGGACCGTCAGCCCCCGCGCCAGCCAGACCGCGGCGACGGCCAATACCACCGATGCCAGCACCATCACCAGGTACCAGCCGGTGCGCGCCCCGATCGTGTCCGCCTGGCCCACCGCAGGTGGGTTCGGCGGATACTTCACGAACGGCACCAGATACACCGCGACGAACGCGGCGGTCGCCAGCAGCAACGAAAGCGCCCGCACCCCAACACTCGTCGCTCGTGTGACAACTACACAGAACAGCACCCCGAACAGCGCGCCCACCGCGACGCCGAAGATGAGCACGCCGAAGCCCAACCCGGCATTGGACTGAACACCGCGGCTGAACAACTCGGCGCCGTGCTCGTGCACGCCGTGAGCGTTCTCGGCGTCGGCGCGTCCGTCCTCAAAAGCGATCGCGCGGCCGATCACCGGCTCCGCGCAGAGGCGGGCGAAGGCGAACGCCAGCACCGCACCGACTGCTCCGGCCAGCAGGCCGCGTCCGATCAGCCGCTTCTCCACGTGATCAGTGGCAGGGGAAGCCGAGCAGGTGCCGCGCGTCGTGCAAGAACTCGTGCACGTGCGAATCGCTGCCGAACAGCGACACCGCGCCCTGGTCGACGCCGACGAAGTAGAGCGCCAACAGCGCCAGGAAGGCGGTTGCCGCCAACCAGACCGCGGCACTCGCCGCCGACAGGTCGACCGATCGGGTGCGGCTTCCGGTTAGCTGGGTGTTCGACACGATGGAACTCCTTCCGGGGATATACGCGTCCCCACCGGTGATGACGGGCCATGGGTCTGACTATCGACAGTGGCGCGACCGTTCTGGACTTTCACCAGATTCCGTTGCCCGTCAGGACGAAGTCAGTGTAAACCGGGGCTCAATGCTGTAGCGGCGGGGCGCCGTAGCCCAGCTGGCTAGGACGGTGAGCCCGAACACCTCGCCGCAGACGCGCTGGATTTCCCAGCCTGGGAGGTCGTTGGTGGTGACGATCAGCACACGCGGACCCCTTACCTGCGAAACGGGCGGTCAATCCCGTCAGAGATTAACCGCCCGTTTGCAGTGCTACTGCGTCTCGGGGGCCGCGTGTGCCCCGGCCTTCGCCAGGTCCGGCTCGGCCGGCGGCTTGCGGGTCCCGGTGAAGGTGAACACCGCGTCCTCGCCGGCGCTCTCGCCGTCCCAGTTGTCCACGTCGACCGTGACGATCTGGCCCGGCCCGACCTCCTCGAAGAGGATCTTCTCGGACAGCTGGTCCTCGATCTCGCGCTGGATGGTGCGCCGCAGCGGGCGGGCACCCAGCACCGGGTCGAAGCCCCGCTTCGCCAGCAACGCCTTCGCCTTGTCGGTCAGCTCCATAGCCATGTCCTTGGCCTTGAGTTGGTTGCCGACCCGGGTGATCATCAGGTCGACCATCTGAATGATCTCTTCCTTGGTCAGCTGGTGGAAGACGATGATGTCGTCGATGCGGTTGAGGAACTCCGGGCGGAAGTGCTTCTTCAGCTCGTCGTTGACCTTCTGCTTCATCCGCTCGTAGTTGTTCTCACCGCCACCCTGGGTGAAGCCCAGGCCGACCGGCTTCGAGATGTCGGACGTACCGAGGTTCGAGGTGAAGATCAGCACGGTGTTCTTGAAGTCCACCGTGCGGCCCTGGCCGTCGGTGAGCCGGCCGTCCTCGAGGACCTGCAACAGGCTGTTGTAGATCTCCTGGTGGGCCTTCTCGATCTCGTCGAACAGCACCACCGAGAACGGCTTGCGCCGCACCTTCTCGGTGAGCTGGCCGCCCTCTTCGTAGCCGACGTATCCCGGCGGGGCACCGAACAGCCGCGAGGCGGTGAACCGGTCGTGGAACTCGCCCATGTCGATCTGGATGAGCGCGTCGTCGTCACCGAACAGGAAGTTGGCCAGCGCCTTGGACAGCTCGGTCTTACCGACCCCGGACGGGCCGGCGAAGATGAACGAACCAGACGGGCGCTTGGGGTCCTTCAGCCCGGCGCGGGTGCGGCGGATCGCCTTCGAGACGGCCTTGACCGCGTCCACCTGGCCGATGATCCGCTTGTGCAGCTCATCCTCCATGCGCAGCAGGCGCGTGGTCTCCGCCTCGGTGAGCTTGAACACCGGGATGCCGGTCCAGTTGCCCAGCACCTCGGCGATCTGCTCGTCGTCGACCTCGGCGACGACGTCGAGATCGCCCGAGCGCCATTGCTTTTCGCGCTCGGCCCGCTGGGCGACAAGTGTCTTCTCGCGGTCGCGGAGGCTGGCCGCCTTCTCGAAGTCCTGGGCGTCGATGGCCGATTCCTTCTCCCGGCGCGCCTCGGCGATCTTCTCGTCGAACTCACGCAGGTCTGGCGGCGCGGTCATCCGGCGGATCCGCATCCGGGCGCCGGCCTCGTCGATCAGGTCGATCGCCTTGTCGGGCAGGAACCGGTCGTTGATGTAGCGGTCGGCCAGGGTGGCCGCGGCCACCAGTGCCGAGTCCGTGATCGACACCCGGTGGTGCGCCTCGTAGCGGTCGCGCAGACCCTTGAGGATTTCGATGGTGTGTTCCACCGTCGGCTCGCCCACCTGCACCGGCTGGAAGCGGCGCTCCAGGGCGGCGTCCTTTTCGATGTACTTGCGGTACTCGTCGAGGGTGGTGGCGCCGATGGTCTGCAGCTCACCGCGGGCCAGCTTGGGCTTGAGGATGCTGGCCGCGTCGATCGCGCCCTCGGCGGCACCCGCCCCGACCAGCGTGTGCAGCTCGTCGATGAACAGGATGATGTCGCCGCGGGTGTTGATCTCCTTGAGCACCTTCTTCAGGCGTTCCTCGAAGTCACCGCGGTAGCGCGAGCCGGCCACCAGCGAGCCGAGGTCCAGCGTGTACAGCTGCTTGTCCTTCAGCGTCTCCGGCACCTGGCCGTGCACGATGGCCTGTGCCAGGCCCTCGACGACGGCGGTCTTGCCGACGCCGGGCTCGCCGATCAGCACCGGGTTGTTCTTGGTGCGCCGGCTCAGCACCTGCATGACGCGCTCGATTTCCTTCTCGCGGCCGATGACCGGGTCGAGCTTGCCCTCCATCGCGGCGGCGGTCAGGTTGCGCCCGAATTGGTCGAGCACCAACGAGGTTGACGGGCTGCCCGATTCGCCGCCGCGGCCGCCGGTCCCGGCCTCCGCGGCCTCCTTGCCCTGGTACCCGCTCAGCAGCTGGATGACCTGCTGGCGCACCCGCGTCAGTTCGGCGCCGAGCTTCACCAACACCTGGGCGGCCACGCCCTCACCCTCGCGGATGAGCCCCAGCAGGATGTGCTCGGTGCCGATGTAGTTGTGGCCGAGCTGCAGCGCCTCGCGCAGGCTCAGCTCGAGAACCTTCTTGGCGCGCGGCGTGAACGGGATGTGTCCCGACGGCGCCTGCTGGCCCTGGCCGATGATCTCCTCGACCTGGCTGCGAACTCCCTCGAGGGAGATGCCCAGCGACTCCAGCGACTTGGCGGCAACGCCCTCGCCCTCGTGAATCAGACCCAACAGGATGTGCTCGGTGCCGATGTAGTTGTGGTTGAGCATCCGGGCCTCTTCTTGCGCCAGGACGACGACCCTGCGGGCACGGTCGGTAAATCGTTCAAACATCGGTGGTTACCTGCTCTCCCTCACCATCGGTACTAGCCTGTCAGTGGCCCACCGGTCCCCGTTGGGGCCCGGAATCGCATACCTGCCATCCACTGTAATGGTCGGCCTGCCAGGGGGCATAACCTTGCGGTTCCTTGCTGTCCAAGACCCGCGGGGCCCGTTTTGGGCGATCTCCCTGTGATTACAGCGCCGTAACCGAACCAACGTGGCGGGGCGCCAATTCGTTTCCTTACTAGCCGGCGATCTTTTTCGCGGCCAGCGAAATGACAAACCGGCGCCCAGGCCTTTGCCGCCCGGACGCCGGTGAGAGGTTTGTCAGGTCGCCGCGTGGAACGCGTCGATCACATCGGCCGGGATCCGACCGCGGGTCGACACGTTGTGTCCGTTTCGGCGGGCCCACTCGCGGATCGCCGCGCTCTGCTCACGGTCGATCGCACCACGGCCGCGACCGGAGCCGGAACGCCCACGCCGCCGACCGCCGACCCGACGTCCGGCTTCCACCCACTGCTTCAGGTCGCTGCGGAGTTTCGCGGCATTCTTGGACGAAAGGTCAATCTCATAGGTCACCCCGTCAAGCCCGAATTCGACCGTTTCGTCGGCTGCGCCGGCACCGTCGAAATCATCGACCAAGGTGACGGTCACTTTTTTCGCCATTAGCTTATCCTCGCATTTCGTCCTGAGCAGTTGCCGAGCAGATTGGGTGAGCCTCCCCGGGTCATCAATCTGCCATGACAACGCAGCATACTCAATCCGGCCCCAAGCCGCACAGTTGCACTTTTCAAGTGGAGTGCGGCCGAACAATCGGGAACAAAACTGTCTCTCGAATTGACAGTCCGGTCAAAGACATCAACAACCGATCGATACCCATTCCCGTTCCCGTACACGGCGGCATCGCATACTCGAGGGCGGCGAGAAAGTCTTCGTCGAGCACCATGGCTTCGTCGTCTCCGGCCGCCGCGGCGCGGGCTTGGGCGGCAAATCTCTCCCGCTGCACCACCGGGTCGTTCAATTCGGAGTACCCGGTGGCCAGTTCGATGCCGCGCACGTAAAGGTCCCACTTCTCGGTAACACCGGGGATGCTGCGGTGGTGACGCGTCAAAGGCGTTGTCTCAACCGGGAAGTCCCGCACGAAGGTGGGGGCGGTCAGCGTATCTCCCACCGTGTGCTCCCAGAGCTCCTCGACGAGCTTCCCGTGCCCGTATCCACGGTCGCGGGGAATCTCGACCCCGAGCCGGTCCGCGATGGCCCAAAGCCGGTCGACCGACGTCTCGGGGCTGATCTCTTCGCCGAGTGCCGCCGACAGCGACGGGTACATTTGTATCGACGCCCATTCTCCGTCTATGTCGTACACGGTCCCGTCGGGCAGCGGTAGTTGTCTGGTTCCGATCGCCTCATCGGCGACCTCTTGAATAAGCTCACGGGTGACGACTGCCGAATCGTCATAGGTTCCGTACGCCTGGTAGGTCTCCAGCATGGAGAATTCCGGAGAATGGGTCGAATCCGCGCCTTCGTTTCGGAAGACTCGATTTACTTCGAAAACCTTGTCAAAACCCCCGACGATGCAGCGCTTGAGGAACAGTTCCGGCGCGATGCGCAGGTACAGATCCATGTCGAGAGCATTGGAATGCGTGACGAACGGTCGCGCCGCCGCGCCCCCCGCCAGCGTCTGCAACATAGGCGTTTCGACTTCGAGAAACCCGCGCCGTTCGAGCGAGTTGCGTATCGCGCGGACCACGGCGATTCTCTGCCGCGCCACCGTTCGCGCCTGGGGGCGGACGATGAGGTCGACGTAGCGCTGCCGCACCCGTGCCTCTTCGCTCATCTCCTTGTGGGCGACCGGCAGCGGCCGCAACGACTTCGCCGCCATTTGCCATGAATCGGCCAGGACGGACAATTCGCCGCGGCGTGAGCTGATCACGTTGCCGTGCACGTAGACGATGTCGCCGAGGTCGACGTCGGCCTTCCACGCATCGAGCGCTTCGGAGCCCACCTTGTCGAGGCTGATCATCACCTGCAGGGTGGCGCCGTCGCCCTCTTGAAGTGTGGCGAAGCACAATTTCCCGGAGTTGCGCGCAAATATCACCCGGCCGGCGATTCCGACCACGTCGTCGGTCGCGGTGTCGATCGGCAGGTCGGGATGGTCGGCGCGCACCTGCGCCAGGGTGTGGGTGCGTTCGATGGCCACCGGATACGGTTCACGGCCCTCCGCCAACAAGCGAGCGCGCTTGTCCCGGCGGATGCGGAACTGCTCGGGCAGGTCTGCTGGGTCGGCGTCACTCACGACGTGCCAGCTTAAATGACTGGTCTTTGAGCTTGCGTTGACGCCGTCTCAGCGCGCGGTTTTCAGCCGACCGCGCTGGGTGTCCCGGTTGCGTTCGAACACCAGGCGCAGTCCGTGCAGGGTCAGATGTTGGTCGTAGTGGCTGGCCGTATGCAGCTCAGGCAGCAGCAGCGGTGCCGTGTGGCCGGTCGCGACCACGGCGACGTCGTCGCCGGCAAAGCCCTCCACGTCCTCGCGAATGCGCCCGACCAGACCGTCGACCAGCCCGGCGAAGCCGAATACCGCTCCGGCCTGCATGCATTCGACGGTGTTCTTGCCCACCACCGAACGCGGGCGGGATAGTTCCACCCGGCGCAGCGCGGCGGAGCGGGCCGCGGCGGCGTCCGAAGAGACCTGCACGCCCGGCGCGATCGCGCCGCCGAGAAATTCACCCTTGGCCGAAACCACGTCGACGCAGATCGAGGAACCGAAGTCGATGACGATCGCAGCGCTCTGGAATCGGTGAAAAGCGGCCATGCAGTTGACGATTCGGTCGGCGCCGACTTCTTTCGGGTTGTCGACGAGCAGCGGGATGCCGGTGCGCACGCCCGGCTCGATCAGCACGTGCGGCACCGACGGCCAGTACTGGTCGAGCATGATCCGCACTTCGTGCAGCACCGACGGGACGGTGGACAGGGCGGCGGCTCCGGTGAGGCGCTCGGAGTCGTCGCCGATCAAGCCGTCGATGGTCAGGGCCAGCTCGTCCGCGGTGACCTCGGACTCGGTGCGGATCCGCCAGTGCTGCACCACCTTTGCGTGCTCTTTGGATCCGGAGATAAGCCCCACGACGGTGTGGGTGTTACGGACGTCGATGGCGAGCAGCACCGTTACCGCGCAACGATTCGGGGATCCAACAGCTCGGCGGCGTCGGCGGGCACGAAGGCCGGGTCGCTGCCCAGGTCGATCGGCTTGTTGTCGGCGTCGACGAACACGATGCTCGGCTGATAGGAGCGCGCCTCGGCCTCTTCCATGGTCCCATAGGCGATCAGGATGACCAGGTCACCGGGGTGCACGAGATGAGCTGCGGCGCCATTGATTCCGATCACCCCGCTGCCGCGCTCCCCGGTGATCGCGTAGGTCACCAGGCGCGCGCCGTTGTCGATGTCAACGATGGTCACCTGCTCGCCCTCGAGCAGATCTGCAGCGTCCATCAGGTCGGCGTCGATGGTCACCGAGCCGACGTAGTGCAGGTCAGCCTGCGTGACGGTCGCGCGGTGGATCTTCGACTTGAGCATTGTCCGTAGCATCAATTCCTCCAAGATGATTCACGGGTGTCTCGATATCCGTCCGGCCCCACAGGTGCCGGCGAAGTTTCGATCTCGATCGAGATGTTGTCCAGCAGCCTGGTGCCGCCCAGCCGGACGGCGACGAGCAGCCGGCCGGTTCTGTTGTCCCGCAACGGACCCAGGTCGGCGTCGCGCAACTCGAGGTAGTCGACCGTGAGCTCGGGCACCGCCTCGAGCACCGCGCGCGCCGCGTCCAGCGCAGCCTGCACCCCGGCATCCGCGGCGTGCGCCGCCGCGGTCAACGCCGACGACACCGCCACGGCCGCCTCACGCTGCACCGGGTCGAGGTAGCGGTTGCGCGACGACATGGCCAGCCCGTCGGCCTCGCGGACGGTGGGCACGCCGACCACCGCGACGTCGAGGTTCAGGTCGGCGACCATCTGCCGGATCAGCACCAGTTGCTGATAGTCCTTCTCGCCGAAGAACACTCGGTCGGGGCGCACGATCTGCAGCAGCTTGCACACCACGGTGAGCACGCCGGCGAAGTGGGTCGGTCGCGGACCGCCCTCGAGGTCGGCGGCCAGCGGGCCGGGCTGCACGGTGGTGCGCAGACCGTCGGGGTACATCGCGGCCGCCGTTGGCGCGAAGACGATTTCGACGCCTTCGCCGCGCAGCAGCTCCAGGTCGTCGTCCAGGGTCCGCGGATAGGCGTCAAGGTCTTCCCCGGCACCGAACTGCAGCGGGTTGACGAAGATCGACACCGCCACCACCGAGCCGGGCACCCGCTTGGCGGCGCGCACCAGGGTGAGGTGACCGTCGTGCAGCGCGCCCATGGTCGGCACCAGCATCACCCGGCGTCCGGTGTGGCGCAGCGCCCGGCTGACGTCGCTGACGTCGCGCGGGCGCGAGTAGACGTTGAGTTCGCCGGCCTTGAAGGCGGGCGGCTTGCCTGGTCTCATCCCGCGAGGACCTCGACGACGTCGGCGGGAGCGTGGGCGCGCCGGGCGGTCCGCAGGCCGTTCATCCGGTACGCCTGCGCCAGTTCCGGATCGACCCGGTTCAGTGCGGCCAGGTGACCGGCGACCGCGGCGGCGTCACCGCGCGCGACCGGACCGGTCAGCGCGGCCTGCCCACGCTGCAGGGTGTTCTCCAGCGCCGCCCTGGC
>NZ_LZJZ01000055.1 GCF_001667585.1 Mycobacterium sp. E2733
GCCGCGGGCCCCGCTGCGGATCACCGATGCTGATCGCCTGACCGTCGCGAATGTCCACCGTCGACGCCCGTGCACCGTCGACGAAGATGCCGTTGTGGCTCAGGTCGATGGCCACCCAGTGGGTGCGGGCGAACCGCAGCACCACCTCAGGGCCGGGCGGGGGCGGCGGCGAGCCCGGGTTTAGGAGCCGCTCGAGGGCGATGTCGCTGCCCGGCCCGTAGCCGACGATCACGTCCCGGCCGGGGGCGAAGTCGAACCTCATCGACCCGATCCAAACGGTCAACGGGGAGGCTCTGAACGCGGAAGCCTCGGGCCGCATTTCCGCCACCTTTCGTCACGCCGGTCAGCTGACTTAGTGTCTACCCGTCGGCCGCCGGCTATCCACCGGGGTCCCGCCATCACAGCGTGTTACGCCGACCCGCCACCGATGCATTGTCGACAAGCCGGCGCAACACCTTGACCGCGTCCGTCAACACCTGGCGGTCCACCGGCTCGAGCAACGCCAGTTGGGGTTCGATTGCGGCGGCGCGGTCGGCGCGAACCGCGTTGAGGGTGCGCTTCCCTTGGGGGGTGATGCGGATCCGGACGGCGCGGGCGTCCCCCGGGTCGATGGTTCGGGTGACCAGACCGGCGTCCTCGAGCCGGCGCACCTGCGTGGTCATGGTCGGTTGGGAGCAGTGATCGACGGCGGCGAGGTCGCCGATGCGTGCCTCTCCGTGCGCTTCGATCGTGGCAAGCAGCCTGGCCTGCGCCGCAGGCAACGGCATCTGGATCCGCTGGGTGGCCAGCCGGTTGAGCCGCGCCACCACGGCGAGCAAGTCCGCGCCCAGCTGCTGGGCCTCGATGTTTGCGGTCTCGACAACTCTGTCCATGTATCCATAGTTCCATAGCTTTGCTAAGTGAGACGAGTGGCGGCCGGCCCGAATCGGGATGGAAGTTACTCAGCGTGATGAAGCGACGTGGTGCCGCGTCCTGGCACAATCAGTGAAGTGAATGCCCGTCGCCCCGTCCGTTCGCGCCGTCGGGGTGGGCCTTTACAGCCGACTGAATTGGCACAGGCCTCGGTCATGGGGGCACTCTGCGCGGTGATCGCGATCATCGCCGGCGTGATTCCGTTTGCGCAGGGATTGGCGCTGCTGGGCACGGTGCCGATGGGGCTGCTTGCCTACCGGTACCGGCTGCGGGTGCTGCTCGCCGCGACGTTTGCTGCCGGAATGATCGCGTTCCTCATCTCGGGACTCGGCAGTTTCCTGACCGTCGTCAACTGTGCATACATCGGCGGGTTGACCGGATTCGTGAAACGCAGGGGCAGGGGCACCCCAACGGTGCTCGCCTCGTCCTTCGTTGTCGGGCTCGCCGTCGCCACCGCATCGGTCGGAATGTTGATGGTGCTGAACCGGCTGCGGCATCTGATTTTTCAGGTGATGACGGCCAACATGGACGGTGTTGTCGCGTTCCTCGACCGGGTGGACCTGCAATGGCTCGGCGCCGATGTGAGGCGGGGCTTCGAATTCGGGCTGCATTACTGGCCGTGGCTGATGCTCGGCTACGTCACCTACGGGGTGATGTTCTCGTCGTTGATCGGTTGGTGGGCGCTCTCGCGCTTGCTCGAACGGATGGGCAACGTTCCGGACGTGCACAAACTCGACGCTCCCGAGGAGGCGCCCGGCGCCGCGATCGGGCCGGTGCCGGTGCGGTTGGACAAGGTGCGGTTCCGCTACCCCCACGCGAAGCACGACGCGCTGCGCGAAATCAGCCTGGACCTCCAAGTGGGAGAACATGTTGCCGTCATCGGCGCCAATGGTTCCGGGAAGACGACGTTGACGCTGATCCTGGCGGGTCGGCAGCCGACGTCGGGTACCGTAGACCGCCCGGGCGCGGTGGGGTTGGGCATGTTGGGCGGCACGGCGCTTGTTCTGCAGCACCCGAAGAGCCAGGTCTTGGGAACCCGGGTCGCCGATGATGTGGTCTGGGGGCTGCCGCCGGGCACCGAGGTCGACGTCGAACACCTGCTCCGCGAAGTAGGTCTGGAGGGTTTTGCCGAGCGTGATACCGGCAGCCTGTCCGGCGGGGAACTGCAGCGCCTCGCTCTGGCCGCGGCCCTCGCTCGGGAACCGGCGCTACTGATCGCCGACGAGTTCACCAGCATGGTCGATCAACAGGGCCGTAACGTTCTGTTGAACGTGCTCTCAGGCCTTCCCCAACGGCATCGGACTGCGCTGGTGCACATCACGCACTTCGACAACGAGGCCGCGTCCGCGGACAGGACCATCAACCTCAGCGATTCCTCGGACAACGCCGGCATGGTGGAGACGGCTCCGCCGCCGTCGCCGGCCATCGCAGTCAAGCGGACCTTCAACAAGCCGGTACTCGAGATCGTCGACGTCCGGCACGAATACAACAGCGGCACACCCTGGGAGAAGACCGCGCTGCGCGGTATCAGCTTCGTAGTGGAACAGGGCGACGGAATTTTGATTCACGGCGGCAACGGGTCGGGCAAGTCGACGCTGGCGTGGATCATGGCCGGGTTGACCGTTCCCACCGCCGGTGCCTGTTTGCTTGACGGCGAGCCCATCCGTGAGCACGTCGGCGCGGTGGGATTGTCGTTTCAGACGGCGAGGCTGCAATTGATGCGCAGCCACGTCGGCCTCGAAATCGCTTCCGTGGCAGGGTTTTCGGCCCGGGACGTAAACCGCGTCGCCGCCGCTCTGGGCTCGGTCGGACTGGAACCCGCGATGGGCAATCGCCGCATCGACCAGCTCAGCGGTGGCGAAATGCGACGGGTGGTGCTGGCCGGACTGCTGGCGTGTTCGCCGCGCGTGTTGATCCTCGACGAGCCGTTAGCCGGATTGGACATGGCCAGCCAGCGGGGCCTGCTGCGCCTGCTGGCGGATCTGCGCCGCTACCGAGGTCTGACCGTAGTGGTGATCTCGCACGACTTCGTCGGTTTGGAAGACGTGTGCCCGCGGGTCCTGCATCTGCAGAATGGCGCGCTGGAATCTCTATCGGCCACCGCCGCGGCCGGGGGTGTGGCGTGACCGCGACTTCGTCCTCGGCATCCGGTAGGACCCGGCGCCGTTCTCGTCCGGTGGTGCTGCTGGTTCCGGTGCCCGGAAGGTCGGCCATTCACAACCTGTGGGCCGGCACCAAACTGTTGGTGGTATTCGGTGTTTCGGTGTTGCTGACCCTCTATCCGGGTTGGGTGACGATCGGGGCGGTGGCCGTGCTCGTGGTGGCGGCGATCTGGATCGCACATATCCCCCGGGGTGCGGTTCCATCGATTCCGCGGTGGCTGTGGGTCCTCCTGGCACTTGGTTTCGTGACCGCGGCGTTGGCCGGCGGTAGTCCGGTGATCTCGATCCACGGCTTCAACATCTGGCTCGGCGGAGCGCTGCACTTCCTGCGGATCACCGCGCTATCGATCGTGCTGCTCGCGCTGGGGGCTATGGTGTCGTGGACCACCAACGTCGCCGAAATCGCGCCGGCTCTGGCAATTTTGGGCCGCCCGTTCAAATGGCTGCGGATTCCGGTTGACGAATGGGCGGTGGCGCTGGCCCTGGCGCTACGCGCCTTCCCGTTGTTGATCGAGGAATTTCAGGTGCTCTACGCCGCTCGTCGATTGCGGCCCAACCACATGCCACGGGGTCGTAAGGCGCGGGTTCGGCAGACCACGGGCAACTCGATCGACTTGGTCGCCGCCGCCATCGTGGTGACTCTGCGGCGTGCCGATGAGATGGGCGACGCGATCACGGCTCGCGGCGGCATCGGTCAACTTTCTGCCGACCCGGCGCGGCCGAGACTGGGCGACTGGGCGACGCTCGCGGTCACGATAGCGGTCAGCGGAGCCGCGGTGGCGATCGAGACGATATTCCACCTGACTCGCTAGTCATTCGCTTAGCGTAAGCGCGCGGCCGACATCCACCCGACTCGCACGATCGCGGCTCGCATTGATGACCGACTCCATCCCCGAGCGAAATCAGCCCTGGCCCTATGAATCTCGCCGGCCGCCGACGGTGGGCCGTCGAGGCTGAAGCGCCTCGTTCGACAGGCGCTGAGGCCGCGAGCGTAACGGCACTGCGAATAATCGACCGGCGGAATTCCGCAGTGTCGTTACGCTCGCGCCGCGCGCGACGGCGGCTCAGGTTCGCATCCGGTCGATGAGGTTCGACAACACCACGATGCTCTCGCTGCGCTCGATGTCCGCGCTCGACCGGATGCGCTCGAGGGCGGCTTCCAGGTGGCGCATGTCGCGGGCCAGCACATGCAGGATCGCATCCGACGTGCCGGTCACGGTCGCGGCGCTCACCACCTCCGGCATGTCCACCCACGCCGACCGCAGTCGGTCGGGGGCGATCGTGCCGTGGCAGAACACCTGCACGTACGCCTCCGTGTTCCAGCCGAGTGCGTTGCGGTCGACGACCGTGGTGAAGCCTCTGATGACACCGGTGTCGAGCATCCGGTCGACGCGTCGCTTGACCGCCGGCGCGGAAAGATTCACCTTCTCTCCGATTTCGGCGAACGTGGCCCGGGCGTGCTCGGTCAGTTCGGCGAGGATGCTGGTGTCGGTCTCATCGAGGCGCTCCATGACCCTCCCCGGCAATCCGACGCAACAAATCGCTGCTGTAGGCAGTCTAGCGCAATAAATAGGGTATATACGCGCAATAGCTAGCGTTTGCTTGTCTGCAGGGCCGGAAATATCGTTGATTTATGACGCAACGCCACGTGGCCGCACCCGTCGCCGTACGGCACACCCGCGCGGCCCGCGCGCGCCGCTACGCGATGACGCCGCCCGAGTTCTTCGCGGTCGAGTACGCGATCAACCCCTGGATGGACGTCACCACGCCCGTCGACGTCGGCGTCGCGATGGCCCAATGGGAAGCCCTCCGCACGACCTATCTACGGCTGGGGAACCAGGTGGAGGTGATCGAGCCCGAACCCGGGCTGCCTGACATGGTGTACGCCGCCAACGGTGGATTCATCGCCGGCGACGTCGCGATCGTCGCGAGGTTCCGATTCGCCGAGCGGGCCGGCGAATCGCGCGCCTACGCCGAATGGATGTCTTCGCTGGGGTACCGGCCGCTGTCCACCCGTCATATCAACGAGGGTCAGGGCGACTTGCTCATGATCGGGGAAACGGTGTTGGCGGGCTACGGTTTTCGCACCGACCGGCGTGCACACCCGGAAATCTCCGCGGCGCTGCGGCTCCCGGTCGTCTCGCTCGAGTTGGTGGATCCGCGCTTCTACCACCTCGACACCGCGCTGGCCGTCCTCGACGACCGGACGATCGCGTTCTACCCGCCGGCGTTCAGCGCTACAGCGCAGGACCGACTGCAGGCGCTGTTTCCCGACGCGATCGTGGTGGGAAGCGCCGACGCCTTCGCGCTCGGCCTCAACGTCGTCTCGGACGGCCTGCATGTCGTCCTTCCTGCCGTCGCAACCGGTTTCGCGGCACAACTGCGGGATGCCGGCTTCGACCCGGTCGGCGTCGACCTGTCCGAACTCCTCAAGGGGGGCGGTTCGGTCAAGTGCTGCACATTGGAGGTGTTTCCATGACGATCCTCGACGCCCCGGCTTCGACCCAGACCGAGGCGGCGATCGGGCTGGTCGAACGCTATGCGGCGCAGAACTATTCGCCGTTGCCCGTGGTGGCGTCCAGCGCCGAGGGTGCCTGGATCACCGACGTGGAGGGCCGGCGCTATCTGGATTGCCTGGCCGCCTACTCGGCGGTCAACTTCGGCCATCGCAACCCCGAGATCACCGCGGCGGCACACGCCCAGCTCGACACCGTCACGTTGGTGAGCCGTGCGTTCCATTCCGACACGCTCGGCCCGTTCTGCGCCGCCCTTGCACGGCTGTGCGGCAAAGACCGGGTGCTGCCGATGAACTCGGGTGCCGAAGCCGTGGAGAGCGGTCTCAAAGTCGCCCGCAAGTGGGGCGCCGACGTCAAGGGCGTCCCAGGCGGCCGGGCCAACATCATCGTGGCGCACAACAACTTCCATGGCCGCACGATCAGCATCGTCAGCTTCTCCTCGGATCCCGAGGCGCGAGATGGATTCGGGCCGTTCACCCCGGGCTTCCGGTCGGTGCCGTTCGGGGACGCCGCCGCGCTGGCCCGCGCGATCGACGACGACACCGTCGCGGTGCTGCTGGAGCCGATCCAGGGCGAGGCGGGCATCGTCGTTCCGCCCGACGACTACCTGCCGGCCGTTCGCGCGCTCTGCAGCGAGCACAACGTGCTGATGATCGCCGACGAGATTCAGTCCGGGCTGGCGCGCACGGGGCACACCTTTGCCTGCGACCACTGGGGTGTGGTGCCGGATGTCTACCTGCTGGGCAAGGCGCTGGGCGGCGGCGTGGTTCCGTTGTCGGCGGTGGTCGCCGATGACGAGGTCCTGGGCGTGCTGCATCCCGGCGAACACGGCTCCACCTTCGGCGGTAACCCGTTGGCGGCCGCCATCGGCGCCACCGTGGTTTCCATGCTGGGCCGCGGAGAGTTTCAAGCCCGCTCGGCGAAATTGGGCGCATACCTGCATGCGCGCCTGCGCGAACTGGTAGGCCACGGCGTGCTGGGCGTGCGCGGCCTTGGGCTGTGGGCCGGCGTCGACGTCGACCCCGCGCTCGGGACGGGCAAGCAGCTGAGTCTTAGGCTGGCCGATCGTGGTGTGTTGGTGAAGGACACGCACTCCTCGACGTTGCGGTTCGCCCCACCGCTGGTGGTCACCGAGCAGGAGATCGACTGGGCGATTGCGCAGTTCGCTATGGCGTTGCGGGAGGCTGGCCCATAATCAGCTGATCGAGCAAGGAGGGGCCAAGGAGGGGCATTGCCACCCACGTCGATCAGCTTGAAAGAGCAGATGCTGCGGCGCCGCCCGGTTGTCGGCACGGTCGTCGCATACGGGGCCGCGGACCATCTCAAGCGGAGCATCGGCACCTTCCAGCTGACCATGTTCGGGGTCGGCTCGACGGTCGGGACGGGCATCTTCTTCGTCATGTCCCAGGCCGTGCCGGAGGCCGGCCCGGGAGTGATCCTGTCTTTTCTGATCGCGGGGCTCGCGGCCGGGCTCGCGGCCATCTGTTATGCCGAATTGGCTTCCGCGGTGCCCGTTTCGGGGTCTTCCTATTCCTACGCGTACACCACTCTGGGGGAGGTCGTCGCGATGGGGGTGGCGGCCTGCCTGCTGCTGGAATACGGGGTGTCGACCGCCGCGGTCGCGGTCAACTGGAGCGGCTACCTCAACAAGCTGCTCAGCAATGTCTTCGGTTTCCAATTGCCGCATGTGTTGTCGGCCGCGCCGTGGGATGCGCGGCCCGGCTGGCTGAATCTCCCGGCGATCGTCTTGATCGGGATGTGCGCGCTGCTGCTCATCCGCGGCGCCAGCGAATCGGCCAGGGTCAACACGATCATGGTGCTGATCAAGCTGGGCGTGCTGATCATCTTCTCGATCGTCGCGTTCACCGCCTTCGACGCGAACCATCTCCACGACTTTGCACCATTCGGCGTTGCCGGCATCGGCTCGGCCGCCGGCACCATCTTCTTCTCCTATATCGGCCTTGATGCCGTGTCGACCGCGGGCGACGAAGTGAAGAACCCGCAGAAGACCATGCCGCGGGCGCTGATTGCCGCGCTGGTGACCGTTACCAGCGTCTACGTGTTCGTCGCGCTCGCCGCGCTGGGCACTCAGCCGTGGCAGGAATTCGCCGGACAGCAGGAGGCCGGCCTGGCCACCATCCTCGACAACGTCACCCGCGGCGGCTGGGCCAGCACGATTCTGGCCGCGGGCGCTGTCATCTCGATCTTCTCCGTCACCCTGGTCAGCATGTACGGGCAGACCCGCATCCTGTTCGCGATGGGACGTGACGGGCTGCTGCCATCCCGATTCGCGCGCGTGAACACGAGCACCATGACGCCGGTGGGCAACACGGTGATTGTGGCCATCGCGGCCTCGGCGCTGGCCGCCTTCATACCGCTGGAAAAGCTGGCGGACATGGTGTCCATCGGGACGCTCACCGCGTTCGTCGTCGTATCGGCCGGAGTGATCATCTTGCGAGTTCGCGAGCCCGACTTGCCGCGGGGTTTCAAGGTTCCCGGGTATCCCGTCACGCCCGTCCTTTCGATGCTGGCGTGCGGATACATCCTCGCCAGCCTGCACTGGTACACGTGGATCGCGTTCAGCGGCTGGATCGCGCTCGCGTTAGTCTTCTACTTCGTGTGGGGCCGCCACCACAGCGCGCTCAACGGCGAAGCGCTTGAGCGGGACGCGCTGTGACCGTCGTCGTCGGGTATCGGGCCGGCAAGGTGGGACTTTCGGGTTTGCATCTCGGCCTGCGCATCGCGCGGACCCGCGGGACCTCGCTCACTGTGGTGACCATCGTGCCCAAACCGTGGCTGACGCCGTCGTTCGCCCGCGTCGACGCCGAATACGAGCTGTGGGCTGACGCCCTGGCCGCGGAGTCGGCGAAGGAGGCCGGCCGTTTTCTGGACACGGTGGCCGACGGCATCGACGTCACTTACCTGCACCGCGCGCACGGCTCGGTGTCGGGCGGACTCCTAGAAGTCATCCACGAGGTTGACGCCGACGTGCTGGTGCTGGGCTCGTTGCCCAGCGGCGGGCGAGGGCAGGTGCTGATCGGCTCCACCGCCGACTGGCTGCTGCACGCCTCGACCGTGCCGGTGGCCATCAGCCCCCGCAATTACCGTGCACACCAAGGCAAGTTGACCCGCCTCACCTGTGCCTACTCGGCCACCCCCGATGCGATCGACGTGGTGAGACGCTGCTTCGAATTCGGTCAGCGATTCGGTGTGCCGGTGCGGGTGATCACCTTCGCGGTTCGCGGCAAGACGATGTATCCACCGGAGGTCGGGCTCGAGGTCGAGGACGAGGTTTTGCAGGCCTGGGCGTCGCAGGTGCGAGACATCCTCGAGGAGCTGAAGACGAACGGGATCGTCAGCGAAGATGTTGCGTTACAGGTCGTTACCGGCCGCACTTGGAAAGATGCGCTGGCGAAGGCGGATTGGCAGGAGGGCGAGATCCTGGCATTGGGCACCCGGCCGCGCGGGGACATCCGGCGGGTCTTCCTCGGTTCCCGCAGCGCCAAGATCATCCGCGAGAGTCCGGTGCCGGTGCTGGTGCTGCCCGGCTAGCGCTGCGCCGCGGCGTTGGCGGCCGCCTGAGCGCGTTCTAGGGTCGCCGCGACATCGCCGCGGCCCAAGAACATTTCGTCAAAGTAGGGCTTCAGGGCGTCGCTGCCGGCTGCGAAGCCGGCGCCGCCGGGGGCCGCGACGCGCGGGCCGTTGAGCACGGCGAAGAAGGGCGTGACGTCGACGCCCCGGGCGGACCAGTACTTGAAGTACACCGGCTGAGCCGACAGCACCGCCGGGATGGCCGCACCCTCGCGTCCCAAGAATTCGTTGCCCTCCTTGCTCCCCATCCACGCCAGGACCTGACGCACCGCGTCGGGATGCTTCGTCGCCGCATTGCCCGCCGCCGCAATGCCATTGGTGACACTCACCCGGCCTACCGGGCCCACCGGCATCATCGTCACGCCCCAGTGGAAGCGGGCATCGCGGGCCACCGGCGCCAGGTTGTAGGTGCCGGACTGGAACAGCGCCATCCTGCCGGCCAGGAACTGGTTACGGGAGAAGTCGCCGTTGTCGTTCGTGTCGGACGCGGGCGGTGCGACGTGGTCGTCATTGATCAGGCCGACCAGATAGCGGAAGGCTTGCACCGCACCGGGATTGTCGAAGGCGAACGCATCGCCGCGTTGGAAAACCCCGCCGGCCGAACCGATGTAGTTGAGGTAGATGCCCTGCGGGTCGTTGGCGGCGTTGTAGCCCCACTGCCGGACCCGCCCGGCGTCGAAACCCGCCGCATTTCCGGGGCGTCCGTCGGCGTCCACGGTGAGCCGGGCGAGCACGGGCCGAAGCGTGTCGCCGCCAGCGGTGCTCCACCGCAACCCGTTCAGCTGGGCGGGGTCGACGCCGGCCGCGGCGAGCAGGTCCGCGTTGTAATACAGCGCGATCCCGGCATCGGTCAGCTGCGGCACCCCCCACAGCGCGCCCCCGCGGGTGAACTGGTCGACGACCGCCGAATCCCACGCCGAGGCAGAGCTCGGTTTGAGGGCCAGGCCGATGTTCATCAGCCGCCCGCTGTCGGCGTAGGCGGCCAGATAGGCGTTGGACAGCCAGAAGATATCGTCGGCACTGCCGCCGGCGATATCGGTGCGCAGCGTGTCGAAGTACGTCGAATACGCAACCACGCTGGTGTGCACCGCGATATCGGGATGCGCGCGATTGAACGCCTCGAACGACTGCCGATAGGCGGCGGCGATCTGTTCGGCCCAGACGCGCACGGTCACGATGATCTTGCCGCCGGGGGGCTGACCGGAGTAGTCCAGCAGCACCGCGGTCGCCCCCAAGAGCACCGCGACCAACGCGAGCGCCCCGGCCATCAGCGTCGAAAAGCGGGGCCGGCTCATCTTGCGCGCCGAGATTGCCGTGGTGGTCGTGGATCCCCCGGAATCGCAGCCGTCACGGCAATCTCGGTGCGCGGACGGCTCACTTGAGCCCCGAAACGACGATCGATGCGACGATGTGGCGCTGGAAGACCACGAAAAGCGCGATCAGCGGGACGATCGCGACGGTCGTCGCCGCCATGACCAACGTCCACTGGGAGTTGAACCGCGACTGCAGATCGGCCGTCGCCACCGTGAGCACCCGCCACTTGTGCCCACTGGTGATCACCAGCGGCCACATGAAGTTATTCCACTGCGAGACCACCGTGATCAGAGTCAAGGCGGCCAACACCGGCCGGCTGGACGGAATCACCACATGCACGATCACGTCCAGGGTGTTGGCCCCGTCCAGGTGGGCGGCGTTGACCAAGTCGTTGGGGATGATGCGGAAGTGCTCCCGCAGCAGAAAGATCGCGTACGGCGAGCCGAACATGAAGGGCAACACCAAGGCCCAGAATGTGTTGCGCAGGCCGAGCTGGGCCATCATCAGATACAACGGCACCACCGTGACCGTCCCCGGCACCATCAGCGTCGCGATGTAGACCCAGAACAGTGCGTCGCGACCGGGAAATTGCAAACGCGCGAACGCATATGCGGCCAGCACCGAGAAGGTCAACTGGCCCACCAGGATCACGGCGGTCATCAAGGCGGTCACCGCCGCCGCGCGGCCGAATCCGGCTCCACCGAGGTCGGCGTAGTTCGACAGGGTGAATGGCCGCGGCAGCTGCAACGGCGTGCCGCTGGCGAACTGGTGTGCCGAGGTGAACGAGGTCAACAAACCAAGTAGGAAGGGGACCAACGTGATCAGCGCGCCGAGGATCAGTCCGCCGTAGATGGCGAGCCGGCTAGGTGAGGTCATAGCTGATCCGCCGCCGGAAGTAGAGTTGCTGCACCATGGTGACGCCGATCAGGATGACGAACAGCACCACTGCCATCACCGAGGCGCGCCCGATGGCCGCGGCGCCGAATGCCTCGGCGTAGATGCGGTGGGCCACCAGGTCGGTGCTGCCTGCCGGGCCGCCGCCGGTCAGCGCGTAGACCATGTCGAAAACCTGTGCGGTGCTGACGATCCCGGTCACAAGTACGAAGAACGTAGTAGGCCGCAGCATGGGCAGCGTGATGCGCCAGAACCGTTGCCATGCGGTGGCGCCGTCGGTGCGCGCGGCGGCGTGAATGTCGGCGGGGATCGCCAGCAGGCCCGCCAGAAACGACAGCGAGATATAGCCGACGTTGGTCCACACGACGACGGCCGAGACGAGCGGCAGCGCAAAGTTGGGGTCAGTCAGCCATTCGATGCTGTGTCCCAGCAGGGTGCTCACGGCTCCGTCGGTGGGGGCCAGGATCCAGCGCCACAGCACGGCGATCGCCAGGGGCGCGCAGATCCACGGGAGCACATAGAGGGTGCGGAACAGGCCGGTGCCGGGGAGTTGGCGGGCCAGCATGTACGCGGCCAGCAGGCCCAGCACCGTCTGCGCCGGCACCACGATCGCCACGAAGAGGGCGGTGACGATCAGCGAGTTGGCGAAGTTGCGATCCGTCAGCACCGACCGCCAGTTGGCCAGACCCACATAGTGCAGCGGGCCCAGCAGGTCCCAGCGGTAGAGGCTCAGCCAGATCACCACGAGGATGGGCAGCAGCAAGAAGGTCGCGACGCCGAACAGGCTGGGCGCCAGCAGGGCATAGCCCAGCGCGGCGGAGCGAGGCTGTGTCCGCAGGACGCCGCTGGCCATGGGGTAATTAAAGCGGGCGGGGCCGGGGTTTGGGGTGAACGGCCGTTACGGTGGATCCGTGACACCGAACCGGGGGATCGATGCCGACTTCCTCAACCTGCCGCGCCACCAGTTGGCCGAAGCCGCGCTTTCTTCGGCCACCGCGGCCGGCGCCAGCTACGCCGACCTGCGGGTTCACCGCATCGTGACCGAGATCATCCAGCTGCGCGACGGGGAGCTGGAGACGGCGGTCGTCAACCGCGAGGTCGGTCTGGCGGTGCGGGTGATCGTCGATGGCACGTGGGGATTCGCCTCGCACGCGGAGCTGGCGCCCTCGGTCGCCGCCGAGACCGCGCGTCGCGCCGTGCAGGTGGCCACGACGCTGGCGACGCTGAACAGCGAGCGCGTCGAGTTGGCGCCCGAGCCGGTGTACGCGGATGCCACCTGGGTTTCCGATTACCGGATCGACCCGTTCAGTGTCCCGGCCGCCGACAAGATCGACGTGCTGGAGGAATACTCGGGCCGGCTGCTCAGCGCCGACGGTGTCGACCACGTCTCGGCCGTGCTCACGGCCGTCAAGGAGCAGACGTTCTACGCCGATACCTTCGGATCGTCGATCACCCAGCAACGGGTGCGGGTGCAGCCGTCGCTCGAGGCGGTGACCGTCGACGCCCAGGCGGGCAGCTTCGACTCGATGCGTACGCTGGCCCCGCCGATG
Source organism: Mycobacterium sp. E2733 (assembly GCF_001667585.1). GTDB lineage: Bacteria > Actinomycetota > Actinomycetes > Mycobacteriales > Mycobacteriaceae > Mycobacterium. The sequence continues at coordinate 12,940 of NZ_LZJZ01000055.1, forward strand.
GGGCGCGGCTGGGAAGTGCTGGCCGGGGACGAGGTGTGGAACTGGACCGACGAGCTGGCGCAGCTGCCGTCGCTGCTGGCCGAAAAGGTCAAGGCGCCCAGCGTGACCGCGGGGCGCAAAGATTTGGTGATCGATCCCACCAACCTGTGGCTGACCATTCACGAATCCATCGGGCACGCAACTGAATACGATCGGGCCATCGGCTACGAGGCGGCCTACGCGGGCACGTCCTTCGCCACGCCTGACAAGCTCGGCACCATGCGGTACGGCTCCCCGGTGATGAACGTGACCGCCGACCGCACCGTCCAATACGGGTTGGCCACCATCGGTTACGACGACGAGGGGGTGGCGGCACAAAGCTGGGATCTGGTGCGCGACGGGATATTCGTCGGCTATCAGCTCGACCGGGTGTTCGCGCTGAGACTCCGCCAGGGGCTCTCACAGCCGCGGTCCAACGGGTGCTCCTATGCCGACTCGCCGCATCATGTGCCGATTCAGCGGATGGCGAACGTGTCCCTGCGGCCCGCGCACGAGGACGTCAGCACCGCCGACCTCATCGGCCGCGTCGAGGACGGCATCTACATCGTCGGCGACAAGTCATGGTCGATCGACATGCAGCGCTACAACTTTCAGTTCACCGGTCAGCGGTTCTTCCGGATCCGCGACGGTCGGCTGGACAGTCAATTGCGAGACGTCGCCTACCAGGCCACCACCACCGATTTCTGGAACTCCATGGAAGCCGTGGGCGGGCCGTCGACGTGGCGGTTGGGTGGCGCGTTCAACTGCGGAAAGGCCCAGCCCGGCCAGATCGCCCCGGTCAGCCACGGCAGCCCGTCGGCATTGTTCCGCGGCGTGAACGTGCTCAACACCCGGACCGAGGGCGGCCGATGATCACCCCGCAGCATGTCGTCAACCTCGTTTTGGAGGAGGCCGCCAATCTCGGCGGCGCGAGCGAGACCATGGTGCTCGTCACCGACAAGGTCGAGGCGACGTTGCGCTGGGCGGGCAATTCGATGACCACCAATGGGGTTTCGGTCAATCGCAACATCACGGTGATCTCCGTCGTCCGTCAAGGGTCCAGCGCGCGCATCGGCACGATGGTCTCCGCCGAGGTGGATCCGCGGGTCATCCCCGAGCTGGTTGCGGCGTCCCAGGCGGCGGCCCGCTCGGCGCCCGAGGCGGGCGATGCCGCGCCGTTGTTGGCCGATACCGGCGTGCCGGTCGATTGGGACGCGCCGGTGCCCGGCACCGGACCGTTGGTGTTCGCCGATGTCGCTGACTCCTTGAGCCGCGGCTTCCGCGGCACCGACCGGTTGTACGGCTTTGCGCACCATAGCGTTTCGACGACTTTCCTGGCATCGTCGACTGGAGTGCGTCGCCGCTATGCGCAGCCCGCCGGTGCGGTGGAAATCAACGGCAAACGCGGCGACGCAAGTGCGTGGGCGGGTATCGGCACGCCTGACTTCGTCGAGGTGCCAATGGATTCGCTGCTCGAGGACGTGTCGATGCGGCTCGGCTGGGCCGAGCGACGGGTGGAACTGACCGCGGGGCGCTACGAGACGATCATGCCGCCGTCCACGGTGGCCGACATGATGCTCTACCTGGCCTGGTCGATGGCCGGCCGGGGCGCACGGGAGGGCCGCACCGCGTTCTCCGCCCCCGGTGGCGGGACGCGGGTGGGGGAGCGGCTCACCGAGTTGCCGCTGACGCTGTTCTCCGATCCGATGGCGCCGGGCCTGGCGTGCACACCGTTCGTCGCGGTGAGCAACTCGTCGGAGACGGCGTCGGTTTTCGACAACGGCATGGAGATCGGTCAAGTGGACTGGATCCGCAACGGGGTGATCAACTCGCTGGCCTACCCGCGCGCGACGGCCGCCAAGTTCGACGCCGATGTCGCGGTGGCCGCCGACAACCTGGTGATGACCGGCGGATCGGCCGAGCTTGCCGACATGATCGCGGCCACCGAACGCGGCCTGCTGCTGACCACGCTCTGGTACATCCGCGAGGTCGACCCCACCACGCTGCTGCTGACCGGGCTGACCCGCGACGGTGTCTACCTCATCGAAGATGGCGAGGTGACCGCCGCGGTCAACAACTTCCGGTTCAACGAGAGTCCGTTGGATCTGCTGCGGCGGGTCACCGAGGCCGGGGCGAGCGAGAAGACCCTGCCACGGGAGTGGGCGGACTGGGCCACCCGTACGGCAATGCCGTCGCTGCGGATACCGGACTTCTATATGTCGTCCGTGAGCCAGGCGCAATAGCGATTGCCGCTGGGCCGCCCGCGTTCTACCGTGTGACGAATGGCGGCTCCGGTTTCGGTTCGCGAAGATCAGCTGACGCGGTTGGTGGCCCTGGCCCCGGGTTCCCCGGCGGACGCGCGCATTGCGGCCCTGGTTCGTCGGATATGCGCACACACGCTGTCGCTGCCGCCACTGCCCAGTCCCGTCGAGGTCGGCGCGCCCGAGTCGGAGGCCGAAGTCGTCGTCGCCGAGTTCGCCGAACAGTTCAGCGCCGACGTATCCGCGATCACTGGTGAGCAGCGGTCCCGGCTGGTTAAGCACTTGGGCGATAAGACCTTTGGCATGGTGGTCCTGATGTATATCGCCGACTTCGTTCCGCGGGTGCGGGCCGGCCTGGAAGCGCTCGGCGTCGGCTCGGAGTATTTGGGCTGGGTCGACGGCCCCATCGGATGGGATTACGGCCCCGAGCCGTCGGGTCCGGTGTTCAACGACTTCCTGCCCGCGGTGGCCCGGATGCGTGCGCTTGATCCCGTGACCTCCGAGCTGGTCCGGTTGCGCGGGGCGACCCAGCACAATTGCCGGTTGTGCAAGTCGCTGCGCGAGGGCGCCGCCCTCGATGCGGGCGGTTCGGAAACGCTTTACGACGAGATCGATCGCTTCGAGTCCTCGGGTCTGCTCGACGGCCGCGCGAAAGCAGCCCTGCGCTATGTCGACGCGTTAATTTGGGACCCTGCGCACCTCGCCGCCGACGACGCCGCCGAGGTGCGCTCCCGGTTCTCGGACGCCGAGGCCGTCGAGCTCACCTTTGACATCATGCGGAATGCAAGCAACAAAGTTGCCGTCGCTTTGGGCGCGGACGCCCCGAGGGTCGAGCAGGGTACCGAGCGATATCTGCTCGGGGCCGACGGCCAAACCGTATTCAACTGACGACCGCGCGTACGGCCGAAGCGGTCATACCGCCGGTGGGGGGCGCCTAGCTACTGGTCAAGCACTACGTCGGCGTGGCCGACTCTGCCATGAATGCTGGGTTGTCATCGATGGGCGCAAATCTCTCGGCCCGGCACGAAGTACGAAATGTTAACCATCCGTACACGACTACGCAAACAAGAGTTCGTCACTCGGGGGACGATCCTTGGCTAAATTCATATCTCGGCACCGAAGCTGATACGCGACGGTGATCTCAGGTGGCGGCGCCGCCTGAGTTGACGACCATCGACCGCGTGATTGTTAGCCGTGGTTCTCGGTTAGCAGTTACCACCAAGGCTTGGTTTGCGTCGGAGAGCAGCACCGCTCCACGCAGAGGGAGGACCGGAGATGACAATGACCCGTGCACGCTCGCGCATGCGAGTGTCATCGGTCTGGGCCGCCGGCGTAGCGCTGGGGGCGTCGATGCTCGGCGGCGCGGTGCTGTCAGCACCGCAAGCTTCGGCGGCCTGCAACTTGAGTCCGAAGGACGATCAGTACATTCAGCTGCTGGCGCAGAACAAGATGGTGCACAACGCCGATTTCAGCGACTGCACCGAGGCCGCCGAGGGGCGATGGTTCGCCGACCAGGTTCGGAACCACCCCAACCCATTTGGGGAGGCCCAGGAACTGGTCAACATGATCACGAACACGACGTCGATGTCCCAGGCCCAGGCCGAGTGGGAGGTCGAATCGGCGATCTACGTTTATGCGCCGGAAATGATCCCGAAGATCAAGGATCAAGCCGCGCACGCTTCCTGGCCGGCCGCGTAGAAGCACTTGTTTCCGTTTGGCTGCACCAGCTAACTCAGAAGTAGGCCACCTGCACCGCTGGGCGGGCGATCAACGTTCAGTCCGCGATTGCCGTTTCCGCGGCGGCCGTTTCTCGCCTGAGTTTCACCTGCCGCTCGAATACCGAACGCGCACTGGCAGTTTGGCTAACGTTGTTCATTCGTTGTTCGACCGGCGCGTCGTTTGCCACGCTCATCGACGGTGGTATCCGAGCGTTAGCGCGGAAGGGAAAGTAGCAAATCCGGTGAGGGGGTCTGGAGAAGTGACGATTACACGATCGCGCGCGCAGGTGCTGTCGGTGGGGACCGCAGGCGTTGCGCTGGGAGCCGCGATGCTGGGAGGTGCCGTGCTGTCAGCGCCGCAGGCGTCGGCGTCGTGCAATATGAGCCCCGCTGACGACCAGTACATCAAGCTGCTGGCGCAGAACAAGATGGTTCACAATGCCGATTTCAATGACTGCAGCGAGGCCGCCGAGGGCCGCTGGTTCGCCAGCCAGGTACGGGCCAACCCCAATCCGTTCGGAGAGGCCCAGGAGCTGGTCAACATGATCACCCGCACCACGCCGATGTCCCAAGCTCAGGCCGAGTGGGAGGTCGAGTCGGCGATCTACGTGTACGCGCCAGACTTGATTCCCAAGCTCAAGGATCAGGCCGCCCGGCAGGTACCTGGGCAGCCCGCCCCCGTGTGATGCCCTAGCAGCCGGTGTGACTTCACGGGCGGGATTCGGTGGGCGCCGAACCCGGGCGCCCAATCCGTCTGCGATGCGCCCGCCGGTACTTATCCAGCGCGTCGACGCCGAACAGGATCGGCACCGCGGCCAGGGCGACGGCCCAGCCCCATAGGGGCGGATTCCACTGACCGAGCAACCTCGCAATGGGTGGCACCCACAGCTCGATGAGGGAAATGGCCAGCCCGATGAACGCTGCCGGCACCAGGAGCCGGTTGGTGAGCCAGCCCAGCGCTCCCGGCCAGCGCGAGGAGGACCGGCACGCGAAGACGTTCGCGGTCTGGGCGAAGACGACGGTGATGAATGCCGCGCCAGATGCCATTGTCAGGTCGTGCCCCGTCGGGAACGGGTTTGCGGGACGCCACCCTAGCGCCATCAGAGACACCACGAAGGCGGTGAGCGACATGACAGCCTCGAGCGGTCCGAGCACTCCGAAGGCCCGGCTCAGCACTGTGCGGTTCATCAGCCGTCCGTGAACCGGGGGGCCCTCGAGCAAGTGCCTTGCGGGCGGCTCGGCGCCGAGTGCCACCGCCGACAGGGTGTCGGTGCCGATGTCGAGCGCGATGATCTGCAGAACACCGAGCGCGAGGGGGAACAGTCCGCCCGAGAGCGCCCACACGAGAAAAGGTGCGAGCTCGGCGACGTTGTCGGTGAGGTGATAGGTCAGGAACCGGCGGATGTTGACGAAGGTCGCGCGACCCTGCTCGATGCCGGCCACGATGCCGGCGAAGGAGTCGTCGAGCAGAACCAGGTCGGCCGCCTCGCGGGCGACGTCCGTGCCGGAGCGGCCCATTGCCACGCCGATATCGGATTCGTGCAGTGCCGGCGCGTCGTTGACTCCATCGCCGGTCATCGCCACCACGTGGCCCCGGGAGCGAAGCGCACGGGCGATGCGGAGTTTGTCCTCGGGAGAGACCCGAGCGATGACCACCCCGTCGTGGTCGAGGACAGCGGCGAGATGCTGTTGTTCCTCCGGTAAATCCGCTCCCAGCAGCACCGGTGAGTCTGCGGACCGTAGCCGCACTTCGTTGCCGATGGCCGTGGCGGTCGCCGGATGGTCACCGGTCACCATCGCCACCTTCACCCCCGCCTTGCGGCATGCGTCGAGCGACGCGGAGATGCCTTCGCGCGGCGGATCCTCGAGCGCCACCAGGCCGAGCAGGCGCAACCCGTGGTCGCATTCCCGCTGGTCCCTGGGTGTACGGCCGTTCCTCCGGCCCGCGGCAACGGCGAGGACGCGCAGCCCCCGGGCAGTGAGGGCGTCCACCGCCTGGTGCGCGGCCGGGTCGTCACCGCAGAGCGGAAGCACAGCGTCCGGCGCACCCTTGACAACGATCTCGTCGGCCAGCACGACGGCCATGCGGCGCAGCCGGGGATCGAAAGGGAACCGGAGCTCGGCGTGGCCGGTACGACGGTCCTCGACGGTCTCGATGCCCAGTCGTCGGGCGAAGGTATCGAGGGCAGCCTCCATGGGGTCGCCGTGGGCCCGCCACTGCCCGTCGACTTCTTCGGCGTATCCGGTGGAGCAGCGTTCCCCGGCCAGGGCGAGCCGGCGAACGGACTCCTCTGCGTCCGATGAGGACCAGGTGAGCCGCGCTGTGGGCCCGTAGCCGGCGCCGTCGATGGTCAACGAGCCGGCGGGTGTCCAGGCTTCGACCACGGTCATCTGGTTGCGAGTCAGCGTTCCCGTCTTGTCGGTGCAGATGAACGTCGTCGACCCGAGCGTCTCGACGGCCTCGAGGTTGCGGACCAGGATCTGCCGCTTCGCCATCTGCTCCGAGCCCCAGGCGAGGGACAACGTCACGGTGGGCAGCAGCGCCTCCGGGACGAGGGCGACCGTGACCCCGATCGCGAACACGAAGGCCTGCTGGATCGGGTTGCCCACGAGCACAGAGACCAGCAGGAACAGCACACCCACACCGATTGCGATCGCCGCGATGAGGCGGACGACTCCGCGCAAACCGCGGGTCAGTGGGGTGTCCGGTTTCCTGGTCGAGGTTGTCAGGCGGGTGATGCCGGCCAGGCGGGTCTCTTGGCCGATCGCGGTGACCAGCGCGCGCGAATCTCCTTCCACCACAAAGGTGCCCGCGAACAGCTGTGCACCTGCTGCGACTGCGCCGGCCTCGCTTTCGCCCGTGAGCATGGAGGAGTCGACCAGCAACCGATTTTGGCGAAGCACCACGGCGTCGGCGGGAACACGGTCGCCGCTTTCGAGCAGGAGGACGTCGTCGACAACGACGTCCTCGGCCTCGATCACCCGCCGAGCGCCGTCACGCAAGACGGTGACGCGCGTCGGTAGCATCTCTTGGAGCCGGTCGGCGGCGCGGTCTGCCCGCGCTTGTTGGATCAAGGAGAAGACCCCGTTCAGCACGATTACCGCGACGATGGCGACGCTGAGTTGGGGCAGCTTCGCCAGGAAGGCGAGTACCGCGGCCGCCCAGAGCAACAGGGCGAAAAAGTGCGTCAGCTCCCCGAGCAGGCGGCGGGCGATCGACGGCCGCCTCGCCGCGGGGAGCCGGTTGGCACCGCCCTGCGCACGCCGCTCGGTCGCCTCGGCGGTCGACAGGCCGGGCGTCATGACGTCGGCCATGGCCCTCCTCTCCGCTGAGCCGCGACCGTGATCTCTCGGCGGCGATGGCAACGGCCCTGGCAGAGGCCTCTCACGATTCGTTGCCAGCAGCCGACGAAATGCTATAACCGTCGCGGCCGAGCGGCCGAACTCCTGAGCTGCCCGGGATCCCGCCCGGCGGACATTGCCGTCGGCGTTCGGCTACCGTTTCCTACGGAACGATCGCGTCGGGGCGGTAGCTCAGTTGGTTAGAGCCGCGGACTCATAATCCGTTGGTCGCGGGTTCGAGCCCCGCCCGCCCCACGGCTAATCTCTAAAACTGACGGACATCATTGACAGTCCGGGTCTCCGATCACTAGGAGACCTGCATGAGCGAACCGCTGCTGCCCCGTGAAGTCCGTCGCCGGTTGGCGATCATCCAGCACGCCGAGGAAGTGACCGGCAACGTCGCGATGACGTGCCGCTACTACGGGATTAGTCGGCCGACCTACTACACCTGGTTGCGGCGCTACCGCGAGCAGGGCATCGATGGGTTGCGGGACCTGTCCCGGCGACCGCGCCATAGCCCCAACGCCACTCATGTCGACGTCGTCGGCAAGATCCTCTACCTGCGGAAGAACTACCATTTCGGACCGGGCAAGATCGCGATGTACCTCAAGCGCTACCACGACGTCGCGGTATCCCAGTCAGGTGTCTGGCGCATCCTCAAGCGCCTGGACCTCAACCGCCTGCCGGCCTCACAGCGCTACAAACGGCTCGACAAACGATGGCAACGCTACGAAAAGCAGCTCCCCGGCCACCAGGTCCAAATTGACGTCAAATTCGTTGAGCCACTGAAGACCGCAGCGCGCTCCGCCGCCAATCGACGCACCAAGTACTACCAGTTCACCGCGATCGACGACTGCACCCGGCTACGGGTACTGCGCATCTACCCACGCTGCGATCAGAAAACCGCGATCCAGTTCGTTGACTACGTGCTCGAGCGCCTGCCCTTCCCGGTACAGGTCGTCCAGACTGACAACGGCGCCGAATTCCAGTCAGCCTTCCACTACCACGTTCTCGACAAAGGGGTTGGCCACCGCTACATCAAGCCCCGCACCCCTCGCCTCAACGGCAAGGTGGAGCGCTCCCACCGCATCGACGCCGAGGAGTTCTACGCCCTGCTCGATGGCGTCGTCACTGACGACGCCAAAGTCTTCAACAACAAACTCAGAGAGTGGGAGGACTACTACAACTACCATCGCCCCCACGGCGGCCTCGGCGGCCAGACGCCCTACGAACGACTACGCCAGAAAACCCAGACCCGGCCGTAATCGATGACCGTCAGTCGCACAGCCCCACGGCTAATCGCCTCGAGGGGACCGTTTGGTCCTGGCCTCCGCCTCCATCCGCAGCCGGATCGCCCGTGCCCGCGCCTCGGTGGCCAAGGCCTGGGCTTCGGCGGCTTCTGCCCCCGCCCACACTTCAGCGGCCAAGGCTTCGGTCTCGGCAGCTTCCGCCCGCGCTCGCGCCTCGGCTGCCTGCACCTCGGCATCGGCGGCTTCCGCCCGCGCCCGCTCGCGCGCCCGCGCCTCGGCGGCCAGGGCTTCGGTCTCGGCGGCTTCCGCCCGAGCCCGCGCCTCGGCGACCAGGGCCTCGGCTGCGGCAGCCCGTGCCCGCTTCCTTGCTTCGGCGGCGAGGGCTTGGGTTTCGGCGGCTTCTGCCTGCTTCTGTGCCGCCGCCGCTAGGGCTTGGGCCTCGGCGTCTTCTGCCTGCTTTCGTGCTTCGGCGGCCAGGGTTTCGGCGGCGGCGGCTTCTGCCCGCGCCCGCTCTCTTGCCCGCGCCTCGGCCGCCAGGGCTTGGGCGGCGGCGGCTTCCGCCTGCGCTCGCGCCTCGGCGGCCAGCGCTTCGGGTTCCGCGGCCAGGGCTTGGGCGGCGGCGGCTTCTGCTCGCGCTCGCGCCTCGGCGGTCAGTGCTTCGGCTTCGGCGGCCAGCGCTTCGGCTTGGGCGGCCAGGGCTTGGGCGGCGGCGACTTCTGCTCGCGCTCGCGCCTCGGCGGCCAGCGCTTCGGCTTCGACCGCCAGGGCTTCGGCGGCGGCGGCTTCTGCTTGCGCTTGTGCCTCGGCAGCCAGTACGTCGGCTTCGGCGGTTTCGGCCCGCGCCCGGGCCTCTGCTTCTAACTCCGGCCGCTCCGGCCCCCGCTTTGGCCGCCTTTTCGGTTGGACGGCGCGCGGCTGGCGGATCCGTTTCTGGGTGCCCGCGACCCGCGCCTGTTGCTGAGCCACTCTGTATGGGCCCGCTAAGAGATCAGCCACAACCAAAGCCACGCCGGCCAGCAACAGAAGCGGCAGCGCGAGGAATGGGCGCGCGATCATCCCCCAAAACCCAACAACCACCACCGCCGCCGCGAACAATGCCGCGGCGCCCGGATAACGCTCGCCAAATCCGAGGATCGTCGCCGGAACCGCTGACGCCCTCGTGGCCCACGGACGCCGACCCGGCTGACTGATGACCATCCTCGGAGATCCCACGATCCCTCTCCTTCGCGGAGATGCTGGCACATAAGCGTACTGCGCAGGTGGTCGCGGCGGCGGCCTAACCATTCGTGTGTCGGCAGCATATGCCGCCGCAGCGCCAATCCGGAAGAACCCACCCAGCCACTTGCTGGCCAGTCAGGGTGGGAACGGGCGAGGCCGTCGCTCGTTCAGAGGTCTCGTCTCTCGTTCCCGTGCGTCGAGCTCACAAGGGGACGAAGACACGCCGGCGCTGGGAGGCTGTTCGGCGAATGACGTCGGCTGATGCGTGACATTTCGTCTTCGGGTGATGCGCGACAGTGTCTTCGGCTGATCCTTGACACTCCCTGGATGAGGGAGTTTGAGCGTGGCCGAACAGCGGTATCGGGCCGTGAGACTGTGATTGATGACGGTTTGTCGGTGTCGCAGGCTGCAGGAAATTGACCGCGACGCTGTTGACCTCCCGCAGATGGTGACCGCGCTAAGCAATGCGACTGTTATCAATCGTGCCGCAGGTCCTCAGGCCAGCTGCTCGCCGAGAGCGATTCGTGGCATCCACAGGCGACTGCTCTGCGCGGCCCGCTGGCTCAACTTCTTCGTTCTACGGCCCAAAGTCACTGCGTGGAACTGACTTTGGTCAACACCAGCGCGCTTCGTTGTACGGAAACAGGCGGTAGAACACACTAGATGGCCCTGTAACGAGCGTTGCGGCCTCAGCCTTACTCAGGATGCGGGGATTGGCTAGCGCGATACTTTTGCCGCGCTTGTGCAGCACCGCCTGTCCACCGGCGAATACATTCTGCAACCAGTCCGATTTCAGCCCGTACCCGATGAGAACGACGAAGCCACCGCGCGTGGGTGGAAACACCGGGCGGGCCCATGGTTTCGCCGACCGGGCTGGGCGGCGTCACCGTCGTCCGCCAACCGGTCGGGGTGGTCGGAGTCATCACGCCGTTCAACTTTGCATTCTCGATCAACATTCAGAAGTGCCTGGCCGCCTTGGCCGTCGGGTGCACTGTCGTGCTCAAGCCCCATCCGCGGACGCCAATGAACGCCTTGGAGTTGGCCACGGTTGGTGAGGAAGCGGGGCTCCCGCAACGTCGTTGCGGGCGGTGCGGACGTGGGAGAGGAGCTGTGTACGCACCGAGGCGTCGACATGATCGGGTTCACCGGTTCGACGGCGACCGGTCGGCGCATTCGTGAACTATCGGCGGCCACGATGAAACGTGCGCAGCTGGAACTCGGCGGCAAGAGCGCGCACATCGTCCTCGACGATGTCACCGAGAATGATGTCGCGGGAATAGGATTCGGGCAGGTGCTGATGCATGCCGGACAGGCATGCACCGTCACGTCGCGACTTCTATTGCCCGAGCACCTATTCAAGGAACGCACACGCAGGGAATGGACCGACTTCTTCATTGCGACCGATATCGCAGGAGCCCCAGCATTTTTGGGCGCAGACCTGTTCGACGACGACCACACGAAGGCTCGTCGACTCGTCTACGAACAGGCTGAGTCGGATGGAACCTCGCAGCGACTGATAGGAACGTGCGTCAAGACCAAACCCGACGAACGATTTGCACCGCCGGCAGCGCCGCACGCTGGGGCAGCATACGGAAGAGTTACTCGCCGCCCTGGCAGGCTACGACGCGGCCGGAATCGAGCGCCTCCGTTCGACTGGCGCAATCTGAACAGCGGGCCACTCAAGGTTCAAATATGAGGAGGTTCGGCGTCTCATCTGCCGATCGCTAGCTAGCAGCACTGCGCGGGTCTTACCCCGGCGTCAGCCGGGCGATTTATAGCCGTACCGAGGGACTGCTCCCTGACCGGGGCGAAAGTTCAATACAGTCCGCGCCCCTGTCCGCTGCCCCGATGGCTCATGGACAACGCGTTTTGATGAGGCAGCGCTGCGGGTAACCACCCGGGGTGCGCGCGGAATCTGTAATCGCCGCCGCCGCGGTCGCCGTGGTCGTTGCCGCATGCCCGTGTCCCACTGGTTCGGCTGACCCCACGTCCGAGAATCCACCGTTCCCGATCGGTCAGATGGGTGTGCCCGTGCATGCGCGCGCGGCCGGCGGCGCGACCGCCGACATCACTGTCAACAGTGCAACGTGGTTACCGCCGGGGTGCACCTCTCATTTTGCGATTCCGACGTATGGCTCCGCATGCAGCGTGGTGGAAGTGACTATCACCGGGACGTCCCACCGGTTCTTCCAGTTCGACCAGAACTACATATTCGCCGGATACGGCGGCGGCAGTCAGCCATGGACCCATCCCGACGATCCGCCCCAGCCGGGAACGTTTGCGGTCGACTACCGGAGGCTCGACAAGATGCCCCCGCTGCAATCGGGCGGCCTTCATGACGGGCAAACCGCACACGGATTCGTCGGCTTCGGCATGCCGACGGGAGGCGACCTGTACATCACGATCAACGATCCCGCGCAACCCGCTCCCTACACCGAAGCGGGCTGGATCGTCCACACCTGACGCGGCCACCGCAAAAGTGCACGGTCATCTCTGGCGCCCGCGCGCAATGTTCGTGTGAACACACCACCCGCCCGCAAATCCGTTGGTCGCGGATTCGAGGCCCCCGCCCCCCGGCCATGGCCTGGGCGATCGGCTGCCTGGGACTTCGTCCATCGCCCAGGGGCTAATCGCGATGGTCCGGCTCAATCCGGGTGTTCTGCCGGATTAGCGATCGCGCCTGATGCAGGTGCTTGGCGGCCCACCTGCGATATTTTCGTCGCGCCCAGGACATCCGCTCCTGCGAACGCTCGGTGCGGCGCACCAGTTCGAGTTCGACAGGGTCGAGCTCCTCAGCCCCGATTTCAATTCGGTCGCGACCGTGGATGAACTGCAACACCAGCGCATCCGGGTCCAGCAATTCGCGCTCCCAGGCCTCGTGGTCATCGACGTCCGCAATGCCCATCGTGTCGGCGGCGTTGCGAAGCACCTCGCCCAGTTCGCCGTCGAGCAATTGACGAAACGCGTCGGCGCCCTGCCGCGGATTGGCGATCATCCACGAGTGGTACGCATCCGGCACCATGTACAGCGTGGCGTCGGACTCGTCGGCGATGTCGCGCGCGTGTTGGAACGGCACGATCAAGTCTTTTTCGGCGTGTACCACCATCGTGGGCATCCCCTCATCGCGCATGGTGTGCAGCATCGGCGTGTAGTCACCGGACTCGACGATGGCCTTGATCGTCCGGACGGCCCCGAGGGGATTACGCAGGTTGGGCACCGCTACCGCAGCCAGCACGCGGAAGTATCCGAGCTGCTCCCCGGGTGTGAGATGCGTCGGATCACCCAGTGTGTCCCGGACCGCGGTGTAGGCCGCGCCCAACGCCTTGGCTGGTGACTTCGCCAGTTTGGGGATGGTCGTATCGAACCGCCCTCCGGCCGCCGGGTCGAACAGCACGGCGGCGAGCACCCGCTCGGGCGCGCGTGCGGCCAGCTGGATCGTCATTCGCCCGCCCATCGAATGGCCGACGAACAACGCCTGCCCGATGCCGAGGGCGTCCAGCGTCCGCAAGACCGAATCGGCGCGATCGGTGAAGGCGCACGCGTCACTGGGCAGTCGGCCGGTATCGCCGTGACCGGCGGCATCGACGGCGACGACCAAGAAACCCATACCGGCGATCCGGCTGAGCATCCGCAGATATGCCCTACGACTCAGCAGGAGCCCGTGCATGAATAACAACGGCACTCCGCGGCCGCCGACCGAAAGCCCAATCCGGCGCCCGTCATCGAGTTCCACGACGTGATGACTCAGGCGGATGCGGCTTGGTGATGTGTCCGACATGGCCACAGCGGAATTCCCGGCCGGCCAGGCGTTAAACGGGATTGCAGGCCACTGCACACCGGGGTGACAGGCCGTTGACCGGTCTGCCATGACTTCGGCGATTGGCAGCTCGAGCTCCGCTCGCAGCGCCGTGATTACAGTTGAACCAATGACTGACGCAGCGGGCGCAACGCCGAACGACGGCTTCGAGTTTGTCATCACAGAACCGGGCGTTGAGCTCGCGGTGCAACGGTCCGGCGAAGGCCCGACCGTTCTGCTGGTCGGCGGCCTCGGCATGCCGAGCATCACGTGGAGCATCTGCGGACTTCCCCAATCCCTCGTTGACGCGGGATTTCACGTCATCGCATACAACGCGCGCGGAATGTCGCCATCCTCCGCGCCGCCCGCGCCGTACTCAGTGCCGGACCTGGCCGCCGACGCCGCCGCCATCCTCGACCATTTCGAGGTCGACCACGCCATCGTCGTCGGCTACTCGATGGGCTGTTACACCGCGCAGACGCTATTGCGTAGCCGACCCGAACTCGTGCGTGCGCTGGTCCTGTTCGCCGGGCTGCAGCCCTCGCCGGTGGGCGCGATGGTGGGGGAGATGGAACTCGGCCTGATCGATCGCTACGGTGAGTTACCCCGCGAAGTATTGGTTTTCGAGCAGTTACTGACCACCCTTCACCTGCCGATGCTGCAAGATCCGGCGACCGTGCGGGGCTGGCAGCAGGCGCTGTCGGCCGGCTATGAGAGCGGTTGGGCAGGACAGGAGGGGTTCAAGGGACAGCTGACGGCGTCGCAGCAGTGGATCACGTCCGGGGAACCGACCCCGGAGCATCTCGGCGCGATCGACGTGCCCACGCTCGTCCTGGCATTCGAACACGATCTGTTCTTTCCGCCGGCCCTCTGCGAGGCGACGGCTCGGCAGATGCCCGGCGCCGAGTTTGCACGGATCGACGGCGCAGGCCACGGCGGAATCTTCACCGCACCGGGCGACAGCGTCTCCCGGATCACCAGTTTCTGCTGCGCGCAACGCGATTCACAACGGTAAGTCGCCACCGTCCCAGTCGTGGTCGTGCATGAACGCGTCCGGGATGTTGACCCGATAGCGAGCGGCCTGGGCGAAAATGGTTGCCGCGACTAATGGCAGCGCCAGGGTCGGCCCGAGGTCGCGGCGGGTAAAGACGGCGTCGTCAGTGCGCCGGAAATCGCGCAGGAATCCGCGGAAGGTGTTGCCCTTCAGCGACGATTTGCGCCACCCGTACATCAGCATCCCCGGGCCCAGCATCTTGCTCACACCGGGCCGGGGCGCGATGACCTCGTCGTTCACCCCGAAAAACGCCCGGTCGACCCTCGTTTCCGGATCGAACAACAGGATTCCGCTTGTTGCCCGCGGATTGCATTCGACCGTGAAGAGGCCCCGGCCGGGCACTTCGATGAAGTCCAGCCCCATCTGCCCGGTGAACTTGAAGGCCTTGACGCATTCGCGCGTCCATTCAGCGATGCCCTCGTGCTCGACGGACTCGAACATCAGGCACGATGTGCCGTCGATCGCGTAACGCACCGGATACTGCGCGTGTGCTTTGACCTGACCGTTGTGGCAGACCGAATACGAGCAATAGTTGGTGCCATCGGCCCACTCCTGAGCAATCCATGGATTCTCTGCTTCGAAACTCAGGCCGCGCGGCAGCTCACCCGGACGCACCTTGTGCACGTCCTGCGACCCGCGCGAATAAACGCGCTTGAGGGCGAAGGGCTGGTCGAAATCCAACGCTTCCAGCTCCTCCTGGCTGCGGACGAGAGCGAACTTGAGGGTAGGTATGCCCAGCGTCTTGAGTGCGGCCTGGAACTCGTATTTGTTTTCCAACCGGGTCTCGAGATCGAAACTGGATAGGAACAGCTTGTGACGGTCCGGGAACAAGTCGGGGTATCGCTTGATCGTGTTGGCCAGGATCTCGGTCCCCTCGTGGACCGTCACGACCAGGTCTACGCCCTCCTTGCGAACGATGCGTGCGAGGGCCCGCGTCCACTCGACCGGTTCGTACCTCGGCCGCGGTGTACGGAACGTCTTCCTGACCGCCGACGAGAACCGGGTCACGGGAAACCGCACCGAGTCCGTGATCAGCACGTCATGTCCCGCGGCGCCCATCAGGCGGGCCAGGTGGAGTGACAGATATGACCGACCGAAGGTAATCAGCACGGTCTTTCGACCAAATCCGGACACCGAACCTCCCGTTGCGAACGCCCGCCGCCCGCTCTGCTTCCGTCGACCTGCGGTCGGAGAGTTGAGCCTTGGAGCCGTTTTATCCGACGCTACTCCGGGGAGCGCCCGTCCGAGGTGTTCGGTTTGCACCTTCACTGCATCTCTGGCCGCGGCGGATTTGCGGCACGGCATTGTTTACACTGCGACGGCTGACGGCTATCAGATTTCAAACGCAGGCATCAACTGGTTTCGGCGCGTTGAC
The DNA here is from genome assembly GCF_001667585.1 of Mycobacterium sp. E2733. Taxonomy (GTDB): domain Bacteria; phylum Actinomycetota; class Actinomycetes; order Mycobacteriales; family Mycobacteriaceae; genus Mycobacterium. The sequence goes on from NZ_LZJZ01000055.1 coordinate 28,972, forward strand.
CGCGACGCGTGGATGAATACATGCAGGGCCCCGATACGTTGTTCACCCCGGCCACGTCACAAGGACAACGAACTCTCTGTGGCCACAACGCCGCTGATCGTACCGACCGTGCGATGTCATCAGTCGAACCCGACGCCGAACTTGATCTCGGCGGGAAATCACCGCGGACAACGGCTCTCGCGCCCGTGAGCCGTGGCGGCCTAACGGCGAGCGGTGCGGAGTATCCGTCCGGTGCTCGGCCTCGGTGCGCTCGAGGATGCGTCGGGTGTTGTAGTCGGGGGCCGAGACCGCGGTGGAAGCGCCCTCTCGCAGCCTGTTTCAGGCAGCAATGAGCATCTGATGTTCGATGGCGGCGAATGGAAGGCGTCATTCGATCCGGGCCCGGCCGACGCTGAATCACATTCGCGGCCGGACCCCGGTCGAAGATGGGGGCTTAGCCCTGGTGCACGACGTTCGCGTTGCCGGTGTTGTTGACCACCGGTGTGCCGGAGTGGTAAGTGATCTCGTTCGAGCTGCCGGACACCATCACGGAGTTGGCCGAGTCGACGGTGACCTTATGCCCGGTCCCGGAAACGTTCAGTACGTCGCAGTTGCCGGTGACGGTGACGACATGGTTGCCGCCGCTGATGTACAAGGTGCCGTTGTCGCAGGCTATGGTCCTGTCGCCACCCCATCCGTCGACGCTGTTGGTAGGCCCCGCCAAGGGGGGCGGAGACGGAAGTGGATTGGCCGCGGCGACAGTGTTGGTCGTGGCGGCGGCGAGGAGCGCAAGGCCGACCGCCCCGATGATCTTGGTGCTCAAATTATTTGACATGGAAGTCCTCCTCCGAACTCGATAACGACGTGTATCTGCCAGCGATTTGTTTGAGTTGTGGCACAACTCTTTTTCATCCGACCAACGCGCACGACTACGGGAGTAGGGTCTTAAGACCTATGTAATGCGGGACTTTCGTCGCGTTGCGTCCACCGGACCCAGCATCAAACTGGGTGGCCCGCAGCGGCATTGGAGTTTGGGAGACGTCTGCACCAGTGTCCGGCGCCGCACCTGGCCCGGCATCTTCTAGGCGCGTTCTTCTGAAGTGTGGCTCGCCGAGATTCTGTTTTTCTGGTTCGACTGGAACGGTGGCGATGTCCCCAAGACGTATTATCTTAAACCCTACAGCCCTTCGCCGAGCGAGGTTTTCGACGGTTGATCCCCGGTTCAGGAGCCGCTCGAGGGGCGACCGGGCCGGTGATTAGGGACGGATTGCGTTTAGTGAATCAGGCTGTCATGTCACCGGTGGCCGCAGCTTCAACTTCCGCCAGCCCAATCAGCTGGTGTCGCAAGATGTTGGAGGAGCTTCAACCTACATTAGATTCGGGGGTTTTCCGTGGTGGCCCTATGGCGAGGCTCCGGCCGGCCGGCGGATCTGCTCCAACAACCTTGCGCGAGGCCGGGATTCACGGGGCGCTTGCGCTCCCTCCCGCGGAGCCGTCACGCAAAAGGCGGCATGGGTTGCCGGCAGCGGTTCGACTCAGCGCCAAACCAAAGCACATCCCTTCGCCGAATGCCGCGCGGGTAAGGACCTTTGGCCCTGGCCGACCACATATCTCCCAGCGACGCTGGAGAGATCGCGCGTCGGAACCCAGCACCGCCAAACGATCATCACGCAAGGCCTGCTGATGAGGATCCTGTTGACCTGGAGGTGATCCGATGTCGCGGATTTTTTTGAGCCATTCCAGCAAGGACAACCGCCAGGCGGTGGCCCTGAAGCAGTGGTTGGTCGATCAGCGCCCGGAGTTGGCCAATGAAATTTTTCTGGACATCGACGCGGGGTCGGGGCTGCGGGTGGGGGCTCGGTGGAAAGGACAGTTGTTCGAGAGCAATTCCCGCTGTGAAGCGGTGCTTTGTTTGGTGTCGGCTGCGTGGGACGGTTCCCATGAGTGCAGGACCGAGTACCGCACGGCCGAGGGGTTGGGCAAGCAGATTTTGGTTGTGCGGCTAGAAGATACCGGCGACGGTGACATCACCTCGGAGTGGCAGCGTTGTGACTTGTTCGCCGAGGGGGCGCTGACCGAGATCCCGGTGCCCGGTGGGGGTCCGGTGCGGTTCAACACCGCGGCGTTGTATGCGCTGCGCAAGGCGATCGAGGGTGCCGGGGTGGGGCCGCAGACTTTCGTATGGCCGCCCAAGGAGGACCCTCACCGTGCGCCGTATCGGGGGTGGGAGCCGTTCGAAGACATCGATGCCGGGGTGTTTTTCGGGCGGGATGCGGCGATCGTGCGCGGGCTCGATGAGTTGCGTGCCATGCGGCTGTCGGGACTCAACTCGTTGTTTGTGGTGTTGGGACCGTCGGGTAGCGGTAAGTCGTCGTTTTTGCGGGCGGGGTTGATCCCGCGGCTGCAGCGCGAGGATCGCCGATTTGTGGTCTTGGGGATCGTGCGCCCGCAGCGCAATGCGCTGACCGGGGAGCGCGGGTTGGCCGCGGCCATCCATGCCGGGCGGCAGGCCCTGGGGCTGGACGGGGCGGCGCTGGGGAAGATCAAGCAGGCCTGCCAGCACCGCGAGGTGGACCTGATCGCGGGGTGGCTGGCCGAGCTGCGTTCGACGGCGGCCGCGCGGCTGGCTGAGGCCGGGCAGGAAGGTGGGGCACCGAGTTTGGTGTTGCCGCTAGATCAGGCCGAGGAGCTGTTCTCCGCCGACGCCGGTGAGCAGGGCGAGCAGTTCCTCGGCCTGGTCGCCGAGGTGATCGAGCGCGTCAACACAGGCGGTGAGGCGGGGCTGATTGTGGCCGCCACCATCCGCACCGACCGCTACGAGGCAATGCAAGGCCATCACGCGCTGGAGCGCATCGGCACGGTGTTGTTCAACGAACTCAAACCGATGCCGCCCACCCAATTCGAAAAGGTGATCACCGGGCCGGCCGACCGTGCCGGCGAAGGCGGTCAGCGGCTTGCCCTCGCCCCGGATCTGGTCAGCCAGCTCATCGCCGATGCCACCGAGGGCGCGGACACGCTGCCACTGCTGGCGCTGACGCTGGCGCGGCTGTATGCCGACTACGCCAGCACCGGCGAGCTCACCTTGGCCGACTATCAGCAGATGGGCGGGATGGCCGATGTGGTCAACAACGAGATCGAGCAGGTCCTGCCGCGTGACCCCGCCCAGCGTGAGGCCGCCCTGGAGTTGTTGCGATCTGTTTTTGTGCCGTGGTTGGCCACCATCAACCCGGACAACGATCAACCCATGCGCCGGGTGGCGCACCAGGCTGACCTGCCCGAGGACAGCCGACCGCTGATCGAGGCCCTGGTGGAAAAACGGCTACTGATGCGCGACCAACGCGACGGGCAGGTGGTCGTCGAGGTCGCGCTGGAAAGCCTGCTGCGCCAATGGGATACGCTGGCCGGCTGGCTGCGGACCGAACGCCAACACCTCAAGACCGCCGATGACATTGAACGTAATACGACCGGCTGGGCCACCCACGACCACGACCCCGCTTGGCTGCTCACCGGGACCCGCCTCGCCGACGCCGAAACCCTCGCCGGCACACCAGGGTTCAGTGAGAGGCTCACCAGCACGCGCGACTACCTCGCCGCCAGCCGGCAAGCCGAAAACCAACGCCTGGCTCACGAAGAAGAACAACGCCAAGCCGAACTCCGCAACGCGCAGGAACGCCAACAGACCGCCGAATCCCACGCCGCCGACCTACGCCGACGCGCCCACGTCCTGCGCTCCGTACTGGCGATCACCGCGGTCATCGCCGTCATCGCCCTCGTCGGGGCGATCGTGGCCGTCGTCGGATTCGTCCAAGCCAACCACGCCAAACACTTGGCGGACACGCGGACCCGGGAAGCGGTCGCGTTGAAGTTGACTTCGCAAGGACAGGCCATGCTCGCGGGCGTTCAGCCCGGAGGCGACGTGCAGGCAATTCAGCAGATCCTCGCCGCGCCCGCGATCGCCCCCAGCACCGGCATCAGTGCGCTGCTGACCGCCCTGGTGGATCGACAATCCACGATCAAGATCATCCCAACTTCCGACCGGGTGACCACTGTGGCGTTCAGTCCCGACGGGCAGCGCATGGTCTCCGGCAGCGGAGACAAAACCTTGCGAGTGTGGAACGCCGGCACCGGCGCGCCCATCGGCACCCCGCTCGCCGGCCACACCGGCCCGGTGGACAGTGTCGCGTTCAGTCCCGACGGGCAGCGCATCGTCTCCGGCAGCGAAGACACGACCCTGCGACTGTGGAACGCCGAGACCGGCGCGCCCATCGGCGCCCCGCTCACCGGCCACACCGGCCCGGTGACCAGTGTGGCGTTCAGCCCCGACGGGCGGCGCATCGTATCCGCCGGCAGCACCATCGCCGACGGCACGGTGCGGTTGTGGGATGCCGGCACCGGCCAACAGATCGGCGCCCTGCTGACCGATAACAGCGGCCCGTGGGACAGCGTGGCGTTCAGCCCTGACGGGCGGCGCATCGTTTCCGGCAGCGGCCCCGTCGGCAATATCGGCCCTGGCAGGGTGCAATTTTGGGACGCCGACACCGGCCAACCGGTCGGGCAACCGCTGATTGCTGGTACCGGGCCGGTGTTCAGTGTGGCGTATAGCCGCGACGGGCAGCGCATCGTCTCCGGCAGTGCCGACGGCACGGTTCGGTTGTGGAACGCGGTCACCGGCCAACCCGTCGGGCAACCGCTGACCGTTGGCGCCGGGCCGGTGTTCAGTGTGGCGTATAGCCGCGACGGGCAGCGCATCGTCTCCGGCAGCGCCGACGGCGCGGTGCGGCTATCCAACGCCGACACCGGCCAGGAGATCGGCGCCCCGCTGACCGGCCACACCGACCGGGTGACCAGTGTGGCATTCGCCCCCGATGGGCAGCGCATCGTCTCCGGCAGCGATGACACCACGCTGCGGCTGTGGAACGCCGGCAACAGCACGCCCATCGGTGCCCCACTCACCTCTCGCACCGCCCCGGCGTCCACAGTGGCGTTCAGTCCCGACGGACACACCATCGTCTCGGGCGGCGATGACACCACGCTTCGGCTGTGGAACGCCGACACTGGCCAACAGATCGGTTTGCCGCTGACTGGACACACCTTCCCGGTGAGCAGTGTGGCATTTAGCCCCGACGGGCACCGCATTGTCTCCGGCAGCGCCGACGCCACGGTCCGGCTGTGGGACGCCGGCACCGGCCGCGAGATCGGGGCCCCGCTGACCGGCCACAAAGGCCGGGTGGAAAGTGTGGCCTTCAGTCCCGACGGGCACCGCATTGTCTCGAGCGGCTTCGATGACACGCTGCGGCTGTGGAATGTCGATACCGGTGCTCCCATCGGCGCCCCGATCCGCACTCGCGGGGCGTGGAGTGTGGCGTTCAGTCCCGACGGGCACCGCATTGTCGCCAGCGGCTTCGACAACACGGTGCGGCTGTGGGACGCCGGGACCGGCCGCGAGATCGGGCCCCCGCTCACCGGCCACACCGGCCCGGTGCTCAGTGTGGCGTTTAGCCCCGACGGGCGCACCATCGTGTCCGGCAGCGACGACACTACGGTGCGGCTGTGGGACGCCGGCATCGGCCGCGAGATCGGGGCGCCGCTCACCGGGCACCGCGAAGCGGTCGCCAGCGTGGCGTTTAGCCCCGACGGGCACACCGTCGTCTCCGGCAGTAACGATAGGACACTGCGATTGTGGGACGCCGGCACCGGCCAACAGATCGGACCGGCGCTGGCCGGTGGCACCGGCCCTGTGGCGTTCAGTCCCGACGGGCGGCGCATCGTCTCCGACAGCGCCGACGGGATATTGCGGTTATGGCCGGGGCCCGCGGCCTGGTCCGATCTGCTGTGCGACAAGCTCGCCGCGAACATGAGCCACCGCCAGTGGAACAACTGGGTGTCACCAAGCATCGACTACATCACCGTCTGCCCGGCGCTCTCTATCAGACCCGACTGACCTGCGCCGGGGAATGTCTTCGGACAACCAAGAAGCATCTCCTCGGCCGTACCGTGGGGTCCAGCCTGAAACGCCTAACAGGTTGGCATGGGATGGAGCGCAGGAATCACGCGCGGCCACAATTCATAGCCTCGCGATAGTGAGGTCCGCACCCGGAGGTGGTAGCGATCGTCGGGCGTGGGTATGAGTTCCGCATCGAGTAAGGAGACGTCGATGACGCGACGGCATGAAGATGATGCGCCCAACTACACCGCCGATGCTTCCGAGGCTAGGGATGCTGTGCCAGACGCGGCGTTAGTGCCAGAGGCCGGCGAGGGTCCGTTCCCCCCGGTGGCTGGCAAACCCCGGTCACCCATTGGGAATTGACGGCATCACAGAGCAGTCCGTCAAACTAAGCGGGTGCAACGGCTCGGCTGGCCGACGGTCGTCGTGATCGGCCCGTCGTTGGGCCCGCTGGTCAAGCATGCGCCGAGCGAGATCGCTGCCGTGATGGTCGCCGTCGTAATAAGAATGAGCCTCGTAAGTTGTTGGCGGCGTGTAGTTGTGGCCATATTAATCGTTCCTGACTAGCGCTGACCGGGGTACGGCACCGCATTGACAACGCCGCCGCCGTTGACCGGCGGTCCCAGCAGCACGGTTGAGGTGCCGGTCGCGGGGTTGTAGTCGATGAGTGCCTTGCCGCCCCCGCATCCGGCCCTGGCTTTCAGGTCGAGATGACCCCCGTTGACGCCGATCACGACGACGCTGCCGCTCTTCACATCCGGCACCGACACGGGGGATGTCGTCCCGTCGCCGTTGAGCTTGGCGAGGTAGACGACGCCGCATGCGCCCGTGGCCTGCACGAACGTCCCCGCCGGCAGCTGCCATGCGTTCAGGTCGCCGTAATCGGGGCCCTCGTGCCCGTCGTTCGGCGCGGTGAGAGGGGTCGGTGTTCCACCGTCGATCGGCACCAGCCACAGCTGAGACGTGGCGGAGTTACCACAGCGGGCGAGCGCGATCGTCGAGCCCGTGTCCCACCACCGCAGGGGTGTGCAGTCCCCTTGCCCGGCGATCGTCAGCGTTTGGCCGGGGACCCCGTCGTTGCCCATGAGCGCCAGGCCGGAGTGCGTGCCCAGCACCAGCCGCGTGCCATCCGCAGTGGACAGATACCACGTGAAGTCCTCCGCCACCGGGTAGGTCAGCTGGTGGTTACCCGCCAGGTCGACTCGTTCGAGCGACGCCCCTTGTGCCGCGGCCGTCCTCCTTTGCAGCAGTACCGCCTTGCCGTCGGGGCGTGTGTAGCGAGGAAAGCCGCCGTTCTCGGCGGTGAAGGTGGTCTTCGTGCCGGTGCGCAGGTCGACCTCGGTGACGACCGTTCGGCCCTGCTCCGTTGCGGAGAACAGGGCGCGGGTCCCGTCGCCAGACCAGTCCTCCAACCTCGGGCTGTCACCGTTGCCGGGCGGCGGGAAGGTGGTAACCGGGTAGCGGCCGCCCGCGGGGTCGACGAGGTACAGCGTCGTGGCGGCCGTCTGCCACGTTGGGGAGCCAGCGGGCGGTTTCTCCCCGGGGCGCAAGCCGGGAGCGGGGCTCCATATCGCGAGCAGCCAGCCCGGTCCGACCTGCGACCAGGGGACGGCTCCGAGCGGGGCCTCGACCCCGTGGCCAGCCATGGCCTCGGGCTCGGCGTGTGCCGTTGGCGCGACGGTGCTGGTTGCCGCGGCCGTCGCAATCGCGATCAGCGCGAGCGTCGTCGGCTTCATTCTCCGTACCAGCCCGGTGCGCCGAAGCTGGTGACGTGACGTTGTGGTCATCTTCGTTTCCTTTGGCAAACAGTCCGTGGTTACGCCGGGCTGCGGTGGCCGGTCGCGCAAAGCTTGCGGCCGGTGCCTTGCGCGTTTCTTGCGCATCTTGTGCCGGTTGCCGACTCCGTCGGGATGGCTTTCGGCAAACATGTGCATCGCTGGGCCGACGGGGGAGATACTGCGTCGGTACCCGAGGAATCGAGGCGGATGGCGGTGGACGCGCGCGTCGGTACGAGGTTCGGCAAGTACGACATCACGCGCCGGATCGGCAAGGGCGGCGGCGGAGTGGTGTACGAGGCCTACGACACCGGCAAGAAGCGAACCGTTGCGCTCAAGGTGCTTGCCGAAGAGTTTTCAGCTAACACCACCTTCCGGACCAGGTTCCAGCGAGAGTCCCAGGCGGCGGCGATGCTGCAAGAACCGCACGTCATCCCGATCCACGACTGGGGTGAGATCGACGGAAGTCTCTACATCGACATGCGCCTGGTGCAGGGACAGACGCTTCTTGACCTCATTGCGGAAGGACCGCTGGCGCCCGCACGGGCGGTAGCCATCATCAGTCAGGTCGCCGACGCGCTGGATGCGGCACACGCCGAGGGGTTGATCCATCGCGACGTCAAGCCGCAGAACATCCTCGTCACGCCTGCGGATTTCGTGTATCTGGTCGACTTCGGAATTGCACAGGCTATAACTGACCCCCGGCTGACGACGGTCGGCACTCAGATCGGGACGTTGAATTACATGGCGCCCGAACGGTTTAACGACAAGGCGAGCACACCCGCTGTCGACGTCTACTCGCTGGCTTGCGTGTTGTACGAGTCGCTAACCGGAGATGCCCCGTTCGCCGGTGACAGTCTTGAGCATCTGGTGGCGGCCCACATCGCCTTGCCGCCACCACGGCCGAGCGCGGCGAATCGGCGCGTTCCCGCGGCGCTCGACGAAGTCGTCGCCCGCGGCATGGCCAAACAGCCCGACGATCGGTACGCGACGGCGGGCGGCCTTGCCCGTGCGGCGCAGCGCGCATTGGGACGCTCGTCGACCGATGGGGAGGGCACGCGACCGTACACAGCCGTCGCTGTGCCCCCCGCCGGCCCGACGGACCACCTCACCGCCGGAGAACCTGGTGATCGCCGTTCAGGCGAACGCCGGCGGAGATGGGTGCTGCCGAGCTTGATCGGGGTCTCGACGGCTCTGGTTGTCGCGGCCATCGGAGTGGTGGTCGGCCTTGTCGCCCATCGGCCGACTGAGCAACAGCATGCTCCGCCCGTGCGCGCTGTCCAACCCCCACTGATCACTGGACCCGACTTGAGTAGCCTGCATCAGTCCTGCGATCAAGGCTTCTCGTTGTCGACGGACAACGGCTTCGGCACCCACGGCGGACGTGGGACTCCCGAGACCTCATGCCTTTTCGCCAACAGCGTGCTGACGTCGTATTGGGCTGAATACGGCAACGCCAGCCCGCTACCGCGCGCCGTATCGGCGCCTGGCGCCGTTGACTGCAAGACCGTCCCCGGTGCGCTGTGCACCGGTTCGAATTTCCTCATGCATTGTCAGCAGCACCCCGCGGAAAGCTGGATCACCTGTGTCGGGGGCAGCAGCGCGCGCGTGTACCTGTGGTAACGGGCGCGGGCGGCAGCCGGCAACGGGTGTGAAGCACCGCCGAGGCGAAGGGATTGCTACGGGGATGGCCCAGAACGCTCTCCGGTTTGGGGTGTTGGGACCGTTGCAGCTGAGTGCTGACGGCACCGACCTGCGGTTGGGGCCGGCAAAGCAGCGGGCGGTGCTGGCCACTCTGTTGATCAACCGAAATCGCATAGTCTCGATTGACTCGCTGATCGACGCGGCGTGGCGAGAGCGTCCACCGCCCGAGGCCCGGGGGAGCTTGCACGCGCACGTGTCCAGACTCCGCCGGCTGGTGAGTAGTGCCGGCGTGGATGCCGCCACCGTTCTGGCCAGCGCACAGCCGGGGTATCGGCTCAACGTCCCCGACGAGGCCTGCGACGTCGGCCGATTCGCCATCGCACGGAAAGCGGGAATTGAGGCCGCTGCCGCAGGCAGGTTCGAACAGGCCAGCGGGCACCTATCGGCAGCGCTGGCCGAGTGGCGCGGCCCGGTGCTCGAAGACCTCCGCGACTTTGAGTTCGTCGATGCCTTCGCCGCTGCACTGGCGGAGGACAAGTTGGTGACCCTGACCGTTCGCGCCGAATCCGAATTAGCCTGTGGGCGAACTCATTCCATAATCGGAGAACTGGAAGCGCTGGTGGCCGAGCACCCCTACCGAGAACCGTTGTGGGCGCAGTTGATAACCGGCTACTACCTAGCGGACCGCCAATACGACGCACTCGACGCATACGGTCGACTCAAGACTGTGCTCGCCGAAGATCTGGGCATCGACCCTGGGCCTGCGTTGCGGAGTCTTCACCATAAGGTCCTGAGCCAAGAGCCGCTGGACGTCAAGCACGCGGCCCGCGCAACCGCCAAGCGCGCCGCCAGCACACTCCAGTGGCGTCGCGGACAGCCCCGTGAGTCCGCCGTTGCCTATCTGCGCGACGCCGCCGGAAGTCTTTTCCCGCTCCGAGGAGCAGCCACCAGGATCGGGCGCCTCGCCGAGAATGACATCGTCCTGGGCGACGACACGGTTAGCCGCTTCCACGCGGTGATCGTCGACACCGGGAACAGCTTTGTCATCACCGATCTCCAGTCGGCCAATGGGGTCGATGTGGCGGACCAGCGGGTTCGCACCAGTGCGACGCTGGCCGATGGTGACCGCATTCGAATCTGCGGCCATGAATTCACGTTCGAAATCGGTGCGAGCTGAAGACGCTCGAGCAGCAGAACTAAAGCGTCGACACCACGGTCACACCGTGGGTTAACGGACGACCAGCTTGTAACCAGGCGCATCGAAGTGTGGAAAACCGGCGTCGGGGTATCCCCCGGGCGTATGACTACAGCACCGACACAACCGGGTCAGCGCGACATCGACGGCGTCCGGGGGATCGTCGACGCCATCTCCGATGCGTTCGCGGCCAAGATCGTCGGGCAACGCGACCTACGTGAGTCGCTGCTCATCGGCCTGCTCGCGGGCGGACACATCCTGCTCGAAAGTGTGCCGGGCCTGGCCAAGACCACCGCAGCCAAGGTGCTCGCCGAGTCGATTCATGGCCGCTTTCAACGCATCCAGTGCACGCCCGACCTGCTGCCCAGCGACATCATCGGCACGCAGATCTATGACTCGGCGACCAACTCCTTCGTCACTCAACTAGGGCCGGTGCACGCCAACATCGTGCTGCTCGACGAGATCAACCGGTCCAGCGCGAAGACACAGAGCGCGATGCTCGAGGCGATGGAGGAGCGGCAGACCACGATCGCCGGGCAGGTGCACCCCCTCGCGGACCCTTTTCTGGTGATCGCCACCCAGAACCCCGTCGACCAGGAAGGCACGTATCCGCTATCCGAGGCGCAGACCGATCGCTTCCTGCTCAAGGAGATCGTGCGCTACCCCTCGCCGCAGGAGGAGGTGGAAGTGATGTCGCGCATCGATGCCGGCGTCTACGACAAGGGGCGGGCCGCCCCGGCGGTGGTCAGCCGCGATGACGTGCTGCGGGTGCAGGAGGTGGTGCGCCATGTCCGCATGGATCGCGCGCTGATGCTCTATGCCGGGCAGCTGGTCGATGTGACCCGTCACCCCGCGCGGGCATTGCCCAAGCAGATCGCGCGCTTGGTCGAATACGGCGCCAGCCCACGCGCCACGATCGCGTTCTGCAAGGCGGCCCGCGCGAAGGCGGTGCTGTCCGGGCGGACGCACGTGCTGCCCGAGGACATCGCGAAGCTCGCGCATCGGGTGCTGCGGCACCGGCTCATCCTCGGATTCGAAGCGGCCAGCGCCGATATCACCCCCGAGGTTGTGATCGACGCCGCGCTGCGGGTCGTCAGGGTCCCCTGAGATTGGCAGAAGGCCACCTTGGGTAAGCACCTGAACCGCGCCAAGGCGCACTTCGGCACCGACACCCGCGGCCTGCTCGAAGGCGGCCGCTATGCGCTATTGCATACGCGCAGCATGGAATTCGACGACCTACGCCCCTACGTGCCGGGCGACGACGTCCGAGACATCGAGTGGAAGGCCTCTGCGCGTTCCGGCAGCGTGCTCATCAAGCGTTTCGTCTCCGAAAAGCACCACAAGATCTTGCTCGTCGCCGACGCTGGCCGCAACATGTCGGCGCTCGCCCCGAGCGGGGAGGGCAAACGCGACGTCGCCGCGCACATCATGGGCGCGGTGGGGTTGATCGGCCTACGGCGATCGGATCAGATCGGCATGGTCTACGGCGACCGCCGCGGCAGTGTGAACATCCCGCAGCGGCGCGGCGAGTCGCACATCGAGGGACTAATGCACCGCTGGTACCAGCACACCACGACCAACCCCGGCCGTAGCGACATCACCACCCAACTGGACTATGTGGCAACGCATTACCGACACACCATGTTGATCATCGTGGTGTCCGACGAACCGGAGGTCGATGACAGACTCGGGGCAGTGCTCGCCAGACTGAGCGGCCGCCACGACATCGTCTGGGCGATGGTGTCGGACATGCCCGCGGTGGGCCCCGACGACACCGACGGGTACGACGTCGCCACCGGTCGCTTCGTCTTGAACGGGGCCGACCTCGGCTCGCGCGTCGTCACCGCTTACCGCCGCGCCGAGCAGTGCCGTCGCGACCGCCTCGACGCGTTCCTGACTGGTCACGCGATTCCCCACGCGACCATCGCCGGCAGCGACCACATTCGGCGCGAACTCGTTCGACTGACCGAGGTGGCCGCCCGTGCCGGATGACCTGCTGCGCTACGTCTCCGGTCCGCAACCGTACTCGTCGTGGTGGCTGGGGTTGGCCGTGTTGTTGGTTGGCGCGGTAATAATCTGGCATGCAACGGTTTTCGTCTGGACTCTCCCGTCGCACCAGCTACGGCGCATCCCCATTCTGCGGCGAACGCACACCTGGCTGATCCGCGACCGGTTCGCCCGCTCCGTGCAGGGCATCGCCAACGAACACGAAGCCGGGAGGGTGTCGGCTCCGGCGGCGTGCGCGGCGATCAGCCGGACCGTACGCAGCTTTCTGCATCAAGCGACCGGGGTGCGGGCGCAGTACCTACACGTCGGGGCCATGGCCGACGCCAACCTGGCAGCGGCCGAGCCGCTGCTGACTCGGCTCGGTGACGCGCAGTTCAACGCCGAGGCGCACGTCGACGTCGCCGACGTGAGCGCCGGGGCACAGGAGTTGATCCGCTCGTGGACCTGAAGTGGTGGCCGGTAGCGGCCATCGGAGCGGCCTGCCTCCTCGCGGTTGTGGCGCTGGCGGCATGGCTGCCCATGACGGCCGCCCGCCGGCGGCTGCGCCCGCTGGCCAACGTCGCACGGCTGACCCGATTGCCCGAGTACGCGAAGGTCGCCCGGCTGCGATCACTGTCAACGATTGTCACCCTGGTGGTGCTGACGGTCATGTTCGGCGCCGCCTCGTGGGCGGCGGCCCGCCCAGCCGTGCCCAGCAACGATTTCGACGCCGCTCACCCCGAGGACATCATGCTGTGTGTCGGGCAGCCGGTGACCGATGCGGCGACGGCTGAACTGCTCGACTACTTCGCGCGGCAGGCCGGCGCATCTCCTCCGCGTCAACGCATCGGCTTGACCTCGGTCAACCGCCGGTTGGTGCCCCTGACACGTGACCATCAGTACGCTGTGGCGCGATTCGGCGAGTACGCGGGCGCTCATGCGGCGCAGCAGGCCGCGTTCGCCCCGGCGGTGCCCTATACGGACTACGCGGCGAGCGTGAACGACGTCCTGGCGCTCTGTATGTCGGGATTCCCGCCGATCGAGAAGGGCGGCACGCATCGGCGGTCGGTGATCTATCTCGGACCCTCGGATCTGCGTGCCGCGGGGGACTCGCGTGCCGCATTGTTCAGCGATGCCGGTGTGCGGGACGTGGCCGAGCACGCCGGAACGCAACTCAATGTCATCGACACGGCCCCCTCGCCGGCCAGCGCCTCGCTGGTCACCCTCGCCCAGCGGACCGGCGGCCGGTACCTCGCACCCGGACGGGGATCGGTGATAGAGGCAATCAACGAAATTCGCGCACACGCCCCACCCCCGCGCCTGGCCGACGGCACCGTCGTAACCGCGGACGTCCGGGATGATCCGGTAGTACCGCTGGTAATCGCGTTGCTGTCGGCGACCGTGCTGTCGGTGGCGCTCTTGGTGTTACGCCGATGACGTTCCATCCCCTGCTGCCCTGGGCGATCTTCGCGGTCGTCGCAGGCGCGCTACTCCTGGCGCGACTGGTGGCGCTGCGCCAGGTGCTCCTATCGGCGGGGCGCCGGCGCGGCCGAGCGGCGCTGCGGTGGACCGGCGTGACTTTCGCGGTGCTGCTGCTCGTCGCCGCGACCACCCGCCCGGGACTTCGCGATGACGAAGACAGCCGTGGCGCAACGCGAACGGCTGGCGAGAACCTCAACGTGTTCCTCGTCGTCGATCGGTCGGCCGACTCAGGCGTCGAGGACTACGGCGCCCGCGAACCGCGGATCGCGGGGATGCGCGACGACATCGGCGCGGTGACCAAGCAGTACCCGGCGGCACGGTACGCGCTCATCGGATTCGCCTCCCGGGCCTCGCTGGACTGGCCGCTCTCCGAGGATGTCTGGAGCTTGCAGCCGACCGTCGCCGCGCTCGGCTCCCCAAACGCAGGCGCCGCCAACGTGAACGTAGGCGCGGCGGATAACGTACTGCGATACCAGCTAATCCAGGCGACGCAGCAGTATCCAGGTTCGCGAAACGTGGTGCTGTATTTCGGCTCCGGTGCGCCCGGTTCGCGCGCGCCGCAGGGCGACTTCAACCTCACGCAGAGCGCGGTGGCAGGTGGAGCGGTGCTGGGTTACGGTCGCAGCGACGCGATCAACGAGATCGGATTACATAGGATCGCAGCACAACTCGATGTGCCATACGTGCATCGGGATCCCGGGCAGCCGTTCCGGCCAGACCTGCCCGACACGTCGGATATTCGGGCGGAGGCCAGCGACCGAATCGAGCTGTACTGGCTGCCCGCGCTGCTCGCCGCGGGGCTGCTGCTCGCCGAGATCTACCTTTCGGTCCGCGAATTTCGGCGCGGCCGCGTCGCCCGGCGGGATCTGACATCGTGACTTCCAAGCCGGCACGGCTGCGGCTGCGAAAACGATTGCTGGTCTACTCGGCGCCGGTCACTGTCGCCGCACTACTGGTTGCCGTCAAGCTGTTTTCCGTTGTGGTGGTGGGCGATTCGGCGGCCGATGACTTCGCGAACCGCGACGGGAACGGTGTGCGGGCCGAGGCGGCGATCCTCGGCGTGGCCAATCTGGTGCAACCCGCAAAGGCACCGTTCGCTGCGGGCGCCGCCGCCGTGCTTGACGGCCGACTCGGCGATGCCGACAACCAGTTCTCCGCCGCGCTTGCCAGCACCGACGCCGACCGCTCCTGTCCGGTGCGGGTCAACCTCGAACTGATCCGCGAGACCCAGGGCGACCGGGCCGCGGCGGCAGGGGAGCGGGTGCGCGCTGAGGAACGTTATGCGAGCGCGCTGGCCGTCGTAGACGACGCACCGCAATCCTGTTTTCTCGGCAACGGTGACCCGGACCCCCAGCGGCGGGCCATCCGCAACGACGCCGCGAACCGGTTGGCCGCCAAACGAACTGCGCTCAACGCTCCGCCGCCCGCGACGCCGCCACCGCCACCGCCCCCACCACCAGCGGCACCACCACCACCGCCCGTAGCCGCCGTCGCACCCGACGGCCGGGAGATCCCACCACGCCGGCTTGATCCCGCGGGTGGCGACCCGCTCGACAAGTTGCAGCAGCTACTGCAGGACGCGGCGGGTGCTGCGCCGCTGGCGGAGTCACCGTAACGGTCTGTCAGGCTCTTGACATGGACGGACCGTGCCCGTGCGGCAGTGACAAAAGCTATCGCGCCTGCTGCGGGCCTTTCCACCATGGCGAGTCGCAGGCCCGGTCGGCCGAGGAATTGATGCGATCGCGGTATTCGGCGTTCGCCTGCGGTGACGCTGATTACCTGTACCGCACGTGGCACCCGCGCACACGCCCGGCCGTCGTGACCGTCGGCGACGGCACCACCTGGATTGGCCTGAACGTGATTGACACCGTCGCAGGGGGTCCGGATGACGACTATGGCGAGGTGGAATTCACGGCCCGCTTCGAGTCCGGGGGCCGCTTCGGCAGCCTGCACGAGCGCAGCCGCTTCGAGCGCCGCGCCGGGCGATGGTTCTACCTCGACGCCGTCGCGGACGATACGTAGTTGCTCGTTGCTCCGCATGCCCTGCCCTGATCGCAGGCGGTGGCCAACCTCGTCTGTTGATTTGGCATTCTCAGAGCGAGTGACGGGACTCGAACCCGTGTATACGGCTTTGCAGGCCGCTGCCTAGCCACTCAGCCACACCCGCACGAACGCCACCATGCCAGCGCAAGCCCCTATGGCCTAGCGTTTTCCTCGGCCCGATCATTTCGGCCAGCGGCACTTGCCCGCCTTTCCGCGAATGACGGCTAAATTACCCGTATGCGGGTTGTTCGCCTGGTCGGTGTGATTCTGACAATCCTCACGGTGGGGCTGCTGTCGGCAGCCCCCGCCGGCGCGCAACCGCCGTCCAAGCTCACGGATCACATCACTGACAGCACCGGGGTGTTGACGGATTCGGGTCGGGCGGCGGTCAGCTCCGCAATCGACCGGCTTTACCGCGACCGGCACATCCAACTGTGGGTGGTCTACGTCGACAACTTCTCCAGGTTCAAACCCGACAACTGGGCCGACCGGACGCGCAGCGCGACCGAAATGGGCGAGCATGATGCGCTGCTGGCCGTCGCCACCAACACCAAGCTGTACGCGTTCGCGGTACCGCCGCAGATACGGGGCCTCGCAGCGGCCGAGTTGATCAGCTTGCGAAGCAAGCAAATTGAACCAGCGCTGGCCGCTAAAGACTGGAGCGGCGCTGCGGTCGCCGCGGCTGACGGATTGAACAAATCGACAGCAGCCCCGTCAAAGCCCGGAAAGCCGATCTGGTTGCCGATCGCGATCGGCGTCGTCATCCTCGCGGTGATCGTCGTGGTGGTTTTCATGCTCTACCGCGCGCGCCGCCGCCGGCGGGTAGGCCCTGGCGACGGGCAGATTGAAGGGGGTGACCATTCGTTGGGACAGGCGTTGTCCACCGCGGAGGGAAGATTGCGCCAGATCTCCGACTACGTCGCCAGGCATCGCGAGAGCGTCGGCGCCGAGGCCCAGTCCAGGGTCGAGGAAGCGAAGCGGCATTTGGCGGCGGCGCGCGGGAAGCAAGCAACAAACGGCGCCGAAGCAATCGCCCACGCCAACAGGGCATCGACCTTGGCCGCTCAGGCACAGACGTTGGCGAATGCTGACGTGCTAGCGGAACACCGCACGCGACGAGGTCGAGGCACGGCGTCTAAGCGGTAAACGGTGTAGCAGCCGCCGTTTCAGAAGCATCCGCTGACATGAACTCGCCGGCCGGCTCCGACGCAGACATTCACCGGGGGCGGTGGAGGCGGTGGGGGCGGAAAGTCTTGTGGTAGCGGTGCATACGCGTCCGGTGGTGGGACATTGGCGTTGATCGTATCGGCTACGTTGGTGCACCCGCTCACGGAGACACGCCTGCCGACGCTGGCGCAGACGTCGGCGTTGGCCACACCGGAAGGCTGTACGACGGCATACATCTCAGGAATCGCGGTAAGGGCCAGCACCGCTATGGCCCCTGCAGTCCGAGACCGCACCCACCCGTTCATCGGGCTCTCCTCACTTTGACCGGTGGCAAGTTTTGGCGTGTTGGTTTTTGATCGCTCAAGGGGTCGCGCCCTGCCCCAGCAGCGGTGTCCACTGGCAACGCTGCCTGATGTCAGCCATGGGCTGGCGGATGTTCTCAAGATCGGCTTGCTCCTGCGGGTTGGCGTTGAAGTACTGCTCCACGTCGTCGCGGATCTGGTCTTTGGGACGATCCTGGAGGCCGGTGTAGAACTCGTTCAGGTCCGGATGAGTGAACAGGTAGCCGGAGAGCGCCGCCGCGACACCAGACGCGACGCCGGCCACGTCCGCTGCTGTGCAGCCGGGGGGGCGCGCCGACGGATCAGCCGCGGCGGTCGCCGCGCTAGCACATAGAAGCGTGCCGGTAACCGCGCCAGCGCCTATTGCGCCGACCAGTAGGCGACGCGGGATCAGATCTGCGAAGAACATGACTGGCTCCTTTATGCGGCAAGTACCTGCAATTGGCGTGGTGTTAACTCTGGACACCGACGAGTTTCGTTACTCGGGCCGAAAGTCACTATTACAACGGCCAACCGTCACTACGCAATGGCGATGTCGTCCGCCCCGGTGCGGCTGTGCGCCCAGATTGGCGGCAGCGGCGCATGGCGTAGAACCCGTGGCGAAAGAGCTCCGAATTTCATTGCAGTAAAGGAGGATACGAGGTGTCGCCTGTTGTGCTCGCTGACTCGCACGCTAAAGACCAGGAACACCGGGTATGCCGGGCACCGGGATATGCGGGACGGGCACGGCTGGCGGTCCCGCGGGAATTGGAGGCCGTAGCCCGGGTATCGGGGGTCCGGGCGGACCGGCCGGGTGGGGCGCGGCTGGCGCGGACCGTTGAACAGCTGGCGGGATCGACCACGGGGCTCGGTATCCCATCCGGTGGCGGAGTC
>NZ_LZJZ01000056.1 GCF_001667585.1 Mycobacterium sp. E2733
GGCCGCTGCGGGGTGGGCGTTACCTGGGGCAGCGGTGGTGCCCCCCATGGTGGTGGCAGGACGGGTGCGGCCCCGATCGGGGCGAGTTGGGTGTCGTAGCCCTGGATGCGGCCCGCGGTGGGCTGACCGGGCCAGACCGGTGGGTGCACCTGCACGGTCTGCTCCGGTGGGGGTAGCGGCACTGTGGCCGCCTCGCGGGCGGCGTGCGCGAATTCCACGGTGGTGGCATAGCGCTGGGCGGGGTCTTTGGCCATGCCTTTGGCGATGACGGCATCCATGCCTTCGGGCACCCCGGGTCGGCGTGTCGAGGGCCGGGGCGGCGGGGTGGTCAGGTGCCCGACGATTTGTTGTTCGAGGCTGTCGCCGGGGTAGGGGCGCTGCCCGGTCAGCGCCTCATAGAGCACGCAGGCCAGGGCGTAGATGTCGGCGCGGGCGTCGGCCTGTCCGGTGTTGAGCCGTTCGGGGGACATGTAGGCCCAGGTGCCGATGGCCGCCCCGGTGCTGGTGAGCCCGGTTTCCCCGGCCGCGCGGGCGATGCCGAAGTCGATCAGGTAGGCGAAGTCGTCCTTGGCGACCAGGATGTTGGAGGGTTTGACGTCGCGGTGGATCAGCCCGATTTCGTGGGCGGCGTGTAGTGCCGAGGCGATCTGGTCGATGATCGCGATCGCCCGCGCGGGTTCCAGCGGCCCGTCGGCCAGTACGTCGTGTAGGTCGCGGCCCTCGATGAGCCGCATGGTCACATACAGTCGTCCGTCGATCTCGCCGAAGTCGTAGATGGGGATGACGTGCGGCTCGTC
>NZ_LZJZ01000057.1 GCF_001667585.1 Mycobacterium sp. E2733
CGCCCAGCGCCGCTGCTCCTCGTTCCCCTCGACGTACAGCGCCTGAGCCATCAGCGGTCCGAGGCAGAAGAAATTAGCGGAAGGGTTCGCGCAGATGATCATTTCGTTGACCGCCCACGCCAGGGGTGGCGGTGCGGCCATGCCGCCGATCTCTTCGTCCAGCATCAGCCGCCACCAGCCGGCCTCCTTGATCACCTGCACGGTTTTGACCAACTCGTCCGGCACGCTGATCGTGTGCTCGGCGGGGTCGAAGACCGGCGGGTTCCGGTCGGCGAACGCGAAGGATTCAGCCACCGGGCCCTCCGCCAGGCGGGCGGCCTCGGCGAGAATCGTTCGCGCCGTTTCCACGTCGAGATCGCCGTAGCTTCCGGTGCCCAGCACGGCCCCCAGGTCGAGCAATTCGAACAGGTTGAACTCGAGATCACGGACGTTAGCGATGTAGTGGCCCAACGCGATTTCCTCACTGGTCCCCGAGGCGGCGAATCGTCCGCATCAGTGTGTCCGACGTGGGAAAACGTACGCAACCGTAACCTACGGCGGGCCGCGGGCCGGTTACGCATCGATGGCGGCGCGGCGAACCCCGCGCGTGCGGGCATCCGTTGCGCGGCAGGCAAACCCGCGAGCTTGGTCCGAATGGCCCGGCGGGTCCGGACTGAATGCTGGCGTCGGGCGGTTTCGGTGGCCTGGCAACCCGGGAACACCACGTCGCGGTCCGGCGTTATGGCAAATGTGACAACACTCGATCTCACCGCTGAGAAGTTCAACGAAACCATCGAGGGCAACGACATCGTCCTCGTCGATTTCTGGGCGTCGTGGTGCGGGCCGTGCCGCCAGTTCGGGCCCACCTTCCAGGCGTCCGCGGAGAAACACCCCGACATCGTGCACGCCAAGGTCGACACCGAGGCCGAACAGCAGCTGGCCGCGGCCGCTCAGATCCGGTCCATCCCGACGCTGATGGCCTTCAAGAAGGGCAAACTGCTGTTCAACCAGGCCGGAGCGCTGCCACCCGCGGCTCTCGAAGACCTGGTGCAGCAGAT
Organism: Mycobacterium sp. E2733; assembly: GCF_001667585.1. Lineage (GTDB taxonomy): Bacteria > Actinomycetota > Actinomycetes > Mycobacteriales > Mycobacteriaceae > Mycobacterium. The sequence goes on from NZ_LZJZ01000057.1 coordinate 1,038, forward strand.
CAAGGCGTTCGACGTCTCGGAAGTTTAGGGCGGCCCAGGCCGGCCAAGCCGAATAATCCGACACCACGGCGCGCGCAGGGCGGCGCCCAGCTACGCGCTAGGTTGCTTGGGTGAGTCTGGTACTGGTGGAGCACCCGCGTCCCGGTGTCGCGCTGATAACCCTCAATCGGCCCGAGCGGATGAACTCCATGGCGTTCGACGTCATGGTGCCGCTCAAAGAGGCCCTGGAGGAGGTCAGGTACGACAATTCGGTGCGCGTGGTCGTGCTGACCGGGGCGGGCCGGGGTTTCTCCTCGGGTGCCGACCACAAATCCGCGGGCTCGGTGCCCCACGTCGACGGGCTGACCCGCCCGACCTACGCGCTGCGTTCCATGGAGATCCTCGACGAGGTCATTCTGGGGCTGCGGCGCCTGCATCAGCCCGTTATCGCCGCGGTCAACGGCCCGGCCATCGGCGGCGGGCTGTGTTTGGCGCTGGCCGCCGACATCCGCGTCGCCTCCACGGGTGCGTACTTTCGCGCGGCCGGCATCAACAACGGCCTGACCGCCAGCGAACTGGGGCTGAGCTACCTGCTGCCCCGGGCCATCGGCTCGTCGCGGGCCTTCGAGATCATGCTGACCGGCCGCGACGTCACCGCCGAGGAGGCCGAGCGCATCGGGCTGGTGTCGTGTCAGGTGCCCGACGAGCAGCTGCTGGACACCTGCTATGCCATCGCCGCGCGCATAGCGGCGTTCTCACGGCCAGGAATCGAGTTGACCAAGCGCACACTGTGGAGTGGACTGGACGCCGGTAGCCTGGAAGGGCACATGCAAGCCGAAGGCTTGGGTCAGCTGTTCGTTCGTCTGCTCACCGCCAACTTCGAAGAAGCGGTTGCCGCGCGCGCGGAGCGACGCCCCCCGGTATTCACCGACGACAAGTAGCCAACAACAGGGAGCGAATGTGATCACGGCCACGGACCTCGAGGTCCGCGCTGGTGCGCGCATCCTGCTCTCACCCGATGGCCCGGACCTGCGCGTGCAGCCCGGCGACCGCATCGGGCTGGTCGGCCGCAACGGAGCGGGCAAGACGACGACCCTGCGCATCCTGGCGGGGGAGACCGAGCCGTACGCCGGATCCGTCGTGCGTGCCGGTGAAATCGGTTATCTGCCACAGGATCCCAAAGAAGGCGACCTCGAAGTGCTGGCCCGCGACCGTGTGCTGTCGGCTCGCGGCCTGGATGTTCTGCTCACCGATCTGGAGAAGCAGCAGGCATTGATGGCCGAGGTCGCCGACGACGACGCCCGCGACCGGGCCATCCGCCGCTACGGGCAGCTGGAGGAGCGGTTTGTCGCGTTGGGCGGCTATGGCGCCGAGAGCGAGGCCAGCCGCATCTGCGCAAGCCTGGGCTTGCCGGACCGGGTACTGACGCAGAAGCTGCGCACGCTGTCCGGCGGCCAGCGCCGCCGGGTGGAACTGGCGCGCATCCTGTTCGCCGCTTCTGAAGGCGGAGCCGGCGCTTCAGGTTCGGAGACGACCCTGCTGCTCGACGAGCCCACCAACCACCTCGACGCGGATTCGGTTGGCTGGCTGCGCGATTTCCTGCGGGCCCACACCGGTGGGCTGGTGATCATCAGCCACAACGTCGAGTTGCTCGCCGATGTGGTGAACCGGGTGTGGTTCTTGGACGCCGTGCGCGGCGAGGTCGACGTCTACAACATGGGCTGGCAAAAGTACCTGGACGCCCGGGCCACCGACGAGCAGCGGCGCCGTCGTGAACGGGCCAATGCCGAGCGCAAGGCCGCCGCGTTGCGCACGCAGGCCGCCAAGCTGGGTGCCAAGGCCACCAAAGCCGTTGCGGCACAGAACATGTTGCGTCGTGCCGATCGGATGATGGCCGCGCTCGACGAGGAGCGGGTCGCCGACAAGGTGGCCCGGATCAAGTTCCCCACCCCGGCCCCGTGCGGGCGCACACCGCTGGTCGCCAAGGGGCTGGGCAAGTCGTACGGGTCGCTGGAGGTGTTCACCGGCGTCGATCTGGCCATCGACCGCGGCTCGCGGGTGGTGGTGCTGGGGCTGAACGGCGCGGGCAAGACCACGCTGCTACGTCTGCTGGCCGGCACCGAGGAGCCCGACACCGGCGGGCTGGAGCCCGGACACGGTTTGCGCATGGGCTATTTCGCGCAGGAGCACGACACGCTCGACAACGACGCGAGCGTCTGGGAGAACATCCGGCATGCCGCGCCGGATTCGGGTGAGCAGGATCTGCGCGGCCTGCTGGGCGCCTTCATGTTCAGCGGGCCCCAACTCGACCAACCGGCGGGCACGCTGTCGGGCGGCGAGAAGACCCGGCTCGCGCTGGCGGGCTTGGTGGCCTCCACCGCGAACGTCCTGCTGCTCGACGAGCCGACGAACAACCTCGATCCCGCCTCGCGCGAACAGGTGCTGGACGCGCTGCGCAGTTACCAGGGTGCGGTGGTGCTGGTGACGCACGACCCTGGGGCCGCCGAGGCCCTCGATCCGCAGCGCGTTGTGCTGCTGCCCGACGGCACCGAGGATTTCTGGTCCGACGAATACCGGGACCTGATCGAACTCGCCTGACTTCCGGTGAGGCCTTTTCGGCCAATTCGGCCCGCGGCCGACGGCGGGTTCCTACTCTAGGTGCTTGCGATCGTGTTCGGGCGCGGAGGGCATCCATGAAGAGGACACTGCAACGGTCGAAGCAGACCCGCGAGCAATTGCTGTTCGAGCTGCGCAACGCCTATGAGGGCGGGGCCAGCATCCGTATGCTGGCCGCGTCCACCGGCAGGTCGTACGGATCGATTCACAGCATGCTGCTGCAGGCGGGCGCGACGATGCGTGGCCGGGGCGGTCCCAACCACACCTCGCGATCCGCGCGCGGATAGCGTCACTGCGAAATCACGTCCCCTTGTTCGCAGTGACGTTATGCCTGCGGCCCAGAGTCGTTGCGGCGCACCGAATTCTCGACCAGGTCGAGCACGGCGGACAACCGCCGCGGATCTTCGCCTGATGCCAGCCGGGCCACCAGACCGTCGAGCACCAACTCCAGGTAGCACTGCAAAACGTCATCGGGAACGTCGTCGCGCACCCGGTGCGCCTCCTTCTGCCGGCGCAACCGATCGGTCGTCGCCGCCGCCAATTCCGCGGACCGCTCCGCCCAACCGCGACTGAAGTCAGGGTCGTTGCGCAGCTTGCGTGCGATCTCCAGCCTGGTGGCCAGCCAGTCGAACTGGTCGGGCGCGGCGAGCATGTCACGCATCACCTGGATGAGGCCCTCGCGCGACGCCACGTCGGCCATTCGCTCGGCATCCTCGTGCGCCAGCGCGAAGAACAGCGCGTCCTTGTCGCGGAAGTGGTGGAAGATCGCACCGCGCGACATTCCGATCGCCTGTTCCAGTCGCCGCACCGTGGCCTTGTCGTAGCCGTATTCGGCGAAGCAGCGGCGGGCACCGTCGAGGATCTGGCGACGGCGCGCCGCCAGATGGTCCTCGCTGACCTTGGGCACGACTAGGGACTAGCCGGACTTCAGCATGTTGCGCAGCACGTACTGCAGGATGCCGCCGTTGCGGTAGTAGTCGGCCTCCCCGGGCGTGTCGATGCGCACCACCGCGTCGAACTCGACCGGGTCCGCACCATCCTTGGTGGCCTTGACGCGCACCGTCTTTGGCGTCTTGCCGTCGTTGAGCGCCTCGATGCCGGTGATGTCGAACACCTCGGTGCCGTCCAGCCCCAATTCCTTGGCGGACTTGCCCTCGGGGAACTGCAGCGGGATCACGCCCATGCCGATCAGGTTCGAGCGGTGGATGCGCTCGAACGACTCGGCGATCACCGCCCGCACGCCCAGCAGCAGCGTGCCCTTGGCCGCCCAGTCCCGTGACGAACCGGAACCGTACTCCTTGCCGCCCAGCACCACCAGCGGAATGTCCTGTGCCGCATAGTTCTGCGCCGCGTCGTAGATGAACGCCTGCGGGCCGCCGTCCTGGGTGAAGTCGCGGGTGTAGCCGCCGGCGACATCGTCGAGCAGCTGGTTGCGCAGCCGGATGTTGGCGAACGTGCCGCGGATCATCACCTCGTGGTTGCCGCGCCGCGAACCGAAGGAGTTGTAGTCCTTGCGCTCGACGCCGTGCTCGTCGAGGTACTGCGCCGCCGGGGTGCCCGGCTTGATGCTGCCGGCGGGGGAGATGTGGTCGGTGGTCACCGAGTCGCCGAGCAGGGCCAGCACCCGGGCGCCGCTGATGTCCTTGACCGGCTCCGGGTCGGCCGCCATGCCCTCGAAGTACGGGGGCTTGCGCACGTAGGTCGAATCCTGATTCCACTCAAAGGTATTGCCGCTCGGGGTAGGCAGGTTGCGCCACCGATCGTCACCCTTGAACACGTCGGCGTAGTTCTTGGTGAACATCTCCTGGCTGATCGCCGAGGCGATGGTGTCAGAGACGTCCTTCTGCGACGGCCAGATGTCCTTCAAATAGACATCCTTGCCCTCTTTATCTGTCCCGAGCGGCTGGGACTCGAAGTCGAAGTCCATGGTCCCCGCCAACGCGTAGGCGACCACCAGCGGCGGGGACGCCAGGTAGTTCATCTTGACGTCGGGGTTGATACGGCCCTCGAAGTTGCGGTTACCGGACAGCACCGCGGCCACCGACAGGTCGTCGTCGTTGATCGCCTTGGAAATCTCCTCGGGCAGCGGTCCGGAGTTGCCGATGCAGGTGGTGCAGCCGTAGCCGACGAGGAAAAAGCCGAGTTTCTCCAAATACGGCCACAGGCCGGCCTTGTCGTAGTAGTCGTGGACCACCTGGGAGCCCGGCGCCATCGTGGTCTTCACCCACGGCTTGGAGGCCAGCCCCTTTTCGACGGCGTTGCGCGCCAGCAGCGCCGCGCCCAGCATCACCTCCGGGTTGGAGGTGTTGGTGCACGACGTGACGGCGGCGATCACCACCGCGCCGTGGTCGAGCACGAACTCGCCGAGTTCGTCCGACTTGACCGTCACCGGGTTGGTCACCCGGCCCTTCGCGTGCTTCGCGGCCGACTCAACCGGCTTGTGGTCGTCGGCGTGGCCGTTCTCCAGCGCACCCGGGTCGCTGGCCGGGAAGGACTCGTCGACAGCCTCGTCGAGTTTCGAGTACTCCGTCTTGTCGGGGTCGTCGCCGACGTAGTCGCCGATCTGCGCACGGAACGTGGACTTCGCCTCCGACAACGCAATTCGGTCCTGCGGACGCTTCGGTCCGGCGATCGACGGCACCACGTCGGACAGGTTGAGTTCGAGGTATTCGGAGAACGCCGGTTCGTGCTTGGGGTCGTGCCACATGCCCTGCTCTTTGGCGTACGCCTCGACCAGCGCCAGCTGCTCCTCCTTGCGGCCGGTGAACCGCAGGTAGGAGATGGTCTCCTCATCGATCGGGAAAATCGCTGCGGTGGAACCGAATTCGGGGCTCATGTTGCCCAGGGTGGCGCGGTTGGCCAGCGGCACCTCGGCCACGCCCTCGCCGTAGAACTCGACGAACTTGCCGACCACGCCGTGCTTGCGCAGCATCTCGGTGACGGTCAGCACGACGTCGGTGGCGGTGACGCCCGGCTGGATCTCACCGGTCAGCTTGAACCCGACGACCCGCGGGATGAGCATCGACACCGGCTGGCCGAGCATCGCGGCCTCGGCCTCGATGCCGCCGACGCCCCAGCCCAGGACGCCCAGCCCGTTGACCATCGTGGTGTGCGAGTCGGTGCCCACGCAGGTGTCGGGGTAGGCCACACCGTCGCGCTCCATCACGACACTGGCCAGGTACTCGATGTTCACCTGGTGGACGATGCCGGTGCCCGGCGGCACCACCTTGAAGTCGCGGAAAGCGCCTTGGCCCCAACGCAAGAACTGGTAGCGCTCCCCGTTGCGCTGGTACTCGATTTCGACGTTGCGCTCGAAGGAGTCGGCCGTGCCGAACAGGTCGGCGATCACCGAGTGGTCGATCACCAGGTCGGCCGGTGCCAGCGGGTTCACCTTCTCGGCCTTGCCGCCGAGGTCGCCGATGGCCTCGCGCATGGTGGCCAAGTCGACGATGCACGGCACGCCGGTGAAGTCCTGCATGACGACGCGGGCGGGTGTGTACTGGATCTCAATGCTGGGCTCCGCCTTGGGATCCCAGTTCGCGACGGCCTCGATGTGGTCTTTGGTGATGTTGCTGCCGTCCTCGTTGCGCAGCAGGTTCTCGGCGAGGACCTTGAGGCTGTACGGGAGCTTTTCGGTGTTGGGAACGGCGTCGAGGCGATAGATCTGATAACTCTTGTCGCCGACCTTGAGGGTGTCGCGTGCTCCGAACGAGTTCACAGAATCTTCTTTAGTCACTTCAACTCCCAAGATTAAGTTCTTCCGCCGACGGGCCGTGTCGGCGGTGCGGTGCTACTTTAACAGTACGCTTGTCCTGCATTACGGCGGGGCGCCCGTAGTCCCAGTCTTATCGCGTATGTCGGCGGTTTAAACCCCCCGAAACGAAGTCGCGTACGGTGCCTGTAGCGCTACGGCAGGAGGGACATCATGACCTTGCACCCGGTCCTACCCGTCTACATCCCGCAAGACGTCGACATGACCGCGGTCAAGGCTCAGGTCGCCGCCACCGGCGTCAGCGCGCCGGCGGCGGACATGCCCGGTCTGCTGCACATCGTCGACGAGGCCCATGCCAAGGGCATCAACCTCAAGATCGTGCTGCTCGATCACAACCCTCCGAACGACACGCCGCTGCGCGACATCTCCACCGTGGTCGGCGCCGACTACCACGACTCCACCGTGCTGACGCTCAGCCCGAACTACGTCGGCAGCTACAGCACCCAGTTCCCGCGGGTCACGCTGGAGGCCGGCGAGGACATCGCCAAGACGGGCAACCCGGTGGTCTCGGCGCAACACTTCGTCAACGAGCTGAGCGCCCCGGAATTTCCCTGGACGGGCCTGACCATATTCCTGTTGCTCGCCGTGCTGGCGGCGGCCGTCGGGACCCGAATCCTGCAGGTGCGCAGCGGGCGTCCAGCAACCCCGGCGGATCCGGTGGGAGCGCAGGAAGTGACGCCCACCAACACGGCCTAGCCACGCGCGTCCGTCCCGGCCGGCCCTGTCGGTCGGGCCCCGGGATGCCGGCACGGCAAACACGCCAGATAACTGTTCGGTCACATTAAACGCACGTAGAGAGTGCGATTTCTGTGGAGCGTTTGCGCGCCCAAAGGTGTGACGTACGGTGCAAATGATGCTGGTGTTGTCTTTGGCGCCGTTAACGAACCCTGTGGCCGGCGCCGCCCGTCGCGTTGAGCCGTAGGAGACCTGAGTCGAATGAGACGCACACGCCGGGGCTCTCCTGCGCAGCCGGTCGCGAGGCTGGTCCGGCCGGTCGTGCCGTCGGTCGTGAGCGTCGCACTGCTGATATGTACGCCGGGGCTGGCACACGGTGACCCCGCCGCCGACAGCTTGGCCGGGTTGATCGCCAACGTCGCCAAGGCCAACCAGCGCCTGGAAAACCTGAGCGCCGAGATTCAGACCGAACAGGAGAGCGTCAACAAGGCACTGGTCGACGTCGAGACCTCGCGGGACAACGCCGCCGCGGCCCAACACGACCTGGAGGTCAGCCAGCAGTCGGTCAAAGACGCCAACGCCGCGATCGCCGCGGCGCAGCAGCGGTTCAACACGTTCGCGGCGGCCACCTATATGAATGGCCCGTCGAGCAGTTACCTGAGCGCCAGTAGCCCCGACGACATCATCGCCACCGAGGCGGCCGCCAAGACCCTGTCCGCGAGCTCGCAGACGGTGATGGCCAAGCTGCAGCGGGCGCGTACCGAACAGGTGAACAAGGAGTCGGCGGCGCGACTGGCCAAGCAGAAGGCCGACAAGGCCGCGGCCGACGCCAAGGGCAGCCAGGACGCTGCGGTGGCCGCGCTGACCGACTCCAAGCGCAAGTTCGACGAACAACGCGAGCAGGTCACTCGCCTGGCCGCCGAACGCGACGAGGCCCAGGCCAGACTCGAAGCGGCCAAACGGCAATGGGCTTCCGGCCCGGGCGGCTCGACGGCTCCCGGGTCGGGCGACCGGTGGGAGACCGGCTCGCCGGGCGCGCCGGCGCCACATGCCGGGGCCCGTCGCTGGGACGGTGTGTGGGACCCCACGCTGCCGATGATCCCGAGCGCCAATGTGCCCGGTGACCCGATCGCGGTCATCAACCAGGTGTTGGGCATCTCGGCCACCTCGACGCAGGTCACCGCCGGGCTGGGCCGCAACTTCCTGCAGCAGCTCGGCATCCTCAAGCCCGACGACACCGGCATCACCAATGCGTCCCCCGGTGCGACGGCCGGGCGAATCCCCCGGGTCTACGGGCGGCAGGCCACCGAATACGTGATTCGTCGCGGGATGTCGCAGATCGGCGTGCCCTACTCCTGGGGCGGCGGCAACGCGGCCGGGCCGAGCAAGGGCATCGACTCCGGGGCCGGCATCACCGGCTTCGACTGTTCGGGCCTGGTCCTGTACTCGTTCGCCGGGGTCGGCATCAAGCTGCCGCACTACTCGGGTTCGCAATACAACCTGGGCCGCAAGATCCCGTCGTCGCAGATGCGTCGCGGCGACGTCATCTTCTACGGCCCGGGCGGCAGCCAGCACGTGACGATCTACCTCGGCGGCGGCCAAATGCTCGAGGCGCCCGACATCGGTCTGAAGGTCCGGGTCGCGCCGGTGCGCACCAGCGGCATGACGCCCTACGTGGTCCGCTACATCGAGTGGTGAACGAATGAGAACTGAACGAGGAGCCATGCGCCGCAAGCGGATTCGTCTGATCAACTTCGCCTGGATCACCACCGTGGTGACCGGGCTGATGTTTTCCGTGGCCGGCCCCGCCACCGCCGACCCCGGCCTGTGGGATCCCACCCTGCCGGCGACCATCAGCGCCGGCGCTCCCGGGGACCCGCTCGCGGTCGCCAACGCCTCGCTGCAGGCCACCGCGCAGGCCACCCAGACCACGTTCAACCTGGGCAAGCAGTTCCTCGGCGGCCTCGGCATCAACATCGGCGGCAACGACGCCCCCGCCCCCGCGGCCGCCACCAACCCCGGCGGCAAGATCCCGCGCGTCTACGGCCGGCAGGCCATCGAGTACGTGATCAAGCGGATGGGATCGCAGATGGGCGTGCCGTACTCGTGGGGTGGCGGGGCGCTGGACGGTCCCAGCAAGGGCGTCGGCGACGGTGTCAACATCAACGGCTTCGACTGCTCGGGCCTGATGCGCTACGGCTTCGCCGGGGTCGGCGTGCTGATCCCGCGGTTCTCCGGCGACCAGTACAACGCGGGCCGGCACATCCCGCAGGACCAGGCCAGGCGCGGCGACCTCATCTTCTACGGGCCGAACGGGGGCCAGCACGTCACCATGTATCTGGGCAACGGCCAGATGCTGGAGGCGTCCAGCCTCGCCGGCAAGGTGACCGTCAGCCCGGTTCGCAAGCCCGGCATGACACCGTTCCTGACTAGGATCATCGAGTACTGATCCAGGTGTGTTCGCCCGGCGGGATCCCGGGGGCGAACGACCAGCGTCGACGGAATCCGGCGGGCCTGGAATAGTTGGACGCGGGCACGTCGCGGCCCCACGACAGTCGTGGTGCAAGCAGTCGTCTCCGATTGAGCTGTGGAGGGTTATTGATGACAGCAGCAGGTGGGCCGCCTCCGGGCGCCAGCGGTTACTCGGGCCCGGGTGGTCCATCCGGCTCGCCGGCCCATGACGCGCCGTCCGGCGGCGGCGGTGCCGGCAATGGCCTGGCCGCCGAGGTGCACACCCTGGAGCGGGCCATCTTCGAGGTCAAGCGGATCATCGTGGGCCAGGACCAGCTCGTCGAGCGCATGCTGGTGGGTCTGCTCTCCAAGGGGCACGTGTTGCTCGAGGGTGTCCCCGGCGTGGCCAAGACGCTGGCCGTCGAGACCTTCGCCAAGGTGGTGGGCGGCACGTTCGCCCGCATCCAGTTCACCCCGGACCTGGTGCCCACCGACATCATCGGTACCCGCATCTACCGGCAGGGCAAGGAAGAGTTCGACACCGAGCTCGGCCCGGTGGTGGTGAACTTCCTGCTGGCCGACGAGATCAACCGCGCGCCGGCCAAGGTGCAGTCGGCGCTGCTGGAGGTCATGCAGGAACGGCACGTCTCGATCGGCGGCAAGACCTTCCCGCTGCCCAACCCGTTCCTGGTGATGGCGACGCAGAACCCGATCGAGCACGAGGGCGTCTACCCGCTGCCCGAGGCGCAGCGGGACCGCTTCCTGTTCAAGATCAACGTCGGCTACCCCTCGCCGGAGGAAGAGCGCGAGATCATCTACCGGATGGGCGTGCGGCCGCCGGAGCCCAAGCAGATCCTCAACACCGGCGACCTGCTGCGGCTGCAGGAGATCGCCGCGAACAACTTCGTTCACCACGCGTTGGTCGACTACGTGGTGCGCATCGTCACCGCCACCCGTCATCCCGAGCAACTCGGCATGAACGACGTCAAGAGCTGGGTGTCGTTCGGTGCTTCGCCACGCGCGTCGCTGGGCATCATCGCCGCGGCCCGGTCGCTGGCGCTGGTGCGCGGCCGCGACTACGTGATCCCGCAAGACGTCGTGGACGTCATTCCCGACGTGCTGCGGCACCGCTTGGTGCTCACCTACGACGCGCTCGCCGACGAGATCTCGCCGGAGATCGTCATCAACCGGGTGCTGCAGACGGTTGCCCTGCCTCAGGTCAACGCCGTTCCGCAGCAAGGACAGTCGGTGCCCCCGGTGATGCAGCCCGCCGGCGCGGCTAGCGGTCGGTGACCGACCCCCAGCAGCCGGCGGTGCCACGTCCGCCATCGATGCAGCGCGGGCAGATCGTCGACCCGAAGCTGGCGGCGGCGCTGCGCCAGCTCGAGCTCACGGTCAAGCGCAAGCTCGACGGCGTCCTGCACGGCGATCACCTCGGCCTGATCCCGGGCCCGGGCTCGGAGCCGGGGGAGTCGCGCGAGTACCAGCCCGGCGACGACGTCCGGCGGATGGACTGGGCCGTCACCGCGCGCACCATGCACCCGCACGTCCGGCAGATGATCGCCGACCGCGAGCTGGAGACCTGGATGGTGGTCGACATGTCGGCCAGCCTGGACTTCGGCACCGTGGGGTGCGAGAAGCGGGACCTGGCGGTGGCGGCCGCGGCCGCGATCACGTTCCTCAACAGCGGCGGCGGCAACCGGCTCGGCGCGCTGATCGCCAACGGCGAGACGATGGTCCGGGTTCCGGCGCGCTCGGGGCGTCAGCACGAGCAGACGCTGCTGCGGACCATCGCCACCACCCCCAGGGCGCCGGTCGGGGTGCGCGGGGACCTCGCGATGGCCATCGACGCGTTGCGCCGCCCGGAACGCCGCCGCGGCATGGCGGTGATCATCAGCGACTTCCTGGGGCCGATCAACTGGATGCGGCCGCTGCGGGCGATCGCGGCCCGGCACGAGGTGCTTGCCATCGAGGTGCTCGACCCCCGCGACGTCGAGTTGCCCGACGTCGGCGACGTCGTGCTGCAGGACGCCGAGTCCGGCGTCACCCGCGAATTCACCATCGACGCCCAGCTGCGTGACGACTTCGCCAAGGCGGCCGCGGAGCACCGGGCCGAGGTGTCGCGGACGATCCGCAGCTGCGGGGCCCCGGTGCTGACGTTGCGCACCGACCGCGACTGGATCGCCGACATCGTCCGTTTCGTCGAGTCCCGCCGGCGCGGTGCATTGGCGGGGCGGCAGTGACCTTGCCGCTGCTCGGTCCGATGTCGTTGTCGGGCTTCGAACATTCGTGGTTCTTCCTGTTCCTCCTCGTCGTCGCCGGGCTCGCGGTGCTGTACGTCCTCATGCAGCTGGCGCGACAGCGGCGGATGCTGCGATTCGCCAACATGGAGCTGTTGGAAAGCGTTGCGCCCAAACGGCCTTCGCGTTGGCGGCACGTGCCGGCGATCCTGCTGGTGGCGTCGCTGGTGCTGTTCACCATCGCGATGGCCGGGCCGACGCACGACGTCCGCATCCCCCGCAACCGCGCGGTGGTGATGCTGGTGATCGACGTGTCGCAGTCCATGCGTGCCACCGACGTGCAGCCCAACCGGATGGCGGCCGCCCAGGAGGCGGCCAAGCAGTTCGCCGACGAACTGACCCCCGGCATCAACCTGGGGCTGATCGCCTACGCGGGGACCGCGACCGTGTTGGTGTCGCCGACCACCAACCGGGAATCGACCAAGAACGCGCTGGACAAGCTGCAGTTCGCCGACCGCACCGCCACCGGCGAAGGCATCTTCACCGCGTTGCAGGCCATCGCCACGGTCGGCGCGGTGATCGGGGGCGGCGACACACCGCCGCCGGCGCGCATCGTGTTGTTCTCCGACGGCAAGGAGACGATGCCGACCAACCCGGACAACCCGAAGGGTGCGTTTACCGCCGCGCGCACCGCCAAGGACCAGGGTGTGCCGATCTCGACGATCTCGTTCGGCACCCCCTACGGCTTCGTCGAGATCAACGACCAGCGTCAGCCGGTGCCCGTCGACGACACCACCATGAAGAAGGTTGCCGAGCTCTCTGGCGGAAATTGGTACAACGCGGCAAGCTTGGCCGAGTTGAAGGCGGTTTACGCGACGCTGCAGCAGCAGATCGGCTACGAGACCATCAAGGGCGACGCGAGCGTGGGCTGGGTGCGGCTGGGTGCGCTGGTGTTGGCGTTGGCGGCGCTGGCCGCGCTGCTCATCAACCGCCGCCTGCCGACATAGCCCTTTTTGCGCGCGGCCCCCTTTGCGCGCGAGCCCCTTTGCGCGCGAGCGTAATCAGGCTGCGATTTCGGGCCCCGAATTTCGCAGTGTCGTTACGCTCGCGACGCCCGCGCCCGCGCCACCCGGCGGATGATGTCGTGGGGATGGTCCTCGGCGATGACCCGGATCACGATCCATCCCAGCCGCTCCAGCGTTTCGAGCCGCCGGATGTCCTTCACGTACTGGTAGCGGCTGGACCGGTGTTGGTCCCCGTCGTACTCGATGGCGAGCTTGATGTCTTCCCACCCCATGTCCAGATAGGCCTCGACCCAATTCCACTCGTTGCGCACGGCGATCTGCGTCTGCGGCGGCGGAAACCCCGCCTCGATCAGCAAGAGACGAAGCCACGTCTCCTTCGGCGATTGCGCCCCACCGTCGACGAGTTGGAGTGCAGCACGAGCGCGCTTCATGCCTCGGCGTCCTCGATAGCGGTCGACCAATAGCTCGACGTCGACCATCTTCAAATCGGTCGCCTGCACGAGGGCATCGATGGCTGCGACCGCAACACCCATCCGGCATCGCCTGGCCAGGTCGAGGGCGGTCCTGGCCGGCGTGGTGACACGCATGCCTTCCACGACTGCAATCTCGTCAGCTTCGATTCGCTCCTCCCACACCTTGACCCCGGTGCTCGGACTGCGGTTGGTGTCGATGATTGCGGCGGTCAATGTCGGGTCGATCCACTTGGAGCCGTGCATCGCGGAGGCGGAGAAGCCGGCAAGGATGCCGCGCCTCCGCGAGCGCAACCACGCCGCCTTCGCCCGCAACACTGCGGTCAGCTCCGCATCTTTCAGCGCGTACACGTCCTTATGCAGCGCTGTGTATCGAGTGCGCAGCTCATACGGGGTCATCAAGCCGGCAGCAAGGGCTTCACTGCCCAGGAACGGGTCCGCCATGGCCGAAAGTGTGCTGAGCCACACCGACAAAGCCTCGCGAGCGTAACGGCACTGCGAAAATCTGACCCGAAAATCGCAGCCTGGATACGCTCGCGACGAGGCGATTACAGCTGTGCCGAACCCAGGCGATAGGTTGACGGGGTGACTGACACGGCCACCGAGAACACCACCGAAAGTGCCGCCACCGGCGGCAAACCCGCATTCGTAGCCCGCTCAGTCCTGGTGACGGGCGGAAATCGGGGCATCGGACTGGCGATCGCGCAGCGGCTGGCTGCCGACGGCCACAAGGTCGCCGTCACCCACCGCGGATCGGGGGCGCCCGAGGGGTTGTTCGGCGTCGTGTGTGACGTCACCGACAACGAGGCCGTCGACCGCGCGTTCAAAGAGGTCGAGGAGCACCAGGGTCCGGTCGAGGTGCTGGTATCCAACGCCGGCATCTCCAAAGACGCCTTCCTGATCCGGATGACCGAGGAGCGCTTCGAGGAGGTCATCAACGCCAACCTGACCGGGGCGTTCCGGGTGGCCCAGCGGGCGTCGCGCAGCATGCAGCGCAAGCGGTTCGGCCGCATCATCTTCATCGGGTCGGTGTCCGGCATGTGGGGCATCGGCAACCAGGCCAACTACGCGGCCGCCAAGGCCGGCCTGATAGGCATGGCCCGCTCGATCTCCCGAGAGCTGTCCAAGGCCGGGGTGACCGCCAACGTGGTCGCCCCCGGCTACATCGACACCGAGATGACCCGCGCGCTCGACGAGCGGATACAGGCGGGCGCACTGGAATTCATCCCCGCCAAGCGTGTTGGCACCGCCGAAGACGTGGCGGGGGCGGTCAGCTTCCTGGCGTCGGAGGACGCGAACTACATCGCCGGCGCGGTCATCCCGGTCGACGGCGGCATGGGCATGGGCCACTGAGTTAAACCACGACATCTAAGGACGAACATGGCAGGACTGCTCGACGGCAAACGGATTCTGGTCTCCGGGATCATCACCGACTCGTCGATCGCGTTTCACATCGCCAAGGCGGCCCAGGAAGCGGGTGCGCAGTTGGTGCTGACCGGGTTCGACCGGTTGCGCCTGATACAGCGCATCGCCGACCGGCTGCCGGAGAAGGCCCCGCTGATCGAACTCGACGTGCAGAACGAGGAGCACCTGAGCACCCTCGCCGACCGGGTCACCGCGGAGATCGGTGAGGGCAACAAGTTGGACGGCGTGGTGCACTCGATCGGCTTCATGCCGCAGACCGGGATGGGCATCAACCCGTTCTTCGACGCGCCCTACGAGGATGTCTCCAAGGGCATTCACATCTCCGCGTACTCGTATGCGTCGCTGGCCAAGGCGCTGCTGCCGATCATGAACCCCGGCGGGTCCATCGTCGGCATGGACTTCGACCCCAGCCGGGCCATGCCGGCCTACAACTGGATGACGGTGGCCAAGAGCGCGCTGGAATCGGTCAACCGGTTCGTTGCCCGCGAGGCGGGCAAGTTCGGGGTGCGCTCGAACCTCGTTGCGGCGGGCCCCATCCGGACGCTGGCGATGAGCGCGATCGTCGGCGGTGCGCTCGGCGAGGAGGCCGGCGCCCAGATGCAACTGCTGGAAGAGGGCTGGGATCAGCGCGCGCCGATCGGCTGGAACATGAAGGATCCCACGCCGGTCGCCAAGACGGTGTGCGCCCTGCTCTCGGACTGGCTGCCGGCCACCACGGGCACCATCATCTTCGCCGACGGCGGCGCCAGCACCCAATTGCTCTAGCCCATAATGGAATTCGATGCCGTCCTGCTGCTGTCCTTCGGTGGGCCGGAGGGGCCCGAGCAGGTGCGGCCGTTCCTGGAAAACGTCACCCGCGGGCGCAACGTGCCGCCCGAACGGCTGGACGACGTCGCCCAGCACTACCTGCATTTCGGCGGGGTGTCACCGATCAACGGGATCAACCGCGCCCTGATCACCGAGCTCCAGGCGGAACTGGACCTACCCATCTACTTCGGCAACCGCAACTGGGACCCCTACGTCGAAGATGCGGTTGCGGCCATGCGCGACAACGGTATTCGCCGTGCCGCGGTATTCACCACGTCGGCGTGGAGCGGCTACTCCAGCTGCACGCAGTACGTCGAAGACATCGCCCGGGCGCGACGGGCGGCCGGACCCGACGCACCCGAGCTGGTCAAGCTCCGGCCCTACTTCGACCACCCGCTCTTCGTGGAGATGTTCGCCGGCGCCGTCGCGGCGGCGGCGCACAGCGCGCCCGACGGCGCGCGGCTGGTGTTCACCGCCCATTCGGTTCCGGTGGCCGCCGACCAGCGCCTCGGCCCCAAGCTGTACAGCCGCCAAGTCGCCTATGCGACAAGGCTTGTCGCGGCCGCGGCGGGGTATTCCGATTTCGATCTGGCCTGGCAGTCGCGTTCGGGCCCGCCGCAGGTGCCGTGGCTGGAGCCCAGTGTCGAGGACCATCTCACCGCGCTGGCCGCCTCGGGCGCCGAGGCCGTCATCGTCTGCCCGATCGGATTCGTCGCCGACCACATCGAGGTGGTGTGGGATCTCGACGAGGAGTTGAGAGCCCAGGCCGAGGCGGCGGGCCTGGCGTTCGCCCGGACCGGCACACCCAATGCCGATCGCCGATTCGCCCGGCTGGCAGCCGATCTCATCGACGAACTGCGCACCGGCCGACAGCCGGCCCGGGTGGCCGGCCCCGACCCGGTGCCCGGTTGTCTGGCCAGCGTGGACGGCGCGCCGTGCAGTCCACCGCACTGCGCAAGGCGAGACGAGGCCTAATCGGCCCAGGCCGAGTGCAGGATCGCGGTGACGGCGGCCATCCGCGCCGAACGCACCACCGCGGTCAGCGGCCGCAGGGCGTCGCTCGCGATGCGCGCCTCTGAAGAGGATTGGGTGCCGAACGGCTCCGGGCCGGCAACGACGGGGGCGGTGAAACGCTCCGGGGAGTCGGGTGACCGGCTGAGTCCGGCGCTGACCGCGATGATGGCGTCGACGTGCGCGGCGTTCTCCAGTACCCGCAGCGCCCGGGTCGGCGCATGGTCGGGAACCCGGTGCTGCCGTGCGGATTCCAGCAGCTGTTCGACGAGTCCCCGCGGATCGTCGACGTCGGCCGCGGCCGTACCCAGCCCGATGGCGCCGAGCGCGTCGGCGGCCGACCGCACGGCGGACCGCAGCGTGTATTCGGCATCCCCGAGCTCGTAATGGTCGAGCACCGGCGCACCGGGCAGCGAGTACACCGTCCAGGACAGCGCGCAGAGTTCGGGGAAGTCCTCCGGCTCATCGTCGTAGGAGAACTCGGGGACCAGCCCGACGGCGGTGGCGGGGTCGGATGGGTTGGCGATGATGATCGCCTCGCCCGCGGCGAGGGCGTCACGC
The DNA here is from genome assembly GCF_001667585.1 of Mycobacterium sp. E2733. Taxonomy (GTDB): domain Bacteria; phylum Actinomycetota; class Actinomycetes; order Mycobacteriales; family Mycobacteriaceae; genus Mycobacterium. The sequence goes on from NZ_LZJZ01000057.1 coordinate 18,070, forward strand.
TCGAACTGCGTCCCGGGGGCCAGGCCGCGCACGTCGCCGGGCACGGGCAAAAGCATATTGATCGTTCCCCGCAGCCGGCCCGGGCCGTCCGGGGTGGGTGTCGAGCTGCCGACCGCGGCGCGCAGCGTCTGCAGCAGCGTCACCGTTCCGGCGTCGTGCACATCGGGCCACGGCAGCCCGGTGTGACCGGCGGCGACCGCATCATACGCGGTGACCGATTGCTTTGGCGCCCATACCGATAACGCGTCCAGGACGTCGTCGGGCGCGGCCTTGCCTGCGAGCCAGGCGTTGGCCCACAGGGACAGCGAGACACTGGGACACCACACGATTCCGCAGTGTAGTTGTTTTGCCCGGCAAACGCGGATCACGCGTATTCTGGCCGCATGCAGGCCGCGGTGCTTTGGCTAATATTCGCGCTGGTGCTCGCCGGTGCGGAGGCGCTCACCGGCCATATGTTTTTGGTGATGCTCGGCGGCGGTGCGTTGGCCGCGGCAATCACCAGCTGGCTGACGGATTGGCCCGGCTGGGCGGACGGGGCCGTGTTCCTCATCGTCTCGGTTCTGCTCCTGGTGCTGGTCCGACCCGCGCTGCGCCGGCAACTGACACCCGCGCACGTGCCACAGATGGGTATCGAGGCGCTGGAGGGCAAGAACGCGTTGGTGCTCGAGCGAATCGCCCGCGACGAGGGCCGCGTGAAGCTCGACGGCGAGGTGTGGACGGCGCGTCCGCTCAATGAGGGGGATGTTTACGAACCGGGGGAGTCGGTGACCGTCTTGCAGATCGACGGCGCCACGGCGGTGGTCTTCAAGAGCGGTCCATAACGGCTGTGCGAGGGCGCTGCCAGAGACCCTGGTAGAGAAAGGAACTCCCGTGCAAGGTGCGGTTGCTGGTTTGGTGTTGCTGGCTGTCTTGGTGATATTCGCCATCGTCGTGGTGGCCAAGTCGGTCGCCCTGATACCGCAGGCGGAGGCCGCGGTGATCGAGAGGCTGGGTCGATACAGCCGGACGGTCAGTGGTCAGCTGACGTTGTTGGTGCCGTTCATCGACCGGGTGCGCGCCCGGGTGGATCTGCGTGAGCGAGTAGTGTCGTTCCCGCCGCAGCCGGTGATCACCGAGGACAACCTGACCCTCAACATCGACACCGTGGTCTACTTCCAGGTCACCGTCCCGCAGGCGGCCGTCTACGAGATCAGCAACTACATCGTCGGCGTGGAGCAGCTCACCACCACCACACTGCGCAACGTGGTGGGTGGCATGACGCTGGAGCAGACGCTGACCTCGCGCGACCAGATCAACGGTCAATTGCGCGGTGTGCTCGACGAGGCGACCGGTCGTTGGGGCCTGCGGGTCGCCCGGGTCGAGTTGCGCAGCATCGACCCGCCGCCGTCCATTCAGGCCTCGATGGAGAAGCAGATGAAGGCCGACCGCGAGAAGCGGGCGATGATCCTGACCGCCGAAGGGAACCGGCAGGCCGCGATCACACAGGCCGAGGGCGCCAAGCAGGCGCAGATCCTGGCCGCCGAGGGCGCCAAGCAGGCCGCGATCCTGGCCGCCGAGGCCGACCGACAGTCGCGCATGCTGCGCGCCCAGGGTGAGCGCGCAGCGGCTTACCTGCGGGCACAGGGGCAGGCCAAGGCCATCGAGAAGACGTTCGCCGCGATCAAGGCGGGCAGGCCCACGCCCGAGATGCTGGCCTACCAATACCTGCAGACCCTGCCGGAGATGGCGCGCGGCGACGCCAACAAGGTGTGGGTGGTGCCCAGCGATTTCAACGCGGCGCTGCAGGGATTCACCAGGATGCTGGGCACCCAGGGTCAGGACGGGGTGTTCCGGTTCGAGCCGTCCCCGGTCGACGACGCACCCCAGCACGCCGCCGAAACGGACGACGCGGACATCGCCGACTGGTTCTCCACCGAGACCGATCCCGCGATCGCCCAGGCGGTGGCCAAGGCCGAGGCGAGCGCCCGCCAGCCGGTGGATGGCACGCTGCCGGGCGCGCCGCCGCAGTTGGCCCAATAGGATTGTCGGATGAGCCTTTTCACTTCGCCGAAGACTTACACGGCGCTCGGCGCGTTCCATGCCGTGGACGCTGTGCTGTGCGGGGTCCAGATCGCCCCCATCAGGAAGGTTCTCGATGACGTGGGGTTGCCGGAGACCGTTCGGCCGGTGCTGCCGGTGGTGAAGGCGGCCGCCGCCGTCGGCTTGCTGTCGGTCACCCGTTTTCCGGCCCTGGCGCGGCTGACCACCGCGATGCTGACGGTCTATTTCGTCCTGGCGCTCGGCGCGCACATCCGGGTCCGCGACAGGGTCGTCAACGCCCTCCCCGCGGCGATGTTCCTGGCCACGTTCGCCGTGATGACGGCGAAAGGGCCCGACCGCAGCTAGCCGAGGCGCAACTCGACCAGTGGCAGCGGCGTGTCGGTTTCGGTGATCGGAACGCCGAGCGTTTCCTCCAGGACCGGCCTCATCTGTTCCCACGCTTTGCGATGACGGCTGACATAGGCGGCCAGCGCGCGGTCGGCCTCCTGTTGGTCGAGGATGCGCGCGGTGGCCCGCCTGGGCGCGTGGCTGCCCGCGTAGACACGCACCCGCGGGTTGGCCTGAATGTTGCGGAACCACTGCGCCTTTCGGCCGAAGCCGGAGGCGACGACGTAGGTGTCCGGCGGCGATCCGCCGACCACCTCCAGCACCACATAGCGTGGCGCGCCGGACTTGCGGCCGATGTGCTCGAGCATCAGCAACCGCGAGCCGAACAGCGCGCCCGCGCGGGCCTTGTAGATCCAGACCGGCGCGCGCATGAGTCGGCGCGACCGCAACAAGTGCGCGCCGAGCCTGGGCAGAAAAGACGCGGGTTGCCCGGCCATCAGGCGTGCGACGGCGGCGGCAGCGGCGGTGCCGGGACGACGCCCGGCGCGGACGTGGGTGCCGGCGGCGACGGGTAGACGCACCCGCCGCCCGACTGCGACGCCAGCGGTGGCGGGTAGGGCGGCGGCGGAAGCTGGACCCGGACCGTCCACACCAATCCGGTGATCGCGAAGGTGGCGAGCGCGCCGAGCACCAGGCCGGCCAGCCCGGCGATGACGGCGACGCCGGCCGGGAAGCGGCGGGTTCCGATGGTGTCCGAGGTCATGCGGTTCTCCACTGTCGTCGGATGTCGGTAACCGTGACGCTACTGGCGAGACGGCTGCCGCCGTCACGATTTGACGGATCGTGACGGCGGCGGGCTGGTCAGCTGTGCGGGGCCGGGGGCGGTTGTGTGGGCATCGGCGGAGGCGGCGGACCCTTAATCGCATTATCCGGCAAATAGCTCCCGAGGGGGCAACGATGAAGATTACCGCCAACAGCTCG
>NZ_LZJZ01000058.1 GCF_001667585.1 Mycobacterium sp. E2733
ACCGCACCGACGGATTCGTTGGCCAGCGCCGAGCCCTGATTGCCCGCGAGAAATACCTGAACATACGCCGCCTTGCCGTCGGAGCTCTGCGATCCCGCGGCGGTAAGGGTGTCGCCCCAGAAATCCTGAACGTGCTCGACGTGCTTGCGGTCCAGGTCGAGTTTGCGGATCATCGCGTCATAGAACTTGTGCGCGTCCGCGCCGAGCGGCTGGTCGCCTTCCAGCACGATCATGGCCGAGCTGTCGGTGTCGAATTCTTTGAACACCTGGCCGATGCGCTTGATTGCCTTCAGCGCCGGCGCGTCTGGCGAGTTGAGCGCCACGTTGTGCACCTTGCCGACGTCTTCCAGTTGTGGCACCGCGATATTGGTGATGGCGGCCAGCGCCACCCAGAAGAGCAGGATCGGCAATGCGAGCCGGCGGATGATGCGCGGCGCGAAGGAACGCGACTGTTGATGGTTGCTCGTCAAGGCTTATCCAGACTTGTCCAGGCAGAAGGTGTAGGCGTCGGCCTTGTCAACGGTGCGTTGGTCTTTCACCTCACCGTTGACGGTGATGCGGCAGCCGAGGGTGTCCCCGTTGCCCTGCGCGACCACGTTGCCGAGGACCGCGGGCTCCGTGGTGGTGATCGTGAACGACCAGGGCAGTGGGGCGTCCCTGACTTGCTGCGGCTGGGCGTTGACATCAAGGTAGTTGATGGTCGCGGTTGCGCCGGGCTCGCCGAAGACCTCGAGCACCACCTGTTTGGGGTTGAAGGGGACGATCTCGTTCGACAGGTCGCTGTTGGCGGACGTGTTGTCGTGCGAGCCGAAGATTCCGTGCAGGCGGTAGATGGCGAATCCCGCTAGCGCGACGACCAGCA
>NZ_LZJZ01000059.1 GCF_001667585.1 Mycobacterium sp. E2733
GGTCGACGGACATCGGCCCACATGGCGGCGAAGCCTTCGGCGGGTGTCGCGGGCAGGTCGGCCAGGACGCCCATCTGGCGGCGCTCCACTTCCTCGACGACCGCGAGCAACAGGTCCTCCCGAGATCCGAAGTGATGCAACAGCATTCGATGGCTGGTGCCCACCGCGGCCGCCACGTCGCGCAACGATCGGTCGCCAACGCCGCCGGCCGCGAACTCGGCAACGAGCGCGTCGAGGAGCTCTCGGCGGCGTTCGGAGTCAGGAGTGCGGGCCATCGGCGCGGCTGAGCTGCTCAGACCGAGCCTTGAGTCCCTGGGCCTCGAGTTGCAGGAATCGCTTGGTCTTATTGAGCATCAGCCGACCGACCAGTGCGCCGAGCACACCGCGCTGGTCCAGTTGCTGGCGCACCAGGGTACGACCGCCGGGCTGCGGAATCACGTCGTGCCGGGCGCTCACCCGCACGCCGGGGGAGCGTTGCACCCAGGTCCACGAGGAGCCCGGTTCGATCTCGGTGACCTTCCAGACCAGCTTCGACATGCCGGGCTGCTTGATGGTGAACCGCTTGCCGACCCCGAGCGCGGGGCCGTCTCGTCCGGCCAGCGACGTCACCGAGGCGGTCCACTCGGGCCAGCGCTCCACGTCGCTGAAGACGTCCCACACCAGCTGCGGCGACGCATCGATCTCAACACTGCCTTCGGTAATCATGTACCAAATGGTACATCGAGGGCCGGACGTTGGGTAGCGGTAGAGCCTTGGAGCCCTATTGGGCGGCAATCGCGTCATACTGGGAGTAGTGCTGAATACGGGGTGTGTCCGCGACACGCAAACACAAGCCCTTGTGTTCCGCTCCGTTGTCGTACCCCAGGGGTAGTGTTTGGAGCCGGACGTCCCTCAGGCAAAACGGCGGGTGAAGTGGGGTTCTGGTGACCGAAAACATGAAGCTGATTGACCGCGTTTCGGCGATCAACTGGAACCGGCTGCAGGACGAGAAGGACGCCGAGGTCTGGGACCGGCTGACCGGAAACTTCTGGCTGCCCGAGAAGGTGCCGGTGTCCAACGACCTCCCGTCGTGGGCGACGCTGACGCCCGGTGAGAAGCAGCTGACCATGCGGGTGTTCACCGGGCTGACGCTGCTGGACACCATTCAGGGCACGGTCGGCGCGGTCAGCCTCATCCCCGACGCGCTGACGCCGCACGAGGAAGCCGTCTACACCAACATCGCCTTCATGGAGTCGGTGCACGCGCGCAGCTACAGCAACATCTTCTCCACGCTGTGCTCGACGGCCGAGATCGACGACGCCTTCCGCTGGTCCGAGGAGAACCCCAACCTGCAGCGCAAGGCCGAGATCGTCATGCAGTACTACAAGGGCGACGAGCCGCTGAAGCGCAAGGTGGCCTCCACGCTGCTGGAGAGCTTCCTGTTCTACTCCGGCTTCTACCTGCCCATGTACTGGTCGAGCCGGGCCAAGCTGACCAACACCGCCGACATGATCCGGCTGATCATCCGCGACGAGGCCGTACACGGCTACTACATCGGCTACAAGTACCAACGGGGGCTGGCGCTGGTCGACGAGGCCAAGCGCGCCGAGCTCAAGGACTACACCTACGAGCTGCTGTTCGAGCTCTACGACAACGAGGTGGAGTACACCCAGGACCTCTACGACCAGGTCGGGCTGACCGAGGACGTCAAGAAGTTCCTGCGCTACAACGCAAACAAGGCGCTGATGAACCTCGGTTACGAGGCGCTGTTCCCGCGGGACGAGACCGACGTGAACCCGGCGATCCTGTCGGCGTTGTCGCCCAATGCCGACGAGAACCACGACTTCTTCTCCGGCTCCGGATCTAGCTACGTCATCGGGAAGGCCGTCGTCACCGAGGACGAGGACTGGGACTTCTAAAAGCCGCAGGTTGACTGAGAATCGGGCCGGCCGCACCGTCGGGGGGGAGGGACTGGGGCCGGCCCGATCTTCTATTCAGACACCGGCTGGGCCGACTTTCTTCCCGCAGGATTCTTAACGCTCCATGCGGGCGGCGGCACCCATGCCTGCAATACTTTGCGGCCGATCAACTGGCAGCCGTGGGTATGCGCCAATTGCTTTGCGGCCCTCGTGAATTCCTGATTGCTCACCACGATGCTCCTGACGCAGCCGTGGTGGCGGGCGCCGGAGACCACCTGCTGGACGGCCGCGACGCCCACCGATTTGCCGTAACGCTTGCACTGGACCGCCGCCGAGTGGCCGTCCTTTTCGGCGATCAGGTCGACTCCGTAGTCGCCGACCGCCGGGGTGAACGTGACCCGCCAGCCCGCGCGGCGCAGGCGGGCGGCCACATAGCCCTCGAACTCGACCCCATCCATCGCGTCGATCACCCGCATGGTGGCGTTCATTCGCCCGCCGCGTGGCCACTGACGGTTGGTTGACCACCCGACCAGCACCTCGAGCAGCGACACCACGTAGAACGCCGCCAGTCCCGTTCCGGGGTTGTGGTCAACGACGCCGACGAAAAGCCCGCAGGCCAACGGAAAAACGACGAGCGCCTTGAGCACGCCTCGATGGTAGGGACCGGCAACGACAGGACGGGCCTTTAACCGCAAGCGCCGCGCCGAGCCTCGACGTGTTCGGGCAATGAACGGCGTATGAATTGTGGGGACGGAGTGAGGGCTCGCTGGCGCCGGTGATGCCACTGCCTGAAACTGTTCTCGTGACGAACACCGCATCCTCCGAGAAGGATCACCGCCACCATTTCTGCCGTTCAGTGATCCAGTGGCTGCAGGTCGGCTACCCGAACGGCGTCCCTGGCCCGGACCGCGTGCCGCTGATGGCATTGCTGCGCAGCACACCGCTGACCGAGGACCAGATCCGCGAGGTGGTGCGCGACATCAGCGCGCGCGAAGGCTCTCCGGAGGCGATCGATCACCCGATCGACCGCGATGAGATCGCCGAATTCATCTCCGACATGACGCAATTCGACGCGGGCAAGGAAAACATCATCCGGGTGGCCGCCACGTTGGCCGCGGCCGGATGGCCGCTGGCCGGCATCGACGTCAGCGAGGTCGTTCCCGACGACGAGCACGCGGAGGCGGCCGAAGTCATCGCCCGTGACTGCGCGCCCGAAGAACCGTCAGAGGTCGCCTCATAGCTTCGAGATGTCGATCACGAAGCGGTAGCGAACGTCGCTCGCCAGGACGCGCTCGTAGGCCTCGTTGATGTAATCCGGCTCGATCAGCTCGATTTCGGGCGTCACGTCGTGCTCGGCGCAGAAGTCCAGCATCTCCTGGGTTTCGGCGATCCCGCCGATGTTGGATCCGGACAGGCTGCGCCGCGCCAACGCCAACGGGAACGCCCCCACCTCCATGGGGTGCTCAGGAATGCCCAATTCGACGAGGGTGCCGTCGATGTCGAGCAGGTTGACGTAGTCGTTCAGTTTCAGATTCGCCGAGACGGTGTTGAGGATCAGGTCGAAGCTGCCGCGCAACTTCTTGAAGGTCTCGGGATCGGCGGTGGCGTAGTAGTGCTTGGCCCCCAGCCGCAAGCCGTCCTCCATCTTCTTCAGCGACTGCGACAGCACCGTCACCTCGGCGCCCATCGCCGCGCCCAGCTTGACACCCATGTGCCCGAGGCCGCCGAGGCCGATGATCGCCAGCCGAGTGCCCTCGCCGGCCCTCCAGTGGCGCAACGGGGAAAACAGCGTGATGCCCGCGCACAGCAGCGGCGCCGCCTTGTCCAGCGGCAGCGAGTCGGGGATGCGCAGGACGAAATTCTCGTCGACGACGATCGCCTGGCTGTAGCCGCCCTGCGTGGTCGTGCCGTCCTTGTCGACGGCGTTGTAGGTGAATGTCGCGCCCGGCTTGCAGTACTGCTCGAGCCCGGCCTTGCAGCTGCTGCACTGGCCGCAGGAGTTCACCATGCAGCCCACGCCGACGTGGTCTCCGACCTTGTATTTGGTCACTTCGGCGCCGACCTCGCTCACCACCCCGGCGATCTCATGCCCCACGACGAGGGGGTATTTCGGCGTCCCCCATTCGGCCTTGACAGTGTGGATGTCGGAGTGGCAAATCCCGGCGAACTTGATGTCGATCACCACGTCGTGTGGGCCGGGGTCGCGCCGCTCGATGGTGGTCTTGGTCAACGGTTCGGTCGCCGACGTCGCGGCGTATGCCGAAACAGTGCTCATGGATATTCCTCTTCAATGTGGTCGCGTCTGGGAAAAGTTTAGCTAAGGTAATGTTCCCGGGCCACCGGAGGCCGCTCGGTACCACCTTAGGACCGCAGGTACCCGCTCGCCCGCGGGCTAATTGATGGGGGCGTTGAGCAGGCGCAGGTCGGCGACTATACCGCGGGCCGCGATCAGGCCCTCGCCGGTCTGCCAGATCTCGTCGTTGACGACGTAGACCCGGTTGTCGTGGTTGGCCGACAGCTTGCGCCACGGGTTGCTGTCCAGCACGGTGGCGGCGCGCTGGGCGGCCGCCGGTGACGCACACGACACGTAGACGACGTCGGCGTCGGCGGCGGACAGGTCCGGGTTTTTTGCCAGGTCGTCGTCGGTGGCGCGGATCTCGATATACGGCTTGTCGGTGAACCGTTGGGTCGCCGGGCGGTCCACCCCGACCGCGCCCAGCACGCTGGCCGGGAAGTTGTTGGTCCCGTAGATCCGGATCGTGTCGGTGGTCAATTGCACGATGGATGCCTGAAAGTGGGACGCGTCATGCCTGGCTCCGACATTGCCGGCCCGCTGCGAGAAGCCGTTGAGCAGCGCGTCCATTGCCGCCCCGCGCGCCGTCGCGGCACCCACGCCGCGCAGGTTCTCTTCCCATGCCGAGCCGGGGGGCGCGGTGAACACCGTCGGGGCGATCGCCGCCAGCTGGGGATACAGCTTGGGCGTCAACCCCTGCGAGCCCAGGATGAGGTCGGGGTGGGCCGCCGCGATCCCGCTCAGGTCCGGGTTGCTGCGGGTCCCGACGCCGGGCACGCCGTGCAGCGCGCTGCCCAGGTAGGCGGGCTGGCTCGACGATCCGTCCGGCAACGCGGCGGCGACCACCCGCGATTGCAGGCCGAGCGCGCACAGGGCGTCGAGCTGGTCTCCCGAGAGCGCCACGATCCGCTGGGGCTCCGCGGGCACCTGCACCACGTCCGGGCTGACGCCGGCGGCGTTGCGGGCCTGCCGCGTCTTCGGCCCCGGATCGGCCGCGGCGACATCCCGTGCGCACGAGTCGTCCGGGCGGCGGTCGTTTCCGAGCACGCCCGCGCCGGCGATTTGCGTGGTCGGAGTGACCAGCGCCGGGGTCGGCGCCTTGCTTCCGGGCTTGCCGGATCCGCAGCCGCTGCACGTGACGGCGACCGCCGCCGCGAGCGCGGCGGCCGCGCGCAGGGACGCGGGTCGGGTCACGCCGAAAAGCACGCGTCAGACGCTAACACCCGCCGGCTCGCCGCCCGGCACTCCGAACCGACACGCGGCACCGCCGAGCCATTTACGACAGTTTGTAGGACCAGCCCTGACGTCGGCAGGATCGGCGGTTAAGATTCGTGTCAGCTCTGTTTTTTGGGCCCCTGTCCTACTGTTTGGAGAAGCTGTTGACAGCCGAAGCGCCCCCGTTGGGAGAACTTGAGGCCGTTCGTCCGTACCCGGACCGGACCGGCCCCAAAGGGAACCTCGTCTACAAACTGATCACCACCACCGATCACAAGATGATCGGCATCATGTACACGGTCACCTGCTTCGTCTTCTTCTTCATCGGCGGACTGATGGCCCTGTTGATGCGCACCGAGCTTGCCGCGCCGGGACTGCAGTTCCTGTCGAACGAGCAGTACAACCAGCTGTTCACCATGCACGGCACGATCATGCTGCTGCTGTACGCGACGCCGGTGGTGTTCGGGTTCGCCAACCTGGTGCTGCCGCTGCAGATCGGCGCGCCCGACGTGGCGTTCCCGCGACTGAACGCCTTCTCGTTCTGGCTGTTCCTGTTCGGCGGTCTGACCGCGTCGGCCGGCTTCATCGTTCCGGGTGGGGCCGCCGACTTCGGCTGGACTGCCTACACGCCGCTGTCCGACGCCGTCCACTCACCCGGCGCCGGCGGTGACCTGTGGATCACCGGCCTGATCGTCGCGGGTCTGGGCACCATTCTGGGTGCGGTCAACATGATCACCACCGTGGTGTGCATGCGCGCGCCCGGCATGACGATGTTCCGGATGCCCATCTTCACCTGGAACATCCTGGTGACGTCGATCCTGATCCTGATCGCATTCCCGATTCTGACCGCCGCGCTGTTCGGCCTGGCCGCCGATCGACATCTAGGGGCCCACGTCTACGACGCCGCCAACGGCGGGGTTCTGCTATGGCAGCACCTGTTCTGGTTCTTCGGCCATCCCGAGGTGTACATCATCGCGCTGCCGTTCTTCGGGATAATCACCGAGATCATCCCGGTGTTCTCCCGCAAGCCGGTGTTCGGTTACACCACACTGGTTTACGCGACGCTGTCGATCGCCGCGCTGTCGGTCGCGGTGTGGGCCCACCACATGTTCGCCACGGGAGCCGTTCTGCTGCCGTTCTTTTCGTTCATGACGTATCTGATCGCGGTGCCGACCGGGATCAAATTCTTCAACTGGATCGGCACGATGTGGAAGGGGCAACTCACCTTCGAGACCCCAATGCTGTTCTCAGTGGGCTTCCTGGTGACCTTCCTGCTGGGCGGCCTGACCGGTGTGATGCTGGCCAGCCCCCCGCTGGACTTCCACGTCACCGACACCTACTTCGTGGTCGCGCACTTCCACTACGTGCTGTTCGGCACGATCGTGTTCGCCACGTTCGCCGGCGTCTATTTCTGGTTCCCCAAGATGACCGGACGCCTGCTCGACGAGCGGCTGGGCAAGCTGCACTTCTGGCTGACCTTCATCGGCTTCCACACCACCTTCCTGGTGCAGCACTGGTTGGGCGACATGGGAATGCCGCGCCGCTACGCCGACTACCTGCCCTCGGACGGATTCCAGCCGTACAACGTCGCCTCGACGGTCGGGGCGTTCATCCTGGGCGCGTCGATGTTCCCGTTCGTCTGGAACGTCTTCAAGAGCTGGCGCTACGGCGAGGTCGTGACCGTCGACGACCCGTGGGGCTACGGCAACTCGCTGGAGTGGGCGACCAGCTGCCCGCCGCCGCGGCACAACTTCACCGAGCTGCCCCGGATCCGTTCGGAGCGCCCGGCTTTCGAGCTGCACTACCCGCACATGGTGGAGCGGCTGCGCGCCGAGGCGCATGTGGGGCGCCACGCCACGGCTCTGGAATCGCCGAAGGGATTCGGTCCACGGACCGAGCCCGATCGCTCAACCCCTGAGCAGTAGCGGCTGAGTCGGGGGTGAGCACACCACCGAAGGTGTCGGTGCTGATCACCGTCACCGGAGTGGACCAACCGGGCGTCACCTCGGCCCTCTTCGAGGTGCTCTCCGGGCACGGCGTCGAGCTGCTCAATGTCGAACAGGTGGTGATTCGGCACCGCCTGACCCTCGGCGTGCTGGTGTGTTGCCCCCCGGACGTCGCCGACAGCCCCGAGTTGCGCCGTGACGTCGAATCGGCCATCCGCGGGGTGGGCCTGGACGTCACCATCGAGCACAGCGACGACGTGCCGATCATCCGGGAGCCCTCGACGCACACCATCTTCGTGCTGGGCCGGCCCATCACGGCCGGCGCGTTCGGTGCGGTGGCCCGGGCGGTGGCCGGCCTGGGGGTCAACATCGACCTCATCCGCGGTGTCTCCGACTACCCGGTGACCGGCCTGGAGCTGCGGGTCTCGGTGCCGCCGGGATCGGACGCCGCGCTGCGGACGGCCCTGAACCAGGTGTCGGCCGAGAAGCGCGTCGACGTGGCCGTCGAGGACTACACGCTGGAGCGGCGGGCCAAGCGGCTGATCGTGTTCGACGTGGACTCGACCCTGGTGCAGGGCGAGGTGATCGAGATGCTGGCCGCCCGGGCGGGAGCCGAGGGCAAGGTCGCCGCCATCACCGACGCCGCGATGCGGGGCGAGCTGGACTTCGCGCAGTCGCTCGAACAGCGGGTGGCCACCCTGGCGGGTCTGCCCGCGACCGTGATCGACGAAGTCGCCGATCAGCTGGAGCTGATGCCCGGGGCCCGCACCACGCTACGCACGTTGCGGCGCTTGGGTTTTCACTGCGGTGTGGTGTCCGGCGGCTTCCGGGGGATCATCGACCCGTTGGCCGAGGAGCTGATGCTCGACTACGTCGCCGCCAATGAGCTGGAGATCGTCGACGGCAAACTGACCGGGCGGGTCGTCGGCCCCATCATCGACCGTGCCGGCAAGGCGGCGGCGCTGCGGGACTTCGCGCAGCGGGTCGGGGTTCCGATGGCGCAGACGGTCGCCGTCGGGGACGGCGCCAACGACATCGACATGCTGGCCGCGGCCGGGCTCGGGGTGGCGTTCAACGCCAAGCCGGCGTTGCGTGAGGTGGCCGACGCCTCGCTGAGCCACCCGTACCTGGACACGGTGCTGTTTCTGCTGGGCGTGACCCGCGGCGAAATCGAGGCCGCCGACGCGGTGGATGGCGAGGTCCGCCGGGTGGAGATCCCGCCCGACGCGTGACGGCCGCGGTACGGCACGATGGTCGGGTGCCCGAAGACGGAAGCCGGAGGTGAAACCCGAGGATTCGGGAGGAGCCGACCAGATTAGTGAGGCAGCCGACCCCGATCTGCTCATCGACTTTCGCGACGTGTCGCTGCGGCGCGGCGGTCACACCCTCGTCGGCCCGTTGGATTGGGCGGTCGAACTGGACGAGCGCTGGGTCATCGTGGGTCCGAACGGGGCCGGCAAAACATCGTTGCTGCGGATCGCCGCGGCCGCCGAGCACCCTTCGTCGGGCGTGGCCTTCGTGCTCGGCGAGCGTCTTGGCCGGGTCGACGTGTCGGAACTGCGCGCCCGGATCGGGCTCAGTTCGTCGGCCCTGGCGCAGCGGGTGCCCACCGACGAGGTGGTGCGCGACCTGGTGGTCTCGGCCGGCTACGCGGTGCTGGGCCGCTGGCGGGAGCGCTATGAGGACGTCGACTATCGCCGGGCCATCGACATGCTGGAGAGCCTGGGCGCCGAGCACCTCGCGGACCGGAGCTACGGAACGCTGTCGGAGGGCGAGCGCAAGCGGGTGTTGATCGCGCGCGCGTTGATGACCGATCCGGAGCTGCTGCTTCTCGACGAACCCGCCGCCGGCCTGGACCTGGGCGGGCGCGAGGAGCTGGTGGCGCGGCTGGCCGACCTCGCGGCCGACCCCGACGCACCCGCCCTGGTGCTGGTCACCCACCATGTCGAGGAGATTCCGCCCGGCTTCAGCCACTGCATGCTGCTGTCCGAAGGCAAGGTGGTCGCCGCCGGGTTGCTGACCGACGTGCTGACCTCCGATAACCTGTCCACCGCGTTCGGGCAGTCGATCGCCCTCGACGTCGTCGACGGGCGCTATTTCGCCCGTCGCTTTCGCTCCCGCGCAGCCCACCGGAGGCAGCTATGACGTCAGCGAACGAAGACGCCCCACTGGTGCCGCGCCCGGCGGCGACCGTGATGCTGATCCGCGACGACCCGGACGGCATCGCGGTCTTCCTGATGCGCCGGCACGCCAAGATGGAGTTCGCGGCAGGGACCATGGTGTTTCCCGGCGGCGGCGTCGACGACCGCGACCGCAACGCCGACATCGCGTGGGCCGGCCCGCCGCCACAATGGTGGGCGCAGCGGTTCGGCATCGAGCCCGACCTGGCCGAAGCGCTGGTCTGCGCGGCGGCCCGGGAGACGTTCGAGGAATCGGGGGTGCTGTTCGCGGGGCCGGCGGGCCAGGCCGATTCGGCACCGAACAGTATCGTCGAGGACGCCTCGGTGTACGCCGACGCCCGCCGCGCCCTCGCCGACGGCACGTTGTCGTTCGCGGATTTCCTGCGTCGGGAGAATCTGGAGCTGCGCTCCGACCTGCTCCGGCCGTGGGCCAACTGGGTCACCCCCGAAGCCGAGCGCACCCGCCGCTATGACACCTACTTCTTCGTGGGCGCCCTGCCGCACGGGCAGCGGGCCGACGGCGAGAACACCGAATCCGACCGCGCCGGCTGGACTACGCCGGAGGCCGCCATTGACGACTTCTCCGCCGGCCGCTGCTTCCTGCTGCCGCCGACGTGGACCCAGCTGGATTCGTTGGCGGGACGCACCGTCGCGGAAGTGCTGGCGGTAGAACGTCAGATCGTCACGGTGCAGCCGCACCTGGAGATCCAGGGCGACAACTGGGTCTTCGAGTTCTTCGACTCCGACCGCTACCACCAGGCACGCGAAGCCGGCGGCATGGGGTGGCGGCATTGACCGAGTTCGTCAGCACGGTGGTCAGCGACGGCTCGCGAGACGCCGGGCTGGCCATGCTGCTACTGTCGCGGCCGCCGACGAACGCGATGACCCGCCAGGTCTACCGGGAGATCGTGGCGGCGGCCGCCGAGCTGGGGGAGCGCGACGACGTGACAGCGGTCATCCTTTTCGGTGGCCACGAGATTTTCTCGGCCGGCGATGACATGCCCGAGCTGCGGACGCTGACCGGGCCCGAGGCCGAGACGGCGGCCCGGGCGCGGCAGCAGGCCATCGACGCCGTCGCGCGGATCCCGAAGCCGACCGTGGCCGCGATCACCGGATACGCGCTGGGCGCCGGGCTCACACTGGCCCTGGCCGCCGATTGGCGCGTCAGCGGTGACAACGTGAAGTTCGGCGCCACCGAGGTCCTGGCCGGTCTCATCCCCGGCGGTGACGGCATGGCCCGCCTGACCCGCGCGGCCGGGGCGAGCAAGGCAAAGGAACTGGTGTTCAGCGGCCGGTTCTTCGACGCCGAGGAGGCGTTGGAGCTCGGCCTGATCGACGAGACGGTGGCCCCCGACGACGTGTACGACGCCGCCGCGGGGTGGGCGCGCCGCTTTCTCGACGGCCCACGGCACGCGCTGGCCGCCGCCAAGGCCGGCATCAACGACGTGTTCGAGTTGAGTCCGGCCGACCGGGCGGACGCCGAGCGGCGCCGCTACGTCGACGTCTTCGCCGCTGGTGGCAGCGGTGCAGACGACTCCGAATCCGGCGCCCGTTAGGCTGCCCTGCATGACGACGAGTTCGACCGATGCCGTTCCCGGGAAGGATGTCGCCGCTGAAGCGGCTCCGACGCCCCATGCCACAGCCGAGCAAGTCGAAGCCGCCCGGCATGACAGCAAGCTGGCCCAGGTCCTCTACCACGACTGGGAGGCCGAGTCCTACGACGAGAAGTGGTCGATCTCTTACGACCAGCGCTGCGTGGACTACGCCCGGGACTGCTTCGACGCCATCGTGCCCGACGAGGTGCTGCGCGAGCTGCCCTATGACCGGGCCCTCGAATTAGGCTGTGGCACGGGGTTTTTCCTACTCAACCTGATCCAGTCCGGGGTCGCCCGGCGCGGATCGGTCACCGACCTGTCGCCCGGGATGGTCAAGGTCGCCACCCGAAACGGGCAGTCGCTTGGACTGGACATCGATGGCCGGGTCGCCGACGCCGAGGGCATTCCGTACGAGGACAACACCTTCGACCTGGTGGTCGGGCACGCCGTGCTCCACCACATCCCCGACGTCGAGCTGGCGCTGCGCGAGGTCGTGCGGGTGCTGCGGCCGGGCGGCCGGTTCGTGTTCGCCGGCGAGCCGACCACCGTCGGCGACACCTACGCCCGCACGTTGTCCACCTTGACCTGGCGCGTGGCCACCAACGTCACCAAGCTGCCCGGTCTGGACGGTTGGCGCCGACCGCAGGCGGAGCTCGATGAATCCTCCCGCGCCGCGGCGTTGGAGGCCGTCGTCGACCTGCACACCTTCACGCCAGAGGACCTAGAGCGGTTGGCCGTCGGCGCCGGCTCGGCCGAAGTGCAAACGGCCACCGTTGAATTCACCGCAGCGATGCTGGGCTGGCCACTGCGCACGTTCGAATGCGCGGTGCCGCCCGGGCGGCTCGGCTGGGGCTGGGCGAAGTTCGCGTTCACCAGCTGGAAGACGCTGAGTTGGCTGGACGCCAACGTCATGCGCCACCTGGCACCGAAGGGCTGGTTCTACAACGTGATGATCACCGGGGTCAAGCCCTCCTGAGCGACGGCATCGCGTTCGGCGCCGGAGACGTCCGTTATCTGCAGTCGGAATCGGGCTCCGAGGCGCTGGCGGTGGTCGCCGAGCTCGAGCTGATCGACGCCACCCGGGTCGCCGATATCGCGGCGGCGCGCGCCCGGTTCGGCGACCGGGCGGCGGTGTTGGTGGAAACGACGTTGCTGCGGCGGCGCGCCGCCGAGAAACTGAGCGGGCTGGGCTCCGCAATCCCGGTGTCGGACTGGTTTTTCACCGACGAGGCGCTGCAGCAGGCAACCGCGGCACCGGTGGCCTTGCACCGCGCCAGGCGGCTCGCTGGGACGGGAGTCGTTGTGCACGACGCGACCTGTTCGATCGGCACCGAGTTGGCCGCGCTGCGCGGCGTCGGGGTCCGCGCGGTGGGCAGCGACATCGACGCGGTGCGGCTGGCGATGGCCCGGCACAACCTGGGTGAGGCGGCCCCCCTCTGCCGCGCCGACGCGCTGGTGCCGGTGACCCGCGACGCCGCGGTGCTCCTGGACCCGGCGCGACGGGGCAGCGGCCAGCGCCGTTTTCGCATCGATGACTACCGGCCCGGCCTGGGTGCCTTGATTGAGACGTATCAGGACCGCGATGTCGTCGTAAAATGTTCGCCCGGAATGGATTTCGACGAGTTGGGCCGCCTCGGTTTCGACGGCGAGATCGAGGTGACGTCTTATCGCGGCGCGGTGCGGGAAGCGTGCCTGTGGTCACCCGGACTGGCGCAGTGCGGCGTCCGCCGGCGGGCCAGCATCCTCGATCGCGACGAGCAGATCATCGACACCGACCCCGACGACTGCCCGGTGCGGCCGTCCGGACGGTGGATCGTCGATCCCGACGGCGCGGTGGTGCGGGCGGGGCTGGTTCGCCACTACGCCGCGCGGCACGGGCTGTGGCAACTAGACCCCGACATCGCCTACCTGTCGGGGGATACGCTGCCGGCCTCGGTCCGCGGCTTCGAGGTGCTCGAGCGGCTGGCGTTCGACGAGCGACGGCTCCGCCAGGCGCTGTCGGCGCTGGACTGCGGGACGTTGGAGGTGCTGGTTCGCGGAGTACGGGTCGACCCCGACGCGCTGCGGCGACGGATGCGGCTGCGCGGTAACCGGGCCCTGTCGGTGGTCATCACCCGCATCGGGCGTCGGGCCGCCGGCCGCGCGACGGCGTTCGTATGTAGGCCCTCGCGCTAGGCTGGTGGAGTCGCTGTTGGAGGCGCCAGCCCCGCCTAATCTGCAAGGACAATAAGAGAATGCGTTATCTGATAGCGGCCGTGGTGCTCGCATCGGCGGCCCTGTTGGGCTGGCCGGCGGCCGCCGCGCCACCGTCGTGCGCCAGCCTGGGCGGCACCATGGAGGATGGCCAAATGTGCCGCGTGCGCTCCACCGGCCCCACCTACATGCTCAACATGGTGTTTCCCGCCGACTATCCCGACGAGCAGGCGCTGACCGACTACATCACGCAGAACCGGGACGGTTTCGTCAACGTCGCGCAGAGCTCCGGGTCGCGCGATCAGCCGTACCAGTTGGAGGCGACCACCGAGCAACGCAGCTCCGGTCAGCCGCCGCACAACACCCGCAGCGTGGTGCTCAAGCTCTTCCAGGACCTCGGCGGATCGCATCCCTCGATCTGGTACAAATCGTTCAACTACAACCTCGGGACGAAGCAGCCCATCACGTTCGACAACCTGTTTGCGCCGGGCACCACGCCGCTGGACAGCATCTTCCCGGTCGTGCAGCGCGACCTCGAACGCCAAACCCCCTTGGGCGCAACCATTTTGCCCTCGACCGGGCACGACCCGACGCACTATCAGAACTTCGCCATCACCGACGATCAGCTGATCTTCTACTTCGCGCCCGGTGAGATGCTGCCGGCGTTCGCCGGGCCGGCCCAGGCGCAGGTGCCCCGCAACGCGATCCCGCCGCTGGCCCTCTGACGCCTAGACGGGGCCGGCCTGCACCTCCATTGCCGCGGCGCCGGCCGCCAGCGCCACCTGCGCGATGCAACCGAGCAGCGGAACGAAGAAGGCAGTTCGGCGCCGGGTGAGACGGCGTATCGCGACGATCAGCGCTGCGACGAAGACGACGGCGCCGCCGCCGAGTCCCAGGAACATGGCGCGATCGATCCATGCCGGGTCACCGCACTTCTGGGAACCGCACGGATCGGTGCCCATGACGAGCAGGCTCAGCACGCCCATCGTGACGGCGACCAGGAAAGCGTGGACGGCGAGCAGCACAATGGTCGCGGTGCGGTCCACCGCCAGGTTTCGCTCGCTCTTTCTGGAGTGGGCGGCGACAGCGCCCTGAATCTCGTCGTCATCGTTGGCCATGGGCTCAGTATCGCCGGGTCATGCCGGCGCGAAACCGTACACCTGCCCGTCACTGGTGGCGGCCACCACGCGGCGATCGGTGCCGACCGAGACCCCGACCGGATATCCGGTGGCCGCCGGAAGCGGGTAGCTGCCTTGCGTGTGGCCATTACCGGGATCGAACACCAGCAGCGTCATCCCGGGCGCGCCGTTTGCGGCCGGGGCGCCGGTGACCGTGTAGCCGACGCCGGCGCCGGCCAGGCTCGACGACGACAGCGGGACGACGTCGTCGCGGCGCCACGCTTGATCGGCGTGATCGCCCGCGTCCTTGAATGCCACCAGCCGGGTGTCGGGCCCGCCGCCCGCCACGATGAGGCCCCCGGGCGTGACCGCGGGCGGAGTCTGCGCCAGGAAGCCCAGCGGCGCCGACCATTTCACTTTCCCGTCGGCGGCGTGCAGCGCCCACAGTCGTTGGTCGCGGCCGTTGACGTAGACGGTCGACCCGTCGGCGGACAGCACCGGGCTGGCGATGACACCTCCCCCGACGGCGTCGCTGGTCCACTCCCGGGACAGCAGCGGGGTCTGCCCGGGGTGATACTTCAGCCCGACCAGCCCCGCGGCCGGGGCACCCGGCTGCCAGACCCCCAGCACCGCCATCTGGCTGGCCGCCGAGAAAGCGGGTGCGGCGGCCACCGGGCAGCCCTGCCGGGCCGGCGCACAATCGGCCAACCCGCGCGTCGCGTCGGTGGGGTCGACGCCGTCAACCAGATCCATCGGGCTGCCGACGACCGCGCCACGGTGGGCCTCGAAGACCAGCACCTGGCCCAGGTGCGTCGCCACGAGCAGCTGACCGTCTGCCAAAAACCGTGGCGTTGCAGGCATTCCGATCACGGGCTGCCGCCACCGCGTCCACTGCGTCACCGGGAAGGAGAGGAACGCGCCGGGCTGGCCGACGTAGAGGTTGTCGAACCCGTCGAAGAGCGGGCCGGCGAAACCGCCGCCCTGGAACAGCCGCACGCACCAGCGCTGCCGGCCATTGTGGTCGTTCTCCCATTCCATCAGCGAACATCCGGCCGGCGTCTGCGCGTTGAGGGCAAGGTAGCCGCGCGCGCTGAGCGCCGGGCCCGCGGCCAAGTTTCCTTTGACGGAGCGCGTCCACCGCAGCGACAGCTTGGTCGCGCCGTTGGTGCCGGTGTAGCTGCTGTTGGCGGCGTCGCCGTATTGCGCGGGCCAGCCGGCCGAGGCTGACGCTTCCACCCAGGAGTCGGTGTTGGCGCAGCCGCCGAGGCCAACCGTGATCCCCGCCGCCAGCAGCGCGGACGACCAACGCCGAAGCCCACGCAGCAGATGTCGGGCACGCACTTGGGTTCCCCAGATCCTTTCCGCGGACGTCGGCATGGGCAGCGATCGAGTACAGGTGAGGGTAACCCGTGGAGATCTCGGCGTGGTTGATCGCTAGGCTGTCCGGCCATGACGAGCATGTGGGGCGCGCCGGTCCATCGCCGCTGGCGTGGATCGAACCTGCGGGACCCGCGCCAGGCCAAGTTCCTCACCGTGGCCTCGCTGAAATGGGTGTTGCGCAACCGCGCCTACACACCCTGGTACCTGGTGCGGTATTGGCGGCTGCTGAAGTTCAAGCTCGCCAACCCGCACATCATCACGCGAGGGATGGTGTTCCTGGGCAAGGACGTGGAGATCCACGCGACGCCCGAACTCGCGCAGCTGGAGATCGGCCGGTGGGTGCATATCGGCGACAAGAACACGATCCGTGCGCACGAGGGCTCGCTGCGGTTCGGCGACAAGGTGGTGCTGGGCCGCGACAATGTCATCAACGCCTACCTCGACATCGAGCTCGGCGATTCGGTCCTGATGGCCGACTGGTGCTACGTCTGCGACTTCGACCACCGCATGGACAACATCAACCTGCCGATCAAGGACCAGGGCATCGTCAAGTCGCCGGTGCGGATCGGCCCCGACACCTGGGTGGGGGTGAAGGTAACGGTGTTGCGCGGCACGGCCATCGGCCGCGGCTGCGTGCTGGGGTCCCACGCGGTGGTCCGCGGTGTCATCCCCGACTACTCGATCGCGGTCGGCGCGCCGGCCAAGGTGGTCAAGAACCGCCAGCTCGCCTGGGAGAGCTCGGCCGCCCAGCGGGCGGAACTGGCCGCCGCGCTGGCCGACATCGAGCGCAAGAAGGCCGCCCGGTAGGCAGCCAGCTAGGCCGATGGCTAGGCGGCCGGCTCCGCGTGGTCGTCGACCTTGAAATCGAAGTTGACGTCGCCGGCGTCGACGTTGGTGACGGTCACCGCTATGCCGTATTTGTCGCTGCCGTCGACGAGTTGGCAGCGTAGCGTCGCGCCCTGGACGCCCTTCAGGTTGTCCGGGCAGGTCACCGCGTCCGGTCGCCTGCCCACCTGCTGGGCCAGCTTGTTGCTGATGATGCTGGCGACCTGGTTCTTGTCGACCGTCTCCACCATGTCGAACTTGACGTCATTGCCGTTCACGCTCGTCACTGTGACGTTGACATTGAACGTCTGGTTCTTGACCTTCATCTCGCAATTGAGTTGCGCCCCAACCTTTGCCGGTAGATCGTTCGGGCAGTTCACCGAATCGGGCTTGTTGCCCGCGGCGTCGGTCAGCTTCGAGGTGATCTGACCGGCCACATCGCTCTTGCTGACCGCGTGCGACGAGCCCACGGAACACGAACAGGCGTTGAGGCCGGCCAGCAATCCCGCGGCGGCACTGGAGACCAGCAACGTGCGAACGATGAAGTGTGTCATTCATGCCTCCCGAGCGGCTTGACAACTGTGAATCGGCTGATAATTACATGCCAAATAGCTTCAGGCGGGTGATTCAGCAAACATTCACGCGGGCGACAATTCGTTGCTGAGCCGGGCGGCCCGGCCCGCCGCTCAGATGCTCTGATACCGCCGCAGCGCTTCCGCGCGCTCGGCGCCGTGGTCGACGATCGGGGCCGGGTAGCCGGCCGGCCGCTCACCCTTGCGCAGGTGCGCGTCGTCGACGGAGCGCAGCTCAGGCACCCACCGCCTGATGTACTCCCCGGACGGGTCGAACTTCTCGCCCTGAGTGGTCGGGTTGAACACCCGAAAGTACGGCGCGGCATCGGTACCGCAGCCCGCGCACCACTGCCACCCATGCTGGTTGTTCGCCATGTCGCCGTCGACCAGCTGGTCCAGGAACCACTCGGCGCCCCACTGCCAGGGCAGGTGCAGGTCTTTGACCAGAAACGAGGCGACGATCATTCGCACCCGGTTGTGCATGAAGCCGGTCTCACGCAGTTGACGCATCCCGGCGTCCACCATCGGGAAGCCGGTTTCGCCGGCCTTCCAGGACTCGAAGCGGCGTTTCGCGTCGGAGCCGGTGTCGGTAGGGATGCCGTCGAACTGGCTGTTCCAATTGCGCCAGGCGCTGGCCGGCCGGTGATGGAGTACGTCGGCGTAGAAGTCGCGGAACGCCAACTCGCGCAGATACGCCTGGGCCCCGCCTTGACGCAGGTCCAGATCGGCGACCATGGTGCGGGGATGGATGTTGCCGAACTTCAGGTGCGCCGACATCCGGCTGGTGCCGTGCAGATCGGGCCGGTTACGCTCCTCGGCGTAGCGTTGTAACCCGTTGTCCACGAACAACTTCCACTGCTTGCGCGCGGCGGCCTCGCCGGCGGTGACGTCGAGTTCGGCGCCGGGATCCGGTATTTCGGCTTGTTGAACCGACAGTTGCGCCGGGTCGACCCAGCGCGCGGACCCGGCGCTCGATTTCGCCGGTGTCCGCCAGCCGGACTCGCGCCACTGGCGCAGAAACGGGGTGAACACCTGGTAGGGGGTGCCGTCCTTCTTGGTGACCCGGCCCGGCGACACCAGGTACGGCGATCCCGTGGCCACCAGTGGAACCGAATCCAATGCGGCACGCACCGTTTCATCGCGGCGTTCGCCGTACGGCGCAAAATCTTCGGAGATGTGCACGGCCGACGCACCGATCTCCTTTACGATGCGCGGGATCGCCGCGCCGGGTTTCCCACGAGTCACGAGCAGCCTGCCATCGAGGTCGTCACGCAACTTTCGCAGCGAGTCACCCAAGAACTGGAGCCGGCGTCGGCCGGAGGACGCCTCGAGCTTCGGATCGAGCACGAAACAGGCGAGCACTTCCCCCGCCTCGGCCGCGGCGTTCAGCGCCGGATGGTCGCCCAACCGCAAGTCGCGACGAAACCATAAGAGGGTCGGCATGATCCGATGGTTTCCTCAGCGATTCAGCCGCCAAACATGGGTGGCCAGGACTGTCGCGAAGGAACACCACAACGGGTACGCCGACAGGGCCAGCCCGGCCCGGGGGTCGGCTTGCGCGGTCCGGCGCGCGAGGTCGGCGCTGCTGGCCGTCAGCGCGGCGGCACCGACCGCGGACGCGCCGAGTTTGTGGAAACGAAAGAAGAGCCAACTCCATGCGGCGTTGAGAACAAGATTCAAGCCGAGCGCCGCGGCGTAGCGGCGTGCCTTGTCGTATTGCCCCGCCGCGCGAAACCGGTCGATGGCCACGGCGGACGTGACCGCGATGTCGCCGTAGAGGGTGGTCCATGCCACCGGGAAGGCGGCGTTGGGCGGCTGGTACGGCGGCTTGCGCAGCCGCGCATACCAGGCGGAAACGGCCTTGGCGCTCGCGATGCTTCCGGATCCGCCGGCGACGGCGACGGCGAGGCTTGTCGCGGCCAGAGTTGACTTGTTCAAGGGGTGCTCCGTTCGTGTTGATATTCGACTTGCGCTGCAACGGCTTCCATGGGTTTAGGAGCGGCGGGCCACCAGATTCGGTCACCGATGACGGCGAACAGCGCGGGAATGACCAGTGTGCGGACCACGAAGGTGTCCAGCAAGATGCCCAGTCCGACAATGATTCCCAGCTGCGTCAGCACGATCAACGGCAACACACCGAGCACGCAGAAGACGGCGGCCAACACGATTCCCGCACTGGTGATGACACCGCCGGTGGCCGACACCGCCGCGACCATCCCGGCCCGGGCGCCGCGCCGCGCGGACTCCTCGCGGGCGCGGGTGACCAGAAAGATGGTGTAGTCCACCCCGAGCGCGGCCAGGAACAGGAAGGCGAACAGCGGCGTGCTGTTGTCCAGCGCCGGAAAACCGAAAACGTGGCTGCTGGCCCAGCCGCCCATGCCGAGTGCGGCCAGCGCGCCAAGAATCGTCGCCGCGAGCAGCGTGGGCGGCGCCAGTGCGGATCGCAGCACGACATAGAGCACGAGGAGGATGACCGCAAGGATCGCGGGGATCAACAGATGCCGGTCGTGGGTGGCCGCGTTGCGGGCGTCGAGCGCCTGCGCATCCGCTCCGCCCACCAGCGCCGCCGGGTTGGCGGATTTGGTCGAATCACGCAGCGCAGCAACGGTATTGAACGCCTGAGCTGAGGATGGCGGCGCATCGATGACCACCGACCATTTGGTCAGCCCGGACGCCGAGTGGCCGGAATCGGTCGCCGATGTCACGCCGGGGGTCGCCTTGATGGCCTGCTGCACCCGCGCATCGGTGGGGGCGATGACCAGCGTGGGGTTGGTCAGGCCGGCCGGAAAATGCGCAGCCACAACGTCGTAACCGGCCACGGAATCCGCGTGGGCCCGGAACTGCTCGATCTGCGACAAACCGATGCGCGTGCCCAGCAGGCCGGTGGCAAGGGCCGCGAGGCCGGCTATGGCGACCGCCGCGACCAGCGCCGGAC
>NZ_LZJZ01000060.1 GCF_001667585.1 Mycobacterium sp. E2733
CGAACGAATGCTTCACACAGCTCGGCATCCAGCGCACGAGCGTTCAGGACGTGGCGCGAATGGCCAAGGTGTCCCGCGGCACCATCTACCGATACTTCGTCGACCGCGACGTGCTGATCGAAGCGGCCATAGAGCACGGCGCTCAACGCTTCTACCGCGAAGTCGCCGCAGCGATGGCCAAGAAGGCCACGCTGGCTGAACAGCTCGGCGCGATGGCCGAAACACACGCGAGGATCTTGCTCGACCACCGAACTCGCAACCGTTTGATGGCCGATGACGCTGAGCTGATGCGGCACATGATCTCTGACGGGGATACGGCGGTCCGGCGGACGACCAAATTTCTCGAACCCTACGTACGTGACGCGCGTGACCGCGGAGAGGTTGGTGCCGGGGTCGACGTGACGGCCGCCAGCGAATGGCTCGCCCGCATCATCTGGTCGTTCTCTACCGTCAACGAGGCACAGACATTCGACATGTCCAAGCCTGACACCGTCCGACGCTACGT
>NZ_LZJZ01000061.1 GCF_001667585.1 Mycobacterium sp. E2733
TCGAGCTCGTGCAACAGGATCCGACCGTCAGCCAGGTCAAGCTGATCGCCGAGCCGTGGGACGTCGGCCCGGGCGGCTACCAGGTCGGCAACTTCCCACCGCAGTGGACCGAATGGAACGGCAAGTACCGCGACGCCGTCCGCGACTTCTGGCGCGGCGAGCCGTCGACCCTCGACGAGTTCGCCTACCGGCTGTCCGGGTCCGCCGACCTCTACGAGCACACCGCGCGCCGCCCGGTCGCGTCGATCAACTTCGTCATCGCCCACGACGGGTTCACGCTGCGAGACCTGGTGTCCTACAACGAAAAACACAACGAGGCCAACGGCGAGGACAACAACGACGGCGAGAGCCACAACCGGTCCTGGAACTGCGGAGCGGAGGGGCCGACGGACGACCCGGGCGTCAACGCGCTGCGCGCCCGCCAGCAGCGCAACTTCCTCACCACGCTGCTGCTGTCGCAGGGCGTGCCGATGATCTGCCACGGTGACGAGCTGGGCCGCACGCAGAACGGCAACAACAACGGGTACTGCCAGGACAACGAGCTCACCTGGATCGACTGGGCGAAAGCGGACAACGGCCTGCTGGAATTCACCTGCATGGTGTCGGCGCTGCGTGCCAACCATCCGGTCTTTCGCAGGCGGCGGTTCTTCTCCGGCGAGCCGCTGGGCCGCCGCGGCCAGGACGGCCTGCCCGACATCGCCTGGTTCACCCCGGAGGGAACCGAGATGACCGAGGAGGACTGGGGCGCGGGATTCGCGAAATCCGTCGCGGTGTTCCTCAACGGGCACGGCATCCCCGACCGGGACCCGCGGGGGCAGCGGGTGCTCGATGACTCCTTCCTGCTGTGCTTCAACGCCCATTACGAGCCGATCGAATTCACCTTGCCGCCAAAGGAATTCGGTGCCTCTTGGCAACTCGTGGTGTTCACCGGGCCGGAGGAGGAGACGCCCGCGGAGGAGGTGCCCGGAGGAGGCACGCTCACCGTGGACGCGCACACCGCCGTGGTCTTGCAGGCCCCCGACGGTGGCTGACGCGCCGCCCGCCGCCGTCTGATCAGGCGGGCACCGGTGACCTTCGCCCCGAGATTGGTGACCTTTTGCCCCCAGACATCGCATTCCTTCTCCCGCACACTGTCGGTTGCGCGGCCGCGGGGGAAGGAAGGGGCAGCGATGGAGAGGCCGAGCCCCGAGGCGTGCCTGAACGACGTGGCCTGGTGCAGACGGATCGCCCTGGGGATGGTGTTCACCCTCGCCGCGCTCACCTGGGTCGGCTGGGCGGCTGGCATCGACCGGCTGACCCGGATCGATTCGAGCTGGCCGCAGATGATGCCATGGACCGCTGTATGGCTGGCGGTGCTGGCCGCGGCGATTGCAGCGCAGTCGGGACGTCCGTCGCGGCGGCGCGTGTGGGTTGGGCGTGGCCTGGCGGTAGGTGTGAGCGCCCTTGCCGGCATCACCCTGGTGGAGTACGCCACCGGTCGGCCGTCGTCCGGCCTGGACCTGGCGTGGTTCGGGGACGCGGTGCGCGCGTCGCAGCAGACGTGGCCCGGGCGTCCCAGCCCGCAGACGTCCGTGTCGGTGCTGCCCCTGGCGGCCGCCGCGGCGCTGACCCGAGCGGACCGGCGGACCCGCGTGGTGTGGCCGGCATGCATGGCCGCCGGCGCGGCCATCCCGTTCGTCACAGTCGGCGCCTACCTGTTCAACGCACTGGCGCTGGTGGGCTACTCGCCTTCCACCGGCCAGGCGCTCATGACCGCCTTCGCGCTGTTGCTGCTCGCCGCGGCGACGTCCCTGGCGCGCCCCGACCGGTTTCCGGTCGCCTGGCTGCTCGCCCGGCCCGACCGGAAAACACTGCTCCGGTTGGCGGCCCTCCTCGCCGGCTTTCCGATCGTCGTAGCGCTGGCAAGGCCGCTCTTTCTGGGGCTCGGACTGGGCCAGCACGCGGAATGGACCTTCTCGATATTGCTGGGCACCGCCACCGTCGGGGCGATCACGTTCTTCTTCATCCAGCGCGAGCAGAGGCTGCTGATAGAGCAGGAGCTGGTCAGCAAGGAACGCGCCGACGCCGAGATGCGCTACCGCATCCTCGCCGACAATGCGGTTGACATCATCGTGCACCTCCGGGACGGCGAGATTGTGTGGGTCTCACCGTCCGTCGAGGCCGCGTTGGGCCGCCCACCGCAACACTGGACCGGCTCCGATTTCGACCGCCACATCCATCCGCGTGACCTCGAGACGGTCCTCACCGCGCTGGACAGAGTCGCTGCCGGCGAATCGGTCCTGCAACGGTTCCGGGTGCGCTCCGCCGACGGCGATTACCACTGGGTCGAGGGCCATGGAAAACCGTACGTCGACGCCGAGGGCAACACCGACGGCCTGATCGCCGCGTTGCGGATCATCGACGACCAGGTCGAGGCGGAGCAGCGGCTGGAACGGATGGCACGGTTCGACATCCTTACCGGCCTGGTTAACCGGGCGGAGGCCATCAGCCGATTCGAGACCGCGATGCAGACACCACGACCGCTCGGCACATACGTCGGGGTCCTGTTCTGCGACGTCGACCACTTCAAGGAGATCAACGACACCTGGGGCCACGGCGTCGGCGACTGCGTGCTGGCAACGCTGGCCGCGAGGATCCGTGAGAGTGTGCGCAGGAGTGACACGGTGGGCCGGATGGGGGGTGACGAGATACTCGTCCTCCTGCCCGACATCCACAGCATCGACGAACTCGCCCAGATCGCCGAGAAGATTCGTTGCCGTGCCGCCGAACCCATCGGTGTATCCGGGAAGACGCTATCGGCGACGCTGAGCATCGGCGCCACGCTCGCCCTGCCTGGCGAGTCCGTTGACGCGATCACCGGCCGGGCGGACGCGGCCATGTACCGGGCCAAGCTGGGGGACCGGAACACCGTCGTTCACAACTAAGTCGCCGAGCCCTCGCCCTGCGACGAGTGATATCCGGTAGGTTTTTGCCGACGGCAGCTCGTTACAAGAGAGGGCAAATATGTCAAGGACAGTGGTGGTGGGCGCCTCGAGCGGACTCGGTCGCTGCATCGGCGTCGGCCTCGCCCAGCGCGGCGATCAGGTCGCGCTGTTGGCCCGGCGCCGCGAGCGCATCGAGGCGGCGGCCAGGGAGGCCGGCCCGGGCGCGATCGCCATCGAGTGCGACGTCACCGACGAGGCGTCGTGCCGGTCGGCGATCGCCGCCGCCGCCGACGCCCTCGGCGGCATCGACAACATCGTCTACACCCCCGCCGTCGGGCCCCTGGTCCGCATGGTCGACACCGACGCCGCGACCTGGCGGCGCATCTTCGACACCAACGTCGTCGGCGCGGCGCTGGTGACGGCCGCGGCGGTACCGCACCTGACGGTCTCCGCGGGCAAAGCGGTCTACTTGTCCTCCGACGCGGGCACGTTCGGGCCGCCATGGCCGGGGCTGGGCGCGTACGGGGTGAGCAAGGCGGCGCTCGAGCGGATGGTCGACGCGTGGCGGGCCGAACACCCGGACATCGGCTTCACCACCTTCATAGTCGGGGAATGCCCGGGTGGCGAGGGGGACGCGGCCACGGGAATGAACATCGGCTGGGACATGGACCTCGCCATGAAGGCCGTGCCGCTGTGGGCTTCCCGCGGCTGCATGCCCGGCAAGCTGATGCCGGTCGAGGATCTCATCGACGTGGTGCACACGATCCTGCGGACGAACGCCGCGACCTCGATGCCGGTGGTGGTCGCCAGGGGCGCCCCCGCCAGCCCCGCCGCGTTCGCGGATTCCGCACAGTCCTAGCTTCGGGTCGCCGCCGTCAGTCCTAGCGGCCCAGCTTCTCGCGGACCAGGTCGGTCAGGAAACGCCTGGCCGAGGTCGGCCGGAAGGCGCGGGCCGCCCCGGTGAGCGCCTCGCGCGCGTCCGGTGGCAGCTCGATGTCGGCGGCGGCGACGTTGAACTCGAGCTGCTCGACGCTGGACGCGCCGGGGATCGCGACGACGCCCGGATAACTGATCAGCCAGGCCAGCGCCACCTGAGCGGGCTTGGCGCCTACCGTGGTCGCGACGTCGCGGAGCGTTTGCAGCAGCGGCTCGACGCGGCGCAGGTTCTCGGTGCCGAACAGCGAGTTCAGCGCCCGAATGCCGCCCGGACGGTTGTCCGGGCCGTACTTGCCTCCCAGCAGGCCCTGCTCGAGCGGGCTGTAGGCGATCACGATGCGGTTCTCCCGCTCGGCGAAGGGCACCAGGTCCTCCAGCGCCCCGGCGTGGGCCAGCGAGAAGTGGACCTGGTTGCTGACGACCGGCCGCCCGAGCGCGGCGTCGGCCTTCCGCCACCGCTCGAGCGAGTAGTTGGAGACGCCGACCGCGCCGATCTTGCCGCTGTCGAGCAGGTCGCGCATGCCCGGCATGATCACCGTGTCGGGGACCAAGGGGTTGGACTGGTGGATCTGGTAAAGCGGGATGCGGTCCAGCCCCAGTCGCTGCGCGCTGGCGCGCTCGCGCTGCCTGATCACCGCGGGGAAGGGCGCGACGGGCATGATCTTGCTGGCCACCGCGACATCGGCGCGCTCGTCACCGAGCGCCTCGCCGAGGATCCGCTCGCTCTTGCCCAGCCCGTACACCTCGGCGGTGTCGAACAGCGTCACCCCCAGGGCGCGGGCCCGGCGCACGATGTCACGGGCGGCGCCCGCCGCGTATCCCTCGCCGTAGCCCCATTCGCGTGACCCGAATTGCCAGGTGCCCAAGCCGATCCGGCTGACCCGGCCCACTCCTTCGACTTCGAGATACTTCATGCGCCCACCCTAGCCAGGGATCTTGCCCAGCACGTAGTTGGCGATGCCCACGCCGGCCAGCCGCGGTTGGCCGCTGTCCGTCGTGCCGCTGCAGGAGACCATCAGGTCGACGATGACGTTGGCCTTGGCCGCGATCGCCCGGGCCGAGCGGATCTGGAGTCCTCGTGGCGTCAGGTCCAGCGTGGTGATGCCGTTGGCGGCGTCGGCGGGTGTGCCCACCGAAAACGGGAGCGCCTCGCCGTTGGCCGGTGTCAGCGTCACGGTCAGGCCGCCGCACCGTCGCCATCCCGATTGCAGCGCCCCAAGCTGCGCCTGGGCCGCCGCCGGGTCGCGGAACGCCACCACCGCCTCGATGACCTGGGTGGACTTGAGGAAGCTGCGTGAGTCCCGGAACTCCGCCGCGCGGTATCCGGCCACGCCGGCGCCGGCATAGGCGTCCGGTGTGCCGGGGGCGACGCTGCCCCAGCACTCCGGCCGGTCGATGGCCCCTTCCGCGTTGGAGCGGCCCATGTTGTCCCACGTCTGGCCGGCCTCGAGGTTCTCGTCGGTGGTGAGGTTCTTGAGGGCATCGGCGCCGGGGAGAAGCGCGGCCAGGTCGTCGGGCGCGACCGGGCCGGGGGCCGCCGGAGGCGCCGCGCTCGTGGAGGTGGTGGCCGGCGCCGCGGTCTGGGTGGACGGGGCCCCGCCCAGCGTGGCCCACGCGGTCAGGGCGACCACGGTGACCGCGATGAATGCATACGACAGTGCCAGCCCCGCCAGCGCGCGGTCGCGGCCGGGCTCGCCGGTACGGCGGATCTGCGCCAGCCCGGCGTGTCCCAGGATCGCCCCGACGGGCGCGAACACGAACGCGAACACCAGCGACAACGTCGCCAGCACGTTGACGGGCGGGCGGTAGGGCGCCGTCGGCGGCGGTGTGAAGACCGGCGGCTCCATCGGGGGCGGTGCGGGCGGGACCCGGCCAAGCGGGTCGTACGTGTACGGGTTCTGCCAATACGAGTCCTGCGGGTCGGTCACGCCAGCGCCTCCTTACCGGCCGCACCTGCCCGCAATGTAGCCGACGATGCGACGCAGCGTCACAGCCGCGGCTTGGCGACGCTGACCACATACGGCGCGTCGGCCAAGGTCAGGTACACCCGATGCGGCCCGATCGCCATGCCGGACACGGGCGCCGCCTGGGCCGCCGGCGGCAATCCCGCCCGGTAGCCGATGACGCGGATCACCGGGATGCTGCGCGCCGGGAAGCCGGTGAAGCTGGCCGTCTCGAGCACCACCACCTCGTGGTCCGTGGCGGCGTAGATCCGGGTGTCGTCGGTGCCCAATTCGCGGACCGGGGACGGCAGTCGGGTGCTGGCCAGCACCGTCAAGCCCTCGCCGCCCCGGCGCGAGTCCACCGCGTACAGCGTGTTGTCGTCGTGGCCCGCGACATAGCTGCGCGTCACCGCGGCGCCGTCACCCGCCGAGACCGCGACGTTCATGCGCAGCGAGCCGCGCTCCTCGGCGGGGGACGAAGACCCTTTGTAATGCCGGATTCCGGACGGCGCATACACGTGGTAGTCGAGCTCGCGGCCGCGGTTGGCGCCGTCGATGGTGTCCGCGGGATCACCGGCGACCGGGGCGGTGGGCAGTTTCCGGAAGCCGTACTGATCCACCGGCGTCACCGACCTGCCATCCGACGACAGCGCGAGCAGCGTCCGCAACCCGGCGTCTTCGGACAGGTACGCCGGGGCGGGTCCGGCATCGAAATCGCCGACCTGGCGCAGGCTTTCGAGGTCGACCTCGGCGACCCGGCCGCGCTCGGGTTGCGGCACGAACACGATCCGGTCGTCTTTCTGGCTGATCTGCAGATTGCGCCCGACCGCCATGGGCGCCGACATCCGCGTCTTGGCGTCGCCCGGGCGGTCACCGGCGGTGACCTCGGCCAGCCGGTGATCGCCGGTGAGCCCGACGAGGGCATGCGCACGATACGACCAGACCGGATCGCGCAGGGGCGCGGCGACCGACCAGATCGCGACGTCGGGTTCGCTCTCCAGCGACGCTCCCGGGGCCGCGCAGCCGGCCGTCACGATGAGCGCGCCGAGGATCGCCGCCCGACTGCGGAAACCGGTAGTCACAAGCGTTCTCCTTCTTTATGACTTGGTGGGGAACTACCCACTGGTGGGCGGCCGTACCCGTTTGGTCGCGGATTTCGTCGGGTAGCCGCAAGAGAGCGCGCAACAGCCCGCGCGCCGAAGCCGAGATGGGAAGGACACCATGGCTGAGACCGCCATCAAGTCGCCCACCGATGTGGTCGACTTTCTCGTCAGTCAACACCAGCAGATCAAGTCGTTGTTCGCCGAAACCCTGGCGGCGTCGGGGAAGGAACGCGAGCAGGCGTTCGTCGAACTCCGGCGACTGCTGGCCGTGCACGAGACGGCCGAAGAGGAGATCGTGCACCCGCGGGCCAAGCGGAAGCTTTCCGAGGGCGCCGCGGTGGTCGACAAGCGACTGCACGAAGAGCACGAGGCCAAGACCGTCCTGCAGAAGCTGGAGAAGCTCGACGTGGACAGCCCGGAGTTCACGCAGGTGCTTACGAAACTGCGCGACGCGGTCGTCGATCACGCCGAGCACGAGGAGCACGACGAGTTCTCGAAGCTGGGCCAGGAATTGAGCGGCGAGGAGCTCGAACGGATGGGCCGCGCGGCCAAGCTCGCCGAGGCGATCGCACCGACGCGGCCGCACGCCGGTGTCGAGTCGCCGGCGGCCAACCTGGCCGCCGGACCGTTTGCGGCGATGCTGGACCGGGCCCGCGACGCCATCGTCGGCAAGGGCTAGCACGACTCACGGGGTGCCCCCACTCGGAGGGGAGGGGCACCCCGCCCCGCGTTGAGGGGAGCACCATGACCGCGACCAAGGCGCCGGGCGCCGAGCGCTACCTACCTGAGCCCGAGCAACGGGGACTGGACGCGCTGCGAGCGGCGGCCGAATGTTGTCGCGGTTGCCAGCTTTTCGCCGATGCCACTCAGACGGTGTTCGGCGACGGAAACGCGGGAGCGCCCATCATGCTGGTCGGTGAGCAGCCGGGCGACCAGGAGGACCTCGCGGGCGAGCCGTTCGTCGGACCGGCCGGGCGGCTGCTGGACCGGGCCCTCGAAGACGCGGGGATCGATCCGGGGCTGGCGTACGTCACGAACGCGGTCAAGCACTTCAAGTTCACCCGCAAGGGCGGCAAACGACGGATCCACCAAAAGCCCGGCCGTACCGAGGTGGTCGCCTGCCGCCCCTGGCTCATCGCCGAGATCGAGGCGGTGCGACCGCAGGTCATCGTGTGCCTGGGTGCGACCGCCGCGCAATCCCTGCTGGGGGCCGACTTTCGGGTGTCCGCCCAGCGGGGCCGCGAAGTGCGGCTGCCCCCATCCCTCGTTGATGTCGACCCGGAGCCGACCGTGGTGGCGACGGTGCACCCGTCGGCCGTGCTGCGCGACCGCAGCGACCAGCACGACGAGGCCTATCGGCTTTTCGTCGACGACCTGCGCAGCGCGCGCGCCGGCGTCGTTCGCTGACGGACCGCTGCTCATCCCTTCTTGTGCGGCATGAACTCCTGCGCCTTGGTTTTCAGGCCGACCTTGACGAAGCCGACGCGGTCCTCGTCGCCGGATAGCACCGCGGTGGTGGCCGACTTGAACTGGTCCCAGGTGGCGTGCGGCGGGATGGGCGGCATGTCGGCGTCGGTGAAGACGTCCATCACGGTGGGACGGTCGGCCGACAACGCATTGCTCCAAGCGCCTTCGAGTTGGTCAGGGTCCTTGATCGTCATCGCGTTCAGCCCCAGGCTGGCCGCGAACGCGGCGAAGTCGACGTCCGGAAGTGCCTGGGATTCATGGAATTTCGGTGACCCCGCCATGGCCCGCATCTCCCAGGTGACCTGGTTGAGGTCGTTGTTGTGCAGGATCGCGATGATTAGCCGGGGGTCCGCCCACTCCTGCCAGTACCGCTTGATCGTGATCAACTCGGCCATGCCGTTCATCTGCATGGCGCCGTCGCCGACGAACGCGATGACGGGCCTGCGCGGATGGCCGAATTTCGCGCCGATCGCGTACGGCACACCGGGTCCCATGGTGGCTAGGGTGCCGGACAGCGAGCCCCGCATGTTGCCGCGGAAGCGCAGGTTGCGGGCGTACCAGTTGGCCGCCGACCCGGAGTCGGCCGTGACGATCGCGTCGTCCGGCAGCTTCGGGGAGAGCTCGGAGTACAGGCGCATCGGATTGATGGGGTCCGCGCTGACGTGCGCTTCCTTGTCCATCGTCTCCCACCAGCGCGTCACATTCTTCTCGATCTCTTCGCGCCACGACCGGTCCTCTTTGCGGCGCAGGTGCGGAATCAGGGCCTTCAGCGCGGTCTTTGCGTCGGCGACGAGGTTGACCTCGTACGGGTAGCGCATGCCGATGAGCCGGCCGTCGACGTCGATCTGCACGGCCCGGGCCTGCCCGAATTCGGGCAGGAACTGCGTGTACGGGAAGCTGGACCCCACGGTGAGCAGCGTGTCGCAGTCCCGCATCAGCTCGTAGCTCGGCCGCGTTCCCAGCAGGCCGATAGAGCCGGTGACCCAAGGCAATTCGTCCGACAGCACGTCCTTGCCCAGCAGGGCCTTTGCCGCTCCGGCCCCGAGGAGGTCGGCGACCTGCGCCAACTCCTCGTGCGCCCCGCGCGCGCCGGTGCCCACCAGCATGGCCACCTTCTTGCCCGCGTTGAGGACCTCGGCCGCCCGCGCGATGGCCCCGTCGTGGGGGGCGATCTCGGGGTACTCGATGCCCAGGCTGGAGGGCACCATCTTGAACGCGTGCTCAGGGGGCGAGTACGGCAGCTCCTGCACGTCGCTGGGGATGATCAACGCCGTGGGCGCGCGTTGGGTCATCGCGATGCGGATCGCGCGGTCCAGCACGTTGGGCAATTGCTCTGGGACGGTGACCATTTGGACGTAGTCGCTGGCGACGTCCTTGAACAGGCTCAGCAGGTCGATCTCCTGCTGGTAGTTGCCGCCCATCGCGGTGCGGTTGGTCTGCCCGACGATGGCCACCACCGGAACGTGGTCGAGTTTGGCGTCGTAGAGGCCGTTGAGGAGATGGACCGCCCCGGGCCCAGACGTGGCCGCGCAGACCCCGACCCGGCCGGTGAATTTCGCGTAGCCGACCGCCTCGAAGGCGCTCATCTCCTCGTGGCGCGACTGGATGAATTTCGGCTTGTTGTCGGCGCGGGCCCACGCGGCGAGCAGGCCGTTGATGCCGTCGCCGGGGTAGGCGAACACATGCTCGATGCCCCACGTCCGCAGTCGCTCGAGTAGATAGTCCGAGACCTCTTGCTTAGCCATTGATGTCCTCCCAGACAGACGGTTTCGAATGATGTTCGCTAGGTGCGCCGGGCCGCGCAGGAGCCACGCTGACGCGTGGCTTGCTGCGATGACCCGCGGCCGTCTGTTTCGACCGCAACCTGGCACGCATGGGCCACCAGGGCAATTCCCACACGTCCGGCATACCCACGATCGCCGCGCTTAATCGTCGGTTTTGTCTACCCGGCCCGGGCTGCGAGCCACCCGTCCAGCTTGACTCACGCGCTCTTGGGCAGCGCGGACGATCCGGACGCGCTGTGGCCCTTGGCCACCCGCCGGATCAGCATGCGGGTGGCTTTGTCGAGGATCTCCTGGGCCCCGTCGGGGTTGCGGGCGCGTTCGGCGCGCCGCGTCGCGGCGGCGATCGTCAGCCCCTGCTCGTAGCCGGTCACGACGCGTGGGTCGACGTAGGAACCACGGGCCACCGCCGGGGTGTTGCCGAGCTCCTCGGCGACCTCCTTCATGACCGCGGATTCCACGCGTTTGGCCACCCGCCGGGAAACGGCCGGATCGGCGTCGGCAAACGCGGTGGCGGCCAACACCGTCCCGTGCCAGGTCCGCAGGTCCTTGACGGTGTATTCGTCGCCGACGAGCTCCTTGAATCGGGCGTTGAGGTCATCGGATCGCACGTCTATCCAGCCGGATGCTGTGCGGCACACCAGCAGTCGTTCCGTTCGGTTGGGCCGGCGCATCAGCGCACGCACCGCCCCGACCACTTCGGGGTCCTCGATCTCCACGGTGCGCCGCACGCCGCTCTTGGCGGGAAAGTCGAATTCGACCGCGTCGCGCCGAACCACCACGTGATCGCACAGCAGGGTCGCCAGGCCGTACGACTCGTGCTCCTCGGCATACTGCTCCCCGCCGGCGCGAAAATACCCGCGATCTAGAAGGCGCAATGCGAGCGCCAGCACCCGTTTGCGGGTCAACCCGCTGCGCTTCAGGTCTTTCGCGATCACGGCGCGCCACTGTGGCAACCGGGTGGACAATTCCAGGACGCGGTCGAACTTCTCCTCGGCGCGCTCCTGCTGCCATGCGGTGTGGTAGAGGTACTGGCGGCGGCCGGCGGCGTCCACGCCGACAGCCTGAATGTGCCCGCTCGGGTGCGGCGAGATCCACACGTTTTTCCAGGCCGGTGGAATGACCAGATCCTTGATCCGCTGCAGGGTTTGGGGGTCGGATAACGGTTCGCCGTCGGGTCCGTAATACGCGAAGCCCTTGCCCCGACGCTTGCGCGCGATGCCGGGCTTGCTCAGAACGCTGCGACGCAGCCGCATCATGTCCCTCCAGTTACGTTCGCTGACCGGACAATTACCCGCAGCGGGAACCGTTCACACGTTGCAGGGAAACGACCCGCCACAGCCTCGTGACGGGTCGTTTCTTCATCGCAGCGGAATCAGCCGGCCATGAACTCCTGGTAGGCCGACTCCAGGGTCGGCGGCAGCGCCTTGACATTGCACTGCCGTTCGGTGTCGCCGATCGGTGCCAGGATGCCGCGCAGGTCGTAATACTCCTGCGGATGGGCCGTGAAGTAGCCCCGCAGATTCGACTCGGCCTCCGGACGCGGCTGGCCGTAGGCGGCGGTGACCACCTGGTTGGCGCCCGGGTGCGCGGCCAGGTATTGCTCGGCCGAGCCCTGCACGGACGAAACCGTGGCGTTGACCCCGCCGGGGCTGCAGTCGGGCGCTGCGACGGCCGACGGAGCGCCGACGAGACCCATGGTGATGCCCCCGAGCAGGCAGCCTGCACTGATGCCGGCCAGGCGCCGGCGCGCGACGATACTGCTGATTTTCATGATCAGTGTTGTCCTTCAGAATTGCGAATTCACTTCGAACGAGGCTCCCGATCCTCGAAACCCAAAGTAGCGGAAGTGGAAAGTGGTCGTGTTCGCTCAGGACGAACGGAGGACCTAAGCCCACCGACTTGGCCACGGAACGCGCGCGTTCACTAAGTGAACGATCAAATCCGCTCGCCAACGCTGAGAATTCTTACGGAAAACGTGGCGGTTCTTAAGCAACCGTAATAAAGATCGTGACGGAATCGTGACCGTATACCGCCTTCACCCCGCGCGACTGGCGCCCTGGATCAGCCGGAGAGCTTCGCCGACCGAGTCGACCATGTGCAGGCCGAGGCCGGTGACCAGGCGGGTGAGCCGACGCAGCGCGACACCGCCGACCACGCTGCACTGCAGCCGGGCGAGCTGGCATTCGTCCTGGACGAGCAGCAACGTTCGAAGGCCGGCGCTGCCCAGGTAATCCACGCGGCTGAGGTCGAGGATCAGCGGGGCCCGCAGCCGCACGAAGCGGCGGATCGCCTGGGCGAGGAGGTCCGAGTTGGACGCGTCGATTTCCCCCCGGACGCGCAGGACCGTGGCCAGACCGTGCGCCTGCACGTCCAGTTGCGCTCCGGCGCAATCGATTTCATAGCAGTGGAGTCGTTCTTCGACTCGGTAGGGTTGAGTGTTCATATCGTCGCCCCGCCAATTGTCGTGGTGAGTGGTGAGCGACCAGTGCCCAGGCCGCTCGCAAGAGGGCGGCTGTGGATTCAACCTGAGGCGACCATAACGCCAATACCGTCGCCGGCGCACCGGAATGCGGAAGGCCGGCGAGAACTCTTCGTTTCCTGGATTCGCGACGTTCAGACCCGGGAGAAATCCGGCCTGTGCACCGATGCGTGCGCGCTCTCGTCGCCGTCCTTCGCGTGGCCGTCGGTGCTCGCCGGCGGCAGCGAGCTCAGCCAGGACTCGACGCCGGGGCCGACTACCACCGCACGCTCGCAGGCCAGCAGCGCGCCCGTGGCGAGCGCGGGAACGCGAGGCTGCACCGCGCGCACGGTACGGTTGTCTCCTTGCCGGGCAAGCACTTTCGAAGTCAGTTCCGGCAGCCGGATGGTGTCCGGACCGGTAATGGTGCGCGGCGTATGCGTCTGTGCCAGGGCGGCCTCGACGAGTACGTCGGCGACGGTGTCGGCGGCGATGGGCTGAATCAACCAGTCCTCGACGATCACCTCGTCCCCGTCAGAATCCACGGGCCCCGCGGGGCCGGTGGCGGATTCGTACCAGGGGGTGGACTTCACGACCGTGGTCGGGACCGGGCCGTCGAGCAGAATCTCTTTCGCCGCCCGTTTGGCCTCGAAGTATTCGAGCCCGTCTAACACCGGATCGTCGATGCCGGCCATCGTCGAGACCACCAGACGCTGAACCCCCCGGGCGGCGCACACGCCCATGACGTTGCGGGAGGCGGTGGCCAGCGTCCGGGTGAAGTTGGGCTGCCCGTCGTCCGCCGCGGGGTTGGATACGTCGATTGCGACGTCGACTCCGTCGAGCGCCCGATACAGGCTCTCCCCGTCGAGCAGGTCGACGCCGTGTGCGCGCGAAACCTCGATGATCGCGACGTCGCGGGCCTTGAGCCTGGCGACGACACGCGACCCGGCTGTGCCGGTCGCTCCAATCACGGCGATGGTGGTCAGAAGCCTCACCTCTTTTCTTCGGTCGCATTACTACCCGGCCAATCGGGTTTGAAACGGTCCGATTCGGCGGTAATCGGTGATCCCGCGCACACGGGCGGGGGCGTTTGACGGGCCGGCCGGCGGGAACGCGGTAGGGGCGAGTTGCACAGTAACCAGAGGAAGGTCGACCCATGGGCGATGACAAGAGCGGACCGCAGGAAGCCGTCACCGGCGCCGTCGAGGGCGTGAAGGGCAAGGTCAAGGAGGTCGGCGGGGCCGTACTCGGCCGCGACGACGTGGTCAAGGAGGGCCAGGCCCAGCAGGACAAGGCCGACGCTCAGCGCGACGCGGGCAAGAAGGAGGCCGAAGCCGAGTCCGCCCGGGCCGGCGCGGAGGCCGCCGAACAGCGCCAGAAGGAAAACCAGTAAGTCGTTTGGCGAAGGGGTCCGGTCCCAGTTGGGGGCCGGGCCCCTTTTCTGCGCCCCCATGCGGACGCGTTTCAAACCACCTCGCCCGTGCGCCCGCGCTCGGCTACGCGCCGCTGCTGGCGCTGCTGCCGCGACGGGTGTCCGACGACGAGGTCACGGCCATCGCGAAGAAGCTGCTCGGCCCCGAGCGTCGTTCGATCACCAACCTTGATGTCGGGGTGGCGATCACCAGGGTCACCGACGAGCTGCCCTCGATAACCGAGATTGAGCGTGTCCGGCGCCGGCTCACGTCGCCGGGCCGGGCCGGCCACCATCCCGCCTGAGGTCGACGACCAGCGGCCGATGGTCGGAGATGCCCATCGGCTCGGCCTCGACGGCGCTGCCGCGCAGGCGGCGATCGTCGGTCAGGATGTGATCCAGTTGGCGGTCGGGGGCGTCCGCGGGGAAA
Source organism: Mycobacterium sp. E2733 (assembly GCF_001667585.1). Lineage (GTDB taxonomy): Bacteria > Actinomycetota > Actinomycetes > Mycobacteriales > Mycobacteriaceae > Mycobacterium. Next base: position 14,457 of record NZ_LZJZ01000061.1, read on the forward strand.
GTCGCGGCTGCGGCCAGCGCGCGCATGCCCGACCAGCGACGCACGGTCTTGGGTGTCATGTTGAGGTCACCGGTCAGCAGCCGCGGGCCCGGGAAGCCGCGCAGGTCGTGTACCAGCCGGCGCAGCTGGCGCCGGTTCCAGCCGGGCACGAAGGACAGGTGGGTGTTGGCCACCGTCAGCCCGCCCATCGGGGTGTGCAGCTGCGCGATGACCGCCGCCCTCGGCTCTTCGTCGACCACCATCACCCGGTTGGGTCCTGGCAGGTACATGGGAAATCGCATCGGAATGCGGGGCAGCCGCACCACCTGCCAGCTGGCCACCGGGTATCGCGAGAGCAAGGCGATTCCGTAGGCCGCGGTGCCGGGTTGCTCATGACCCGTCGCGGCCATCCACGTCGCCCCGGGGGTACCGGAGATGGCGGCCACGAACCGGTGTTCGACGGCGCCCATGGCCTCGGCCGCCACCGCCGTCAGATCGGCGCGATCGGACCGCGGTTGATCGCAGTCGACCTCTTGCAGGCTCAGCACGTCTGGATCGAGGCGCCGCACGCAGTCACGCAGCCGCTGGACTTCCACCCCGTCACCGACGGTGCGGCCGTGCAGGATGTTGAAGGTCGCCACACGCATAGGGTGCTCCTACCCACTTTCCCGCCCGTGCAGTCACGTGCCGGCAAACTCGGTCAGCGGAAGACGACTTCTCCGACGGTGAGCAGTCGCTGCAGGACGAACGGCGGCAATACGGGCGGAGTTTCACCGCGGCCCGGCCGCAGTTGGCTCCGATAGCATTGCGCCGCTTGGCGTTTGCGGCTGACGGCCCAACCGGGGGTCGGGATCGAGCGGGCGCGGCCCCACGGCACCGCGGGATCGGCCGGGCTGGCCCAGTGCCACATCCAGACCGGGTATTCCAGTAGCGCGACGCCGGTGCGGGCGCATGCCGCCGCGGCGGCGCGCCCCACGGCTTCATAGTCGGGCTGCCCGTCTCCCCGCCAGGTGGCGGCGCACCAGGCGCCGGAACCGACCGACCGCAAGATGTCCACGAGGGCTCCGGTGAGCCGATCCTCGTGGTTGGCCAGTTCGCCGTCGGGCAAGCCCAGGCGCACCGGGGGCGGCGCACCCAAAATGGTTGTGGCCCTGCGGAGTTCGTATCGGCGCGTCGTCGACAGGCGAATCCGGCCGGACGTTGTCGCACCAGGCTGGGCGGCACCCCCGTCGCTGACCGACACCACCCGGACGTCGACGCCCGATGCGATCAGTTGGGCGATCGTCGCGCCCAGGCCGAGGGTCTCGTCGTGCGGGTGGGGCGCCACGACGATCAGGCGCCGGCACTCCGCCAGGTCCAGCGCCGGCAGGGGTCCGTGCTCCAAAGCGGCCAGCCACAACGGCGTCGGGGTGCCACCATGGGTCAGCGGTTTGGCCACGAACCGGGCGCTGTTGCTGGGGGGCGCGGCTCTCACGGCGTCCTCAGCGCTGGCGGCCCGCGAGCTGCCCGAGCTCGGCGAGATCGCGCTCGGCATGGCTTTGCCGGATATAGATGCTCAGGTCGGCGACCCGCTGGGCGTGCCTTCCGTCCTGGCAGAGCGGACCCGGTCCCAGCGCGCGGCCGGTGCGGGTGATGGCTTCGTCGACGGCGTGTTCCGCGACGGTGCGGACGCGGCGGGCCAGCAGTTGGGCGGTGCCGGTCCGGTCGAACGGGTCGGAGTCGACATGTGCGGCCGCCGCGGCCAGGATCGCGTCGCCGGCGGCCAGCGCGGCGTCGACGGCGCCGAGGTGAGCCAACGAGTACGCATCGGCGGATTCGCTGCGGGCGCAACGGTATAGCGGATCGGCGACCCTGCGCGCGCCGCCGAGCCAACAGGCCGCCACACCGATGGCGCCGTGCCAGAAGCCGGGCCTGCTCAGATAGTCGCCCGGATCGCCCACGGCGACGGCGTGCGTGTTGGTGAACTGCACGGGTCGAGTGTCACTACCCGCCATCCCGGCGTTCCACCAGGTGCTGGGTAGCGGCTTGACGCTTGCGTCGGTCACCTGCACGGCGAACAGGCCCCGCGTCCCGTCTTCGAGACGGGCGGTTACCAATGCGTGCGTGCAAAACCCGGCTCCCGAGCACCAGACCTTCGTGCCCGTCAGGGTGAACGCCCCTTTGACGTCGGTGGCCGTGAGCACCGCGTCCGGCGCTTCGGCCGCCCAAACACCCCACAGCTGACCGGATTCCGGGGGTTTACCACCCAATTCGTGAAGTATCGCGACCGCATCGACGTGGGCTTCGGCGACCCGGGCCGCCACGATGTTCTCCTCGGCCAGCGACGCCAGCCGTTGCCAGCGTTCCGCCGTGCGCCCGGAAGCGGGCAATGGCAGCTCGAGCCGTCCCGACTCGAGCCAGTGCCTGACCAAACCCGCCGTCACGCGCAATCACCCGCCGCCGATCTCCCCAGTTGCCTGAGGCGGTGATCGAACCCGTGTGGCGCCCGAGCCTGGGTTCGCGCCGGTGTGATGAGGCGGAGTTCGGTGTGGCGGCCGACGACCCGCTCGTTGTGAGCAGGGATCACGGCGTCGGCAGCATAGGCGCGGATCCAAGCGGTTGACACAACAGGAAGATTTGCCCAAATCGCCGCAAGTTAAACGGGCTTACCACCTCTGGCGCCGTATCCGCGCAGGTTGTACCGGCCGCCAGCGGGGTATGACTCATGCACCATGGCACCCATCGAGGCCCCCGCGTCCAGCACGCAGCTGCGGGAAGCGCTGCGCGGTGCAGCGTCGGCGCTGAAGGAGAACGGCCCTCGGTTCGCGCTGGCCGGCAGTTACGCATTGTGGGCATATGGCGCGCCCGAACCTACGCACGATGTGGACTTGGTGGTCGCCGAGGCCGACGTGGACGACGCCGTGGCCGCACTGAGCGATGCGGGGTTCGCCGTCGAGCGGCCCCCGGAGGATTGGCTCTTCAAGGCGCGCACCGGCGACACGGTCGTCGACGTGCTGCACCGCGTCAACGGCGTGCGGGTGGAACCCTCAGTCCTGGACTGCGCCGAGCAGCACGACGTGTTGGCGATCCGGATGCCCGTGCTGCCGCCGACGATGGTGCTGATCCAGCAATTGCGCTCGCTGGGCGAGCATTATTGCGACTTCGCCAAGCTGCTGCCGGCCGTGCGCGCCGTCCGCGAACGCCTGGACTGGGAACGAATCAGGACATGCACCGCCGACAACGATTACGCGGTCGCCTTCCTGGTGTTGGTCGACCGGCTCGGCCTGACGGATCAGTGATTCCGCAGCTTGGCTACCAACTTGTCCTTCGTGAGGCTTGAATACCCCGACATGCCAAGCTCTTTCGCGCGCTTCTTGAGCTGCGGGACGGTCCAGTCCTGGTAGGACCCCGACTTGCCGCCCTTGCGCCCGACCGAGGACTTGCCCCGCGCGGCCGCCGCATTGGAGATCCGGGCCGCCTTCTCCTTCGAGTCCCCCTGCTTGCGCAGGTCCTTGTACAGCTTCTCGTTCTTGATCGACGAATTCGGCATGGTTCATCCTCCTGTTCACGATGAGAGATCCCTGGCGTCCTGGTCAGGATGCCCGCCCGGGTGGCAGCGAAAACCCAGGTCTTCGCCTTCGCGCTATTCCTCGCCGAGTGGGTTACCTACGATTGATGCGGGTAGTCGAGGGGTAATGATTACGGCGACCAGCGACAATGGCGATCTGCGTGGCGTGGTGGCGATCGGTGCCTCCGCGGGGGGAGTGGAAGCGCTGTCACGCCTGGCGTCGGGGCTATCCCCGGACGTGCCCTACGCCTACCTGATCACGCTGCACATTCCCGCCGGCGCGCCGAGCGTCCTGGCCCGCATCGTCGACCGCAGCGGCCCGCTGCCGGCCGTCCCGGCCGAAGACGGAGCGAAGCTCGAACCGGCGCACATCTACGTGGCCCGACCCGACCGCCACCTGCTGGTCCTCGACCACCACGTCATGCTGTCGCAGGGGCCGACAGAGAACGGACATCGGCCCGCGATCAACGCGCTGTTCCGCTCGGTCGCCCTGGCATTCGGCCCCCGCGCTATCGGCATCCTGCTCTCGGGTGTGCTCGACGACGGCGTGCTGGGCCTGGCCGCGATCCGCTTGCGAGGGGGCACCACCATCGGCCAGTCGGCCGAGGACGCGTTGTTCCCAGCGCTGCCGACCCACGCCCGTGATGCCGGCGTGCTGGATCAGCAGGCCGCGGCGGCCGACATCGGCGCCCTGCTCAAAGAGCTGTCGCACCGAGTGATGAAGGATTCGGAGATGGAGCGCGACGCCACAATGGAACTAGAGAATCGCATCGCCATGATGTCGCGTTTCGCCACCGGTTTCGACTCCGAACAACTAGGCAGCCCATCGGGGTACACGTGCCCGGACTGCAATGGCTCGCTGGTTTCCGTCAGCGAGGGCAACTTCCGCTGCCGGGTGGGTCACGCCTGGACGGCCGACGCGTTGCTCGCCGCGCGGGACGACGAAGTCGAAGGGGCGCTGTGGGTGGCCCTGCGCAGCTTGCAGGAGAAGGCCCGATTGTCGCGACAACTCGCCGACAAGGCGGGGACCGGTCCGCTCAACCGACGTTACACCGACCTCGCCGAACAAACCGAACGGGCGCTGCGAGTGCTCAGCGACAGGCTGTCGGCCAACGCCCCGCAGGGCGGTGAGGCCGGTGACTGAGCCGCTGCCGGCCATCCGCATCGATGCCGAAGCGCAGGAGGATGTGCCGATCCTGGTGGCAGAGGGGGTGTTGGACAGCTCAACGTATCGAGGTCTCCGCGACACCGTCATCAAGGCCGCCCTCGACGAGCCACCCGCGGTGATCGTCGATGTCGACCGGCTGTCCGTGCCGGCGGCCTCGGCCTGGACGGTTTTCACCAGTGCCCGCTGGCACGTCAGCATCTGGCCGGACATCCCGATCCTGCTCGTCTGCTCGGACCCGCATGTACGACGGGTGATTAGCAAGGGCGGGGTGGTGCGATATGTGCCCATCCATGCCAGCCGGGAGTCGGCACTGGAAGCCGTCCGCAGCCGGTCAATCCAGGTTCGCCGGCGGGCGCGCACCGAGCTCCCGCGCTCGGCAGGCAGCCTCGCCCTCGCCCGCGGCGTCGTCACCGATTGGCTCACCGAGTGGGAGTGCCGCGAAGTGATTCCGGTTGCTTCCACCGTGGCCACCGTCTTCATCGAAAACGTCCTCGACCACACCGACAGCGCGCCGGTGCTGATCGTCGAAAGCTACCGGGACGCCGTCACCGTCGCGGTGGAGGATTGCAGCGACCGCCTGCCCGGCCGGCACGAAGACGCCGATCGCGGCGCCGAGGTCGTGTCCGGCCTGGCGATCGTCTCCGCGCTGTGCCGAACGTGGGGCAGCACCCCCACGTCGGCGGGCAAGACGGTCTGGGCATTGGTCGGTCGCGAGGATCGATTCTGACGACCGGCGAGTAATGTTCAAGTCCTTCGGCCAGGCTGGATGCGGACGGGACTTGAATGGACGGCACGACTGACGAGGCTTTTGAGGCCCTGCTGCGCTACATGCGCGATTCTCGCGGCTTCGACTTCACCGGCTACAAGCGCACGTCGCTGATGCGCCGCGTCCGCCACCGGATGGACCAGGCCGGCTACTCCTCCTTCGAGGAATACCTCGACTTCTTGCAAGCCAGTTCCGACGAATTCGCCGCGCTCTTCAACACCATCCTGATCAACGTCACCGCGTTCTTCCGTGACGCGGAGGCCTGGGAGTACATCGGTTCGGAAGTCATTCCCCGGATGCTGGCCGAGCGTGGCCCGGACGACCCGATCCGGGTATGGAGCGCGGGTTGCGCCTCCGGCGAGGAGGCCTACACGCTGGCGATGCTGCTGGCCGAGAACCTCGGGCCCGAGGCGTTTCGTCAACGGGTCAAAATCTATGCCACCGACATCGACGAGGACGCGCTGAGCGAGGCGCGCGCCGCTTCCTATGACGCCAAGGCCGTCGAGCCGGTGCCGGCCGAGTTGCTGACGCGCTACTTCGAACAGGTCAACGGCCGCTATGTTTTTCAGAAGGAATTGCGCCGTGCGGTGATCTTCGGCCGCAACGATCTGGTCAAGGATGCGCCGATCTCCCGCGTCGATCTGCTGGTGTGTCGCAACACCTTGATGTACCTCAACGCCGAAACACAGCGAAACGTTCTGGGCCGCCTGCATTTTGCGCTGGCCCCTCAGGGAACGCTGTTCCTTGGGCACGCCGAGATGCTGCTCAGCCACGGCGACCGGTTCACCCCGCTGAATCTGAAGCACCGAATCTTTCGCAAGGCCGTCGGAAGCCACGCCGGCGTGGAGCGCTACGACCCGGCCGGGGCATTCTATGAACGCAACGAGGACCTGACGGGCTTGACCACGGTGCGCGACTTGGCTTTCCGCGCCAGTCCGGTTGCCCAGATCGTGGTCACCGGCGAGGACACCGTCGCGATGATCAACCAGCAGGCCGAGACCCTGTTCGGGCTCTCGGCCCGCGACATCGGCCGGCTGCTGCGCGACCTGGAAGTGTCCTATCGTCCGGTGGAGCTGCGCGCCTACCTGGAGCAGGCCAAGGTGGAGCGGCGGTCGGCGCGGATCCAAGACGTCAAATGGCAGCGCCCGGGCGCCGAGACGGTGTGGTTCGAAATCCACGTCAACCCACTCGTCGACGCCGAGAACGGTCTGCTCGGCGTGTCGATCGTGTTCTTCGACGTCAGCGCGACGCGCGCCCTGCTGGACAAGGTGGTGCAGACCAACCGCCAGCTGGAAGCGGCGTACGAAGAGTTGCAGTCCACCAACGAGGAACTCGAGACCACCAACGAGGAACTGCAGTCAACCGTGGAGGAATTGGAGACCACCAACGAGGAACTGCAGTCCACCAACGAAGAACTCGAGACGATGAACGAGGAACTGCAGTCCACGAACGACGAACTGCACACCATCAACGAAATGTTGCGGGAACGCAGCCTGGAATTGGACGAGTCGAAGAACTTCTTGGATTCGCTGATCGACTCGATTCACATGGGAATGGTTGTGGTGGACCGCGAGATGAAGGTGATCCTGTGGAACCGCGGTTGCGAAGAGCTTTGGGGCCTGCGGTCCGACGAAACGATGGGAAGCAAACTGACCAGCCTGGACATGGGAATGCCACTGGACAGCGTCCGGCCGCTGATCGGCCACGCGTTCGTCGACGCCGAAAGCTCAGGTGAGGCGGAAGTGGACGCGGTCAACCGGCGCGGGCGGCGGACCCGGGTGCGCGTCACGTGCACGTCGTTTCGTTCGCGCGAGGGAGCGGTCGGGGGCGCGCTGCTGCTCATGGAGGTGGTGAGCTAGCCACCCCACCGCGCGGCCGCTTCCTCGGCCGCTTGGTGGGCCAACTGGGCCCGGCGCCGTGACTCGGCGGCCCGGCGCCGCGCCGTGGCCACCGTTTGGGCGGTGGCGCCGGATCCCGCCGATAGATCGCTGCGTCTGCGGCTGAGTTCGGCGGCGCGCAATCCGGCCAGTTCCGCGCGCGCTGCCGCGGTGTTGGCGGCGTCATCGCGCGACAGCCGTGGGCCTCCCGGTGCGGGGTCGGCTTCCTGCGCTCCCGGCTCCGGGCAATCATCGCAACCGCTCTCCGGCTGGAGCTCGGACAGCGGCACGCCCTCGACGACGCCGGCCAGGGCGCGACCGATCTGGTGAATCGGCAACACGAGGTCGGCCCCGGCGCGCGCCGCCGCCACCGGCATCGACGAGTACAGGGCGGTGTCCCGGCTCTCCGCGATGACGACGGCGCCGGCCCGCTTCAGCGCGGCGGTGCCCGCCGCCCCGTCCTGCCCCGATCCGGACAACACCGCGGTCACGCTGCGCGGTCCATACGATTCGGCGACCGACCGCAGCAGCACGTCGAAGCGGCGCGCCCTGAGATCCTTCGTCGCGAACAGGCGACAACGGCCTCCCGGTGTCAGTTCCAGGTAGCTTCCCGGCGGACACACGAGCACCTGTCCCGGCGCGAGGACCTGCCCGTCGCACGCCCAACTGACCGGGTGCGCGCTCAGCCGGCGGAGAATCGCCGGCAGCACGCTGTCGTGGTCACCGAGGTGTTGCTGCACCACGACGGCGGCGGGAAAGTCGGCCGGGAGATCACTCAGCACGGTCGAGAGCGCGGACAGACCACCCGCCGATGACAGCAGAACCACCAGCTCGACGACGGGCCGATGCGTGTCGCTCGCCACCCCTCCAGTTTTCCAAATCGGCCGCCGTCCCACAGTCCGGCGAGCGATCCTTTCCGCTGCGGCTCCGGGCACTGCTATCCGAAATACGAAACTGCGGCGCCACAGGCGAAGTGGCAGGGAGGTACCGTTTCACCGATATTGGGCCGGGTACGCAACCACGCCAAGGGCGACGCAAAGGGGGTTCGAAGTGAGGATTGCGATCGTCAGCGGCGACGACATCGTCGATGACGACCCACAGCAACTGTCCGCTGCGCTTGCGGCCCGTGGCCACGAGGCCGCCCGATTCGTCCGGCACAACAGCCGACGTGCAGAAACCAGCACGAATGGTCACCGCACGGTAGCAGTGCCCGCCGGGCCCCGCGCAGCAACGTCCGTTTCGGAGGTGCTTCCCTACGTCGGCGACTGGGCGGGCGCGCTCGTGCGGGAATGGGCCGCCGAGCGGCCGGATGTCGTGCACGCATACGGCTGGCTTGGCGGTTTGGCCGCCCAACTGGCCGCGCGGCGGCAACAGGTGCCGACCGTCCAGAGTTTTCTGGGGTTGGCGGCCACTAGTGGCCCCGGAGGCGCCGCCGGACCTCCACCGGAGAGCGAACGGCTGCGCATCGAACCGCTACTGGCGCGCAGCGCGACGTGGGTGACGGGGGAGAGCGCCGACGACGTCGATGCCCTGAGCCGGCTGCGCCGCAGCCGGGCTCGGGTGTCCGCTTTGACCGGCGGGGTCGACGTGGAGCGGTTTAATTCCCGCGGTCCTGCGCTGGCCCGCACCGACCTGCATCGCGTCCTCTGTCTCGCGCCGAATCCGATGCCGTGCAACGGCTTCGACATCGCCATCAGGGCGATGCCCAGGGTTCCGGCCACGGAGCTGGTGGTTGCCGAGACCGAAGCCACCAACCCCGATCACGACAAGGCGCGGGCCAGGCTGCAGCAGCAGGCCGCCAAGTTGGGGGTGGCCGAGCGGGTCCGGTTCGCGGGCACCGTCGGCGGTGACGAATTGCCGATGTTGCTGCGTTCCGCGGACGTGGTCGCGTGTACGCCGCGACAGCCACCGCGCGCGACCACGGTGCTGCAGGCGATGGCCAGTGGCGTGGTGGTGGTGGCGTTCGGCGTCGGGGTGCTCAAGGACGCCGTGGTGGATAATGTCACCGGGCTGGTGCTGCCGCCGCAAACCCTTGGCGGCTTGTCAGCTACCTTGAGAAACCTTCTGGCGCAGCGTTTTCAGAGCGAGAGCATGGGTGCGGCGGGCCGCAGCCGCGCGCTGTCGCGTTATGCCTGGGATCGGATTGCGCTTGACTCGCAGAACATCTACCAACAGGCGCGGACCAGGTGTCTGGCGCCGCAACGCTTGCAGTCGTCAGGTGTCCGGTGATGCAATGATGACACCGTGCACGGCCCTTTGGGGACGCCAACTATGACGACCATGACGAGCGCCACCGAGAACACCGGCACCGGCGTGCTCGCCGGTGCAGTCAGCCAACCGCCCGAAACGGGCCAACCCGGAGTCGGCACCGACCTCGCGGGCGACGCGGGGCGGCGCGCGCGGGGTTCGGCGTCAGCACTTCGGAACGACCAGTTCCGCACCATCGACGCGCAGACCGCGCGCCAATTCTTTGCCAAGGCCTACCATCCCGGCTGGCGCGTCACCGGGCTCACGGGCCGCTCGGCCGTCTCCCATCGGCGCTGCGAAGCGGGTTCGTTAACGGTGGACGACGTGACGATTCAGAGTCGCGTCGCGGTGGAGATTCCGGCCTCTGACACGGTCGCCGTCATCCAGCCTCGCGCGGGCTCGATGAGCGTTGCGGGCGGTCCCCTCGCCACGGTCGACTTCCCGATACTGATCGCCCACGACATGCCGTGCGTGCTGCAGTGCAACGGGGCGCGGTTCGATGTGGTGAGCATCGCCCCGGACGTGCTGCACAAGGTCGCCGCGGATTGGCGCGCGCCGTTACCGCAGCAAATCCACTTCCTGGACTGGCGCCCACGCTCGCGCGCGGCGGTGCGGGCGTGGCATCGGACGCTGGACTACGTGACGTTGACCTTGGCCGACCCGGACACCGCCCACCAGCCACTCATCGTGGCCGGGCTCGCTCCGCTGGTGGCCGGTGCGCTGCTCGAGTGCTACCCGTCCAACGTCACCGAACAGGATCTGGCCAACGAGCCCGCGCTACCCGAAACGCTGAAGGACGCCGTCTCTTTCATCCATCGTCACGCCGCCGAGGACGTCAGCATCAACGACGTCGCGGCCGCCGTGCATTTGACGCCCAGGGCGGTGCAGTATCTCTTCCGGCGTCAACTTGGCAGCACTCCAACGGAATACATCCGCCGGGTACGCCTCAGCCGCGCCCATCAAGAGCTGTTGGCCGGGGCGCCGTCCCACACCACTGTGACGGAAATCGCCCAGCGCTGGGGGTTCGCGCACACCGGCCGGTTCGCGGTGCTGTACCGGCAGACGTACGGCCAGAGCCCGCACACCACCCTCCGGCACTTGACCCCCCGGTCGTGACCACGACACGCCGCTAAGCCCCAGGTCAGACCGCCGCGTTGAGCGGATGTCACCGTCTCGCCATCCTCGTTGAACCCAACACGCCGAAAGATGTTTTTCGCGCGCGGAGTCGTACGCGAAACCGCCTGGTTGAGCGCCGATTTCGGGTCACGCCGTGGGCCCACGGCGCCGCTTGTGCGCACGGACCGCCGCCATAGCCGGTAGGCTGTTGTCAGGTTGAGTCCCCAGCTGCCGTATCAACGGGCGCCATTCGGACACCGTCGTCGCCCGCCCTGCTCATCACAATCCCCTTGAAGGGCGCACTCAACATGATTGCTTCAACAGATCTTTATACACCTGACCGACATACCCCCGGGCTGCTCGGGCAACCGCGCAACCGCTACCAAATCGATTGCGCCGGAGCGCAAATCCATGTCCACGCGCGTAGCGTGGCCACCATCCTGCGCATCGAAGGCGAGGTCGACGCATCCAACACCGACCTGATCGCCGGGGCCATTCGCCGCTTTGCGCAGCTCAGGGCGCCGTTGGTCCTCGACCTCGCCGGCCTGGACTTCATCGCCGCCTCGGGCCTGCGAGCGCTGCTGGCGCTCAACGAGGAGCAGCGGCGGGCCGGGCTGCGTTGCTGCATCGTCAGCGGCGTGGCGCTGCGCCGGCTCACGCAGGTGCTGCCCGAACTCGGGCTGCCGATGGCCGACTCGGTCCCTGCGGCCGTCGCGCACATCGAAGGCGTCAGCACGGCCCGCCGTCGGCTGGTGTCGGACCCGGCCCGCCAGCACGAACCGCAGCGTGACGCGCCGATTCGGCTCCGCGGGCTGGCTTCCTAACGGCTCAGCCGGTGCATCAACTGTTCCGCGGCGTACCGGCCACTGGACACGGCGCCGTGCACGGTGGCCGGGTTGTTGACGCCGACCGCTTCGCCCGCCAGATAAAGCCGATCGCTGATCGGTTCCTGCAACCGGCGCCGGTCGTCCAGGCCGGAGCCGGGGGCGTGAAATGAGTAGGCGCCGCGCGCATACGGGTCGGCGCTCCAGTTCGATGTCTTGACCTCGACCGGCGAGACGTCATCGCCGAACAGCCGGTGAGCGACGGGCAGCGCGGTGGCCAGCAGATCTCGGGGTGAGGAGGCCTCTACCGCGCGGCCGCGGTCACCGGGGTTGAATGCCAACATGATTGGGGCCGCGGCTGCCGGGAGGCTGAACCACTGGGCCCACCAGCCCGCGTCGGCGGCCAAGTATTGATAAAAGGCGTTGTCCACCGTCCAACCGCGCCGGTTGAACCGGAAGAAACTCTTCGACAGCACCCCGAAGCCCAGCGCCTCGACCGCGTGGCTGTGCTGGTCGGGAAGGGGCGGATCGAAAGCGATGGCACCGGCTTTCAGCACCCCGAGGGGAACGGTGACGATCGCGGCGGGCGCCTGGAAAGACCGGTTTTTCGTCCGCACGACGACGGAATTGTCGCGCCGCGCGATCGCGGTCACCGGCGTGTTCAGCTCGACCCACAGCCCGTCGGCGAGAATCCTCGGCAGGGCGTCGTAGCCGTTGGTGATGACGACCTGATCGCCGCCGGTGTAGTCGCCCTCGTCAAAGGTGATGGCGGACAGCTGATCCGCGTCGGCGGCGAACTCGTCCTCGATTTCGGTGGTGAGGTAGAAGGCCAACTGGGCGCGGTCCGAGACGGACAGTACTTCGCCGCCGGCCGCGGCGTCGACCGCGGCCGCCAGGCTGCCGGCGTCGAATTGATAACGCGCCCGCTCCACGAACACGCGCCACAGTGTGGGGTCGTAGTCGAGCGGTGGAAGTTTGGGATCGACCACGAGTTTGACCCAGCTGTAATAGTCGGTCGTGACCAGCTGGGCCCGGGCCTGCCGCGCCAGCTTCACCAGCGGGTTGTCCGACGTGCCGTGGATCCACGACGCGCCCATCTCCAGCGGCACGCCCCAGTCGCGGTCGGTGTGGACCCGGCCGCCGATGCGGTCGCGGGCTTCGATGATGCGAACCGGCCACCCCGCATCCGCGAGGCTGCGGGCGGCGGACAGTCCGGCCATCCCGGCGCCGATGACGAGCACCGACCGGGTATCCGGTCGCGGCGGGCGCACGGCCGGCGGACGCCACGGCGCGCAGGCGGCCATCAGCCCGCCGCCGACCACGAACGTGGTAGCCGCGATGAATTCCCGACGCGATATCGGGTACATGGGTGTTAGCGTCTCACACCGAAAACGGTTTGCCGGATTTACCGAATCCGAACGGACCTTGGGGATAAACTTCCGACAGTCCTTAACTGTGGCGACGGGCCAGTGTTCGAGGGGAGAGCGACGATGAGTCCTCGGCGATCGGCTCGCACCGTCGACCCGTACCCCGATGTGTTGCCGCCCAGCCGGACCGTTCCCGTACGGGCCACCGACGGCACCCGGCTACACGCCGAGGTGTTCGGTCCGCCCGACGGGTACCCGATTGTCCTGACGCACGGCATCACGTGCGCCATCCGGGCCTGGGCTTACCAGATCGCGGACCTGGCCAACGACTACCGGGTGATTGCCTTCGACCATCGCGGGCATGGGCGCAGTGGCATGCCCCGGCGCAACGGATACAGCCTGAAACACCTTGCGTCCGACCTGAACTCGGTGCTGGATGCGACGCTGGCGCCGCACGAGCGCGCCGTGCTGGCCGGCCACTCCATGGGCGGCATCACCATCGCCGCGTGGTCGGCACGCTACGGGCACATGGTTCGCCGGCGCGCCGACGCCGTCGCGCTGATCAACACCACCACAGGGGACCTGGTCCGCAAGGTCCAGCTACTCTCGGTGCCGCACGGGCTCTCGCCGGCCCGAGTGGCCGCCGCCCGGGCGCTGATCAACGCGTTCGGTGGGTTCCCGATCCCCGCCGCGGCCCGCATCCCGAGCCGCTACGTGGTCGGGATGTTGGCGGTGGGCAAGGAAGCCGACCCCAGCGTCGCCAGGATCGTCCACCAGTTCTTCGAACAGACGTCGCCCGCGGGACGCGCCGGTTGCGCCAGGATGCTGGTCGCGGCGTTGGGGTCGCGATACCTCGAGCTGGACGGTTTGACGGTGCCCACCCTGGTCATCGGCAGCGAACGCGACCGGCTGACCCCCATCAGCCAGGCCCGCAGGATCGCGGGCACCGCGCCCAACGTCGTCGGCCTGGTCGAGCTGCCGGGCGGCCATTGCTCGATGCTGGAACACCCGCGCGAGGTGAACCGCCACCTCCGGGCACTCGCCGAATCGGTGACCCAGGACGTGCGGATCAGTTCATAGCAAGGCGGTGATCTCGGCGGCCGCGCGCTGACCGGACCTGACCGCCCCGTCGAGAAACCCGGTCCATTCGTCCGCGGTCTCGGTGCCCGCCCAGTGAATGGGGCCGACCGGCTCGCGCAGCCACGGCCCGAATCGCGTCCACGAGCCCGGCGGGACCGCGGCGGTGGGACCGCCGGGTGCGAATTGCTCTGCGCCCCAACGGTGATCGACATAATCGAGCGGTTTCAGGGCGTCGTCACCGAACAGCGTCGCAAAGCAGCGCAACGTGTCGCGGCGACGCTGCTCGGGGGAGAGCGAGTCGAAGGCTCGCGCGTCGACGAAGCCCATCAGGACGCCCGGCCCATCGGCGTGCGGACTGACGTCGAAGGTGATGAAAACCGGCCCCGTGTCGGACAGCGCCTGGCCGGAGAAGCCGTTGGTCCGCCAAAACGGTGTGGAATACGCCGCATAGGCCTTGCTGAGCTGGCCCTGCGGCCAGTGCTGGGCGAGTTGGTGGTACTCGGCGGGCAGTGGGGGAGCGAACTCGATCGACGCGCGATGGGCGGGCGGCACCGCGACGACTACGAATCCGGCTTCCGCCTGGCCGACGTCGGTGGTGACCGTCACCCCTGCGCCGTGCCGGTCGATGCGGCGGACCGGCGCGTTGAGCACGACCCGGTTGCCCAGCTCGGCGGCCGCGGCCTCGGCGATCTGCTGGGTGCCGCCCGGAAAACGGTCCTGTTGGGCACCGTTTTCGACGTCGAGCAGCCGATCCAGCCCGCCGGCGGCGCGAGTGTAGCGGGCCGCGTGCAGCATCGACACGTCGTCGGGTTCACACCCCCACGTCACCCGGGACACGATCGCCAGCAGGTCGTGCGACGAGGCGGTGGCGCGCACCGAGCGCAGCCAGCCGCCGAGCGACACGCCGTCGAGTTCGCACGCCCGGCGCGCGTCCCAGGGCGCCGACAGCGGGATGCTGCGGGCGATCCGGTCGAATTGCCAACGCAACCGGCCGATGTCGAGCAGCCCGGTCAGCGACAGTTTGGGGATGGTGCCGCGATAGGAATGCGTCCAGCCACGCCAGTGGATAACGTTCTTGCCGTCGTGATGGGTCGGGATGGTGGGGACGTCGAGTTCGGCCGCCAGCGCCAAGACCGCGTCCTGGGTCGGGCCGACGAATGTGCCCCCCAGATCGGCGGGCAACCCCGCCACGCTGCCGGTGAACGACCGGCCGCCGACGCGGTCGCGGCCCTCGAAGACGACCACATCGTGGCCTTGGCGGGTCAGCTCCCGCGCCGCGGCGAGTCCAGCAAAGCCTGCGCCGACCACGACAACGTCGACAATCCACGGTGGATTTGTCACGCGCACCAGTCAACCCCAATTTCCGCGATTTCGTAGGGCAATTGCCCGACACCCGCGAACGTCGACTTGTTGCGCGAGATGGCCCGAGAATCTCGGAACTCCTCGACGTTCGCGGGCTGACTAGGGGGCGACGGTCAGCCAGTCGGAGAACCCGGACGGGTCGTGGCGGCCCAGCGCGCCGTGCTCGTAAAGACCCCAGCCCTCCACCGGGTCGCGGTCGCCGTCGCGGCATACCGCCCGGCCGACATGGTCGATCACGCCGAAACCGGACCGCGCGACGATCGCCGGGTCGGCCATGTCATAGGTCAGGCGTTCGACGAACTTCTCGCCCTTCCACATGCCGTGCAGCCAGTCCGAGTCGCCGCCGTAGCCGCCGCCGACGTGGATCGGCACCGGCAGCTTGGACTCGACGTCGAAGTGGACCCCGGTGCCGTCGGGGGCGGTGGCGTCGATGGTGGCGCCGGTGGGGATGCGGGTGCCGGAGCGGTAGTGGATCTTGACCCGGGGCCAACCCAGCTGCTCGACGCGGCCGTCGCGCCAGATGCGGGTGCAGTCGTTGAGCGAGCGGAAGCCGTTGGGCTCCTCCTGGATGATCAGCACGATCGCGAATTCGTCGAACGCCATCGGCACGTACAGCCACCACATGCCCTCGAACGGTGGGTCGGCGGGCCGCCCCGCCGGCTCGGGTTCGCCGATCGGCCTGATCCCCCAGGACCGGTCGCGGCTGCCGAGCCAGGTCGCGGGGTCGACGGGGATCTCCTCGCCGTCGACGGCGATCCGACCGCTCCAGCTGCCCAGCTGGGCGAACCGCTGCGCGTCCAGCGTCACCCGGTTGCCGGACCGCAGGACGTGCGGCTGCTCCTGCACGACGTCGAACAGGCCCTCCCAAGTGAGATCGGCTGCGATGCCTTCGGTTTCGTCGAGGACCAACCGCAGCTTGCGCAGCGGCTCGATGACCTCGATCCGGTAGCCGTTGACGTTCTGGTTCAGGCGATCGGAGTCGATGGCGTCGCACAGGTGCACCGCGGTCTGGGTGTCCCCGCGGCGGACGAGGAAGAACGCGTCCTTGACGCCGAGGTTGGGGTAGTAGCCGATACCGCTGATGACGAAGATGTTCCCGGTGCGGTCGTGGGCGTTGAAGTAGGAGCGATCGTAGAAGTTGCGGTCCGAGGGACCCGGCCACGCGATCGGCCGCGGAATCTGATGTACCGGGAACTCGTCGAGCGGGCCGAGCATTATTGCTCCTCTCCGATAAGACCCTCGCCAATTAAACGGCGCATCAACCCGGCGTGGTAGAACAGCGACTCGACATCGTCGGGTTTCTCGGTTTCGCCGAAGTGCACCCGGCGCGCGCCGGTGCGCATGAACACGCAGGCCCACATGACGCCCGAATACACGTAGAACCAGCGCAGGTCGCCCACCCCCACGCCGGTCAGCCGCTGATAGGTGGCGCGGACGTCGTCCTCGCGCATCACCTCCGGCAGGCCCGGCAGGCCCGCCAGGCCGGTCAGTTCTTGAAACACCATGTGCGCGTAGATCATCCACGCCACGTCGAGCTCGCGGGGCCCGAGCGTGACCATCTCCCAGTCCAGCACCGCGACCGGCTGGAAGTCGCGGTACAGCACGTTGCCCACCCGGGCGTCACCCCAGAGCAGCACGGGTTCACGTGCGGCCGGTTCGGCCGGCCAGTTGTCCTCCAGCCAGGCGAAGGTCCGTTCCAGCAGCGGCGAGCGGCCGATGTCGGGCACCGAGAAGTCGTACCAGGACCGCACCCAGTTGAAGTGCCGGCGCAGCGCGGTGTCGCCGGCTTGCCCCTCGGAGAGGAAGCCGAACGTCTTCTCCGCGTTGGGGATCGAATGCAACTTGGCCAGCACCCCGACCGTTGCGTCCTGCAGCTCGCGCTGGCGTTCGGCGGGCGCGTCGGCGAACCAGTTGTTGCCGAATGTGTAAGGCATGACGTCGGGCGGGACCACGCCGTCGACGTAGTCCATCACGAAGAAGGGGGTGCCCAGCACCTCGCCGGTGGGCTCGAGCCAGCGCACCGGCGGAACGGGGACGTCGGTGAGTTCGCCGACCTTCCGGATGACCTCGAATTGGTGGTCAAGCCGGTAGGTGGGGAACACCTGCACGTCTTCGGCGGCGGGCGCCACCCTGGTCACGAGCTTCTGCTCGACGCGCTTCCCGTCCTCCTGCCAGCGAGTAGAGAGGATGATGGTCTCCGACGACATGCCCGTCGAGTCGACGCCGCTCTCGACGGTCACCTCCGGCGCCGCTCCTTCGGGCAGGATGGTCGACAGCCATTTCGACATCACCGCGGGCAGCGTCGTGACGTCTCGGCTGGACCGCTGCAGCCGGTCGACCTTGTCGAGCACGGGTTCGTTGGCCACGGGGGCCCCCATTCTTTGAGACTTGATTCTCTTTGAGACTTCGGCGCGGCAATTACGATACGGTAGGTAGCGTTATGAAAGCAGACCCGCCCGCCATTGACAAGGCCCCCGGCGCCGGCCGCCCGCGGGACCCGCGTATCGACTCCGCCATCCTAGCGGCCACCGCGGAACTGCTTGTCCAAATGGGCTATTCAAACTTGAGTCTGGCGGCGGTCGCCGAGCGCGCGGGCACCACGAAGTCGGCGCTGTACCGCCGGTGGTCGAGCAAGGCCGAATTGGTGCACGAGGCGGCCTTCCCGGTGGCGCCGACCGCGCTGGAGGCGCCGGCCGGGAACTTCGCCGCCGACATCCGCATGATGATCGAGGCCACTCGCGACGTCTTCACCACCCCGGTCGTTCGCGCCGCCCTACCGGGCCTGGTGGCCGACATGACGGCCGATCCCGCCTTGAACGCCCGGGTGATGTCGCGGTTTGCGGACCTGTTCGCGACGGTGCGGGTGCGGCTGAGTGACGCCGTCGAGCGGGGTGAAGCGCACCCCGATGTGGACCCGGACCGGTTGATCGAGCTGATTGGGGGAGCCACGATGCTGCGCCTGCTGCTGCGCCCGGAGGACGAACTCGACGACGCGTGGGTGGAGCAGACCACCGCCATCGTCGTGCACGGGGTGACGCGATGACGGGGCGGCTGGCGGGGCGGTCCGCGATCGTCACCGGCGGCAGCCGCGGACTGGGCCGGGCGATCGCGCTGGCCCTCGCGGCGGAGGGCGCCGCCGTCGCGGTGGCGGGTCGCACCGAGCAGGTATGGGACGAGCGGTTGCCCGGCACCATCGGCGAAACGGTGGCCGACATCGAGTCGGCCGGCGGCCGCGCGGTGGCGATCCGGGCCGACCTGACCGACCGGGAAGATATCGCCCGGCTGGTGGTTGCGGCGCGAGAAGCCCTGGGGCCCATCACGATCCTGGTCAACAACGCGGCCTTCACCGCGCCCGGCCGTCCTCCGGCGCCGGGCGCCGAACCGCGCCCCAAGTCCGCCACGCCGGCGAGCGGCGCCGTCAAACCCGGCTGGCCGGGATTCGTCAGCATCCCGCTGGCCGCGTACCGCCGGCATTTCGAGATCGCGGTCTTCGCCGCCTACGAGCTCATGCAGCTGGTGTGCCCGGACATGATCGAAGCGGGCGCGGGGTCGATCATCAACGTCACCTCGGTCGCATCGAGGATCCCCGGCAACGGGCCCTACCCGGACCGCAGCGGGGGCGTGCTGCCCGGCTATGGCGGCTCCAAGGCGGCGCTGGAGCATCTGACCCAGTGCGCCGCATACGATCTCGCCGATCATCAGATCGCGGTCAATGCCCTGTCGCCATCGAAACCGATCCTCACACCCGGGCTGGCCTACTATGCCCGTGAGTTCGACGAGACCGCCGCTGCCGACGAATTCGCACGCGCGGCAGTCGAATTGACGTTGGTCGATCCCGAAAGAGTCACCGGTCGCACGATCGGCCATCTGCAGGTTCTCGACGGCAGCTTCCGGCCCTTCGAGCCCGACTAGGCCCGCGTCTTCGCCGTGACCGCGTTGATGATCACGGCGTGCAGGCGCTGCCATTTCGGGGACTGGAATCCCGCCTGCAGCAGCAGCTTCTCGGCGCGGTGCCGGGTGCGCGCCTTGCCGCGACGTCCGACGGCCAGGGTCGGCACCAGCCACAGCGAAAACTGATCGACGAGCACCAGGCTGCCACCCGGCCGCAGCACTCGGGCGCATTCCAATAGGCCAGCCAGCTGGTTGGACCAGTGGTCGAATGATGTGGTGCTGACTACGAGGTCGAAGGCGTGGTCGGCATAGTCGAGCTCCTCGGCAACTCCACGGGAGAAACTCAGTCGCGGATCGCGCGCGAGAGCCGTTGCCACGTCGACCATTCGAGGGGCCGCGTCGATCCCGGCGAGGTGTTTGGCGTTCGGGTAGCGGCGAGCCAGCCGTTGCAGCAGGTAGCCCGTGCCGCACCCGACGTCGAGCACATACTCGGGGGCGGTGACCGTCGCCACGGCCAGTTGCGCCGTGCGGTCGGCGATCTCGTGGTGCAGCCGGCCGCGCCAGCCGCGGTCGTAGCCGGCAGCACGATCGTCGAACGCGGCGACATCGCGGTACGGGGGCACACGCCGAGTGTCCCACCGGGCGGGGCCGTTTGGCGAGACGCTCGCGGCGCGTCACCTGTCGTCCGTATCGGGTGGATCGGGGTCGCGATTCTCCCGCTCTCGGTTACCTCCGTGTGCCATTCGCCGCGGCTCGCCGCTGCGTGGTCGCATCCGCAGGCGAAAAACAGCTTGTCCGCGTCGGTTCGGCCACCGTCCGCCCAGTCCGGCGAATGGTGCACCTCGCAGTGGTAGCCGGGTTCGAGGCAGTTGGGTCGGGTGCAACCGCGGTCGCGGGCGTGGCAGATGAGTCTCTGGTCGGCGGTGGCGATGCGCTTCTGGCGGCCCAGATACAGCGGGCGGCTCGTGTGGTCGTCGAACACCGCCAGATAATGAATACCCTTGGCCGCCATGCGAATCAAGTCCGGCATCGGCAGCCTGGAACCGCCGCCGGTTGCGGCGGGCGCAGGCATGGGCACCGTCGAGTCGACGACCGCGTGTGCGGCCCGGTCGAGTTCGGCCAACGTGGTGCTGAAGATCACGGTAACGGGGTGACCGCGGTGCGCCCCGAGCCGGCCGGACGCGACGGCGGTTTCGAGCCCCAGTTTGAGCGCGTCGTGGCAGCGCTGGGCCGGCGTACGCCGGTCGCGAGTTTCGGCTTCGCTTCCCGCGGCGTCGGGTTGGTGGCGGCCGGGCCGTACGGCCGCTTCGACGGCTTCAAAGTAAGCCTGGGCCTCGGGGTCAAGCAGCCCGGACAGCCGCGACATGCCGTCGGGCCCCTGCGGGCCCAGGTGCAGCCGCCGGCGCCGGGCGCGATCCTCGTCGTTGAAGAGGCCGTCAGGATTGAGATGGTCGGCAATCCGCCGGCCGAGCCGGGCCACGACGCCGGCGTCGAGTTTGGCCGCGTGCCGCACCAGGGCGACCTCGGCGTCCGCCGCGTCCGCGAGCGACACGCAGGAGGGCAGAATATCCACCGCCGTGCATACCGCCCGGATGTGGTCCTCGCCCACCGCACCGTCGGACACCGCGGCCGCCAGTGCCGGTAGCTCCGGCGGTACGGGCGGGCCAGTCAGCGACCGCCGCGGCCGGATCCGGGCCGCGAGCCGGGAGCGGCGGGTGATCTCGTTGGGCGTGATGCGCAGCCGCGCCCACAGCTTGTCGCGCACCCCCGGCACGAACCCGCCTCCGTCGGGCGGGTCGGCGATCTCCGCGAACAACCGGTACATCAGCCCGCGGTTGGTGCGTTTCTGGGTTTCCAGCCGTTCGGCGACCTCGACCCGGAAGTCGTTGCCGACCACATCCGACGACGTCGCGCGCAGCACGTCGTGCGCGGCATCGATCGCGTCGAGAGCGGCACCGATCCGCTCTCGCGCCTGTTCGGCGCTCATCCGGAAGCCCACGAACCCAACGCTATCGAACAGACATTCGACAAGGAGTGCCCGAGCGCGGTTTTGTGGATGAATCGCCGACTGTGGATAACCCGCGGCCCGGCGTGCCAGGATGAGGCGAGGCCAGTGCCGCAACAAACGAGTGGTGTGCCAATGCCTGGTATGGACAAGCCCACGGGGCGGGTCGTCGCCCTGATCGTGCTGCTGCTCGTCGTCTCCGCCGCGCTGCGGGGCTATCTGCCGGCCGCGCACCATGAGGAGCGCGGCGAGGCCGTCGGCGGCCGGGCGGCGCTGGTCTTCGTGGTGGCCGCCCTCGGCGTGACTCTCGCGCTGGTGGCGATCGCGGTCATCGCCCGGTTGCGGGACCCGCGCGCGACGGCGCCCCAAGTGGGCCAGCTGTCGGAGCTGCTCGGCACGGGCAGGGGCCGGCCGAGCTGGCGCGTGGTGCTGATCGCGCTGGCGGTCATCGTGGCCTGGCTGCTGATCGTGATGGTGGCCACCCACCTGTTGGCGCCCCACGGCGTCGGTCAGGCGCAGCCCCCACAGGCGACCGGCGCTCCGCCGGCGGAACATGGCAACGCCCCGGCGCCGCAGCGGCCGCGTTCGCACAACGGGGACATGTTCGGCATCCTGCTCGCCGCCACCGTCCCGATGATGCTGATCATCGTGACGGGGACGGTCGTCATGTCGCGGCGGCGGTGGCGCGCGGGGACGCCGGGCGCCGTCATCGACGACGATCACGCCGAATCTCCTTCGCCGCCAACACGTTCGGAATCTCTGGTGCGGGCGGCCGAGCGTGGGCTGGCCGAGATGACCGACCTCAGCCGGGAGCCCCGCGAGGCGATCATCGCCTGTTATGCGGCGATGGAGCGCGAACTCGCCAACGTGCCCGGCGCCGCCCCGCAGGACTTCGACACCCCGACCGAGGTGCTGGCCCGGGCGGTCGAACACCGTGCGCTGCATGCCGACAACGCCGTGCAATTGGTGAATCTGTTCGCCGAGGCGCGATTCAGCCCGCATGTGATGAACGAGGGCCACCGCGACGTGGCGGTGCGCGTGCTCGAGATGGTCCTCGACGAACTGGGCTCCCGGAGTCTTGTATGACCAGAACGCTGGCCCTGGGCATCTGCCTCATCGTCGGAATCGAGTTGCTGGCGCTGATGCAGCACGACCGAAGGTTGGTGTTGGCCGCCTCGGGTGGTGCCCTGGCGCTGGTACTGCTCACCGTCCGTCGCGTGCTGGGACGCGGAATGGGGGCCGAGCCCGACGAGGGTTCCGACGATCTCGGGGATTCGTTGCGGCGCTGGCTTTCCAACACCGAGACGACGATCCGGTGGTCGGAGTCCACCCGGGTGGACTGGGACCGGCACCTGCGTCCGATGCTCGCGCGCAGATACGAGATGACCACCGGCCAAAGGCGATCCAAGGACCCCGTGGCGTATCAGGCGGGCGGTCAAATGCTCTTCGGGGCCGAATTGTGGGAATGGGTTAATCCGAACAACGTCGCACGCACCGGTGACCGGCGCCCCGGTCCAGGCCGTGCGACGCTGGAAGAGATTCTGCGAAAGTTGGAACAGGTATGACGCTGCCGGCGGCAACAACCACAGCGCACTGCGAGGCGGTGCTCGACGAGATCGAGCGCGTGGTGGTGGGCAAGCGTTCCGCGCTCACGCTCATCCTCATCGCGGTGCTCGCCCGCGGCCATGTGCTGATCGAGGACCTGCCGGGCCTGGGCAAGACGCTGATCGCCAGATCGTTCGCCGCGGCGCTGGGGCTGCAATTCACCCGCGTGCAGTTCACCCCCGATCTGCTGCCCGCGGACCTGCTCGGTTCGACGATCTACGACATGCAGTCGGGTCGTTTCGCGTTCCGGGCCGGACCCATCTTCACCAACCTGCTGCTCGCCGACGAAATCAACCGCACTCCGCCCAAGACCCAGGCGGCGCTGCTCGAGGCGATGGCCGAAGGCCAGGTCAGCATCGACGGCGAAACACACCAGCTACCAAAGCCTTTCATCGTCCTCGCAACCGACAACCCGATCGAGTACGAGGGCACCTACCCGCTGCCGGAAGCGCAGCTCGACCGGTTCGCGATCCGCCTGGAATTGCGCTATCTCTCCGAGCGCGACGAGGCCGCGATGCTGCGCCGGCGCCTCGAACGCGGGTCGGTGGAGCCGACCGTCGGTCAAGTAGTGGATGCCCACGACCTGCTCGCGATGCGCGAATCGGTCGAGCAGGTGACCGTGCACGAGGACGTGTTGCGCTACGTGGTGTCGCTGGCCAACGCCACGCGGCACCACCCGCAGGTGGCGGTGGGCGCCAGCCCGCGCGCCGAGCTCGACCTGGTTCAACTCGCCCGCGCCCGCGCGCTTTTGCTCGGCCGCGACTATGTGATCCCCGAAGACGTCAAGGCGCTCGCCGTCCCGGCGGTCGCGCACCGGATCACCTTGCGCCCGGAGATGTGGGTGCGCAAGATTCAGGGCGCCGACGTCGTAGGGGAGTTGCTGCGCCGCTTGCCGGTGCCCCGCACGGGCCACGGGGACGCCGGATGAGCGCGACGTGACCCACCCGCCGGTCGAGTTCCGCTGGCGCGCATCGCAGTTGACGCGGGCCATCGCGACCTGCGCGGGGCTGGCGCTCGCGTTCGCGGTGATGGGCGGGCGGTGGCAGCTGATCGCCTTCGCGGCACCGCTGCTGGGGGTGCTGTGCTCGATCAGCTGGCAACGGCCCGTGCCGACGATCCGCGTGCACGGCGAGCCCGATGCACAGCGGTGCTTCGAAAACGACCTGGCGCAAGTGAGCATCTGGGCGACGGAAGAGGGCGGGCCGATGGGGTTTTCGGCGGTCGAGGTCAACATTCCGGCCGTCGAGGGGATGCAGCTCGAAGTACTCGACTCGGACTCCCGCCGGACCAAAAGGGTTGCGGCGACCGCGGAACGCTGGGGCAGGTACTTCATTCGGGCCCGGGTCGACGCGGTCGCGCGCGGCGGGCTGCTGTCGGGGACGGCCACCGTCGACGCCGCCGAAGTCATCGTCTTTCCGCTGACGCCCCCGCAGTCGACGCCCATCCCGCAGACCGAGCTGCTCGACCGCCTGGGCGCCCACCTCACCCGGCACGTCGGCCCCGGCGTCGAATATGCCGACATTCGCGCCTACGTGCCCGGAGACCAACTGCGCGCGGTGAATTGGCCGGTGAGCGCGCGCCGCGGCCAATTACACGTCACTCAGCGCCTCACCGACCGCGCCGCCGACGTGGTGGTGCTGATCGACACCTATCGCCAGCCGGCGGGCCCGGCGACCCGTGCCACCGAGCGCGTGGTTCGCGGCGCCGCGCAGGTCGTACAGACCGCGCTGCGGCACGGAGACCGCGCCGGAATCGTCGCCCTGGGCGGTAACCGCCCGCGGTGGCTGGGCGCCGACATCGGGCAGCGCCAGTTCTATCGGGTGCTCGACACGGTGCTCGGTGCCGGCGACCGATTCGAGAAGACAACGGGCACGTTGGCGCCACGCGCGGCCGTTCCCGCCGGTGCGATCGTCATCGCCTTCTCCACGCTGCTCGACACCGAATTCGCGCTCGCGCTGATCGATCTACGCAAGCGGGGCCACGTCGTCATCGCCGTCGACATCCTCGACAGCTCCCCGTTCGAGGGCGAGCAGGATCCCCTGGTCGACCGGATGTGGACGCTGCAGCGTTCCGCCATGTACCGGGACATGGCCACCGTCGGCGTCGACATCGTTTCGTGGCAAGGAGATAGCGGCCTGGAGCAGTCCATGGGTGTGCTGCCGGACCGCCGCCGGAGGGTGCGGGGGCGGCTCCGTGGCTAGCGATCGCACGTCGGCATTGCCGCGGCTGTGGGCCCCGGTGTTCTCTGTCGCGTTCGGCCTGCTGATGGTGGGCCTGGCTGCCGACGGGTCGCACGGACGCGCCGTGGCCGCCTGGGCAACAGCGCTGGGCGCGGTTTTGGCGGGGACGGCGTTTCGTCCCGCCGCAACGCTTGCGGTGCTGCTGTCGGTGCTCACGATCACGCTGTCCGACCCGCCGTTGGTGTTCGTCGCGCTGTCGGGGCTGAGCGCCGCCGCCTACCTGGTCTGCCGCCACGCTGTCGGGGGGTCGGCCGGTGCGGTGCTCGGCAGCTGGCCGACTGCCGTTGGCGCCGTGGGGTTCACGTTCGCGGGGTTGGTCGCGACGTCGTTCCCCTTGCAGCTGCCGTGGTTGCCGTTGGCCGCGCCGCTGGCCGCTCTGGCCGTCTACGTCCTGGCGGCGCGCCCGTTCCTGAACTGATCTCAGTGCAGCAGTTGGGCGGCCTGGTCGGCGAGGTCGAGCACCGGCTGCGGGAAGATGCCCAACACCACGGTGATCGCGGCGCACACCGCAATCGCGGCCTTGCTCAAGATTCCCGGCGCCACCACATGGGGGGTGTCGTCGGTTACCTCGGTGAAGAACATCGACACGATCACCCGCACATAGAAGTAGGCGGCGATCCCACTGGCCACCACACCGATGATCACCAGGGGTGCCGCACCACCCTGCGCCGCGGCCTTGAACACGGCGAGCTTGCTGACGAACCCGCTCGTCAGCGGGATGCCGGCGAAGGCCAGCAGGAACATCGAAAACATCACGCCCACAATCGGTGAGCGCTGCCCGAGCCCGGCCCAGTGCGACACGGCGGCGTCCTCGACGCCGTCGGCATCGCGGATCAGGCCCACGATCGCGAACGCGCCGACGGTGCTGAAGCTGTAGGCGAGCAGGTAGAACAGCGTGGACGAAAGGCCCGCCTGGTTGTCGGCGATCACGCCGGTGAGGATGAACCCGACGTGGGCGACCGAGGAATAGGCCAGCATGCGCTTGACGTCGGTCTGGTTCACCGCGGTGATGGTGCCCACCGCCATGGTGAGGATCGAGATGGCCCACAACACCGGGCGCCATTGGTCGTGCAGGGGCGGCAGCGCGACGTAGATCACCCGCAGCAGGGCGCCGAAGGCCGCGACCTTGGTCGCCGCCGCCATGAACCCGGTGATGGGCGTGGGCGCGCCCTGGTAGACGTCCGGAATCCAGGAATGGAACGGAACCGCACCCACTTTGAACAGCAGGCCGACGGACAGCAGCGCGACGCCCACCAACGCCATCGAGGTGTCTCCGTGCGCCGCCAACGCGTCGCGGATGCCGGTCAGCAGCAGCGTCCCGGTCGCGCCGTACAGCAGCGCCACGCCGTACAGGAAGAACGCCGACGAGAAGGCGCCCAGCAAGAAGTACTTCATCGCCGCCTCCTGCGACAGCAGGCGCCGATGACGGGCCAGGCCGCACATCAAATACAGGGGCAGCGAAAGAACTTCGAGCGCAACGAACATCGTCAGCAAGTCGTTGGATGCGGGGAAGACCATCATGCCGCCCACGGACAGCATCGCCAGTGGGAACAGCTCCGTCTGCGCGGCCCCGGCCCGCTCCGCGTCACGCTCGGCGTCGCTGCCCGGAACCGCGGACGCCTGCGGGGTGAAGGAATCCAGGCCCACCGGCCCGGCGGCGCCCGCCGCCGCGAGAACCTTGCTGTCCGCCTTGGTTTGCGTGCGTTCGGCAATGAAGATGACCGCCAGCACCGCGACCAGCAGCACCGTGCCCTGCAGGTAGAGGGTCGGCCGGTCGACGGCCATCGCGCCCAGCACCGTCGCGCGGCCGGAGGCCGGAATCGACTCGGCCACTTTCACCACCGCGACGAATGCCGCTATCAAACCGGCCACGGCCAGCGTCACCTGGGCGTGATAGCGAATCCGCCTGGGCAGAAACGCTTCCGCGAGGACGCCGACGACGGCGACGCCGAACACGATGAGCGTCGGGCAGAGCAGGAAGTACTCGATGCTGGGGGTGGGGAGCGTCATCATCGCGGTCCTTCGGCTGTCCGGGGTGCGCGGTTGACCGCCGGCACGCTCGGCGCGGGATCATGCTGACCGATGGTGGTCATGGTGTTCTCGACGGCGGGGTTGATGATGTCGAGCACCGGCTTCGGGTAAACCCCGAGGACGAGCAACAGCGCGATCAACGGGGTGACGACCAGCAATTCGCGCGCGCGCAGGTCGCCGATCTTCTCGTTGCCGGTGAGCACCGGTCCGGTCATCATTCGTTGGTAGAGCCACAGCATGTAGATGGCGGACAGCACCAGCGCGGTGACACCGAAGGCGGCGGCCAGCCAGTACCGGTTGAAAGTGCCCAGCAGCACCAGGAATTCGCTGATGAATGGTGCCAGGCCAGGCAGCGACAGGGTGGCCATGGCCGAGACGAGGAACGTCCCCGCCAGGATGGGCGCCACCTTCTGCACGCCGCCGTAGTCGGCGATCTTCCGGCTGCCGTGCCGGGATATCAGGAAGCCTGCGATCAGGAAGACCGCCGCCGTGGACAGGCCGTGGTTGAGCATGTACAGCGTCGACCCGCTCTGCCCCTGGCTCGTCATCACGAAGACGCCCAGAATGATGAACCCGAAGTGCGAGATGGAGGTGTAGGCGATCAGGCGCATGATGTCGGTCTGCCCGATGGCCACGACCGCGCCGTAGATGACCCCGATGACGGCCAGCACGACGATCAGGGGGCGGAAATAGGTTGAGGCGCCGGGGAACAGCTGCAGGCAGTAGCGCAGCATGCCGAAGGTGCCGACCTTGTCCATCACCGCCATCATCAGCACCGCGGTGGCCGGCGTGGCCTCCACCGCGGCGTCGGGCAGCCAGCGGTGGAAGGGCCATAGCGGCGCCTTGATGGCGAAGGCGAACATGAAGCCCAGGAACAGCGCCTTGAACACCGCGGAGTCGGCGCCGTAGCGGCCGGAGGCGACGCCCGCGACGATTTCGCGGAAGTCGAAGGTGCCCGAACCGTGCTGCGCGGTCACCACGTACAACCCGATTACCGCGGCCAGCATGATCAGCCCGCCGAACAGGTTGTACAGCAAGAACTTCACCGCCGCGCGTGACCTGCCCACGCCACCGCCGAAGCCCCCGATCAGGAAGTACATCGGGATGAGCATGGCTTCGAAGAAGACGTAGAAGAGCAATACGTCCAGCGCGACCACCGAGATCAGCACCATCGACTCGATGGCCAGCGTCAGGGCGACATAGGCGTGCACGCCACGAGGATTGCGCTCGCCGCCGTCATTCCAGCCGGCCACCTGCAGCACCGGGATCAGCACGGCGGTGAGCAGCACCAGCACCACCGCGATACCGTCCACACCGAGGGAATAGGTGGCGCCGAACGCCGGTATCCAGGAATGGCTTTCGACGAACTGGTAGGTGGTGCCACCGGACTTGAAGCCGAGGGTGACGACGACCGCAACCGCCAGCGTGAGGACGCCGACCACCAGGCCGGTCCACTTGGCGAGCCGGCGCAGCCCCGGCGGCAGCAGGATGACGAGCACGGAGCCGGCCAGCGGCACCAGCCACAGGATGCTCAGCCACGGAAGGTTTTTCACCACAGTTTCACCGCCAGGATCAGCGCGACCACCAGGACCGCGCCCGTGAGCATCGACAATGCGTAGTTGCGGGCGAAGCCGGTTTGTAGCCCCCGCAGGCGATTCGAAGTCCGGCCCACCAGCGCGGCCAGCGCGTTGACGGAGCCGTCCACTCCCGCGTTGTCGACGTCGACGAGCGCTTGGGTCAGTTCGGCCCCGGGGCGCATGAACACGCCCTCGTTGAAGGCGTCGCCGTAGAAGTCCCGGCGCGCGGCGGTCGTGACCGGCGACACCGAAAGCGGTGCCACCCTGGGGATTTCCGCGGTGGCGTACAGCCGGTAGGCGACCGCGATCCCGACGACGACGACGCCCAGCGCCAGGGCGGTGCTCACCCACGTGGGAAAGGCATGGGTCACCTCTTCGTGTTTCCCGACGACCGGCTCGAGCCAGCGTTGCAGGGTGCCCCGCCATGCCAGCAGCCCACCGGAGAACACCGAGCCGACCGCGAGCAGGATCATCGGCCATGTCATCAGGCCGGGCGCCTCGTGCGGATGGGTGTTTGGTGCCCAACGCTTTCGGCCGAAGAAGGTCATCAGCATCACGCGCGTCATGTAGAACGCGGTGACGCCCGCGCCCAGCAGCGCGGCCCCGCCCAGCACATAACCGCGGACGTCGCCGGCGCCCAGCGCCGCCTCGATGATGGCGTCCTTGGAGAAGAAGCCCGCGAACGGGGGAACGCCGATGATCGCCAGATACCCGAGGCCGAAGGTGGCGAATGTGATCGGCAGCGCCGCGCGCAGTCCGCCGTAGCGGCGCATGTCCTGTTCCTCGTGCATCGCGTGAATCACCGCGCCCGAGCCGAGGAACAAGCCCGCCTTGAAGAAGCCGTGGGTGAGCAGGTGCATGATCGCGAACGCGTAACCGGCCGGGCCCAATCCGGCGGCGAGCACCATGTAGCCGATCTGGCTCATCGTCGAGGCCGCCAGCGCGCGCTTGATGTCGTCCTTGCCGCAGCCGATGAACGCCCCGAGCAACAACGTAACGGCGCCGACGACGACGACGGCGGTTTGAGCATCGGGCGCCAAATTGTAGAGCGGGTTGGACCGCACGATGAGGTAGACCCCGGCGGTCACCATGGTGGCGGCGTGGATCAGCGCGGACACCGGGGTGGGGCCCTCCATGGCGTCACCCAACCAGGCCTGCAGCGGGACCTGCGCGGACTTGGCGCAGGCGCCCAACAGCAGCAGCAAGCCCATCGCCGTCAGCGCGCCGCGGCCGGCGGCGGGCGCACCGGCGAACACCCCGGCGTAGGACAGCGTGCCGAAGGTGCTGAACATCAAGAACATTCCCAGCGCGAGCCCGGCGTCCCCGACGCGGTTCATCACGAACGCCTTCTTGGCCGCGGTGGCCGCCGTCGGCTTGTGATACCAGAACCCGATCAAAAGGTAGGAGGCCAGGCCCACGCCCTCCCAGCCGACGTAGAGCACCACGTAGTTGTCGGCGACCACCAGCAGCAGCATCGAGGCCAGGAACAGGTTGAGGTAGCCGAAAAACCGTCGGCGGTCCGGGTCTTCGGCCATGTAGGAGACCGAATAGATGTGGATCAGCGACCCGACGCCGGTGATCAGCAGTACGAAGCACACGGAGAGCTGGTCGATCTGCATGCCGAGGTCCACCTGCAGTTGGCCGACCGGGATCCAGCTGAACACCGTCTGGTGGATGACCCGGTCGTCGGCGCCGCGGCCGAGCAGCTCGTTCAGCAGGCTCAGGCCGACGCCGAACGCCGCGAGGGCGGTGGCGCAGCCCAGCCAGTGCCCCCCCGCGTCGGTTCGTCGACCGCCGAACAACAGGATCGCGGCCCCCGCCAGCGGCAGCGCCACCAGCAGCCAGGTGTAGTGAGTCATGTTGGCCCCATATTGGCGTTGTCAGCCTTTGAGTAGGTTCGCGTCGTCGACCGACGCCGATTTGCGGGCACGGAAAATCGTCATGATGATGGCCAGTCCGACGACGACCTCGCACGCGGCCACCACCATCGTGAAGAACGCGATCATCTGCCCGTCCAGGTGGCCGTGCATCCGCGCGAACGTGACGAACGCGAGGTTGACCGCGTTCAGCATCAGCTCGACGCACATGAACATCACAATGGCGTTGCGTCGCAGCAGCACACCCGAGGCCCCGACGGTGAACAGCAGCGCCGAAAGGTAGAGGTAATTGGCCGGATTCATGAGGTGCCGCCTTGGGATAGGGAGGGGCTCGCCTGACGGGAGGGGGTTTCCTTGCCGTCGGCGCCGCGGCTGCGCAGGATCGGCGACACCGAAAGCTCCGAGTACGACCCGTCCGGCAGCAGCGCGGCCACGTCGACGGCGTTGTGGCGCGCGTAGACGCCAGGGCTGGGCATCGGGGTCGGGTGCCCGCCGGGCTGGAATCTCTCCTGCGAGAGTTCCCGCTGCGTCTTGCGGCGCTCGAAGCGCTCGCGGTGGGCCAGCACCATCGCCCCGATGGCCGCGGTGATCAGCAGCGCGCTGGTGAGTTCGAACGCCCACAGATAGCGGGAGAAGATCAGCGCGGCAAGCCCTTCCACGTTGCCGTTGGCATTGGCGGCGGTCAGCCCCGCGAATCCACCGGTCGCGGCGGTGCCAGTCGCGGCGATCAGTAGAACGCCGAACCCGACGCCGGCCAGCACAGCGGCGATGCGCTGCCCGCGCAGCGTCTCCTTAAGGGACTCGGCGGAGTCCACGCCGATCAGCATCAGCACGAACAAGAACAGCATCATCACCGCACCGGTGTAGACCACGACTTGGACGACACCCAAAAACAGCGCGTCCTGGATCATGTAGAACACGGCGAGGATGATCATCGTCATCGCCAGGAACATCGCCGAGTACACGGCGTTGACCGACAGCACCACGCCGATCGCGCCGATCAGCGCCAGCGCGCCCAACACCCAGAACGCGACCGCTTCACCGGTGGAGGTGCGGACGATCGTGTCGGAAGCCAGATTGGCAGCCAGCAGCTGGCCCGTTACCGCAGTCACCGGGAGTCCCCGGCCTTCTCGGTTTCGCGCAGGCCGTTCGCGGTGACGTTGCCCAGGTAGTAGTCCTTGTCGGTGGCGCCGGGCGCCCTTGGGTGCGGCGGCGCGAGCATGTCCTGCAGCAGCGGCGCCAGCAGCCGGTCCTTTTCGTAGATCAGGTCGGCGCGGTTGTCGTCGGCCATCTCGTAGTCGTTCGTCATCGTCAGTGCCCGGGTCGGGCAGGCCTCGATGCACAGGCCGCAGCCGATGCAACGCAGGTAATTGATTTGGTACACCCGGCCATAGCGTTCTCCGGGCGAATACCTGAGCTCCTCGGTGTTGTCCGCGCCCTCGACGTAGATCGCGTCGGCGGGACACGCCCACGCGCACAGCTCGCACCCGATGCACTTCTCCAGTCCGTCCGGGTACCGGTTGAGCTGGTGACGCCCGTGATAGCGCGGTGCGATGGGGCCCGGCTTCTCCGGATACTCCTCGGTGACGCGCTTTTTGAACATCGATGCGAACGTCACGCCGAATCCGGCGATGGCGGCTAATGGCCGCCGAAGAAATTCAGCCACGTGCTTTCTCCTTGCTCGCAGCCGCCAGGGACTTCATCGGCAGCGGCGGTGTCGGGAATACCGGTGCGGAGATCTGTCCGGCCGGTAGTTGCTTGGCCTGGCGGCGCAGCTGCCGCTCCAGCGCGCGAATGCCGGGCGTGGCGAACGGCTTTCGCGACAGCAGCACCAACGCCGTGGCGAACACGACGCTGCAGGCCACCAGCAGCGGGGTCCAATGCGCATACCCCTGGTTCTGCAGGGTGCGGATCACGGCCGCGATCAACACCCAGACCAGCGAGGCCGGGATCAGCAGCTTCCAGCCCAGCCCCATGAACTGGTCGTAGCGCAGCCGGGGCAGCGAGGCCCGCAGCCAGAAGTAGATGAACAGGAACGTCCACATCTTGGCGGTGAACCAGAGCACCGGCCACCATCCGGTGTTGGCGCCGGCCCACATGTTGATCGGCCACGGCGCATGCCAGCCTCCGAAGAACAGGACGGTGGCCAGCGACGAGACCGTCATCATGTTGACGTACTCGGCCAGCATGAACATCGCGAACTTCAGCGACGAGTACTCGGTGTGGAAGCCCGCGACCAGCTCGCCCTCGGCCTCGGGCAAATCGAATGGCGCCCGGTTGGTTTCGCCGACCATCGAGATGAGATAGATGACGAATGATGGCAGCAGCAAGAACACGAACCAGACCCGGTCCTGCGCGGCAACAATCTGCGATGTCGACATCGAGCCGGCGTAAAGGAACACCGCCGCGAACGACAGCCCCATCGCCACCTCGTAAGAGATGACCTGGGCGGTGGAGCGCACCCCGCCGAGCAGCGGGTAGGTGGACCCAGATGCCCAGCCGCCCAGCACGATTCCGTACACGCCGATCGCCGACAGTCCGAGAATGAAGAGCACCGCGACCGGCAGATCGGTCAGCTGCAGCGGTGTGCGGTGGCCGAACACCGACACCACGGGGCCGAACGGAATGAACGCGAAGGCGGTGAACGCCGGGATCGTGGAGATGACCGGCGCCGCGAAGTAGACGAACTTGTCGACGCCGCCCGGGGTGATGGTTTCCTTGAGCGCCAACTTGATTCCGTCGGCCAGGCTCTGCAGGGCGCCCCACGGTCCCGCCCGGTTCGGCCCGGGCCGCCGCTGCATCCAGCCGAGGATCTTGCGCTCGAGCAAGATCGCGACCAACACATTGAGCATGAGGAACACGAAGATGGCCAGCGCCTTGCCCAGCACCAGCCACCAGGTGTCGTGTCCGAAGGCGGTCAAGGAGTTCGTCATGATCCCATTCCGATCTTCACTGTGCTGCCCAGGGTTACGCCCAGCTGGCGGTGGACGGCGCAGCCGGGCGAGTTCAGCGGAAGCCACACCACCCGGTCGGGCATGTCGGTGATGATCAGCGGCAGACTGATCGATCCGCGCGGCGTGCTGACCGTGACCGCGTCACCGTCGGCGGCGTCGATTTCGGCGGCCGTGTCGGCCGACAGGCGCACCGCGGGTTTGCGCGCGGTGCCTGCCAAGTGCGGTTCGCCGTCCTGCATCCGGCCGTTGTCGAGCAGCAGCCGCCAGCCGGTCAACACCGCCTCGCCGGCAACCGGTTCGGTCCGCTCCTGGGCCGCGACGGCGGGCCCGGCGGCCCAGCCGCCTTCCCACATTCCCAGCGCGGACAGTTCCGCGCGGGCCGCTTCGGCGGTCGAGAGCCCCAGATAGACGCCCATCTCCTCGGCCAGCGCGTCGAGCACCTGGTGGTCCGACTGGCCGGCGCGCTGGGCGGTGCCGTGCAGTGCGGGTTCGAACGGGCGGTAGCGGCCCTCCCAGTTGACGAACGCGCCGGCTTTCTGGGCCGTCGACGCCACCGGAAACACCACGTCGGCGCGTTCGGTAACCGCGCTGCGCCGCAGCTCCAGGCTGACGACGAACCCCGCGGACTCGAGCGCGGCCAGCACCGCTTCGGGGTCGGCGAAGTCATCGGGTTCGACACCGCCGACCAGCAGGGCGCCCAGCGCCCCGTCGGCGGCCGCGGTCAGGATGCCGTCGGCGTCGCGCCCGCTGCCGGAAGGCAATTGGTCAACATTCCACGCCGCGGCGATCTGCGCGCGGGCGGCCTCGTCGGCAAGGGGGCGACCGCCCGGCAGCAGGGCGGGCAGCGCGCCGGCCTCCAGCGCGCCGCGCTCGCCGGCCCGGCGCGGTACCCACGCCAGCCGGGCCCCGGTGGCGTCGGCGAGCCGGGCAACGGCGGACAATCCGCCGGGCGCCGTGGCCAGGCGCTCACCGACCATGATGACCGCGCCCGGAGTGGACAGCAGCTCGCCCACCTTCCCGGTGGCCAGCCCGTCCAGCGCCGACGCTTCAGCCCCGGGCGCCGTTTTTATGAGCTTCCCGGACATCTTCTCCAGTGCCCGGGTGGCGAATGGCGCGACCGCGTATACCGGCAGCCCGCGCTTGCGGGCGGCCTTGCGCAGCCGCAGGAATACGATGGGCGACTCGTCTTCCGGCTCGAACCCGACCAGCAGCACTACCGGCGCCGATTCCAGATCGGAATAGCTGACGTCGCGCCGGCCGGCGATGCGTGCCGCGAGGAAGTCGGCCTCCTCGGCCGAGCTCGGACGGGCGCGGAAGTCGATGTCGTTGCTGTCCAAGATGATTCGGGTGAACTTGGAGTAGGCGTAGGCGTCTTCCAAGGTGGCCCGGCCACCGACGAGCACACCCGTGCGTCCGCGGGCCGCCTCGAGACCCCGGATCGCCGTCGCAATCGCGTGCGACCACGACGCGGGCACCAGCTCGCCGTCCGCATCTCGGATCAGGGGAGTGGTGATCACGTCCGCCTGGGTCGCGTAGGTGAACGCCCACCGGCCCTTGTCGCAGTTCCACTCCTCGTTGACCTCGGGGTCGTCGCCGGCCAGCCGGCGCAGCACCTTGCCGCGCCGGTGGTCGGTGCGCTGGGCGCACCCGGACGCGCAGTGCTCGCAGACGCTGGGGCTGGACACCAGGTCGAAGGGGCGGGCCCGGAAGCGGTAGGCGGTTCCGGTCAGCGCGCCCACCGGGCAGATCTGCACCGTGTTCCCCGAGAAATACGAGTCGAACGGCTCATTGGCGTAAATCCCGATCTGCTGCTGCGCGCCGCGTTCCAGCACGTCGATGAATTTGTCGCCGGCGATCTGGTCGGAGAACCGGGTGCAGCGCACGCATGAAATGCACCGCTCCCGGTCCAGCAGCACCTGCGACGAGATGTTGATGGGCTTCGCAAAGCGCCGTTTGCTGTCGTGGAAGCGGCTCTCGGGCCGGCCGTTGGACATCGCCTGGTTCTGCAGCGGGCATTCGCCGCCCTTGTCGCACATCGGACAGTCCAGCGGATGGTTGATCAAGAGCAGCTCCATCACCAGGTGCTGCGCCTTGTCGGCGACCTCCGAGCTCAGTTGGGTGCGTACCACCATGCCGTCGGTGGCCGCCACAGTGCACGAGGTCATCGGCTTGCGCTGACCCTCGATCTCCACGATGCACTGCCGGCACGCGCCCACCGGGTCCAGCAACGGGTGTTCGCAGAACCGCGGGATCTGGATGCCCATCAACTCGGCGGCACGAATCACCAAAGTTCCTTTGGGAACCGTGATCTCGTTGTCGTCGATGGTCAACGTCACCATCTCCGCGTCCGCGACATTCTTGTCGGTGTCGGCTGTCTGGGTCATCAGTGCCGCTCTCCATTCGAAGCGAGCATGGACTTTCGGGGGTCGAATGGGCAACCGCCGCCCTCGACGTGGGCGACGTACTCGTCGCGGAAGTATCGAATCGACGACTGCACCGGCATCGCCGCGCCATCGCCCAACGCGCAGAACGACTTTCCGAACAGAACGTCGGCGATGTCGAGGAGCGTGTCCAGATCCTCCTGGGTGCCCTGGCCGTTTTCCAGCCTGTCGTAGATCGGGACCAGCCAGTAGGTGCCCTCCCGGCACGGCGTGCATTTGCCGCACGACTCGTGCTTGTAGAACTCCGACCAGCGCCGGGCCGCGCGCACCACGCACGTCGTCTCGTCGAAAATCTGCAGCGCCTTGGTGCCCAGCATCGACCCGGCCCCGCCCACGCCCTCGTAGTCCAGCGGCACGTCGAGGTGCTCCTCGGTGAGGATCGGTGTCGACGACCCGCCCGGCGTCCAGAACTTGAGCCGATGCCCGGCCCGCACGCCGCCGGCGTATTGGAGCAACTCGCGCAACGTGATACCCAGCGGGGCCTCGTACTGACCCGGGCGGGTGACGTGTCCGGATAGCGAATACAGCGTGAAGCCGGGCGATTTCTCGCTGCCCATCGAGCGGAACCACTCGACGCCGTTCAGAATGATCGGCGGCACGCTGGCAATCGATTCGACGTTGTTGATCACGGTGGGGCAGCCGTAGAGGCCGGACACCGCGGGGAACGGTGGCCGTAGCCGCGGCTGGCCGCGCCGGCCCTCCAGCGAATCCAGCAGCGCGGTTTCCTCACCGCAGATGTAAGCGCCCGCGCCCGCATGCACCACCAGCTCCAAATCGAAGCCCGAGCCGTTGATGTCGCGGCCCAGGTAACCGGCGGCGTAAGCCTCGGCCACCGCGTTCTGCAGGCGGCGCAGCACGGGCAGGACTTCCCCGCGCACGTAGATGAACGCGTGGTGGGCACGGATCGCGTACGCGGCGATGATGACACCCTCGACGAGGAGATGCGGTGTCGCCAGCATCAGCGGCATGTCTTTGCACGTACCGGGTTCCGACTCGTCGGCGTTGACCACCAGGTAGTGCGGCTTGGCGGCCGCGCCGGTGTCGCCCTGGGGGATGAACGACCACTTAGTCCCGGTCGAGAAGCCGGCACCGCCGCGCCCGCGCAGCCCGGAGTCCTTGACGGTTGCGATCACGTCGTCGGGCGCCATGCTCAGCGCCTTCTTCATCGCCTCGTAGCCGTCGTGACGCCGGTAGGTCTCGAGTGTCCAGGATTCGGGGTCGTCCCAAAAGCGGCTGAGGACCGGGGTTAGCGGCGTGGCCTGAGCGCTGGTCATGACTGGCTCTCCGGGGGAGTCGGTGCCTCCATGCCGTGTTCCTTCGCCACCTTCAGACCTACCAAGGTGGCCTCACCCGCGCCGCCCTGGCCTTGGTCGGGGCGCTCGTCGGGCAGGCCGGCCAGGATGCGCGACGTCTCACGGAAGGCGCACAGCGGAGCGCCGCGGGTGGGCGGTCGGGGCTCACCGGAGCGCAACGAATCGACGAGTTCGCGTGCGGATTCGGGCGTCTGGTTGTCGTAGAACTCCCAGTTGACCATCACCACCGGCGCGTAATCGCAGGCGGCATTGCACTCGATGTGTTGCAGGGTGACCGAGCCGTCGGTGGTGGTCTCGTCGTTGCCGATGCCCAGATGCTCTGTCAGGGCGTCGAATATCGCGTCACCGCCCATGATGGCGCACAGCGTGTTGGTGCACACACCCACCAGATAGTCGCCGGTCGGCCCGCGGCGATACATCGTGTAGAACGTCGCCACCGCCGCGACCTCGGCGCCGGTCAGTCCGAGCTGCTCACCGCAGAACTCCAGACCCGCCGGGGTCAGGTAGGAGTCTTCGGCCTGCACCAGGTGCAGCAACGGCAGCAGCGCCGAGCGCGTGTTGGGATAGCGGCCGATGATCTCCTTGGCGTCGAGCTCCAACCGTGCCCGCACCTCCGGTGAATATGATTGCGGCGCACCCTCGACGACGAACGCGTTGGGTTCCTCGGGCGGTGGTCCGAGCCGGAGGAAGACCGGCTGTCCCTGCGGTCCGGTCACCGGTCCACCCCGCCCATGACCGGGTCGATGCTGGCGACCGCGGTGATCAGGTCGGCCACCATGCCGCCCTCGCACATCGCGGCGACCGACTGCAGGTTGGTGAAGGAGGGGTCCCGGAAGTGCACCCGGTAGGGGCGGGTCCCGCCGTCGCTCACCATGTGCACGCCCAACTCCCCGCGCGGTGATTCCACCGCGGTGTAGACCTGGCCCGGCGGCACCCTTATGCCCTCGGTGACCAGCTTGAAGTGGTGGATCAATCCCTCCATCGAGCTGCCCATGATCTTGGCGATGTGCTCCGGTGAGTTACCCATGCCGTCCGGTCCCACCTTCAGGTCGGCGGGCCAGGCGATCTTGCGGTCCTCGATCATGGTCGGTCCCGGCTGCAACTTGTCCAGACACTGCTCGACGATCTTGACCGACTCCCACATCTCGTTGACGCGAATCATGTAGCGGCCGTAAGCATCACACGTGTCGGCGGTCATCACGTCGAATTCGTAGTTTTCATATCCGCAGTACGGTTCGCTCTTCCGCAGGTCGTGCGGCAACCCCGTGGCGCGCAGGATCGGCCCGGTGATGCCCAGCGCCATGCACCCGGTCAGATCCAGGTAGCCGACGTCCTGGGTGCGGGCCTTCCAGATGGGGTTCTCGTTGAGCAGATCACCCATTTCGCGCAGCACCTGGCGCAGCGGCTTGAGGGCTTCGGCGATGTCGTCTTTTGCGTTGGGCGGCAGGTCCTGCGCCACCCCCCCCGGCCGGATGTACGCGTGGTTCATCCGCAATCCGGAAGCCATCTCGAACAAATTCAGCACGATCTCGCGGCCACGGAAACCCACGAACATGGGCGTCATGGCGCCCAGCTCCATGCCACCGGTGGCCAGCGCGACCAGATGCGAGGAGATCCGGTTGAGCTCCATCATCAACACCCGGATGACGTTGACCCGCTCCGGTATCTGATCGGTGATGCCGAGCAGCTTCTCCACGCCCAAGCAGTATCCGACCTCGTTGAAAAACGGTGACAGGTAATCCATTCGGGTCACGAAGGTGACGCCCTGGGTCCAGAAGCGGTATTCGAGGTTCTTCTCGATCCCGGTGTGTAGATAACCGATCCCGCAGCGCGCCTCGGTGACGGTTTCGCCCTCGATTTCCAGGATCAGCCGCAGTACCCCGTGGGTGGACGGGTGCTGGGGCCCCATGTTGACGACGATGCGTTCGCCGGGGTCCGCCTTGCGCGCGGCCTCGACGATCTGGTCCCAGTCCTGACCGCCGGCGACCAAAACGGTCTCTGGGCTTTCGGCGCCGCCTCCACCGTTGGTCGAGTCAGTGATTGTGCTCATCAGTTGTACGCTCTCCGCTCGTCGGGCGGGGGTATCTGCGCTCCCTTGTATTCGACGGGGATGCCGCCGAGGGGGTAGTCCTTGCGCTGCGGATGCCCATGCCAGTCGTCGGGCATCTCGATGCGGGTCAGCGATGGATGCCCGTCGAAGATGATGCCGAAGAAGTCGTAGGTTTCGCGCTCGTGCCAGTCGGTGGTCGGATAGACCGAAAACAGCGACGGAATGTGCGGATCACTGTCCGGCGCAGCCACTTCCAAGCGGATGCGGCGATTGTGCGTGATCGACTGCAGCGGGTAGACGGCGTGCAGTTCGCGGCCCGTCTCGTGCGGGTAGTGCACCCCGCTGACGCCCAGGCACATCTCGAAGCGCAGTTCCGGTTCGTCACGCAAACGCTGCGCGACCTGCGGCAGCAGCTCCCGGCGAACGTCCAAGGTCAGCTCGTCGCGGTACACCACGACTTTCTCTATCGCGTCGTGGAATTCGACACCGTGGCGCTTGAGCGCCTCGGCCAGCCGGTCCACCACCTCGTCGAAATATCCGCCATAGGGTCGCGGAGTGCTGCCCGGGAGCGTGACCTCGCGCACCAGCCGGCCATATCCCGACGTGTCACCGGTGTCGTACACACCGAACATGCCGTGCCGAACGTCAATGACTTCCTCGTCGCCACTGCTTATCGCTTCCTGCGGGTCCTGGCGTGGTGAGCTCATCGCAGCAGTCCGCGCATCTCGATCGTGGGCCTCGCCGCCAGCGCCGCCTGCTCGGCTTCGGCGATGGCGGTTTCGCGGTTGACGCCCAGCGGCATCTCCTGAATCTTTTCGTGCAGCTTGAGGATTGCGTACAGCAGCATCTCCGGCCGCGGCGGGCAGCCGGGCAGGTAGATGTCGACCGGGACGACGTGATCGACGCCCTGCACGATCGCGTAGTTGTTGAACATCCCGCCCGACGACGCGCACACGCCCATGGACAGGACCCACTTCGGCTCGGCCATCTGGTCGTAGATCTGGCGCAGCACCGGCGCCATCTTCTGGCTGACCCGCCCGGCCACGAT
Source organism: Mycobacterium sp. E2733 (assembly GCF_001667585.1). Taxonomy (GTDB): domain Bacteria; phylum Actinomycetota; class Actinomycetes; order Mycobacteriales; family Mycobacteriaceae; genus Mycobacterium. The sequence goes on from NZ_LZJZ01000061.1 coordinate 54,822, forward strand.
CATCAGATCCGCCTGGCGCGGCGTCGCGGAGAACCGCTCCATGCCGAACCGCGCGAGGTCGAATCTTGGCCCGGCGGTTGCCATCATCTCGATGGCGCAGCAGGCCAACCCGAACGTCGCCGGCCACAACGAGTTCTTGCGGACGTAACCGGCCACCTTCTCGACGGTTGACAGCAGAATCCCACCGGGCAGCTGTTCTTCGAGACCCACGTCTACCTCAATCCCACGTCAGGCCGCCGCGGCGCCACACGTAGGCGTACGCCACGAAAACCGTGAGCATGAACACCACCATCTCGACCAACGCGAACGTTCCGAGCGCGTCGTAACTGACCGCCCAGGGATACAAGAACACGATCTCGATGTCGAAGATGATGAAGAGCATTGCGGTCAGGTAATACTTCACCGGGAACCGCTGCCCGGGCGTCGCGTGCGGGCCACTCACCGATGTTTCGGTCGGCTCGATGCCGCATTCGTATGCGGCCATCTTCGACTTGTTGTAGCGCGACGGCCCGGCCAAGCTCGCGATCACGACCGATCCCACGGCGAAGGCCGCGGCTATCCCGCCGAGCACCAGGATGGGTATGTAGACGTTCAAGTCGCTCCAAGATCTCCTCGTACGGGTCGCCGGTGGGGCGGCCGGGCGGGGGCGGGCTGCTGTGATGTACCCGGACTGCGGGCCACCACAGTGACCTTCCCAACATAGCGTCGCGAAGACGGGTGTGTTTTGCCGGGGTGGGGGTATTCGCCTCGTTTTTGTGTCGCCGCAACCGGGCGGCTCGGCGCCCCGCGTGGCAAGGGGCGTGCCAACGCGTGTTCCGCGCCCGCGGTTGGGCTGGTAGCCGCGGTATTACCGCAGGTGAAAGGGCTAGCGGGTGGGAGTGCGGAGCAGTCCGAGCACCGTACGGCCCAGGACGATGGGATCGATGGGATGCGGCACCGCGGCTTCGGCCCGCGACCAGTTCGCCAGCCAGGCGTCGTCCGGACGGCCGGTGAGCACCAGGATCGGTGGGCACGTGGCGAGTTCGTCTTTGAGTTGCTTGGCGATTCCCATGCCGCCGGTGGGCGTGGCCTCCCCGTCGAGAATGGCCAAGTCGATGCCGCCCTCGTCCATCTGGCGCACCACCATCGGGGCGGTCGCCACCTCGAGGTAGGTCAGCTCGGGCAGGTCCGGATGCAGATGCTTGCCCAGCGCCCGGATGACTTGTTCGCGAGTCTTGGCGTTATCGCTGTAGACCAGGATCCGCAGGGCAACGCTGGATTCGGGGCTGGAGTCGGACACGGTGCAGATGCTACTGGTGTCGCACCGGCGTCACTGGGCAGCCCGCACGAAGACCGCATCGGCCGCCGCCGTCGCCGTCGAGCCGATCATGCCGAGCCGGTTCCAGCCCAGGTCGAACTGGGTGCGATCCACCTTGGTTTCCCCGGCGATCCGGATCGAACCGTCGTCGAGCTCGGTGATCGTGGCGGACAGGGGCAGCGGTGCGGTGATGCCCTTGATGGTGAAGGCGGCGCGGAGGTCCGCGGCCTTGCCTTTGGTCGGGTGCACCGCGGTGATGACGACGCTGATCTCCCCGAAACGCTCGACGTCGAAGAAGTCGGCCGAGCGCAGGTGCTTGTCGCGACGGCCGATGCCGGTGTCCAGGGAGGCCGCGCGGATGTCGAGGCGGCCGAAAACCGCCCCCTTGCCCGTCAGTTGGCCGTCGCCGCTGAACTCGGTGAAGCGGCCCTTCACGTTCAGCAGGCCCCACATGTTTCGGATCTTGAAGGTGATGGCGGAGCGGTCGGGGACGAGGTTCCACACGCCGGCCAGGTCGGGATCGTTCAGAAGTGTTTCCAAAGTCGTCATCGTCACCCCCATCTGTCGTGGCGAATCTAACGCCTAGTCGATCAACGGCGCGATCTCGGCGGGGTCGAAGTATTCGTCGATCCGGTCGAGCAGCCCGTCGCTGCCCACCCTGATCACGATGCACACCCGCATCGAGATCGATTGGCCGGCATGGCCGGTCGCGTGCAGGATGTGCTGCTGGACGAAGCCGCCCTCGAAGAATCGCCGGTCCAGGATTTCGTAGCGGCGCTCGGTGGTCGCGGTGATGAACCAGTCGATGACCCGCAGCGCGCGGGCCTTGCCGTCATCGCGGCGCGCGCCGACTCGCCACACCGCGATGTCGTCGCTCCACATCCGGTCAACCGCGGCGAAGTCACCCTTTTCGATCGCCGCGAACAGGCGGTCCGCCGCGTCGGCAATGATTTCCGCGCTCGCACCGGCCATGCTGGCTCCTATCCGCTGTCGTCGCTGTCGTATCCGGGATGGGCGGCCGCCAGCCGGCGCCGCACCAATGTGCGCAGGCAGGCGGTGACTTCCATGGCCCGGCCGTCCATCTCGCCGGCCCGTATCGAGGCGGCCAGCTCCTCCTCGTCGGCGAAACCGAGGTCGGTCAGCGCTTCGCGGGATTCGCTCTCGCTCTCGTCGAGCAGTTCCCGCTCGACGATGCGCAACGCGTTGGCGGCCACCCTCGCGTGGAAGTTGACCTGCCCGCTGGTCGCCGCCCGCACGTCGCTCTCCAAAAATTCGGCCACCGCGGCCACCAGCTCGGCGGCGAGCGGGCGCCCGTACGCGCCGATCATCAGGCGACCCCTTCGAGCAGGTCGAGCAGGTCCCATTCGGTTTCGCACACGCGGCGACCGATCGTGGCCAACTCCACCGAGCGGAATTGACCGGTCAAATGCCGCTCCGCCTGGTAGCGGCAGATCACTCCCCAGCGCAGCGTGGCCAGCACCAGCCACCAGTGAAACGCCACGCGGTCAACGCTAGTCCCGCCGGCCTGCTCGTAGGCGTGCAGGAAGCTCTCGATGCTGCCCAGGCCGCCGGCGCCGAGGCCGGCCGGGGCGCCGAAACGCCAGGCGCGGATGCAGAACCAGGCCAGGTCGTCGTACGGGTCGCCGCGGTGTACCAGCTCCCAGTCGAGGACGGCGGCGAGGCGGGATCCGTCGACGATGAGGTTGCCCATCCGGTAGTCCCCGTGCACGAGAACGTCCGCCGACGCCCCAGGCCGGTTGGCCTCCAGCCAGCGAAACGCCCATTCGAAGGTGGCCGTGGTGTCACCCATGGCGTCGAGCCGCTCCCGCCACTGTGCCAGGGGATCCTCGGGGGCCAGACCGGGGATGCGCGGGTCGGCGCGGTGGATGGCCGCCAGGGCCTGCGCGCATTGCCGCAGCAGCTCCCCGCGGGCCGCTTGTCCGCCCGCGGCGTCGAGCTGACGCTGAATGCGCCGGACGATGGTCTCGCCCGCGATCTCGTCGCAGATCAGAAACGGATTCCCCAGTGCGGCAGGTGAATCGTTGGCGATGAGGATGTGGGGGACCGGTGCGCCCGCCGCAGCGGCGGCGGCCTGGGCGCGCGCCTCCAGCTCCATGCCGGCGTGCACGTCGTCGGGTGCGCCGGTGCGCAGGATCAGCGCGTGGCGTCGCTCGCCGGCCACCGCGTTGAACGCCCAGGTGGAGCGGCTGGCGCCCCCGGTCAGCGCGCGCAGGTTCTCAACCGCGACGTCGGCGCCGAGGACCGGCGCGAGCACGCTGGCCAGTTTCGCGGCGATCTGCGGGGCCAGATCCTCGGTCGACGTCACTTGCCGAACTTAAACAGCCGCTGCGCCACCCGGCGAATCTGGATCTCCTCCGCTCCCTCGGTGATCCGGTAGCGACGGTGGTGGCGATAGATGTGCTCGAACGGCTCGTGCCGGCTGTAGCCGAGGCCACCGAAGATCTGCATGGCCCGGTCGGCGGCGTCGCAGACGAGCCGGTTGGCGCGATAGTTGGCCATCGACACTTTGTCGGAGACCTCCATGTGGTGGTCCCGGTCCAGATGCCAGGCGGCATAGGCCACCAGCAGCCGTACCATTTGGGCTTCGGTCTGCAATTCGGCCAGCGGCCATTGCACGGCCTGATTGACCGACAGCGGCTTGCCGAAGACGTTCCGTTTGCCGGCGTATTCGGCGGCCCGGTCGATGCAGTACTGGGCCGCGCCCAGGCTGCTGGCCGCCTGCCGAATCCTGTTCTCGTGCAGGAACGTCTGCGCGACCTCCAGCCCGCGGTCCACCTCACCCAGCACCGCATCGGCGGGCACCCTGACGTCGGTCAACCGGACTTCGCCGTGATCGGTCGGCATGTTGAACGTCCACCAGTAGTAGGGGACGGTGAACCCGGGCGCATCCGTCGGCACCAGGAACGCCGTGATGCCCCACGCCTGGCCGGGCTCGCCGGAGGTGCGCGCGAACACCAGGTCGTGGGTGGCCCGGTGGACTCCGGTGTTGAACCGCTTGGCGCCGTTGATCACCCACCCCTGCGAGCCTGAGCCGTCGGCCTGCGCGCGCGTCTCGAGCCATGTCGCGTCCGAGCCGTGCTGAGGCTCGGTCAGTCCGAACGCCATGGAACGTTCCCCGGTGATCAGCGCCTCGGACCAGAGCCGTCGCTGCTCCTCGGTGCCGAAGCGCTCCATCATGATCACCTGCGGGAAATTCCCGACGATCGAGGACTCGTTCTGCAGGTCGTTGTGCAAGCCGAGGCCCTTGTGCGCCAGGTGCTCCCGGATGACGGCCATGTCGACGTTGGTGCCGTCCCGGCCGCCCAGCGACGCCGGTAGCCCGTACCGCAGCCAGCCGGCTTTGTCGGCGCGCCTGCGCATCTCGGCGAGCAGGTCCTCCCACTCGCGCGTCGGGATGCCGTCGTTGTCCCAGTCGGTGCGGGCATGCTCGCGGCGCTTGTCGAAGTACTGGATGTGTTCGCGTTCCAGCGGTTTGATCTCGGCCTCGATGAACTCGTCCATCTCCGCGAGCAGACGCGGAAGGTGTTCGGGGAGTGTGAAATCCACAGTTGTCTCCTAAAGGCTCAAGCGCCGTAGAGGGTTTTCTTCCAGATCGTGGACAGGGTGGTGATGGCATCCTTGTCGCTGATCTTGATGCCCAGGTTAGAGGGACCGACGAAGACGGTGGTGAAGTTCTCGAACAGCAGGGCGATGGCCGCCGCGGTGTGTTGCGGGTCGAGCTCGGTTCCGTAGCCCTGCTCCTGGGCGCGATGGACCGAGGCGGCGACGATGTCCATGCCGAAGCGGCGGAATTCGTTCTGGACGGCCGCGAAGCGTCGCTGGGTGGCGGCCAGCTGGGCCACCGCGATCATGATGCCGATGTTCTGCTTGAACATGTTCCAATACCCGGTGACCACCGAGGTGAAGAACGCGTCGTCCTCCGGCGAGTCCGGTAGCTCGACGCTCAACCCGGACGGTGTCACCACGTCATGCAGGAAGGACTCCGCCAGTGCGGCGAGCAGGTCTTCCTTGTCGGCGAAGTAACGGTAGAACACGGCGGGCGACTTGCCGGCCGCCGACGTGATGTCGGCCAGCGTGGTGCCGTGAAAACCACGCTCGGCGAACAGCTTTCGGGCGGCCATCTCGAGGGCCTGCCGGGTCTGGCGGCCCTTGGCAGTGAGCGCCTCCGGAGCGGGCATCAGGTCCGCATCCGGTCGCCGGCCCGCAGCAGGGCGCTCGGCAGGTCATGGCCGACAACGGATCTGGCGACGCCGGCCGCGGCGATGGCGGCCTGCAGGTCGACGTCGACATCGACGCCGCTGTCGCGCAGCAGGTACACCAGGTCTTCGGTAGCGATGTTGCCGGTGGCGCCGGGCGCGAACGGGCAGCCGCCCAACCCGCCGACCGAGGCGTCCAGCCGGGTCACCCCGGAGCTGACCGCGGCGTAGGCGCTGGCCAGCCCGGAGCCGCGGGTGTTGTGGAAATGGCCACCCAGCGGCAGGTCGCCGATCACCGGACGCAGTTGCGCGATCAGCGAACTGACGCGTCCCGGGGTGGTGGTGCCGATCGTGTCGGCGATGGACAGGCGGTCGGCGCCGCGGTCGCGGGCGGCCGCGGCGATCTCGAGCACCCGCTCGGGCGGGGTGGGGCCTTCGAACGGGGAGTCCCACGCGGTGGCGATCACCACCTCGACGGTGGCAGGAACGCCGGAGGGGCCGTCGTGCGCGATCGCGACGATCTCACCGATCTGGTCGGCGGCCTCGGCGCTGGTTCGCCCGACGTTCGCCTGGCTGAAGGTGTCATCGGCGGCAACCACATACTCGATCGAGCGCAGCCCCGCCGCGACGGCTCGCTTGGCTCCGTTCGGGCTGGCGACCAGGGCGGAGAACTCGATGTCGGGGTAGTCGTGCAAGTGGGCGGCGAGCTCGGCGGCATCGGCCATCGACGGCACCTTCGACGGCGAGACGAACGCCGTGGCCTCGACCTCGCGGACCCCGGTCGCGGCGATCGCGGCCAGCAGTTCGAGCTTGGCCGACAAGGGAATCGGCGTTTCGATCTGCAGACCGTCGCGCAGTGCCACCTCGCGGATGTCGACGTGCGTCACAGCACCTCCTCGGCCCGTAACTCCTCGAGTTCCTCGGCGGTCTTGCCCAGCAGCCCGATGTAGACGTCGGCGTTGTGCTGGCCGGGACGGGCGGGCCCGGCGTTGCGCACGCGGCCCGGCGATTCCGTGAGCACCGGCACGACGCCCGGTCCCAGAACATCCCGCCCGATCCTTTCGTCGAAGTGCTCGACCAGCATGCCGCGGGCCCGCAGCTGCGGGTCGTTGACCACCTCGGCGACGGTGTTGATCGGCCCGGCGATCACCCCTGCGGCGCTGAGGGTTTCGATGATGTCGGCGGGCCGGCGTTCCGCGGCCCACGCGCCGATGATCTCGTCGAGTTCGTCCTGATTGCGGCCGCGGGCGACGTGTGTGGCGAACTGGTCGTCGGTGGCCAGCTCCGGGCGGCCCATCGCCTTGCACAGCCGGGCGAAGACGGTGTCCTGATTGGCGGCGATCACCACCCACGAGCCGTCGGCGCTGCGATAGATGTTGGACGGCGCGATGCCCTCCAGCCGCGTGCCCGACGGTCCGCGCACCACGCCGCCGACGTCGTAGTCGGGGATGGTGGATTCCTGCACGGCCAAACATGATTCGGTCAGCGCGACGTCCACCACCTGGCCGCGCCCGGTGATGCTGCGGCGGTACAGCGCCGCCATGGCTCCCTGTGCGCCGAACATGCCGGCCAGCGTGTCGCCGAGCGAGAGCGCCAGCCTGGGCGGCGGGCCGCCGGGGAAGCCGTTGAGATAGCGCAGCCCGCTAACCGCCTCGGCCACCGAGGCATAGCCGGCCTTGTGCGCGTCGGGCCCGGTCTGGCCGTAGCCGGACACCCGAACCAGGATGATGCCCGGGTTGCGGGCGCTGAGCACGTCGTAACCCAGGTCCCATTTCTCCAGCGTCCCCGGGCGGAAGTTCTCGACGATGATGTCCGACTTCTGGACGAGGTCGCAGAACAACTCGCGGCCACGCGGCCGACGGAGGTCGAGGGTGATCGCTCTCTTGTTGCGCGCGTGCACCGTCCAGAAGACGTGTTGCCCGTCGAGCTCGGCCTGACCCCAGGTGCGCAACGGGTCCTGGGCGCCGGGGGGCTCCACCTTGATGACGTCGGCGCCCATGTCGCCCAGCAGCCGACCGGCGAAAGGGCCCGCGATGAGCGTGCCCAACTCGAGCACCCGGACGCCGTCCAGCGGTCCCGCTGGGGCTGGACCGGTCATTCTTTGTCCGCGAAGTCGTGGCGGACCAGCCAGCCGGTCACGATGTCGACGGCCGCGCGCAGCTTGTCGCGCTGGTCGGGGCCGGCGTAATAGTGGGTGGCGCCGGGGATTTCGTGCATCTCCTTGTCATGATGCCCGATCGCGTCGAAGAGCCGCCGGGTGTGGCTGGGCGTGCAGGCGTCGTCGGCCAGGTTGCCGATGACCAGCGCCGGGACCGCGATGTCGGCGCCGCAGGCCACCCCGTCACCGCGGGCTTCGTCGTAACTCCATTGCGAGAGCCAGCCGCGCAGCGTGGAGAAGCGGGCCAACCCGACCGGGCTCATGTTCACCACTTGAGGATCCCCCAGGTAACAGGTTCCCGGGCTGCGTTCGTTGGGATCGACGGTCGGGTCCAGCCAGCGCGGGTCGGCCATGGTGCCGTGCACGACGAAGCAGAATTCGTCTTGCGCGCGCCCGGCCGCCTTCAGTTCGGCGAGTTTGTGCTTGACCCACGCGGTGATGCGCCGGTTGCGTTCGATCTGTGCGTTGCGGTAGCGGGCCAGGAATTCTTGGCTGTAGGGCGGCTGGTTCGGGTTGTCCGGGTTGTACAGGTCCAGCTCGGGATCGCGCTTGGTGGGGTCGGACTCGTCGAGGATGGACGCGTCGAGCCATTCGGTCAGCGTGCCGTGCCGGCTGATGTGCGCCGCCAGCAGCATGATCCCGTCGGCGGCGGGCAGGTCCAGGGCGGTCAGGTCGGGGCCGTCACCGGACGGGCTCGACGTGATCGTCGGGTGCTGGGCCTGCTGCTGGTAGAAAATCGACAACGAGCCGCCACCGCTCCACCCGGCCAACACCACTTTCTGGTAGCCCAGCCGCTTCTTGGCGTCCTTGATGCACTCGCCGAGATCCTCGACCACCTTCTCCATCAGCAGCGCCGAGTCGGTGCCGCGGAACCGGCTGTTGCAGTAGATGACGTGATGGCCGGCCCGGGCCAGCGCGCCCGTCATCGGCAGGTAGGCCCCGCCGCCGATCGGGTGCATGAACACCAGCACGGTGTCCGACGGCTTGTCTTTGGGCCTGAGCAGGTAGCTCTCCAGCACGGTGATCTCGGCCAGACCGCCGTAGACGTCGCGGACGCCGGAATTGTTCTGGAAGGCAACGAGATAGGGGATTCGTTCGTATTCGTGGCGGGTCGTCATGTTCAGTGTTGTCCTAGGTCGTGTGCCAGCACCTCGGGCGAGGGGGTCAGGCGCCGGCGGGTGTCGACGGCGATCACCTGCCAGTCGACGCGGGAATACTCGTCGAACTTGCGGCGCGCCCGTTCTCGTGCCTTCTCCGGTGCGCCGTGGTGAACGCCTTGCGGCGCATGGGAAATCAGCCCGGGGGGCATCGGGATGCCATAGAGCGAGCCGCCGTGGAAGAAGGCGATCTCGTCGTAGTCGACATTGCGGTGATACCACGGTGTGCGCTCGGTGCCGGCGACGCCTTCGGCGGGCTTCGGCAGGAAGTTCATCACGTAGACGCCGGTGGCCTGCATGAACAGGTGGACCGTCGGCGGCAGGTGGACGCTGTCGGAGGTGACCACGTTGTAGTCGGCGATGTTGAACGTGAACGGGAAGTTGTCGCCGCGCCAGCCCTCGATGTCGAGGGGATTATGTTGGTAGAACAGCGTTGTGGGGCCGCCCTCGTGGACGAGCCGGACCTCGTACTCGTCCCTGCCGTCTTGGAAAGGGTCCGGATCGATGGGCGCCGGGTCGGGGATGGTCATCTGCGACGGGTCGAACGGGAAGTGGCGGCCCAGGGGACCGGGCGGCGGCACCCGGAACTCGTCGGTCGCCTCGACCATGAGCAGCGTCGTCTCGCCATCGGGGACCTGACGCCAGGTGCACGCCTTGGGAAGGTAGACCCAGTCGCCTTCGGAGTAGCGCAGCGGCCCGAACTCGGTTTCGACCAGGCCGGCGCCCTGGTGGACGAAGCACAGCAGGTCGCCGTCGACATGGCGGGTGTAGAACGGCATCGGTTCGTGGCGGCGGCTCAACAGGATTCGGCAGTCGGCGTTGCTGAACATCAGCAGGGGCGTGCCGTCGGCGTCGGTGGCGTCACTGGGCTTGAGCTCGCCGGCCAACACGTCGACCGGGCGCAGGGGGCCGACCGACCGGTAGGCGGTGGGGTCGTGGCGGCGGTAAAGGATCGCCGTGCGGCCGGTGAATCCGCCGCGGCCCAGCTCGTCGTCCTTGAGCCCGTCCAGATCGGCATGGAGCCGGCGTGGCGTTTTCCCTTTTCGCAAGTGAACGAAGGATTCCATGGCTGACTCCCGGCTCGGGTGGCGGCTAAAACTGAAAGTGACATTACTTTTTGTTCCTGGCGTGCACAAGGCCGGGCGGCAGTTCGTCAGCAGTCACACAGGCCACGCCCGTCCCTGGCCGGGAATGGCATCCGATGTGCCCGCCTCACAGCGAAAAACCCGCCGGACGCCATGCCGGGGCCTGGTTGTCGCTCGGAGGCGGGCAAAGAGCCGATACCTTTCGGACCGGGGCTGGTGGGGCGGGTGTGCATCGCTTCAGTCGCGGACGCGCACCACAACCTTGCCCTTGGCGGTGCGGTGCTCCAGGGAAGCGACCGCGGCGGCGGCCTCGTCCAAGGGGTAGACCTCCGGGGTGGGGGGAGCGAGCCGGCCCGAGGCGAGAAGCTTTTCGAGTCCGGCCCACTGCTCGGCCAGCGCGTTGGGATGGGTCGCCGTCCAGGCGCCCCAGCCCACGCCGACCACGTCAATGTTGTTGAGCAGCAACCGGTTAACCTTCACCGTCGGAATGTCGCCCCCGGTGAAGCCGACGACCAGCAGCCGTCCGCCCGGGGCGAGCGAGCGCAGCGAGTCGGTGAACCGGTCGCCGCCGACCGGGTCGAGTACGACGTCGACGCCGCGGCCCCCGGTGAGCTCCTTGACGGCGTCCTTGAACCCGGCGGCCAGCACCACGTCGGTGGCCCCGGCGGCGGTCGCGACGTCCGCCTTCTTCTCGGTGCTGACGACCGCGATGGTGCGCGACGCGCCGAGCAACGACGCCAGGCGCAGGGTCGACGTCCCGATGCCGCCGGCGGCGCCGTGCACCAGCACCGTCTCGCCCTGGGCCAGTCGGCCGCGCACCGTCAGGGCGAAATACACCGTGAGGTCGTTGAACAGCAGCCCGGCGCCGGCCTCGAAACTCACGTTGTCGGGGAGCTTGAACACCCGGTCGGGCTGCAGGATCGCCACCTCGGCCATGCCGCCGGACAGCATCGTCAACCCGACGACCCGGTCACCGGCCTTCACGTGTGCGTCGTCCGGCGCCGAACGCACCACGCCGGCGATCTCGGCCCCCAGCACGAACGGCGGCTCGGGGCGGTACTGGTAGAGGCCCCGGGTCAGTAGGGCGTCCGGGAAGGCGGCGCCGGCGGCGTACACATCGACGACCACGCCGTCACCCGACGGTTCGTCGACCTCCGCCACCTCGATCGCGTCCGGACCGTCCAGCCGAATCACCCGTGCAGCTCGCATGGTCGGTCAGCCTACTGCCGACTCAGAATCCGCCGGTGACCCGCACCACCGCCCGCCCGGTGAACTTGCCGGCGCGCACCTGATCCAGCACATCGACCACGTCTTTGACGTCGACGTCGCTGGTGAGTGCGTCGAGATGACGCGGCCGCAACGAATCGCCCAGCAGCGCCCACAGTTTGCGGCGCGGGCCGATCGGCATCTGCACCGAATCCATCCCCAGCAGCGCGATGCCGCGCAGGATGAACGGCATCACCGTGGTCTTCAATGCCGGACCACCGGTGAGGCCGCTACAGGCCACCGCACCGCCGTAGTCGACGGCGCTGAGCACGTCGGCCAGCGTCGCGCCGCCGACGCAGTCCACCGCGGCCGCCCAGCGCGCCTTGGCCAGCGGCCGCGGTTTGGCGTCGGGGTCTTCCGGCAGCCGCCCGATAACCTCCGCGGCGCCAAGCTCTTTCAGCAGCCCCGCCGCCCCCTCTTTGCCGGTCGAGGCGACCACTCGATACCCCTTGGCGGCCAACAGGTCCACGCTGACCGAGCCGACGCCGCCGGATGCGCCGGTCACTACCACCGACCCGGCGCCCGGTTCGACTCCCCAATTGATCAGCGCCTGCACGCTCATCGCGCCGGTGAAGCCGGCGGTGCCGATCGCGGCGCCCTCGTGCGGGCTCAACGAGCCGAGGGCGACGACCTGGTCCGCCGGCAGCCGCGCGTATTCGGCGTAGCCGCCGTGGTGGCCGGTGCCGATCTGATATCCGTGGGCCAGCACCTCCTCGCCGACGGTGAAGTCGGGTGACCCAGACTCGACAACCTCGCCGGTCAGGTCGATGCCCGGCACCACCGGGTAACTGCGCACCACGCCGCCGCCGGGCGTCAGCGCCAGCGCATCCTTGTAGTTGACGCTCGAATAGAGCACCCGGATCGTCACCTCACCGGGCGGCAGGTCCGACTGGCTCATAGTCTCGACCGACGCGGTTATCCGGTCACCATCTTCGCGAGCGACGAGCGCTTGAAACGTGTCCATCCCTCGACGCTAACCTCACCGTATGGATTCCTTTCCACTCGGTCGCTTTTCGGTCTCCCGGGTGGGCTTCGGCGCCATGCAGTTGCCGGGCCCGAACGCGTTCGGCCCGCCGGGGGACCGCGACGAAGCGCTGGCCGTGCTGCGGAGGGCGGTCGAACTCGGCGTCGACCACATCGACACCGCCCAGTTCTACGGTCCCGACATCGCCAACGAGCTCATCCGCGAGGCGCTGCACCCGTATCCGGAGAACCTGGCGCTGGTGAGCAAGGTGGGCGGGCGTCGCGACGACGCCGGCGGCTGGCTGCCGGTCAACGCGCCGGCCGACCTGCGCCGCGACATCGAGACGAATCTGCGGGCCCTCGGCGTCGAGCAGTTGGCCGCGGTCAACCTGCGCGTGTTCGAAAGCGACGCGCCGGATCAGCTGTTCGACGACCAGCTGTCGGTCATGATCGAAGCCCGTGACGAGGGGCTGATCGGCGGCATCGGGCTGAGCAACGTCAACCACGAACACCTACTGCATGCCTGCGAGCGCACCGAAATCGCCTGCGTGCAAAACGCGTTCAATGTGGTTCAGCGCGAGTCGGAGCCGGTGCTTGCCGAGTGCACAGCGCGCGGGATCGCGTTCGTTCCGTTCTTCCCCCTGGGGGCGGCCTTCATGCGGCCGAACCCGGTCCTCACTCATCAAGTCGTGGTCGACGCCGCCGAGCGGCTCGGGCGTACGCCGGCGCAGGTCGCGCTGGCGTGGACGCTGAGCCTGGCGCCCAACGTGCTGCTGATCCCGGGAACGTCGTCGGTGCGACACCTCGAGGAGAACCTCGACGTCGCGTCCATCGAACTCGACGACGACGTGCGCGAACGGCTGAACGCGGTCGCTACTTGAGCTCGGCCGACGACAGCCCCAGCAGGCGGCGGGCGACCACCAACTGCTGGATCTGCTGCGTGCCCTCGAAGATGTCCAGGATCTTGGAGTCGCGTGCCCACTTCTCCAGCATCGATTGCTCGGAATAGCCTGTGGTGCCAGCCAATTCGACGGTCTTGAGAGTGACGTCGCTGGCCATGCGGCCGGCCTTCGCCTTACTCATCGACGCCTCTTTGGAGTTGGGGATCTTGTTGTCGGCCTGCCAGGCCGCCCGCAGCGCCAGCAGGTAGGCGGCCTCCCAGTCGGCCTCCATCCGCAGGAACTCGGCCGCCGCGGCGCTCTGGGCATGCGACGGTTTGTCGTAGGAGATCTCCACGCCGGCCTCGGTGAGGATCTTGCGGATCTCCTCCAGGGCGGCGCGACCGACCCCGATGGCCATGGCGGCCACGATGGGCCGGGTGTTGTCGAACGTCTCCATCACACCGGAAAAGCCCTTGCCGACTTCGATTTCCGGGTTCCCCAGCAGGTTCTCCCTGGGGATACGGACGTTGTCGAACCGGATAGCCGCGGTGTCGGAGCCCTTGATGCCGAGCTTGCGTTCGAGCCGCTCGACCGTGACACCGGGGTGCTCGCGCGGCACGATGAACGACTTGATCGCCGCACGCCCCTGCGACTTGTCCAGCGTGGCCCACACCACGATGTGAGTGGCGCGCGAACCGGCGGTGACGTAGATCTTTTCGCCGTTGATCACGTACTCATCGCCGTCCAGCCTGGCGGTGGTCGACACCGCCGCCGAGTCCGAACCGAAGCCCGGCTCGGTGATGGCCATCGCCGCCCACACCTTGCCCAACCGTTCCAGCTGTTCTTCGGTGGCCACGGCGGAGATGGCCGCGTTGCCCAAGCCCTGATAGGGGACCGACAGCATCATCGCGACGTCGCCCCAGCAGGCCTCCAGGGTCTGCAGCAGCGCAGCCATGTTGGCGCCGTTGTGGTTCTGGTCCCTGTCCTGGTTTTCATCGCCCAGGTTGTCGGCCCCGGCGAATTCGATCGATTCCGATGCTCCGGCGAACAGGTTGTACAGCGTGTCGAGTTCGACCGGGTAGGCGTGTTCGGAGAGGTCGTACTTGCGCGCGATCGGCCGCATCAGCTCCGCGGCGCCCTGATGGGTCTTGACGACGACCGCTTGCAGCTTGCGGGGCAGTTCCAGATTGATTGCCATGATTGGTCTTTCGGTAGTCCGGGTCTGATAACGGCCTAGATGACCACGACGCCCTCGGCCACGCCGATGGCCCGCAGGTCGCGATACCAACGCTCGACCGGGTGTTCTTTCGTAAAGCCGTGGCCGCCGAGCAACTGCACACCGTCCAGGCCGATCTGCATGCCCTTGTCGGCCCCCAGCCGCTTGGCCAGCGCCGCCTCGCGAACGAAGGGGAGGCCCTGTTCGGCCCGGGCCGCGCCGCGCCAGGTGATCAACCGCAGCCCGTCCAGTTCGATCGCGATGTTGGCGCACATGAACGCGACGGCCTGACGGTGCGCGATCGGCTCCCCGAAGGCCTCGCGCTCCTTCACGTAGGGCACGACGTAGTCGAGCACCGCGTGCGAGGTGCCCACCGCCAGCGCCGCCCAGCCCAGCCGGGACAGCGCGATGGCCTCCGAGTAGTCGTCATCGGTCGCCTCGTCCTCGCCAAGCCGCGCACTCAGCGGAACGGTGACGCCGGACAGCTCGACGTGGCCCAGGGCCGCCGCGCGGATGCCCATGCTCGGATCGGCCTTGACGGTAAGGCCTTTCGTCGACGACTCGACGATGAACAGGGCGGGCCTGCCGTCCAGCTGCGCGCCGACGATGAACAGCTCCGCTTCGGCCGCCGCCGGGACCAGCGACTTGACGCCGTCGAGGCGGTAGCCGCTCGGTGTGCGCACCGCGGTGGTATTCAGGCGGGTGGGGTCGAACAGCGGTTGCGGCTCGGCGATGGCGACGCAGGCCTGGGGAACGTTCTCGCCGGCGAACTCGTGCAGATAGGTGGCCTGCTGGTCCGCGCTGCCCCAGTGGGTCAGTGCTGCGGCCACGCCCCCGGGGGCCAGGATCGGCAACGCGAGACCCATGTCGCCGTAGGCGAGCGCCTCGGCCACCAGCACGTTGGTCACGTTGGAGCGGTGGGCGGCGATGCCGTCGAAGTCCTCCGGGATGTTGATCGCGGTGATGCCCAACTCGGCGGCCTTGGCGATCAGGTCGGGCGGGTAGGTCGCCGCCTCGTCGGCATCGTGCGCCGCGGGCCGCAGCACCTCCTCGGCGAATTCGTTGAGCGTCTCGACGATCATCTTCTGGTCGTCGTCGGGCGTCAGGTCGAAGTAGTCCTTGCCGCTCGACTTCAGCCGCGTCGGTCCGCCGCGCAGATTCTGCAGCCGTTTGAACTGGCGGGAGGCGGCCGCGGCCGTGGAGAAGACGGTCTTGGTGCCGTACTGCAGCCCCCGATTGACCGGGTCACGCAGGCGGTACTTGTCCAGGAATTCCTGGCCCATCAGCGGGGTGAGCAGCGCGATGGCGATGTCGACGCCGGTGCGCTTGTGGGGTTGCAGCCCGACCGCGCTCTGCTGGTCTTTCCGTTTGCGGCGCGAGCGGGCGGATTTCGAACTCTGTGTTGAACCGGAACCAGTGTCGGTCATGTCGGCAGCCTGTAGTAGTCGGGGCAGTGCGGATAAGCCTATCTTACTCCGGAGTAAGATCACAGAGAACAGTTGTTAACTAATTCACAGACCGCCGGCGTCGAGGCTGCGAAGCACGGGTTCATGCAGCGGCCCGTTGGTCGCCACCGCGCTGCCGCGATGCGGCCCCGCGACGCCGTCCAGGCCGGTGAACGTCCCGCCCGCCTCGCGCACCAGGACATCGAGGGCCGCGAGGTCCCAGACGGACACCTCGGGTTCGGTGGCGATGTCGACCGCCCCCTCGGCCACCAAACAGTAGGAGAGGAAGTCGCCGAAGGCGCGCACCCGCCAAACGGCGTCGGTCAGCGAGATGAAGCGTTCCCGTAGGCCGCGTTGCGCCCAGCCGGACAGGCTGGAGAATGACAGGCTGGCCGAATCCAACTGTCCCACCGAGGAAACCGAGAGCCGCCGCGGCGGCGCACCGTCGACCGCGACGAAGGCGCCCTCACCGCGGGCCGCCCACCACCGACGCTGCAGAGCGGGTGCGCTGACGACGCCGACCGTGGGCACGCCGTCTTCGAGGAGCGCGATCAGACTGGCCCAGACCGGCACGCCGCGCACGAAGTTCTTGGTGCCGTCGATGGGGTCGATGATCCACTGGCGTCCGCTGAAAGTGGTGGTTCCGCCAAACTCCTCGCCGACGACGCTGTCGTGCGGCCGCTCGCGACCGAGCGCCTCCCGCAGGCCGGTCTCCACCGCGCGATCGGCGTCGGTGACCGGCGTCAGGTCCGGCTTGGTGTCGACGCGCAGGTCGAGCGCACCGAATCGGGCCGACGTCAGCGCGTCGGCGCGGTCGGCCAGCGTCAGCGCCAACGTCACATCGTCCCGACTCATGACGCAGTCCTATCACGGCCCTACCATGGCGGCGTGTGGGAATTCGGTGTGCTGATCCTGTTGGTGGCCGTCTTGGCGGTTGCCCTCGCCCAGCGATTCCTCCCACGCGGCCCCCGCGGCGAGGTGCTGAACGGCACGCTGCTGGTCACCGGGGTGAGCCCGCGCCCGGATGCCACCGGTGAACAGTTCGTCACCATCGCCGGTGTGATCAACGGGCCCACAATCAGCGAACACGCGGTGTATCAGCGCATGGCGGTCGATGTCGACCAATGGCCGACCATGGGCCAGTTGCTTCCGGTGGTGTACTCGCCGAAAAACCCCGACAACTGGAGATTCGCACCGCCCGAGCCACCCCCGGTCTAGCTCCCCTCAGCCGGCCGCGGGCGGGCGCGTGATGACCGTCGCGCTCGCGATCACCCGCGGTTGTTGAAGTTGTCGACCACGCTCCGTAGTACCTCCGGGTGCCGCAAAAACGGCGTGATGATGTCCACCGGCAGCGGGAAGACGACGGTCGAATTCTGGTCCGCGCCCAACTCCAACAGCGTCTGCAGATAACGCAATTGCAGCGAGGCGGGGCTCTTCGAGAGGGTCTCTGCCGCTTCCCGCAGCTCTTCGGAAGCCTGCAATTCTCCGCGCGCGTTGATGACCTTGGCGCGGCGTTCCCGTTCGGCCTCGGCTTCGCGGGCCATCGCCCGCTGCATCGACTCGGGAATCTCGACGTCTTTGATCTCCACGACGCGGACCTGCACGCCCCAGGGTTCGGTCTGCTTTTCGATGATCGTGCGCAGGTCGCTGTTGAGGTCCTCCCGGTGTGCCAGCAGGGTGTCCAGGTCGGCCCGGCCGAGTAGCGAACGCAGCGTCGTCTGGGCGATCTGGGAGGTGGCCACCGCGTAGTTCTCCACCGCCAGAATCGCTTTCAGCGGCTCCATCACCTGGAACATGACGACGGCGTTGACCCGGGCCGGCACGTTGTCGCGGGTGATCACCTCCTGCGGGGGAATGGTCAACGTCACCAGTCGCTGGTCCACCCGGATCATCGTGTCCAAAAACGGGATGAGGAAACGAAGTCCGGGACCGTACAGCGGGCGCACATGCCCCATCCGGAAGACGACTCCGCGTTCGTACTCGCGCAGCACGGCCAGCGACCACCTCGCGAGCACGGCGAGCGTGACAATCCCGGCGACGACGACGATCACGACGGCGGTCATGTTGTCTTGCCCTCCTTGCTTTCCCAGCCGCCCCAGCGAGTGGAATATTTGTCTATCGCCGCGGCCGCCTGGTCCTCGAGCGCGGTGCGGTGCGGGAGGTGGTCCGGTGCGTTGGCCGGGGTGTTCCACAAGTGGCGGACCAGCGGCAGGCCGAGCAGCGCGACGACTCCGACGGTTCCGGTCAAGACCAACACGTCGGCGCCCGAGTGGTTGGCGACCAACGTGGCCAGCGGCAGCACGATTCCGAAGCCGGCCACGCAGCAGGCGATCCCGCGGTGGAACCGCCCCGCATCCGAATGCGGCCACGGGTCCACCTCGCGGCTGACCTCCCGGCCGTGATCGGACGTCGTGCAACTGGACTTGACGGGACAGCTGTTGCACACCACCGGTTGGGCGCGATAGCGCATGACCCGGTGCCGCGGATCGAACGAAGTCGGCCACAGCCAATGATCCTGTGGACACACCCAGGCGTCATGGTCGGGCCGGTAGGTGAATTGGCCTGTGCGCCAACAGGCCGCGCGCGCCGAGGCCCGTCGGGCCATCGAGTCGAAACTCCAGCCGATGGCCAGTAGGGCAAGGGAATAGCCGGCGATCAGCCATACGGTGGCAGCCGGTTGAGTCACAGCTCAGTCCTTCGCCGACACCGCGGCACCGGCCTCCGGCTCGGTTGGGGCTTCGACGTACAGGGGGTGTTCGGGCAATTCCTGAACCGTTGAACCCGTGCGGAAATTGCGCAAGGCGGTCAACGCGATCCAGACGAACGGCAGCACGCCGCCGACGATCAGGATGATGTCGCCCGGCATCCGCAGCCATTCGATCACCGCATTGCCGGGTCTGGTGATGTAGCCCAGCGAACGAGCCTCGAAGTAGCCGTCGTTGACCGAGTGGTAGAGCTGCAGGACGCCCAGCGGCAACAGGGTGACGAACACCATCCACGCGAGACCAATGTTCATGCACCAGAACGAAGTTCGAGCCAACTTCTCCGGCCATTTGTCGGCCGGGATCACGTAGCGGAAAGCGAACATGGCCAGGCCGACGGCAAGCATGCCGTAGACCCCCATCATCGCGCCGTGGGCGTGGTTGGCGGTCAGCGCGGTGCCGATTTGGTAGTAGGACACGATCGGCAGATTGATCAGGAAGCCGAAGATGCCGGCCCCCAAGAAGTTCCAGAATCCGACCGCCACCAGGAACATCACCGCCCAGCGATGCGGGAAGGGGTTGGAGTCGCCCGACTGCTGCCGCGAACCCAGCTGCAGGAACGCCCACGCCTCGACGGTGAGGAAGGTCAACGGAATGACCTCGGCCGCCGAGAAGAACGCGCCCAGCGCCATGTGTTCCACCGGGGTGCCCGAGAAGTACAGGTGGTGCATGGTCCCGATGACGCCGCCCGCGGAGTACAGGATGACGTCAAGGAAGATCACGCCCAGCGCGATCCGTTCGCGCACCACGCCTAGCAACACGAACATGTAGGCCACCATCACGGTGGTGAACAGCTCGAGGAAGTCCTCCACCCACAGGTGCACCACCCAGAAACGCCAGAATTCGGCGACGGTGTAATGCGTGCCGCTGCTGGCCAATAGCCCGACGGTGTAGAACGCCGGGATCGCCAGTCCGGAGAAGAAGAACAACCACGGCATGTTCATCTTCGATTCGCCTTTGAGCCGGGCACGCATGCCCCGGAAGATGATCGCAATCCACACGAACATGCCGACGATCAGCAGGATCTGAAACAGCCGCGGCAGGTCGAGGTACTCCCACTGCTGGGAGAGGAACCCATGCGGGATCACTCCGTAGATCGAGAGCGCCTCGCAGATCAGCGAACCGAACACCACCACAGCGACCGCGCCCAGCAGCACGTAGGCCAGCAGGCCCTGACGGCGCGGCTCGCGGCGCGCGATGAACGGCACCAGGAAGATGCCACCGGCAAGAAATGCCGCCGCGGTCCAGAACAGCGCCAGTTGCACATGCCACGTGCGGGCCAGGTTGTACGGCAGGATCCGGGCAAGGTCCAATCCGAAGAAGTTCGACAAGTCGGCCCGGTAATGCTCGGCCGCCGCACCCAGCAGCGTCTGTGCCAGAAACAACACCGACACGATGGCGAAGAACCAGATGGTGGCCCGCTGCGCCGGCGTCAGGCTCACCTGGCCCGGTTGACGGAACGACAGCGTGGATCCCTCGGCGCCGTGCCAGCCGACTTTCTGGCTCCACCGCCCGTAGACCGCGAACATGATGCCGATGCCACCGAGCAACGCGATGAGCGACAGCGCCGACCACACGATCACCGGCGCGGTGGGCCCGTTGTCGACGCGTGATTCGGCCGGCCAGTTGTTGGTGTAGCTGTACTTGTGGCCGGGGCGTTCTGCCGCGCCCGCCCAAGCAGTCCAGGCGAAGAACGCCGTCAGGTCGTGGATCTGCGTCTTGTCGGTGATCATCTGGGGCAGCAGTCCGTATTTGGTCGAGTTCTCGCCGAAGAAACCGGCGTAGTGGCGCTGAATGCGGTCGAACGCCGCGGCCTGCCGGTCGGTGAAGACCAACGTCTTGGTGTTGGCGTTGTAGCGATTGGTGCGGAACTCCGTGACCACCCGGTCATGCGGGTCGGCCACCCCTTGCGCGCGCAGCTGATCGCCGACGTCCTGCGTCGCCATCCGCAGGTATTCCGCGGTGTAGTCAGGTCCCAGGTATGCGCCGTGCCCCAGCACCGAGCCGTATTCCATGAGGCCGCGAGTCTGGTAGAGCTCCTGCCCGCGGGTGATGTCGTCGCCGGTGAACAGCGGCTGGCCCGACTCGTTGACGACCTTGTCCGGCATTGGCATCGACGCCGAGTACGTGCGGTAGGCCAGGATGCCCATGACCAGGAAGCCGAAGATCATCACCAGGGCGACGCCCTGAATCCAGCCTTTGCCTACCAGGGGCTGCGAGGATGCCTGTTGAACGGTCGGTTGAGCGGCCATATGCGAGTTCTCCCGTCTACAAGCATGAATTCGGTTGTCGTGCCGGTGGGAACGCCAACCTCGCCGCCGCCGGTCCGTAGTGGCCAAGGGCCTCAATTTCGGGACCAATGCCCCTGGGACAGAGGCATTCCCGGTCGTACCGTCATGGCTCAGCGACGTGAAGTTGCCCGCGTACAGCTCAGCAGAGGAGACCGCGATGAGCAATAGCTATCCCGGTCCGGCAGTCGTCGTAGGGGTGGACGGATCGAGGGCGGCGACGCAGGCGGCTCTGTGGGCGGTTGACGAGGCGGCCAGCCGGGACATCCCGATGCGGTTGATCTACGTGGTCGATCCGCAGGACGCCTCCACCGCGCAGGCCTGCGAGACGCGCCTGGCCGCCGCACGGACGGCGCTGGCCGACGCCCATCGGTCCGTCGACGCCACCAGCGTTCCCGTCAAGATCGAGACCGAGATCGTTTCCGGGAGGCCGCTGACCAAGCTGACGGAGGAGTCGAGGTCGGCGGCAATGATGTGTATCGGTTCGATCGGACTCAACCATGCCTGCCATGGCGAAACCTCCGTCGCATCGTCCTTGGCCCGCTCCGCCCGGTGCCCGGTGGCCGTGATCCGCCAGCCGGCGAGACGGTCGGCAACGCCAAAGGTCGGCAGCGTCGTGGTCGACGTCGACAACGGCATGGTGCTGCGGCACGCGTTCGAGGAGGCGAGGCTGCGGAAAGCCACACTGCGCGCACTCTGGGTGTGCCGGGGTGACGACGCGCACGATGCCGGTGCCGGAACGCGTTCGGCGCAGGCGCAATTGACTCGACGACTGGCGCGGTGGAAGCGGCTCTATCCCGACGTGCGGGTGGAGCCCACGATTGTGCGGGGCAGCGCGGAGCAGTACCTCCGGGCCAACCCAGAAGCGGGCCAGTTGCTGGTCACCGACTGTCATACCGCCGACCAGTGCTGCAACGCGGCGCATTCCGTGCTGGCGATCCGGTGCAGCAACTTGTGACAGCGGGAATGGAAATCAGCCGTGGCTGACCCGCAACAGCTCGGTCAGGTTGGGCAGCTTGACGCGGGGGCGCCCATGCGGCTCCCCGGCCGCACGCTCATGGCGGTCGATGATCTCCCAGTGCGCCGAGGTCACCAGCTTGGGCTGGCGTGAGGCGAGCCACTCGGCCAGCTTGTCGGCGTGGTCGTCGGGGAACTCGGCCAGACCGCCTTCTTTCGCGCGCTCCAGGTCGGCGAGCAGGGTGTCGACGGTGTCCTGGGAGTCCTTTTTATTGGTGCCGATGACACCGGTCGGCCCGCGCTTGATCCATCCGACGACGTATTCGTTGCGGCTGCCCGCCACGCGGCCCGCGGTGTTGGGGATCGTCGCGGTCTTCTCGTCGAACGGCAGCCCCGGGGTCGGCACCCCGCGGTAGCCGACCGACCGCACCACCAGCTGAACCGGCAGTTCCTCGCGCTCACCGGTGTCCTTGGCGGACACCCGCCCGTTCTCGTCGGTCACCAGTTCGTTGCGGCCCAGCACGATCCGCTCCACCCGGTCCTGGCCCTTGATCTCGATGGGAGAGGTCATGAATCGCAGCACGATCCGACGGTGACCGGGACGCGCTTCGCGCTGTGCATAGCCACGGAGCACGTTGATGTTCTGCTTGGCCGTTTTGCCTGCCGCGGCCGCGTCCTCGTCGGTCACGCCCTCCAGCTGGGCGGGGTCGACGATTACGTCGACCCCTTCGAGGTCTCCCAGCTCACGCAGCTCGAGCGTGGTGAAGGCGGTCTGCAGGGGGCCGCGCCGGCCCAGCACCACCACTTCCTCGACGCCGCACGGCCGCAGCGAATCGAGCGCGTGATCGGCGATATCGGTGAGCCCCAGCGCGTCGGGATCCGTGACCAGGATGCGTGCCACGTCGAGTGCCACGTTGCCATTGCCGACGACGACGGCGCGGGCGCCCGAGAGATCGGGCGTCGCCTCCTCGAAATTGGGATGCGCGTTGTACCAGCCGACGAAGTCGACGGCGGCGACACTGCCCGGCAGGTCCTCACCGGGAATGTTGAGCGCACGATCGGACTGCGCCCCGACGGCGTAGACGACGGCGTCATAGCGTTCGGCCAGCTCGCTGGCCTGCACGTGCTCACCGACCACCACGTTGCCGAAGAATCGGAAGCGGGGATCTTCGGCGGTCTTCTCGAACTGCTTGCTGATCGACTTGATCTTCGGGTGGTCGGGCGCGACCCCGGAACGCACCAGCCCCCAGGGGGTCGGCAGCATTTCGAGCATGTCGACGGCCACATCGATGTCCTCGGACCCGTCGGCCGCCTTCAGCAGGGATGACGCGGCGAAGAACCCCGACGGTCCGGAGCCGACGATTGCAACGTGGTATGGGCGCATACTCGACCTTCTATTCGTGCCCGGTTAGCGCGCGGGGGCTGTCGGCGCGCGGGCGCGGGGTGCACATGATCGTGACTCGATGCTAAACGCATGACCGCTGGTCGTGACCTGAGCACTCGCCGGGAGCGGAGGCGCTTGGCGGGCCCCGGTAACGTTGTCCGCTGTGGAACCCGACCGTCAAGCCGACATCGCCGCCCTTGACTCCACCCTGACCACGGTGGAGCGGGTGCTCGATGTGGACGGTCTGCGCAGCCGCATCGAGAAGCTCGAACACGAGGCGTCCGATCCCCAATTGTGGGATGACCAGGCCCGCGCGCAGCGGGTGACCAGTGAGTTGTCACACGCCCAGGGGGAGCTGCGCAGGATCGAGGAGCTACGCGGGCGCCTCGACGACCTGCCGGTGCTCTACGAGCTGGCGACCGAGGAGGGCGCGGCGGATACGCTCGCCGAGGCGGACGCCGAGCTGAAGGCGCTGCGCGCCGATATAGAGGCCACTGAGGTGCGCACCCTGCTCTCCGGGGAGTACGACGAGCGTGAGGCGCTGGTCACCATCCGATCCGGCGCCGGCGGGGTGGACGCCGCCGACTGGGCCGAGATGCTGATGCGGATGTATATCCGGTGGGCGGAGCAGCACAAATACCCCGTCGAAGTGTTCGACACCTCCTACGCCGAGGAGGCGGGCATCAAGAGCGCGACGTTCGCGGTGCACGCTCCGTTCGCGTACGGCACGTTGGCAAGCGAGCAAGGCACCCACCGGTTGGTGCGGATCAGTCCGTTTGACAACCAAAGTCGACGTCAGACGTCGTTCGCCGAAGTCGAGGTTCTTCCCGTGGTGGAAACCACCGATCACATCGACATTCCGGAAGGCGATGTGCGCGTTGATGTTTACCGCTCCAGCGGTCCCGGCGGCCAGTCGGTGAACACCACCGACTCGGCGGTTCGTTTAACCCACATTCCAACGGGTATCGTCGTGACTTGCCAGAACGAAAAATCCCAACTGCAGAACAAGATCTCGGCGATGCGCGTGCTGCAAGCTAAGTTGTTGGAGCGCAAGCGTTCCGAAGAGCGCGCTGAGCTGGACGCGTTGAAAGGCGAAGGCGGCAGTTCGTGGGGCAACCAGATGCGCTCCTACGTCCTGCACCCGTATCAGATGGTCAAGGATCTGCGGACCGAGTACGAGGTCGGCAATCCGGCGGCCGTCCTGGACGGAGACATCGACGGATTCCTGGAAGCGGGAATCCGGTGGCGCAACCGAAAAGATGACGACTAACACAACTCTTCAAGCCTCGACCGCCTCGATAAAGGCGCTGGGCTGGCACGAATTCTGGCGCGGCGACGTCGGGCAATGGATCATCACCCGCGGTCTGCGGATCGTCATGGTGCTGATCGTGGCGGTGCTCGCGGCCCGCTTCGTCAACTGGATCGCGCAGCAGGTCACCCGTCAGCTCAACCTCGGCTTCGCCGAAAGTGACGCGCTGGTGCGCTCGGAAGCGTCCAAGCACCGCCAGGCCCTGGCCTCGGTGATCTCCTGGGTGTCGGTGGTCATCATCGGCATCTGGGTCATCATGCAGATCGCCAACGTGCTGCAGTTCTCGGTCGGGGGACTGGTCGCCCCAGCGACCGTGGTCGGTGCCGCGCTGGGTTTCGGCGCCCAACAGCTGGTGAGGGACCTGCTGTCCGGGTTCTTCATCCTGGCGGAGCGGCAGTACGGCTTCGGAGACCTGGTCACCCTCACGGTCGTCTCCGCGACGGAAGCCAGCGGCACCGTCGAGAACGTGACCTTACGGGTGACCCGGCTGCGCTCACCCGATGGTGAGGTGTTGACCATCCCCAACGGGCAGATCGTCAAGGTGGTCAACCTGTCCAAGGACTGGGCGCGTGCGGTGGTGGACATCCCGGTGTCGACCAACGCCGACCTGAACCGGGTCAACGAGGTGTTGCACCAGGAATGCGACCGTGCGATGGACAACCCGGTGCTGGGTGACCTGCTGCTGGATGCGCCCACCGTGATGGGCGTGGAAACCATCGAGCTCGACACCGTCACCCTGCGTCTGGTGGCCCGGACCCTGCCCGGCAAGCAGTTCGAGGCCGGCCGGCAGCTGCGAGTCCTGGTGATTCGAGCGCTGGCCCGCGTCGGCATCGTGACCGCGGCGGACGCGACGGTGGGCCTGGTGGAAGACCCGGCCGTGCCGGCCGCTCAGGCCGCCGAGGAGCGAGCCGGCGATGACGTCCAAGGTGCGGTGCAGCAGCGTTGAAGTTCACCCTGAGCATCCTCGAGAGGCGCAGCGAAGAGTCGGATGCGGACCATCGCTGGCCGCAATACATGTTCGGCGGGCGGGTCCGCACGTCGACCCTCGTGTTGATCGTCGCCTTTTTCGTCGTGTGGTGGGTCTACGACACCTACCGCCCGGAGCCGACGCCCAAGCCGCCGGCGCAGCAAGTGGTGCCGCCGGGCTTCGTGCCAGACCCCAACTACACCTGGGTGCCGCGCAGCCGCGTGCAGCAGCCGCCGCCCACCACCACCTCCACGCCGACCCCGACGAGCACGCCGCCGCCGCCCCCACCACCGGTGACGACGACCACGACCACGCCGCCGGTGCAGCTGCCGCAGCTGCCTTGCCTGCTGCCGCCGCCCTTCTGCCCACCCAGCACGAGCGCCACCACACCGCCACCTCAGCTACCGCAGCCGGGCCCCGGGCCGGCGCCCAGTTCGCCGGTGCCGGCCAGTTGACTTCGCTTGCCAGCGAAATTCACGGCTACACTGGCGTGCCGTGATGATCACCCTCGACCATGTCAGTAAGAAGTACAAAGCGTCGGCGCGTCCGGCGCTGGACGACGTCAACGTCAAAATCGACAAGGGTGAGTTCGTCTTCCTGATCGGCCCTTCGGGCTCCGGCAAGTCAACGTTCATGCGGCTGCTGCTGGGCGAGGAGAACCCGACCACCGGCGACATCCGGGTGTCGAAGTTCCACGTCAACAAGCTGCGCGGTCGTCACGTGCCGAAGCTGCGGCAGGTGATCGGAACCGTCTTCCAAGACTTTCGCCTGTTGCAGCAGAAGACCGTGTACGAGAACGTCGCTTTCGCGCTGGAAGTGATCGGCAGACGGACCGACGCGATCAATCGGGTGGTACCAGAGGTTCTCGAAACGGTCGGCTTGTCGGGCAAGGCGAATCGACTGCCGCATGAGCTGTCGGGTGGTGAGCAGCAGCGGGTGGCGATAGCCCGCGCGTTCGTCAACCGGCCCCTGGTGCTGCTGGCCGACGAGCCGACCGGCAATCTCGACCCGGATACCAGTAAGGACATCATGGATTTGTTGGAGCGGATCAACCGCACGGGGACGACGGTGCTGATGGCGACCCACGACCACCACATCGTCGACTCGATGCGTCAGCGCGTCGTGGAGCTGTCTCTGGGGCGCCTGGTCCGCGACGAACAGCGCGGCATCTATGGGATGGACCGCTAAGTGCGCTTTGGCTTCCTGTTCAACGAGGTCCTGACCGGGCTGCGTCGCAACGTCACGATGACGGCCGCGATGATTCTCACGACGGCCATTTCCATCGGCCTTTTCGGCGGCGGTTTGCTGGTGGTCCGGTTGGCCGACAACTCGCGGGAGATCTATCTCGATCGGGTCGAGACACAGGTGTTCCTCACCGACGACATCTCCGCCAACGACGCGACGTGCGCGTCCGGCCCGTGTAAAGCGCTGCGGGACAAGATCGATGCTCGACAAGACGTCAAATCGGTGCGCTTCGTCAACCGGCCGGACGCCTACAACGACGCGATCAAGAAATTCCCGGAGTTCAAAGACGTGGCGGGCAAGGAGTCGTTTCCCGCGTCGTTCATCGTCAAGCTGAACAACCCCGAACAACACGCGGAGTTCGACGCCGCTATGCAGGGCCAGCCCGGGGTGCGCAGCATCCTCAACGAAAAGGATTTGATCGACCGGCTATTCGCCGTTCTGGACGGTTTGCGGAACGCCGCGTTTGCCGTCGCCCTGGTGCAGGCCATCGGGGCCATCTTGCTGATTGCCAACATGGTCCAAGTCGCGGCGTACACGCGACGCACCGAAATCGGGATCATGCGGCTGGTCGGCGCCAGCCGCTGGTATACCCAGCTGCCGTTCTTGGTGGAGGCGATGCTGGCCGCGGCGATCGGTGTGGCCATCGCGGTCGTCGGCTTGATCTTGGTGCGGGCGTGGTTCCTGGACAACGCGCTAAGCCAGTTCTACCAAGCCCATTTGATCGCGAAGGTCGACTATGCCGACATCCTCTACATCTCGCCGTGGTTGTTCCTGCTCGGCGTGTCTATGGCCGGCCTGACCGCCTACGCGACGCTGCGCCTCTACATCCGGCGGTAGCTGTGGCCAGGGATCCCGGCCGGGCCAAGGCGGCGGGCGGCAAGCGCGGCAGCAAACAGATCATCGCTACCAATCGCAAAGCGCGGCATAACTATTCGATCCTCGAGGAGTTCGAGGCCGGAGTGTCTTTGCAGGGCACGGAGGTGAAAAGCCTGCGCGAGGGCCATGCTTC
Source organism: Mycobacterium sp. E2733 (assembly GCF_001667585.1). Lineage (GTDB taxonomy): Bacteria > Actinomycetota > Actinomycetes > Mycobacteriales > Mycobacteriaceae > Mycobacterium. Next base: position 82,428 of record NZ_LZJZ01000061.1, read on the forward strand.
GCTGGCCGACGCGTTCGCAACGGTCGACGACGGCGAAGTGTGGTTGCGCAACTTGTACATTCCGGAATATCAGCACGGTAGCTGGACCAACCATGAGCCCCGTCGCAATCGAAAGTTGTTGTTACATAGGGCACAAATTGACCGCCTGGTCGGCAAGATTCGAGATGGTAACCTCGCCCTCGTGCCGATGTCTTTGTATTTCTCCGAAGGAAAGGTCAAGGTCGAGCTCGCGTTGGCGCGCGGCAAGCGAGCGCACGACAAACGCCAGGACATGGCCCGCCGCGACGCCCAGCGCGAAGTGGTCCGTGAATTGGGTCGCCGAGCCAAGGGCATGAACTGATCGGGGCCGCTTACGCCCAGCTGTCGGCCGTTACGTACGGCGTCAGCGACTTCGTGGGCGGTGTAGCCGCTCGACGGGTAGCCGCGCTGCGCGTGATGCTGGTGGTCTACCCGATCGAGACGTTCTTGCTGGGCGCCTTGGCGCTGGCCACCGGCGGGCCGATTTCGGGCGGCGCCGTCTTCTGGGGCTGCCTCTACGGCGTCGGAATGGCGGTCGGCATGTGGGCGTTCTTCGCCGCGCTGGGCGCCGGCCCGATCTCCGTGGTGTCGCCGTTGGCGGCAGTCCTCAACGCCGCCGTGCCGGTGGCGGTCGGTGTTGCGCTGGGGGAGCGGCCGGGCCCGGGGGCTTCGGTGGGCGTCGTGCTGGCTCTCATCGCGGTGATGCTGGTGAGCCGGGAGGCCACCGCCCAAGGTGTGACGCCGTATCGGTTCACCCCCAAGGTGGCGTGGCTCACGCTGTTGGCCGGATCGGCCATGGGGCTGAACCTGGTCTTCCTGCACCAGGCGCCGCACGCCTGCAAACTGTGGCCGTTGGTGTTCGCCCGGCTCTCGGCCACCGTGGTGATCTTCGTGATGGCCGCGGCCAGCAAGAACCTGCGGGCGCCGCGCGGGAAGCCGCTGAAGTTGGCCTGGGCGGTGGCGCTGCTGGACATCTGCGCCAACGTGACCATGCTGTTGGCGTTGCACACCTGGTTGCTGTCGCTGGCCAGCATCATGATCTCGCTCTATCCCGCCGCCACGGTCGTGCTGGCGATGGTCGTGCTGCGCGAGCGGCTGACCCGCTGGCAGGGGTTCGGCATGGTGATGGCCATGGGGTCCGTGGCCATGATCGCCGCCAGTTGACGGCCGCGCCTGTCGATTGGGTAACTCATCGGCCTACTATCCGAGCATGGCCGATCGCCCTGTCACCAAGCTTGACAAGTCCGAGGTGCTCGCTGGTTTGTTCGCGGTGTGGGACGACATCACCGCATTGCTGGACCGGTTGCCGGAACCGGAATGGCAGGCGGCCAGCCCGCTGCCCGGCTGGGATGTCAAGGCGCTGGTGGCGCACATGATCGGCACCGAATCGTTCCTCGCCGGCGTCCCCGCGCCCCAGCCCGATATTGACGTCTCGGCGCTCGAGCACGTCCGCAACGACATCGGCGTGATGAACGAGTGCTGGGTGCGCCACCTCAGCGCGGAATCCGGTGCCGATGTGCTCAAACGGTTCAAGGACATCACGGACGACCGGCGCAAAGCGCTGACGGACATGTCCGCCGAGGAGTGGGACGCCGTGACGCTGACGCCGGTTGGGCCGGAGAGCTATGGGCGGTTCATGCGGGTCCGGGTGTTCGACTGCTGGATGCATGAGCAGGACATTCGCGAGGCGCTGCGGCGGCCACCGTCCGACGACCAGCTTGTCGGGGCCGCGTCGGAACTCTCCCTCGACGAGATCGCCGGCACGATGGGCTACGTGGTGGGCAAGCGGGCCAAAGCACCAGAGGGTTCGCGGGTCTTGTTCGAGCTGACCGGCCCGCTTTCCCGCACCATCCGCGTCAGCGTCGACGGCCGGGCCCAGCTTGTCGACGACTTCGGCGGCCAGGAGCCGACGGTGACGATCCGGCTGGACGGGCTGCAGTTCACCCGGCTCGCCGGCGGGCGGCCGATGTGCGACGGGCGGTCGCACGACATCGACCTCGGCGGCGACAAGGACGTGGCGGTCCATGTCGTCGAGCGGCTGAACTTCGTGATCTGATCGCAGCGCCGACCGGAACATAACTTCGTTGCCGCGCGTTGATAGCGGCGTACCATTGATTGTCCTGCCGAAAATCGGCGGGGATGCTCGAAGAAAATAGACAAGGGGCTGAACGGTTTCGACTTCGCGCATCGAATCAAGGGAAGCGTGCCGGTGCAGGCAAGAGACCACCGTAAGCGTCGTTGCAACCATATAAGCGCCGATTCACATCAGCGCGACTACGCTCTCGCTGCCTAAGCGACAGCTAGTCCGTCAGACCGGGAAAGCCCTCGACCCGGAGCCTGGCGTCAGCTAGAGGGATCCACCGATGAGTTCGGTCGCGGGACTCATCGGGACACCAACAGCGACTGGGATCGTCATCCTGGCTGGTTCGCGTGACCGGGAGATCCGAGTAGAGGCATAGCGAACTGCGCACGGAGAAGTCTTGAGGGAATGCCGTAGGACCCGGGTTCGATTCCCGGCAGCTCCACTGAGAAATGACTGGTCAGGGCCACAAACCCTGGCCATTTCTCTTTTGCCGTCAACTCATCAAGATTGTTGGTCAAGCCAACCGATAAAGCGCCGTCAGGACTGACGCGCCACGATCACCGGGATCTTGGCCCTGTTGACCACAGCCGCTGCGACAGAGCCCAACAACATGCCAGCGAACCCGCCGCGACCGTGGCTGCCGACCACAATCAGTTGCGCCCATTCGGACGCCTCGATCAACGGACTAGCGGGGTCACCAATTTCAATTCTGCGACGGATCCCCACCTCGGGATAACGTTCCTGCCAACCCGCTAGCCGTTCAGCAAGCGTCTCCTCCTGTTCGGATAGCTCAGCCTCCAAATTGAAGTTGGGGAACATTTCTTTGAAGTCGGAAACCCGCAGATCAGTCCAGGCGTGCAGGGCGATTAGGCGGACACCTCGTCGTGACGCTTCGTCGAACGCAATCGCAGTCGCTGCTTCCGATGCCGGCGAGCCGTCGATGCCCACCAGGACCGGCGCCCGTGTGACATCACCAACCATCGGTTCGTCGTCGTGGATCACGGCGACTGGGCAATGCGCGTGGTAGACCAATCCCGAACTCACCGAGCCGAGGAAGTTGCGGACCACCGTGCCGCCATACCCCCGGTAGCCCACCACGACCATCTCCACCTCTTTGGAAAGGCCGACGAGCGTCCGGACGGCGTTCGAATGAAACACCTTGCCATCGATTTGCACCGGGCCATGCTCGCCGGTGGCCTCTTCGGCGATTTTGATCGCGGAGTTGATGAATTCGTGTGCGCGCTGTTCGGACCGTCGCCTGAAGCCGGTCAGCGCGGGGACCCGGGACCACCCCGGTACGGGCGTATCGACGACATGAACCAGAGTCAGCGGCGCAATCCGCAGCGCGGCTCGATGGGCCGCCCATCGGACGGCAGCCTGTCCCGCTGTCGAGCCATCAACGCCTACCACGATCCCGCGACGCGGTGGTCGCAACATTTCAGCTCGCTTCTGATCGGCTATCTACCACCGGCAGGATCACTCAGGGCGCCCCTCATTGTCAGGGTCAAACAGATGCAAGCCGAAGGACCAAGGGCACCGATTGAAGCGCTTAACACCCTCTGGCCGACCGATGGACAGCGACGACCGTGACCTGCGACCACGCCGCCGGGGGGTCTTTATCTACGCGACTTGGTGATGGGCGTTCGTCTCGGCACACCCGCGCCCGGCGACTCACTCACCCCATTGACCAGTCTTGACGCCGTCAAGACTCGAAAACGAACGGCAGGTAACGAGCAGGACTGAAGGGACCGAAATGGACCGAATCGAGAGTTCACGCGCCAAAGGACTGGTAGAGCGTCGTTTGTCGTAACCCATGTCCCCCGGATCCTTCAAAGTGTCCCTGGTTGAAGTTCACCGCCTCGCACATGTGGAGGTGGTCGGTTTTGGCAACGATGCGGGGTCTGGCCAGAACGAGCAGATGTGCTGCATAGCCGGGGTGGTTTCCGGCCCGCGAAATTTCGGATGGGCCAGGTGACTACGTCAGAAGGTGATGATGCCGCGGATATTCCGTCCGGCGCGAAGGTCTTTCATCGCTTCATTGATGTCATCGAGCTTGTACCTCTGCGTGATCAGCTCGTCGAGTTTGATCAGGCCCGCCTCGTACATCGACAGCAGCTTGGGCATGGCCTCACGCGGGTTCATCTCGCCGTAGAGCACGCCTTTGACTGTCTTACACGAGCTGACCATGTCACCGAGGCTTAGCGGCACCATCATGTCACTCACTTTTGCCATGCCCGTCAGCACGCAGGTTCCGCCCTTGCGCAACAGCATCATTGCTAACAACACCAGATCAACGGGGACGACACCCGGGGTCAGGACCACCCGGTCCGCCATTACTCCCCAGGTGATCTCTTTGACCAATTCGATCGCGGCCGTGGTATCGACGGCGGTATGCGTGGCACCAAACGACGGCGCGACCTCGCGCTTGAACTCATTTGGGTCGACCGCGACAATATGTTGTGCTCCAGCAACCTTGGCGCCTTGAACGGCGTTCATGCCGATTCCGCCGACACCGATCACCACGACGGTGTCACCCAACTCGGTGCCCGCCGCGACCGAGCCGGAGCCGAAGCCGGTTGTGACCCCGCAGGAGACCAATGACGCTGCATCCAGTGGGATCCACTCGTGGATCTTGACCAACGACCGTTCCGACGCGACGACGTATTCCGAGAAGGTGCCGACCTGCATCATGGCCATCAGGTCCTCGTCGCCCAAGTGACGACGTCGCGTTGCGTCGGTCGTCATGGCCTTGCTGTAGATGTCGGCGCCGACATCGCAGAGGTAGGTACGACCGGTGACACACCAGCGGCAGTTTCCACAAGCGGGCAGGAACGAAATCGCCACGTGGTCACCGGGTTTGAGTGTCTTGACTTCTGCACCGACCGATTCCACAACACCGGAACCCTCGTGTCCGCCGAGCATCGGAAACCACTCGGGCACCGGGAGCCCAGACGCCCGCATCAACTCCTCCATTTCCTTACTAGGCACGCTGTCGCCGGTGTAGAAGTGCTCGTCGGAGTGACAGATGCCGGCGTACGCCATCTTGACCAGGACCTCGCCGGCATGCGGCGGATCGAGTTCGACCTCGGTGACTTCCCAGTCCACACCTATACCGCGCAACACGGCCGCTTTTGATTTCATTGCGGTTTCCTTCAGACGTACTTCACCATTGTCGGAGTTCGGCCACGGCGCCGGATGGCCGAGGCGCCAAGGTTAGATAGGGGATGAAACTGCTGTTACCGCAACGGAGTACGGAATGGACGACGTCGACAAGGTGTTCGGCCTCGACAAGGCCGCCCTGCATGTAGCCGTGATCCATCCAGTAGTGGATGGCAGCCTCCAGCGCCTGGGGGTCCCAGGCCTTGTTGAACTCGGTCTGAGAGTCGCCCTCACCGCCGAAGCAGTCTCCGACCGCAAGTCGGGTGAAGCCGATATTCGGATGTTCGATGCGCCACGCCTCGACGAGCTTGTCAAGGGCGGCCTTGGATACCGCATACGCGCCAAGCAGCGGCCACGGCGCGGAATAGGAGGCGCTCAAGGACGATAGGTACACCGCGGATCCGGCCGAGGCGGCCAGGTGCGGTGCCGCGGCAGCGGTGACGAGCGACGCGCCGGTCACGTTGGTAGCGAACAGCTTCCCCCACTGCTCGGCGCTGACATCGGTAAGCGGTGCGAGCACGCCGACGCCTGTGGTGTACACGAGCGCGTCCAGGCCGCCGAAAGTATCGACGACTTCGGCGATCGCCTGCCCGCACGCCGCACCATCGGTGACATCGCAGGCGACCGCGACCGCGCCGTGGCCCGCCTCTTTGGCCGCGTTCTCCAGGCGGTCACGACGCCGGGCGAGGAATGCGACCTGGGTGCCCCTGTCGGCCAGGCCCATACCGATGCACCGGCCCAGGCCCGCAGATGCTCCGACCACGGCAACTCGCAGCGGTGGTGTCTCAGGCATCGGCTCTCCTAGAAGAAGTCGAGAGGAACATTATCAGTTCGGTAGAGGCATCATATTCAACTATCGAAAACAATCATTTCCGCAGGAGCCGCAAGTGTTCCGCCTTTCGGGCAGAAGACTATCGTCGCAGGACTTTTCGAGGCTCTAGGGCGAAGCTCAGCAGGAGCCGGTCGAGAACCTTGGCCGCCCTGGCCCGCGCCTTGGCCGGGCGGTCTGCGTGCGCTACGAGGAGGGCTGCCTCCTCGACTGCCGCTACGAGTAGATGGGTCAGCTCGCCGACCGGGTGGTCGTCGATAATGCCCTCCGCGATCGCTTCGTCCACCATCTCGTTGATCAGGGCAATGCTGTTGCTCTCCTGGATGGACCGCAGCGTCCGCCAACCCAGCACCACCGGCCCGTCGATGAGCATGACGCGCTGCACTTCGGGTTCGAGAGCAGACTCGAGGAATCCGCGCATCCCGACGGACAACTTTTCCCATGCATCCGCGCCCGGCGGGGGTGAGGCCAGCGAGCGTAGCGTCAGGTCGCGTTCGACTTCTTCGAAGACCGCGCGAAAGAGTTCGGCCTTGTCCTTGAAGTGGTGGTAAAAAGCACCCCGAGTGCCTACACCGGACCTCGTCACCAGGTCCGAAATGCTGGTCTCGAAATATCCTTTCTCGACAAACAGCGCGCGACCGGCGTCGACTAAATCGCGCCGAGTCCGATCCCCCCTCGCCCGGCGCTCGACGTCGGTGCCACCACGCTTGGCCATTCCAGCATCCTAGCAACATTCATCTTGTATGTTGAGCTGCTCAGCGCACGATGCCGATCACCGGCATCAGCCCGAGGTCGCTGTGGGACTTGAACCCCGGCGGTGCGTCACAGATGGCGGGAATGGTGTTCACCGGCTCCATCGCCGTCCACGCATAGCCGACGTAGCCGGGTTTGGCAGTGTCGCGAGCTTTCTGGTCACCGCGCAGAACTAATTCGGTGCCCGGGTCGCCCTCAATCACGATCCTGTAGTGGTAGTAGGGCTCCCAGTCAGGTTTGGGTTTTATGGCGTCGTGTTCGACGAACGAGTACAGCTCGTGCAGCGTGATGAACGGCCTGCCGTCTACCCATGCCGTCCAGAGATGATGCTGGGCGGCGACGGTTCCCTTTTTGATCACGCCCTTTAGGCCGGGCATGTCCATATCTGCGGTGCCCTCGTACGGGATGTCGCGGGTTGCGATGCCGAGCTTGACCTCCGTCGTAAACTTCTCCACGGTTTTGCCCAGTCCTTCCACGACCATGGTCAGCGACTGTGCGAACAGCGACCAGGCGTCGGCGAAGAGATTGCCCTTGGCGAACTCGTCCGGCGTCTTCCCAAAGCCCATCTCGTCTAGATACTTCAAGGTGTCTTTGTTGAAGTTGACCGCCTCGTAGATGTGGATGTGGTCGGTCCTGCCGACGATCCGGGCCAAGGTGAGCACTAGCAGGTCCGCGGCGTAGCCGGGATGGATTCCGCCGCCGTGGAACGACGTCGCACCCTCGGCGCATGCGGCCTCGATCTTTTCGATGTCAACCGCGTTGGCCTCGGTTCGATGCCACCACGCGCCACCCGAGGCGACGACGTTCTTGCCGCCGCGCAGCAGTCGGCAGATCTCGTCGACGTCTGACCACAGCGGCGCATAGAACACGCAGTCCGCGTCTAACGCCTCGAGCGCGTCCTTGTCGGTGGTGGCCAAAACGCCGATGGCTGGAACCCCGACGAGCTCGCCGGCGTCTTTGCCCACCTTCTCCGGGCGATTGCACAGCACCCCCACGACTTCGAAGACGGGGTTGTGCGCCATGTGGCGCAGCGCGAGCGTCCCGACATTGCCCATGCCCCACTGGATGACGCGGTACTTCTTGCCGGTGGTCGATTCGACGGACATGGCGGCGACGCTACCAATACCCGGTAATCCGTATATGCGGTTTCGTAAACGCGCATTTCCGTTGGCCGGCGGACAACCTTCGTATTGTATGTTGCCCTAATGGCAGACGAAGAGGTTCGCGCGTACGGATCGGTTGCGCCGTTGAAAGTGGGCTTGCTCAACGATTATCCGACCCGAGCTGGCACCGAGAATGACACTCTCGACACACTGCGGTTGGTCTTCGACGAGGCGGTCGCCGCCGGCCTGGTCGACCGGCCGATAGAACTGGTGGAACGCCATGTGATCGGCCTGCCCAACGGCACGTACCACGCCGTGGAGACCGCCTACGACGAGCTGGTCGCCGAGGGGTGCCTCGCGATCTACGGTCCGTATGTCTCCGACAATGCGGTGCCATTGGCCGCGCACGCCGATCGGGTGGCCAAGGTTCCCAACATCATCCTGTCGGGCTCCGAGGGGGCGCTCGGCGAGTGGACGTTTGCGCTCAACAACGGATCGATGCCCGAAGAGCCGGTGATGCTGGCCGCCGTGATGCTCGGGGACGGCCGGTCGCGGATAGCCATCGCCTACGAAGTATCTCTGATCGGCAAGGAGTACCTGGCATTCGCCGAAAAGGCCTATTCGGCTGCCGGATTGAAGGTCGTCACCACAGTGGCGATACCGCAGGTGGAAGCCGACAAGTCCAAGGTCGTCAACGAGCTGCGGGATGCCGAGCCGGACGCTCTGGTGCATGTCGGGTTCGGCCATGGGCTGTGGGGCTTCACCGACGCCCTGCTGGCGGTGGGATGGGATCCACCGCGGTACACCACCACCGCATTTGAGATGGCTCACATCAACGCCGAGTGGATGCGACAGTTGTCGGGCTGGGTCGGGCTGGATAGCTACGACGAGCGCAATCTCGTTGGGCAGGCGTTCCTGGATCGTTTCGAGGTCCGGTTCGGCCGCAGGCCGGCACATTCGATGCCCGGCCTGACGCACGACGTGGCGACGGTGATCGTGCGCGGGCTCGCTGCGGCGCGCCCGTTGACCGGGGCCGGCGTCAAGCAGGGCATCGAGCAGGTCAAACTGGTCCCGTCGGCCAGCGGCGCGCCGGGGACTTTCTTGCGGTTCGGACGCTACATCCGGCAGGGCTGGATGGGGACGGACTACCTGATCGCCCGCCGTGTGCTGCCCGACGGCTCGGCTCATGTATTTCATGCGACGCCCAGTGACCACATCTCACGCGCGGTTGGTGTCGGCCCCTGCTAGCTGGATCGCCCCGAACACCGGCGCGGTGACAATGCCCGGCGGCTGAGCCAGCACATAGGGAATCGCGCGAACCGCGCCCATCGCGATCATCAGGTGGCCAGGCTGGGCGTGCTGACCCGTCGGCGCCTGCTCGTCCCACCCGACGTCGAGCTGCAATTCGAAGCTCGGCACGCCCTTGATGACGGCGCGGATCAGCGGCGCCTTCTCCCCGCGGGTCAGCGGTTTCAACCCCCACTGCGGGAGATCGCGGGTGAGCAACCATTCCTCGTGAATCGCGAGCAGTGGCCGGCCCGCCCAATGACCGACCCATGAGAACCGCTGTCCCACTACCGTTCCCGCCTCGATCGTGCCGGCGAGCACCTCGATGTCGTGGGGGAGCGTGGTTGCGTCCACTGACACCTCGACATGCGAGAGCGTGACCCCAAGGACGTCGGCCGTCGCGTTGAGCGCCTGCCGGTAGGCCATGTCCAGCTTCTTGATGATCGGCGAGTCGATGCTGACGTCCTCGGGTGGCCGTCCCATGCCCATGAGGTCGACGAGCATGGGCCGGCTGTCGACGGCGGACACGTCGGTCGCCTCGTACAGATCGATCCGGTCGATCGTCTTGCTCAATCCGGTCACCGTGGCGACCAGGCGCTCGAACATGAAGCCCGGATTCTCACCCGCCGCGTGGAAGCGGGACCCGCCGACGCGACAGGCTTCGACAAAGGCCCCCTCGGTCTCCGCGCCGTAGGTGGGGAGATGGTTGTACGACGTGGTGGAGATGACGTTGGTGCCGGCGGCAAGCAGCCGGCAGATGTCCTCGGCATTGGTCTCTACGGCATGGGCCTTGCTGGCGGCGTGGACGACGACGTCGGCGCCCAATGCGACGATCTCGTCCTTGTTTGCGGTGGCCACCACTCCGGTGGTGGGCGGCAACCCGCACAACGCGCCCGCGTCCTGACCGGCCTTGGCGGGGTTGTACACCAGCACACCGACCAACTGGTAATCAGGATTCTCAATCAGTTCCTGCAGCGCGGCACGGCCCACGGCGCCTGTAGCCCATTGCACGACTCGAGTTGCCAATCGAACGCTCCTGATTGCTCTTTCGGCGATCCACGGTTATTGATGCCCTCAACCTACATCATGTAGGTTTTCAACCAGTAAGGCGTATGTTGTGCGAGCCTATGCACGAGTGAGGAGTCGTCACATGGCCGAGCCGGCGACTATCGAGGAGCTTGAACAAAGCATTCGAGACGCACAGGACAGATTCAACCAAGGCATGGGCGCCGACGGCGACGCGTCGCCATATCCGATGCTGAAGGAACTTCGCGCGCAGAGCCCGGTGCACGCCGGCTGGCCGGAGATGGGGATTGTCGGCAATTCGGGAGACGGTCCGCCGACCTTCACCGCCTATACGTTCGATACCGTCAAGGCCATCTTCACCGACAACAGGACCTTCAGCACCCGCTGCTACGAAGATGTCGTTCGGCCGCTCCAGGGCCCGACGATCCTGGAGATGCAGGAACCCGAACACGCGGTCTACCGCAAACTGCATGAGTTCGCGTTCGCCCGCTCGTCGATGAAGCGCTGGGATGCTGAACTTGTCGGTCCCTTGGTGGAAAGAACCATTGCAAAATTCAAGGACGCCAAGCGTGCCGATCTCGTCGATGCGGTGTTCATGCCGATCCCGGTGCGGGTGATTGCGGCACTGCTGGGGCTTCCGAATGCCGACGTGCTGCAGTTTCATCGGCTCGCGATCGACCTGCTGGGCTTCCGCGGGGACATGGAAACTGCGTTGCGCGCATCGGCCGAGATGAGGGAGTACTTCGTCGGGATACTTGCCGACAAACGCAAAGCCCCCAAGGACGACATGGTTTCGATTCTGGCCGGTGCCGAAGTCAACGGCGTAAAGATGTCCGACGAACAGATCTACGGTTTCATGCGCAACCTGCTGCCGGCCGGCGCGGAGACGACCTCGCGGTCGACGGCCAGTCTTGCCCTCGCGCTCTTGACGCATCCCGACCAACTCGACGCCGTTCGCGACGATCGCACCTTGCTGCCTCAGGCCATCGAGGAAGGGATCCGCTGGGAAACCCCGCTGCTCAACTTCATGCGCGAGGTCACCTGCAATACCGAGATCGGTGGAGTGCAGATTTCCAAGGGGGCAACCATGATGCTCAGTTTGGGAAGCGCGAATCACGACGAGACGCGTTGGGACGAACCAGAAAAGTTCGACATCTTTCGGGAGCGTAAGCCGCACATCGGGTTTGCTCACGGCGCACACGTGTGCCTTGGTATGCACTTGGCCCGGCTTGAGACCACCAAAATTTTCAATGCGCTCTTCGACGAACTCCCCGGTCTTCGGCTTGACCCCGACGCACCCCCGCCGTACATCACCGGCACGATGTTCCGTTCCCCGCCCCGCCTCGACGTCGTGTGGGATTGAGAGAGGTATGCGATGACACGGGTGATCCAGTGGGCCACTGGCGTTACCGGGATGATGTCGCTTCGTCACGTCATCGAACGAGCGGATCTGGAACTGGTCGGGGTGCGCGTCTACGACCCCGCGAAGACGGGAGTGGACGCCGGCACGCTGTGCGGTCGCGGCAAAGTCGGACTTCACACCACCGCCGATCGCGACGAGATCATCAGCACCGACGCGGACGTGGTGCTCTACATGGGCAAGGTCGAGACAGACACACCGGCCTGTTTTGCCGACGTCTGCGAGCTGCTCGCGTCAGGCAAGAACGTCGTAGCCACCGGAAGCCGGTTCATCCACCCCCGGTCGCTGCATGCCTCGTTGGCAGATGGCATCGAGAATGCCTGTCGCACAGGGCAATCCTCATTCCTCGGACTCGGGTTATATCCGGGATTCGTCGGCGAATCACTGGCGCCCATCCTGTCGCGACTCACCTCCCGCGCCGGGCGGATCAGCGTCCGTGAGGTGCTGAACTACTCGACCTACGCCAGCCACGATCTGATCTTCAATGCCATGGGTTTCGGGCACACGCCCGACGACACGACGCCGCTGCTGACGAACACCGAGTACGCGGCGAGCGCCTGGATCGGCAGTGCCACCGTGCTGGCGCAGTCGTTGGGGCTGAAGATCAGGTCCGTGCAGGGGTTCCGCGACGTCCGGACCACCTCGCGGGCGTTGACGGTGGCCGCCGGCGAGGTTCCCGCGGGCACGGTCGCTGCCATACGATTCGGTGTCGAGGCAGATTGCGGTGCAACCATATTGGCTGTCGAGCACCTCACCCGCATGGCCGATGACCTCGCGCCGGACTGGCCGACGGAGATCGGATACGAGGTGAGCTTCGACGGCGAGCCGAACCTGAGGTGCCGCCTCGTGATCGGCTCGCACGACGAGGATCACGCCAAACAAGGCTGCTTGGCCACCGCCATGCATGCGATCAATGCGATACCGAAGGTGATGGCGGCCGATCCGGGCCTCTACGACATCTCCACGATCGCCCCATTTGTCGCGCACTGGACAAACGGCTAAAGCGCACCCGCACTTCGATTGCCAAAACCGGTATAGCTGTGGATCAGTGGGAGATCGGCCATTGTCGCGAACCCTGCCGGTGCGGCGCACACGGCCGGAATGGCGTTGACGATTTGCATGGCGACGGTGATCAGTCCGGCTCTGACGTGCTCCTCGATGGAGGCCTCGCGCGAAAAGCTGGCCAGGGGGAAAAAATGCGTGCGCATGGATGGATCGCCCTCGATGGTCAGCGTCCAACCGTCGAGAGGTTTAGGCCAGTGCTCCGGGTACTCGCCGCCGACCGTCCACAGTGTCTCGAACTCGACCAGCGTCTCGCCGTTGCGTTGACCAACGAAATTCCACCGCTGCCCGGCTGTCGTACCGGCTTTGACAACGTGGTTAAAAATGTACAAGTCCTTTGGCGCGGGGACGGTTTCGAGCGTGACCGAGACATCATCGATGTCGCCATTCAACGCGTCAGAGATGAACCATGTCTGCTCGACGAACAGTCGCGTCAAGAAGCTGAGGTACTCGTTGGCCGTCGGCGTGACTTCGTCGGGCGGTCGACCGAACCACATCCCGTCGAAGGTGATCCCGGTGCTCTCCCACAGCGTCCAGTCGGCCCGCTCCTGCAGCGTGATCTGATCGATGGTGCGGCTCATCCCAGACAGCGCCAGCGGCAGCACCCCGGACAGGTTTCCCGGATTCAGGCCGCTGCCGTGGATGGTGCTGTTGCCCTTGTCACATGCGGCCTGCAGGCGCACGCGGTCGGCTTCGGGAATGCGTCGCGGGTGGAACAGGAACGCCGGCGTTGCCACGTTCTTTCCGCTCGCCAATAGAGCGCACACGTCGTCAACATTGGTGAAGGACGGCGCGTACAACACCAAGTCGGCGTCGAGCGCGAGGATCTGCGCGACGTCGGTGGTTGCGGTGACGCCGATCGGCTCTCTGCCGACCAGCGTTCCGATGTCCACGCCGTTCTTCCCGTCGGAATAAACCCGCGCGCCCACCAATTGGAGGTCTGGCCGGTGATCGATGATGGCCCTGACCATCTCGCTGCCCACGGCGCCGGTGGCCCACTGGATGACTCGCAGCGGACGGGTGCTGGCGGTCAAGATCGACTCCCTTCACGTCCCATCGCGGATCTCCAATGTATCGGCAGTGCTGATGTTCTTAAGGCAAACACTCGTTCCGGCAGCCGATAACGCCTATTCTCATCCTGTGACATACAGGGTGAAGGTTGACCCGTACTACGACCCATTCGACTTCGAGATCGATGACGACCCGTATCCCGTGTGGAAACAGCTGCGCGATGTCGCGCCGCTCTACCACAACGACAAGTACGGCTTTTACGCGTTGAGCAGATACGCAGATGTCGCGCGCGAGCTGGTGAATTGGAATGACTACCGGTCCGGTAAAGGCACGACCATCGAAATCATCCTCAGCGGGGTCGAGGTGCCACCCGGGATCATCCTGTTCGAGGACCCGCCGATTCACGATTCGCACCGGCGATTGCTGTCAGGGGTGTTCACGCCGCGGCGGATGGCGGCCATCGAACCGCTGGCCAGGGAGTTCTGCCGGCGCGCGCTGGAGCCCCTTGCCGACGCCGACACGTTCGACTTCATCGCCGACCTCGGCGCGTGGATGCCGATGCGCACGATCGGATACCTGCTGGGCATACCTGAGCACAGGCAGGTCGCGATCCGGCGAAACACCGACCGGCTCCTCGAATTGAAAGACGGCGGGTTCGCCCAGGTGGCCGATGACATGCTGACGCGTCAGGGTTCGATGCTGGAGGAGTTCATCGACTGGCGCTACGATCACCCCTCCGATGATCTGATGACCGAACTGGTCAACGCCGAGGTCGAGGAACCGGACGGTAGCCGCAGGCGGTTGACGCGTGCAGAGGTGCTGACCTACACGGGAACCGTCGTGGGCGCCGGCAACGAGACCACGACGCGGTTGATCGGCTTCGCAGGGCAGCTGTTGTCCGATCACCCCGACCAGCGCCGGGAGCTCGCAGCGGATTTCAGCCTCATTCCCGGGGCGGTCGAGGAAGTGCTGCGCTACGAGGCCCCGTCACCCGTGCAGGCGCGCCATGTGGCCCGTGACGTCGAACATCATGGGCAGACGGTTGCCGAAGGGTCGGTGATGTTACTAATCAACGGATCCGCGAACCGCGATGAACGCCAGTTCGCCGACGCCGATCGATTCGACATCCACCGACGGGCGGCGCATCTGTCCTTCGGGCACGGCATCCACTTCTGCCTAGGTGCTGCGCTGGCGCGCGTCCAGGCACGCATTGCGCTTGAGGAAGTGCTCACCAGATGGACCGACTGGGAAGTCGACTACGACAACGCCAAGCGCGCTCACACCACCAGCGTCCGCGGCTGGGCGAGCCTGCCGGTGCACGTCTGACATGACGAATACCGTAGACAGCAAACCTGATTCTCGTGCCACCGATGTGACCAGGCCTCGGTTCTCGCGATGGCCTGCGCGAGCGGGCTGGGGGCTGTTCATCGTCGCCTACCTGGCCTTTGCGGTCATCACCATCGCGACGATCGAATCCGGTCTGCACGGTGACCCGACCAGGACCAATCCGAATCCGAATCCTGCGCCCTATCCGCCGTTCCTCGGCTTCGACAACTGGCCGCTTGCCGTGTCCATCAGCTCGATTCCGATGGCGATCGGCCTGATCGCCGCTCTGGTATGGCTGTCCTACAGACAACGCAAGGTGCACTGGGCGGTGGTGATCGCCTTCGCCGGGTTGATCACCGGTGCGCTCGATCCTCTCGCCAACTGGGCAACGTTCGCGATCTTCGATCCGCGCATGCTGCATTTTCCCCTGACCTGGCCGTATGTGAACATTTCGCCGGATCTCGAACCCGCGCTGGCGTTCCTGGGCGGCTATGCCGCCTACTATCTGCTCACCGGGCTCGCCATTCTGCAACTGCACAATCGGTTCGTCGAACCGTTGATCCCGCGCACGAGTTGGCTTGCGCGCCATCGGCTTGTCTCGGTGTTCCTCGGCGCGGCCATCATCGCAATTCCCATCAACGGGCTGGTTCAATTCACGTGGATAAGGTGCGGCATCTTCTTCTACACGGAAGCCGTCGGCCCCGTGCTGCGCGTCGGGCATGTCTATTTCCCGCTGATCATGGCGGTGTACGACTCGTTCATCTTCGCGATGGTCGCGGTGATGTGCGTTCGCCAGGAGGACGGCGAACTGGCGCTAATCGGCCGCATCGCGCGGTGGCTGCCTGTGGGGCGGGGACGTCCGAAGCTGACGTTGAGCCGACAGTTGCTGATCTCGGTGACGGTGGGCCTGGTGTCGTTCGCAGTGCCGTTGGCGGTGCTCGCGGGCCTGCGGGCGGCGGGATTGTCCAAGCCCGCCTACGACCAGAACCCGTATCCGAGCGTGAAAGTTTACGATCCATATGGCCATTTGCAGAACGCGGGCAAGCCGGGGCCGTTCTACCGAACTAGCAAGGGGTAGTGAAACATTGGCGACTGAAGACAAGCGGCGCTACCGCGTGGTCCACGTCGGTACCGGACTGACCGGCCGCGAGGCGCTGCGGGCAATCATCGACGATCCGGCGCTGGAACTGGTGGGCGTCAAGGTGTCGACACCGGAGAAGGCCGGGGTAGACGCGGGGCGACTCTGCGGAACGACCGATGTCGGTGTAACGGCAACCGGCGACATATCAACGGTCTTGGCGCTGGATCCGGACTGTGTCGCATACTGCGCGACGGCGGTCCGGCGCGAAGAGGAAGCCATCGCGGACATAGCCACCTACCTCGAGGCGGGAATCAACGTGGTGACCTTCTCGACCATCCCGTTGGTCTATCCGACCGCGGCGCCCACCGAATGGAGCGAGGCTTTGGAAAGTGCGGCGCGGAAAGGGAATTCAACCTTCTACGCGACCGGCAGTGAGCCGGGTTTCATCAGCCTGAACATCCCCACAGCTCTACTCGCTGGGGCAGGTCGGGTCGACTCGTATCGGATGGACGAGTACGCGCTCGATCTGGACAAGGCGTATCCGATTTGGGACGTCTTGCACGAGTCGATGGGCTTCGGGAAGCCCGACGGTCACGTGCCGGTTCGCATCGCCTCGGGAAAGGTGAACAAGGACTGGGACACCGTGGTGCGCTACGTCGCTGACATCCTCGGATTCGAGCTCGACCGGATCGAACTGGATTGGGAGAGGCTCCTTGCGCCGACGGATCTGAACACCGCGCTAGGTGTCATCCCCGAGGGGACGATTTGTGCCCACCGCTGGCAACTTGCCGGCGTGGTCGGCGCGAGACCGGTTGTCGCCGTGCAATACTTCGCGACAGTCAGCAGCACACCGTGGCCGGATCGCTGGCCGAAGCCCGCACGCGAGGGCGAAGGCGGAATGGTGTTCCGCGTCCAGGGCAGTCCGAGTATGAGCTTGGAGTTGCATTTCGTGCAGTCCGCAACCGACCGGGCGAACCCAGGTGTCGCCGTCACGGCGATGGCCGCTGTCAACGCGATTCCAGCCGTCGTCGACGCCGCGCCCGGCGTGATTCCCAATCCGCTGTCGGGACCCTCGATCGTAAGCCGGCAGTCGCGCACCTAGCCGACGTCTATTGCGTTGAGCGGTGCGGTGATCGGCAGATCCAGCGACGTCGCAATCCCCGGCGCGGCGTCGACGACGTAGGGGATGGCGTTGACGACGCGCATGGCGGTCGCCTGCATCGCGTTGTCATTGGCGGACTCTGGAGTGTCCTCGGTGCCGAGCCGTAGGTCGCACTGCATATGAGGTTGGCCCTCGATGATGAGGCGGTATGTGCCGTTGGGTGCTGTTGCCCACTCCGGGGCCAGGTCGGCAGCCATGCGGTTGATGTGTTCGATGGTGATCACCGGCTGACCGTTGACCACGCCGGTGGTTTCGGCGCGGACGGCGCCAACTGTCCCGGCGGGAATGGTCCCGCACGCTACATGGAGATCGCGCGGGGTGATCACGCGTTCGTAAGACTCGGTGACCTCGTCGAGCTCAACGCCGAGCGCCTTGGCGACCAAGCCGATGGGTGGCCCCCAGGCGAACTGCTGGGCACCCTCGAGTTCAAGCAGCGGAGTGAAGTCCAGCGGCTTGCCGAATCCCATGGCGGTGACCATCAGGTCCTGATTCGGATAGGCCGAGTAGTCGAAGATCTCCTGCGCGCGAATAGACCGGATCGTGTTCGACAAGGTTGTCAGTAACACCGCGAACTGGTCACCGGCGAAGCCCGGCTCGATGCCCGACGTATAGATGGTCACCCCGCCCGACAAGGCCGCCTCGCGCACCTGGCTGGCGAGCTCGGGAATCCATCTGTCGGGGAACATCATTCCGGGCGTGTTGGTCGTGACCACATTGAGCCCGCCGCCGAGCAGACGCACGTAGTCGCGCACCGCGGCGGCATCCATCTCGGCGCTGGCTGCACCGTAGACGACGCAATCGGGCTTTAATGCGATGATGTCGTCTAGGTCGTTGGTCGTCGTCACTCCGATCGGACCCAGCCCGACAATCTCGCCGGCGTCACGACCGGTCTTCTCCGCGCTGTGCACCCACACGCCAACCAGCTCGAGGTGCGGACGACGCACGATCGCGCGTATCGCCAGGCTGCTGATCCAGCCGGTGGAGATGACCGCTACCCGTAACGGCTTGGCCTTCATTGTCATTGCTCCTCGTCGCAACCTCTTACAGATCGGGGATGGGCAGCTCTGAGTTGGGTCCCTGCAGGCCCCCATCGACGACGAACACCGAGTTGGTGGCGTAACAGTCGCGCGTCGACAAATACAGGGTCAGCCGGCCGAGGTCGGCGACATCGCCGATGCGGTGCAGCGGAGTGCGCTCTTTCAACTTCTCCTCCGACCCCGGAAGCAGGTCGAAACTCGATTGCAGCCCCGTTGTCATGAATGCGCCCAGAGCGATGGCGTTCACCCGGATCTTGGGTGCGAGTTCCTGTGCCATTGCTCTGGTGAGTGCCTCCAGGCCGCCTTTGGCGACGCAGTAGGGCAACAGTCCCCGAATGCCGAACCGCCCCGCCCCTGAGGAGATGTTGACGATGGACCCCTTGCCCACTGCGAGCATGTGCGGCACGACGAGTTGGCTCATGATGAACGCCGACGTGACGCAGTAGTCGAAGGTGTCGCGCAAATTCTCGTCGGTGAGATTGAGAAACGGGCCGAACGTCGCGAAGCCCACGTTATTCACCAGAATGTCGATGCGGCCGAATTCGTCGACCGTCGTTTGCACAACGCGCTCGCTGTCCTTGCGGACCAGCGCGTCCGCCGTCACGGCAAGTCCGTTGCCGCCCGCGGCCTTGATGTCCTCGATCGTCGACTCGACTTCGGAAGATGTGCGTGCCGTCCCGACCACTGTCGCGCCCGCCTCGGCGAGCACTTTGGCGATCCCTTCACCGACGCCGCGCCCCGCGCCGGTCACGATCGCCACCTGTCCGGTTAATTCGAACTGTTCCAACGCCACACCGGGAACCTACCGGAGCGAGAATTAATATTCCCAAAAAATGAGAATTTAGCTTTCGAAATCGGCTTAGAGTACGGGCATGACCCAGCCAACCGCGCTGCTGCACCACGTGGTGTTCGCAATCGGGCTCGAACGTCTCGACAAAGCTGCCGAGTACCTCACCGCCATCGGTTTCTGCTTCCACGCGTTCGACCACGAGGAGCTGCGTCTTGCCATCAGGCTCGACTGGGATCGCGGGTTCGAACTCATATCACCCCTGGCCGATGCACCGACCGACGCGGGCACCGCAGCCGACTTCCTCGCCCGCCACGGCGACGGTTCTGCTCTCCGTGGTAGTGCGAACCCCCGATTGTGGCGCGGCCGAGCACACAGCGACGCGATATGGCGTCAAGTCTGATTTTCGCCAGCATGTCGAGGGCGACGGTTTCGAGGTCACCGAAGTGAAATTGGAGCCTTTGTTCGGGATCCCATTGACGCTCCTTACAACCAACTTGCCGGACGGGCCTCAGCCCCAACGCGGCCGCCATCCGCAAACCGCTGGCTGGGGGTCAAATGAAGTCTGATCCGCCGTCGACGTTGACCGTGGCCCCCGTCACGTAGCCATTCCGCCGTGATGCCAGATACGCGGTAAGGGACGCGACCTCTTCGGGCAAGCCGGCGCGCCCGATGTCACAGGGATGGCCGTAGGTTTTCTCGACCCACGTCATGACATCCTTTGCATCTGACGAGTCCAGCCCCTCCGCAGCGAGCGCATCGCGTAGGACCTCCGTGAAACTGGCGGTCACGATGGTACCGGGGCAGACGCAGTTGACCAGGATGCCCTCCGAGCCAAGGCTTTTGGAGAGGTTCTTGGTGAAGCTCGACAAAGCAGATTTGCTGGCCGTGTAGGCGATTAGGCGGGCGCTCTGGCGCTGGATCGAGTGCGCCGACAGCGTGACGATGCGAGCCCAATCGGCCGCTCGCAACATCGGCAGTGCGGCGCGCACCGAGCGCACGGCGGACAGCGTGCCGAGATCGAATGCCGCGTGCCAGTCGTCGTCGTCAAGATCTTCGAAGGCACCCGCGCCGGGACCAACTGTGTGCACCAAGACATTCAGGTCGTCCCACGCATGACCAACGGAGGTGAACGCCGACGCGATTGACTTGGCATCGGACATGTCGACGCTGATCGTCAGCACTTCGGGAGCGCCTGCACTGCGAATCTTCTCCGCAGCCGAGTTCAAAGCGGCTTGGCCGCGTGCCATGATCGCCACCGAAGCGCCCTCTGCCCCGAGACTCTCGGCGATCGCCAGCCCCATTCCCTTGCTGCCCCCGGTGACCACCGCCGTTGCTCCGTTGAAACCTAGGTCCACTGGTGCTCCCTCTTAGATCAGCTGCCGGTCAGAGCCGGCCGGCGCTTGATGATTCGGGGCGCGAGGTGCACGATCTCGCTGATCACCGTCGGGTTGGCGCGTGAAATGGCGATGAGGGAAAGCATGGCATTGGCCACGTCTTCGACCGTAGACATCTCGTCCGGAATTTGGCCTTCGTGTGCCCAGGCCCGGTACAAATTCGCCAGCAGGTCGCGATCGGCTCCGCGGAGGATTTCGGTGTCACAGGTGGGGCCGACACTGACCCGGATCACGGCGAGATCGGGATGCTCGGCTCGCCAAGAACGCAGGATCTCGTCGAGCGCCGACTTGCTCGCGTGGTAGGCGGCCACACCCGCGCGAGGCCGACCGACGTCGTGGCTCGACGCGACGATGACCACGGCGTCGTCGGCCAAATGCGGCAGTGCCGCGCGCAGTACGTGGGAGGCGCCGACGGCATTGACGGCGTACGCATGCAGCCAAGTCTCCACTTCGGTATCTTCGATCAGCGCGAATGGCACCACGGCGCTGGTGAACACGACCGCATCGAGCTTGCCGAATTTGGCCACGACGTCACCGACGACGGATTCGACGCCGCGGGGGTCGGAAACGTCGAGCTCGTGCGACGATCCGTGCAGTTGATCGGCCAGCTTCGCGAGTAGGTCTAGCCGCCGCGCGGCGAGCGCCACGTTGGCTCCCCGGGAATGGGCGGCAACGGCCAATGCCTGTCCGATGCCCGAGGATGCCCCGATGATCAGCATCCGTGTCCCTGCGATGCTGAAGTGCCGGTCGCTCATGAATCGCTCCCTGTGCCGTGGTCGAGGCAATTCTCGCATATGAGAATGCAAATTCTCTGCGGGGGTGGCGGCAGTCAGCTGACCATCAGCACACCAGCAGTTCGCTGAGCTGCTGCGCCAGCTCCACCTTCTTGACCTTTCCCGTCGCGGTGAACGGAAGATCCTGCTTTGAGGTAACCCAGATGAACTTCGGCACCTTGTATGCCGAAAGTCGGCTCCGCAGTTGCACCCGCAATGACTCGCCGTCGAGCGTCGAATCGCCGCGCGGCACCACCGCCGCCGCGACCACCGTTCCGTTCTCGGGGCTCTCTGCACCGACCACATACGCTTCGAGCACGCCGTCGCAATCGGCAAGTGCCAGTTCTACTTCGCTCGGTGTGACGTTGGTGCCGCCGCCCGTCTTGATCAGATCGCCCAACCGGCCGGTGAATTTGATCCAGCCATCGTCGTACTCGACGCCGCAATCACCGGTCCGGTAGTACCCGTTCGCGGTGAACACATCCTCGCGCTCACGCTTGTAGAGGCGCTGCATCAATGAGTAACCGCGAACCCAGATCTCACCGCTCGTCCCGACCGGGACCGGTACACCGGTCTCGGGATCGACGAGGATGTGGCTGAGACCCTCGACCGAAAACCCTCCGGTTTCAGCTCGATCAGGCGGCTGTGGCGGATAAGGGTCCACGCCGATGTGGTTGCCGCACAGTTCTGTCATGCCAAGGGCGCTCGGCCCCTGGGGTCGCCGGTCCGGGGGCACCATCGCGGGCATGCTGGTGCGCTGCACCGAACTCAGGTCGTGCCCGGCGAAATCCGGATGCTCCGACAAGGACTTGCCCTGCTGTGGCCATCCGAGCGCTATCGTCGCGCGGTACCGCTCCATCAATTCCAAGGCCTCTGCGGCATCAAACGCCGGCTGAGTGACAAGCGTTGCGCCGTGGTGAATCACGGCCTGCAGTCCGGTGATCAACCCGCCCACCCAGAAGAACGGCATTGCGGTGAACAAGACGCTATCGGCGGTGATGCCGTACTGGAAGGTGAGGTTATAGCTGTGGCGGACCAGGGTGCCCTGTGTGTGTACCGGTGCCTTCGGGTCACCGGTACTGCCCGAGGTGTAAATGATCATCGCCTCGTCCGCCGGGGTCACGCAGGACTCGACTTCGAGGAGGAAATCGGCGTCGATGCCTGCCGGTAGTTCTTTGTCCTCGAATGCCGTCGCCCAGGCCCGGTCGCACGGTCCCCACACCCCGATCGTGCGCAGAAAAGGCATCTTGTGCAGGATGATGCGGCCCGGTTGACGCTGTTCGGCGAGCCCGGACAATGCCTCCTCAAGTCGTTCGACGAAATCGTGGTTGCGGAAGGCAGACCATGCCAGGACCGCTTTCAGGTCAGCGTGACGGGCCGTCCAGGAGAGTTCGGACGCCTTGTAGAACGTGTTGAGTGGAACAGCGACGGCGCCGATGCGGGTGGCCGCGAACCAGGCGAGCGCCCATTCCACGCTGTTGGGCATCAGAATCCCGACGTGGTCTCCCTTTCCGATACCCTTGGCGAGCAGTGCCATCGCCAACTGCGATGAACGCAGGTCGAGATCGACGTAGGTCAGCACGTGTCCGTCGGCGATGAGGAATGGATTGTCACCGAAGCGCTCTGCAGACGATCTCACCAGGGCGGGGACCGTAGGCATGATCGTCGGGAAGGGCATGTGGTCGTCATCCTCCTGTTCATTGGGCCTCAACAGGATAGTTGCCTTTCCGTCAAACGAGAACACCGGTTCTCGGTACTACGGTGTCGAACTACACTGCAAACCATGGCGCCGGACCGTCTGGATCGGATCGAGTCCAGTTTGGCGATCAGTCAGCTGCCGAGTCGCTGTGCCATGGCGCTGGATGCCCGCGATGTGGACGCGTTAGTGGCGCTTTTCGTCGACGATGTCGACGCCGGCCCGCAGGGCCGCGGCCGGGAGGCGTTGCAGCGCTGGTATGACCGGGTTCTGCGGCGGTTCTACCGCAGCATCCACCTGATCTGCGGGCACGAGTTCGACTTCGTCGACGCCGATCATGCGACGGGATCGGTGTACTGCCGCGCGGAGCACGAGGACGGTGACGGGTGGTACGTCATAACAATGCGCTACGACGATGTGTACGAACGACGCGATGGCCGGTGGTACTTCGTCAAGCGGCGTGAGCACCCGTGGTACTCCGTAGACGTGACCGAACGGCCCGGGCCGGAATTCATCCGGTGGCCGACGGACGTACCGCTTCGCGCGGCCATGCCGCAGCGGATGCCGAGTTGGCGAGCGTTTTGGGAGAACGGCGATCCCGAGCAACCGGGGCGGCTCTCCCGGCGGCCGTAGTCCGTTTACAATGCAGAGCGAAAGTGACATTCTCATTTACGTAAATGCCAGTTATCGCAAGCTTGGGAGGGCGTCATTTCTGACGACAAGGTGCTCAGCGGAGTTCGTGTGCTGGAGGTCGCCGCGTGGACGTTCGTGCCCTCGGCCGGAGCGGTACTCGCGGAGTGGGGCGCAGAAGTCATCAAGGTCGAGCCGCGCATCGGCGGTGATCCCCAGCGCGGGCTGGTCACCATGGGAATCGTTGACGGTGGCGGCGGGTCGGTCAACTACATGATCGAAATCCCCAACCGGGGTAAGAAATCTATCGGGGTGGACCTGAGCACTCCCGGCGGTCAGGAAGTGGTGCGCGAGCTGGCCAAGACCTGCGACGTGTTCTTGACCAGTTACCTGCCGGAGCGCCGCAAGAAGTTTGGCATCGACGTCGAGGACATCAGAGCGGCCAACCCGAGCATCGTTTATGTGCGGGGGTCGGGGCACGGGCCGAAAGGGCCCGATGCCGACAAGCCCGGCTACGACGGTGTGTCCTACTGGGCGCGTGGGGGAATCGCCAACGTCCTCACCGAGGAGGCCGACGAGCTGGTGCGTTCGCGGCCCGCGTTCGGCGACCTGCTCGGCGGGATGACGATCGCGGGAGGGATCGCCGCCGCGCTCTACAAAAAGGCAACGACCGGAAAAGGCTCGGTGGTCGACGTTTCCCTCCTCGGATTGGCCGCGTGGAACCTCGGCCCCGACGTCGCGGTGAGCCAGATACACGGCGGCAGCGCCATTCCCAAGTACGGGCACGCCGATTCACCCAACCCGCTGGTGGCCACCTACCGCACGAAAGACGACCGCTACGTGCAGCTCATGATGCTGCAACTCGACAAGTTCTACGCCGAGGCGATGCGGGTGATCGGTCTGCCCGAGTTGGTCGACGATCCGCGATTCGCCGATCCCGCGTCGCGGTTCGAGAACCGAGTAAGTCTGGTCGCGTTGCTGGACGAGGCGTTTGCAAGGCGCACATTGGCCGAATGGCGCGAGACTCTGGCGGCACTCTCAGGGGCATGGGGAATCGTGCAGACACCGGCCGAGCTTTGTCAGGACCCCGCCGTCGTCGCGAACGGCTACGTCGCGCGCACCCAAACCGTCAGCGGAGTGCCGTTTTCGTTGCCCACCAACCCCGTTCAATTCGACGGGCGGTCGGTTATCCCGCCCGGAGCGCCCGAGCACGGCCAGCACACTGAGGAAGTCCTGATGGACGCCGGCATCGACTGGGACACGATCACGAAGTACAAGGAATCCGGGGCGATCCTATGAGCTCAGCGATCTCCATCGAATTCGACCCGTTCTCAACCGAGTTCTTCAACGGGGCCTACGACACCTACCGACGGCTGCGCGACGAGGCACCCATCTATTACAACGCGAAGTGGGATTTCTGGGCGCTCACCCGGTACGACGATGTAGCACCCGCGACCAAAGACCACGAAACCTTCTCGTCGGCCAAGGGCGCGACGCTGGACATGGTCAAGGCGCATGACGACGCCATCCCGGTACCCAAGGTGATCATCTCCATGGACCCGCCCGAGCATCAGAAGATGCGCAGGCTCGTTAGCAACGTATTCACCCCGCGGTCGATCGCCGCGTTGGAAGATATGGTGCGCGACAAGGTCTATGAGCGCATCGATGCGCTGGATCCGGCGTCCTTCGACGTCGTTGCCGACTTCTCGGCCCTGTTCCCCAACGAGGTCATCACCACGATGCTCGGCGTGCCGAAACAGGACCGCGACCAGATCCGCCTCTGGCTGGACTTGCTGCTTGAGCGGCATCCCGGCGAGATCGCGACCACCAAGCGGGGATACCAGGCGTCGGTGAACACCGGCCTGTATTACTACGACCTGGTGCAGCAGCGGCGAGCCCGACCGGAAGACGACATGATCAGCCGTTTGATCGAGACGGAGATCGAACGCGACGGCGTGGTGGAAAAGCTTACCGACGTCGACATCACCGGTTTCGCAACGATGCTCGGCGGGGCGGGCGCCGAAACGGTCACCAAGTTGGTGGGCAATGCGATCGTCGCCTTCGCCGATTTTCCCGACCAGTGGCGCAAGCTTCGCGGCGACCGAAGCAAAATTCCCGCCGCGGTGGAGGAGCTGCTGCGCTACGAGGCTCCCTCGCAGTATCAGGTCCGGACCGCCACGCGCGACGTGACGTATTACGGGACAACGATCCCGGCGGGCGGTGCGGTGCTACTGGTCACCGGTTCGGCGACACGTGACGAGCGCATGTTCGACGATCCCGACCGGTTGGACATCGATCGAGAGCGCAAGATGGGCTTCAACCTCGCGTTCGGCTACGGGATACACAGTTGCCTCGGTGCGGCATTGGCTCGCATGGAGAGCCGCGTTGCGCTTAACGCGCTGCTGGACCTACTTCCCGAGTACGAAGTCGACCGCGACCGGCTGCAGCGTGTGGCAATGGCGAATGTCTGTGGCTGGTCAAATGTGCCCGTGCGCAGGGTTGGCTAGGGCGGGACGTTCAGCGCCGTCGGCCGTGGCCGTCGACGAATCCGTTCACCACATAGGCCCTTACGAATTCGGCGACCGCGTCGTCGTCA
Source organism: Mycobacterium sp. E2733 (assembly GCF_001667585.1). Classification (GTDB taxonomy): domain Bacteria; phylum Actinomycetota; class Actinomycetes; order Mycobacteriales; family Mycobacteriaceae; genus Mycobacterium. The sequence continues at coordinate 108,664 of NZ_LZJZ01000061.1, forward strand.
CGCATATCGATCGTTGGCGATGGAGTCGTGAACAGGGAGAATAGGATTCGCGCGAACCATTCGGTCGCAGTAGGGATGTCGAGATCACTTCGAACCTCGCCGGTGAGCCTGGCAGCGGAGACGTAGGGCGCCAGGAACTCGGTGCATTCCTTCAGGAGCATGGCCGCGTTCTTCGTCATCATCAGGCTGACTTCCGCCTCGTCGAAGTACGCCTCCGGCTCGACGACCCTGCGCGCCTGGGTGACGAAGACGGCGGCTTCCACGAGCCGGCCCTCGAGGGTGCTACCGCCGCGACGGTCGATCGCCTTGGCCATGTTGCGGTAGAACCGCTGCGATGCCGCCTCGGCGCAGGCTTCGACGATTGTCTCCTTGTCCCGGAAGTATTCGTAGAATGTGCTGCGGGACACGTCGGCCGCCCGCGCTATGTCGACGATGGTCGTCTTGGCCAGGCTCTGGGTCCGAAAGCAGGCGAAGGCCGCCGCGATGATGGCAGCGCGGGTGTCGGTCGCGGTTGCCTGCGTCATGGAGGACTCCTTTCTAGCTTCCGATGAGAGTAGCGGTGTTGCGACTCAGCGGTCGGGCGAGAGGATCAGCCCGCTGGTCGGGACGCCGGTGCCCGACGTGACCAGGACATGTTCGACGCGGTCGACCTGGTTGTGGGACGTGCCGCGCACCTGTCGCACTCCCTCGGTGATCCCGTTCATCCCGTGAATGTAGGCCTCGCCGAGCAGGCCGCCGTTGGTGTTGATCGGCATCCGTCCGCCCAACGACAGTTCGTCGATCGACACGAAATCCTTGGCCTCGCCCCGTCCGCAGAACCCGAGTTCTTCGAGTTGGGTGAATACGAACGGTGTGAAGTGGTCGTAGAGGAACGCCGTCGAGATGTCATCCGGTTTCAGTCCGGAGTCGCGCCACAGCTTGTTGCCGACCACGCCCATCTCTGGTAGCCCGGTGATCTCTTCGCGGTAGTAACTCGTCATCACCTCGCCGTCGTACGCCGCGCCCTGGGCGGCCGCGGTGATGACGGCGGGCGGCTTGGGCAGATCGCGCGCCCGCTCGACGCTGGTCACCACCATCGCGACGCCGCCATCACTTTCCTGGCAGCAATCCAGCAGGCGCAGCACCGGTTCGATGATCCAGCGTGACTCCTGGTGCTGCTCAAGGGATATCGGCTTGCCGTAAAACCAGGCGTCCGGATTGTTGGCGGCATGTTTGCGGTCGATGACCGAGATCTTGCCGAAGTCGGCGTTGGTGACGCCGTAGGTCGACATGTACCGCTGAGCGTGCAGGGCGACCCACGCGGCCGGGGTCATGAACCCGAACGGGGCATAGGGTGCCATCCACAACGGCGTCACACCGGGCTGGCGTCCAGCGCCGCCGAAACGAAAGCCGGAGCGCTCGTTGAATGCTCGGTAGCACACCACTGCCTCGGCGGCACCTGTCGCGACGGCCATCGCGGCCTGCATCACGGTGCCCGCCGCCGCTCCGCCCCCGTGCGGCACCCTGGTGAAGAACGATAAGTTCTCGATACCGACGTTGCGGGCGACCTCGATCTCCTCGTTCTCGTCGACGGTGAACGTCACCATGCCGTCAACATCGCGGGGCCGCAAACCCGCATCGTCGATGGCTGCCTTGACCGCCTCGCAGGCCAGCTGGATTTCGGTGCGGCCAGACTCCTTGGAGAATTCCGTCTGGCCGATGCCGGCCAGAGCGGTTCTACCGCCGATGCCGGTGCTCACGCATCGACCCCGTCGAGCAGGCTGAGCACCGCGGTGCCGGAGACATGCGCTCCGAGGCTGTTGGTGCCCTTGAAGGTGACCTCGACCAAGCCCTCGCCGTCCGCCGACGACTTGTCGGTGACGCTGCCTTCGAAGCGCAGCGGATCGTTCGGGTAGGCGGGAACACCCAGGCGAACGGAAAGCTTCTTGACCATCGCCTCGGGTCCGGCCCAGTCGTGCAGAAACTTCACACACAGCCCGTTGGTGGTCAGGATGTTGAGGAAGATGTCTTTGGAGCCTTGGGAATTGGCGAAGTCACGGTCGTGGTGTACCGGCATGTAGTCACGGGAGGCGATGGCGCCCGCGACGATCAGCGTGGTGGTCACTGGCACGTCCATCGGTGTGACCTCGTCACCCACGTTGATGGTGTTCCACGCCAGGGTCGTGGTGCGCTTGATGGTGGAGGTCATTTGCGGCTTCCTTCCAGGTATGCGTTGCCGAGCCGGGCCAACTGCTGTGATGCCGACCCGAGTGCGAGTTCGTTCTGCTTGGCCCACAGGAAATAACGGGACAGCGGGTAGGTGACGTCGATTCCCATGCCGCCGTGCACCTGCTGGGCCGAGGAGGCGACGCGGGCGCCTGCCTCGGCGGCCCAGAACTTGGCGATGTCGGCCTCTCGATCGGCCGGTCGCCCTTGGGCGATCAACCATGCCGCGTGCCACGTGGTCCACCGGATGGCTTCGACGTCGATGAACGCGTCGGCGAGGCGCTGCTGGACGGCCTGGAAGGAGCCGATGGGGCGGCCGAACTGTTCGCGCTCGCTGGTGTACTTGGCGGCTAGTTTCAAAGCCCTTTCCACAACACCGATTTGGATCGCACACAAGCCGACGAGGGCGCGGGTGTAGAGCGAGCCGACTATGTTCCCGGCGTCGTGCTCGGTGAGCCGACGGCCGATCGCGCCGGTCAATTCCACATCGGCGTGGGGTTCACCATTGGTGGTGGGCACGGGTGCGATACCTACGCCGTCGGTTCCGGTGTCGACGATGAATAATCCGGGACCGTCCTCGGTCTGCGCCGACACCACGACGGCCGCTGCGAGTTGCGCGGCGGGCACCAGCTCTTTGTTGCCTTCCAGTCGCCACGTGTCGCCGTCGGATCGCGCGTTGGTGCGCGGTGTTGTCGGGTCGGAGTTGCCAGGTTCGACGAGCGCCGCGGTGAGGATCGTGCTGCCGTCGACCACGCCGGGCAGATACCGTTGCCGCAAAACCGAATCACCGTGCCGGACAATCGTATCCGCGCCGAGCAGGAGCGTGGCATACACGGGTACAGGCGCGACACTGAATCCGACCTCGCTGAGCAGTACACCCAATTCGACGAACCCGCCGCCGCTGCCGCCCACGGATTCTGGTAGTGCGATGCCGAGTAGGTCGGCGGATGCGAGATCGTTCCACAGTCCGGCGTCGTAGCGCACGTCGCCGGACTCCAGTTCGGCCAGATGTTCGGGCGTGGCACGGTGCTCGAACAGCTGGCGCGCAACTTTTCCGACCGTCTCTTGTTCTTCCGTGAACGTGAAATCCATTGTTTTCGCTTTACCTTCTCCTCAGCCGGCGGGCCGGAATTGGTGCAGCACCAACTCGTCGCCGCTCGGCAGCGCTTCGAATGTCTCGAAGAAGACCTCGACGGGCATGCCGACCTCGATCGCGGCGGGATCGATGTCGCAGAGGTTCGAGACGATGCGGACGCCCTCGTCGAGTTCGATGAGCGCGACGACGTAGGGGTACTGGAGGAACGGCAGCGGCGGATACTGGGGCATCACGAAGCTGTACACCGTGCCGCGACCCGAGGCCACGACGTAGTCCCACTTCAGCGACTGGCACTTACCGCACATCGGCCGTGGCGGGACACGTAACGTCTGGCAGTCTGCGCAGCGCTGAATGCGAAGCTCGTTGTCTTTCAAGCCCGACCAGAAGAACTCGGTGTCTGGACTGATCGAAGGGGCAAGTCTGCTGGCCATCAGCTTCTCGTCTTGAATCGCAGGGTGCGGAACCACTGGCGGCCGATGACCTCGCCATTCTGATCGCGGTAGGTGGTCACCCAGGTGACGAAGAAGCCATCGCCCATCGCCGTCTTCTTTTCGTCGGAGATCGAGTCGAACACCGTCTCGGCGGTGATCTCGTCTCCGACCCGGGGATAGCGTTCGATCTCAAACTCGGAGTTCGTCGCGATGATGCCGGTATAGCCGGCGTCGGACAAGAACTGCAGCGGGTTGCTCTTGATTTCGATCGGCACGCCGCCGCGCTCGCGAATGCCCGCCAGCTTCGGCGGGGGCATCGTCCAGCTCTGCAGCATCACCGGCGGCGAGACCAAGCCGCCGTGGCGCGAGTTGCGGGCGAACTCCTCATCGAGGTAGGCCGGGTTCATGTCGTCTAACGCGTGCGCCCAGTGCCGGATCATCGCGGGGTTCACCGGATCCGGCGCGCGAGCGGGTCTGCCGACCCCGTCGGTGGGCGTGCCGATTAGCGCGTCGAGGCGCTGCCGCAGTTCGTCTTTGGTCAATTCAGTCACTGGGTTGGTAGTCCTTTCAGGAGGCTCGCATGTCGCGGGGTGCGCGTGGCATTCCGAGACCTGCCATGGCGATGATGTCGCGTTGAAGTTCGTTGGCGCCGCCGCCGAATGTGTTGATGACGGCGAGCCGGTAGGCGCTCTCCAGTTCGCCCTTGAGCGGAGCCGACGCATCCTTGCGCAGGCCCGCCTGGCCCACCACGTCGAGCAGCTCGCGGGCGACCTGCTGAGTTAGCTCGGTGCCGAACACCTTTGCGGCCGAGGCCTCGCCCATCGCTAGGCCGCCCGAGCTCATGTTCGTGTTTACCCGCAGGTTGAGCAGCCGGTAGGCCGCAACCTGAGCCTCGACCCGTGCCAATGCCTGTTGCACCCAGGGCTGGTCGATCACGAACCCGTCGTCGAGCTCGGTCGTCTTGGCCCACTGCAGCGTCTTGTCGAACAATGGCTCCAGCGCACCGAGGTTGCCGAGTGCCGCGCGCTCGAGGTTCAGCTGGTTGGTGACCAGCTTCCACCCCTGGTTCTCGCCGAGCACGATGGCGCTCTCGGGCACGCGCACGTCGTCGTAGAAGGTGTAATACGTCGAAACGCCGGGCATCGTTCGCAGGGGTTTCCAGGAAAAACCGGGCGAGTCGGTGGGCACGATGAATACCGTGATGCCCTTGTGCTTCTTGGCTTCCGGATCGGTTCGGGCGGCCAGCCAGATGTAGTCGGCGAATTCTGCACTGCTGGTGAACATTTTTGAGCCGTTGATCACGAATTCGTCGCCGTCGCGCACCGCGCTGGTCCGTAGGGAGGCCAGGTCGCTTCCCGCACCGGGTTCTGAGTAGCCGATCGCGAAATCGACGGTGCCCTTGAGGATCGCGGGAAGGAACTTCTGTTTCTGATCCTTGGTCCCGTACTGAATAAGCGTGGGGCCCACGGTGTTCAGCGTGATCATCGGGAGTGGCGCATGGACTCGGCGTGCTTCCTCGGCGAAGATGTACTGCTCGAGCGCGGTCAACCCGCTGCCGCCGTATTCGACCGGCCATGCGACGCCAAGCAATCCAGCCTCGCCGAGCGCCCGCCGACATTCGGTCACCGCGGCCCCGCCCTCCATCAAGCCTGCGACCGCCTTGCGGCGTTCGGGGGTCATCACGGCTTCGAGGCGTTCGCGGTAGTCCTTGCGCAGCTGTTCCTGTTCGGGGGTGTAGTCGAAATCCATCAGACACCGGCTCCCATCCGTACCGGCATACGCTTGACGCCCGGCACCATCGTGGCGCGCAGCCGCGTCACATCGCCGGTCAGTTCGATACTCGGATAGGTGCCCAGCAGCACCTCGAACATCACCCTGGCCTCCAGCCGTGCCAGTTGCGCGCCCAGACACGCGTGTTCGCCGGCGCCGAAGGCTATGTGTGGGTTCGGGTTTCGGGTGATGTCGAACTCCTCGCTGGTGGGGCCGAAGATCTCCTCGTCGCGGTTGGCCGCACCGTAGAGCATGACCACCGTTTCACCGGCCTTGATCTGCTGGCCGCGGATCTCGACGTCCTCGGTGGCTTCGCGCGCCATGTGGGTCACCGGGCTGGTGAACCGCAGCATCTCTTCGACGGCCAGCGGCAAAAGCTCGGGCTTCGAGCGGAGTAAGGCGAACTGATCGGGGTTGTCCAGCAGCGCCAGCGTGCCCAGCGCGATCAGGTTGCGTGTCGTCTCGTTGCCGGCGACCAGCAGCAGGAAGGAGAAATTGAGCAGGTCCGCATCGGTCAGGCGCTCGCCGTCGACCTCGGCGGCCGCCAGGATGGACAGCAGGTCGTCTTGCCCGGTGACCTTGCCGGAACGCCGCGCGTCGATCAGTTTGGTGAAGTACTCGTAGAGTTCGCCAAGTGCCACCATGTTGTCCAGCTCGATGTCGGGATCGGCGGTACCCACCGCCGCGTCCGACCATGCCCGGAACTGTTCCCAGTCCTCGGCCGGCGCGCCGAGCATCTCCGCGATCATCCGGGTCGGAAGCGGCGCGGCAATCTCTTCGGCGAACTCGTACACCCGTGCCGGGTCGACGTCGTCGAGAATTCCCTTGACGATCTCGCGCACCTTGGGTTCCAGCAACGTGACCTGGCGACGGGTGAACCCCGAGTTGATCAGCTTGCGCAGCTGCCGGTGCCGTGGCGGGTCGGTGAAGATCAGGTTTCCCTCCTGCACCGGGCTTGGCATGGCGGGATCGGGTATCGAGATGCCCCTCGTCGAGGTGAACGTCATCGGGTGACCGGAGATGTGGCGGATGTCCTCGTATTTGGTCAGGGCCCAAAAGTTCGTGACGTCGTTCCAGACCACCGGCGTGCTGTTTCGCAGTTCCCGGTAGCCCGGATACGGATCGCCGGCGTAGTAGTCCGGCGAGTGCAGAGGCAGCGTGGACGTTGGTCTGGGGGTGGAGTCAGCGGGCACTGCGGGCCTTCCTCGACACACGGGAAATCGGACAGTTAATTCATGAATGTCCGGTAATGTCTGTGTCTACAGACAAGCACCGCAAATGTCAATCACCGTTTGCCCAGTTGAGTGGCAACAGCGTTGACGCCAGTGCATCCTCAGGTGTACATAATTGAAGAATTGTCGGACACGTTCGCATCGGCATCGGGCGACACCGCACAGTTCGGCGACCAACCGGGAAGGTCCAGTGATGTGATGGCCGAGTCGAGCCTGGTCGACAGCTATGGCGTCTATATCGATGGCAACTGGGTCGAACCGGACACCGCGCGGTATGACGTCGTCAACCCGGCAACCGAACAGGTGATCGCCTCGGCGCCGGATGCCGGCGTCGCGCAGGTCGAGCAGGCCATCGGTGCGGCGCGTGCCGCCTTCGATTCCGGGCCTTGGGCCGTGGCGGATCCAGCCGAGCGGTCTCGCAGCCTCCAACAGCTCAGCGACGCGCTGCTCGCCCGGGGCGATGAGATCTACGCGCTGGCGCAGGCCGAGTGGGGCTGCACAGCAAACGAGCGGCTAATCCATGTGGAGGGGCCCGCGTTCATGGTCGGCCACGCGGCCGAACTTGCGCTCGAACCGGCTGAGGCGCCCATGGACGCGTGGGGAGCAGCGGGCACCACCCTGTTGCGCTACGAGCCGCTCGGTGTGGTCGCGGCGATGACGCCATGGAATTTCCCGCACACGCTCAACGTGATGAAGCTGGGTGCCGCGCTGGCCGCGGGCAACACGCTTGTCCTCAAGCCCTCGCCGTTGACACCGCTGGCCGGTCTCGCACTGGCGCGGCTGATCGATGAGGAGACCGACATTCCACCCGGCGTGGTCAACGTCGTCACCCCGAGCAGTGTCGAGGCCAGCAGGATCTTGACCATCGATCCCCGGGTCGACATGGTGACCTTCACCGGAAGTTCGGCCGTCGGTCGCGATGTGATGGCTGGCGCCGCAACCTCAATGAAACGGATCCTGCTCGAGTGCGGCGGCAAATCGGCGAGCATCCTGCTTGACGACATCGACCTGACCGACGAGTTGTTCGAGCGGCTGCTGTTCGAAGGGTGCACGATGCATGCGGGTCAGGCGTGCATCCTCAACAGTCGTCTGGTGGTCGCGGACAAGTTGTACGACGATGTCGTCGATCGGCTTGCCGAGCTGGCTCGCAACGTCACAGTGGGCGACCCGACCGACGAGGCGACCGGTATGGGTCCGCTGATCAGCCGTCAACACCTGGACAGGGTCGAGGGTTTCGTCAGGCGCGCCGAAAGCGACGGAGCGAAGATCGTCGTTGGCGGTGGGCGGCCGACCGGACTCGACCGCGGTTTCTATTTCGAGCCAACGGTTTTGACCGATGCCACCCCCGAGTCGTTTATCGCGCAGGAGGAGGTGTTCGGGCCGGTGTTGACGGTCCTGCGTTACCGCGACGATGACGAAGCGGTCCGCATCGCAAACGATTCGGCCTATGGGCTCGGTGGCGCGGTCTGGGGCACCGACATCGAGCGGGCGGTCGGACTTGCGCGACGGATCAGGACCGGTCAGGTCTCGATCAATGGCACGATACCCGGCGACGCGCCCTTCGGCGGGTTCAAGCAGAGCGGAATCGGCCGCGAAGGCGGCGTGATGGGGCTTCGGGCCTACATGGAACCCAAGGCGATCGGAGTGCCTGCGTGACGGGAGCGCTCGCCGGATTGCGTGTCGTCGAAGTCGGTACAGAAATTGCGGCGCCGTATTGCGCGAAACTGCTCGTCGATCTCGGCGCCGACGTATACAAGGTTGAGCCCCCGGCAGGGGATCCGCTGCGAAGCTGGGGCCCGTCGAGCGGACTGTTTGAGTACTTGAACGCCGGAAAGCGCGGGCTGGCAATCGATCTCGAAGCACATCCCGACACCCTCGCTGACTTGATTGCTCAAGCAGACGTGTTGGTCGAGGATCTGCCAGCCGGATCAGCCGACAGGTTGGTTTGGGGGCTTGATCGCGAAGCTCTGCAACGCCTCAACCCGAATCTCGTCGTCGTCCGGATCTCCGACTACGGCCAGGAGGGCCCACGCCGGAATCGCCATTCGACGTCGCTGACCCTGCAGGCCGCATCAGGGTGGGTCAACACTCGCGAACTCGGCCGGGCGCCGGTACAGGCCGGCGTCCGTATCCCCGAGTACATCGCCGGCAGCTACGCCGCGCTCGGGGCGCTGACGGCCCTGCGGGTCGCGGATGCCGGTCTTGAGCGAGTGATCGAGGTCGATGTCTCGGCGTTCGAGTCTCTGTTGTCAACCTTGGCCTATCCGATGCTGATGGCCGAACGCTTGAAAAGCCTTGGTCTTCCGCCGAATTCAAAGGCGGGCCCGATGCTCGGCATCGTGCGCGCCGCAGACGGCTGGATCGGGATCAACTGCTTGACCGGGCAGCACTGGCTGGACGTCTGCGCGATGGTAGGGCTGCCGGAATTCGGAGAGCACCAGATAGCCATCATGCTGGGCGGTCCCGAACGCGAGGAGTTCTTCGCGAAGGCGCAGCCCTGGCTCGATTCGATGACCGTGGCCGATCTGGTCGAGTTGAGCCAGGCGATGCGCATCCCCGCGGCGCCGGTCAACGACGGAGCATCCATCCTCGACTGTCCCCAGTACCGCGAACGGGGATTCTTCGTCGAAAGCGAAGCGGGCGGCCAACGCTTCCTCCGCCCCGGCGCGCCGTTCCGGTTGGCCCGCACGCCGGTCGGGCCACCGAAACCAGCGCCGCGGCTCGGCGACAGAGCGGCAGCTTCCTCGCACGATCGCCGGACGACGCCCGCCGCATCCGAAGTTCACGATGTCGCAATGCCATTCGCAGATCTCAAGGTTTTCGACCTGAGCACATTCTGGTCCGGCGCGTACCTCACCTGCTATCTGGGTGCGTTCGGCGCTGATGTCGTGAAGGTCGAGTCGATCCAACGCCCGGACGGGCATCGGTATTCGGGTGCACTGTTGCGCAGCACCGAGCATTGGTACGAGATAGGACCGATGTGGCAGGGCACCAACCTCAACAAGCGCGATATCACCTTGGATCTCGGCACCCAGGCCGGCCGCGAGTTGGCCCTGAAGCTCGCCGCCGAGGCAGACGTCGTGGTGGAGAACTTCTCGCCGCGGGTGGTGGAGCAGTTCGGGCTGGATTACGCGTCGCTGGTAGAGGTGAATCCGGACGTCATCATGGTCCGCATGCCGGGCCTTGGGCTCGAAGGCCCATGGCGCGACTACGTCGGATGGGCACTGAATTTCGAGCAGATATCGGGGATGTCGGCAGCGACCGGTTACCCCGACGGTCCACCCTGCAACCTGCAGGGGCCTGCCGATCCGATCGTGGGTGTACATGCCACCGTCGCACTGCTGGCTGCGTTGGAGCACAAGCGCAGAACCGGTGAAGGCCAACTGATCGAGGTCGCGCAGATCGAGGTCGGCGCGGCGGTTACGGCCGAACCCGTCATCGAATACTCGCTGACCCGCCAGTTGCGCGAACGAGAGGGCAATCGACACCGGCGCTACGCGCAAGGTGTCTACCCGGCCAGTGGCGATGACGAGTGGGTGGCCATCTCGGTCCGGGATGATTCCGACTGGGCCGCCGTCGTCGACGTGATCGGCCGGCCCGAACTCCGCGACGACCCGCGGTTCGCCTCACCGGCGGCACGGCTGCACAAGCACGCCGCGTTCGACGAAATCCTTTCTGGATGGACGGCGGGTCGACCGCCCGACGAGATCGCCGAAGCGCTCCTTCGCCGTGGTGTGCCCGCGGAGCGGATTCTCACCGCCGACCGGATGTACGACGTCGACCAGCTCGAGGCGCGCGGCTTCTACGAGGCGCTTGAGCATCCGCTCTCTGGGCGGCATCGGTTCCCGGGCTGGCCATTTCGGATCACACCGGGGCCCCTGCGGCATCACCGCGCACCATCGCCGACACTCGGTCAACACAATGACGAGGTGCTAGGCGCCCTCGGACTATCGGCCGACGAGCTGACGAAGCTGCGTGACGAACAGGTTATCGGCGAACGGCTGCTGAACGCGTAAGTTCAGGCATCGACCATGGCCGCGATGGTGTCGACCACGCATGCCGGTCGGTCGGACCCCTCAACCTCGACGGTGACCCGCACGGTGGCCCTGCCGCCCGTCTCGTTGCGTTCCAGTTTGACGAGTTCGGCGCCGGCGCGGATCCGCGAGTCGACCGGCACTGGGGCAGGAAAGCGAAGCTTGTCAGAACCATAGTTGACTTGCATCGACAGTCCCGTCACCCGGTAAATCTGTTGCACGAGAATGGGAACCAGCGACAGCGTGAGATATCCGTGCGCGATCGTCTTACCGTACGGACCTTTGGCCGCCCGCTCCGCGTCGACGTGAATCCACTGGTGGTCACCGGTCGCATCGGCGAACAGATCGATTTCCCTCTGGGTGACCTCGTGCCACCCGCTGTAGCCCAGGTGTTCGCCGACGTGCGCTTCGAACCCCGAGATGCCCTCGTAGACCGTGGGCGAGGGCTGCGTCATGCCGGGACCTTGAGCCCCAACTGCTCAATGGCGTTGCCGCCCATGATCTTCGCCTTGGCCGTCTCGGAGATGCCGTCGAGACGGTCGACGAAGCTCAACGGGTCGCCGATGCCCTCGGGGTGCGGAAAGTCCGAGCCGAACATCACGTGATCCTCACCCATGATGTCAACGATTCCCTTGATGTCGTCCTCAAGGAACGGGTGGATGTAGATGTTGCGCTTGAACACCTCGACGGGATGCTCGTCGAACTCTTTGGGCATGATCTTGTACGCGGTGTTGAGCTGTTCGAGAAGATTGCGCACCCAACCGCTGCCGTTTTCGACGCAAAAGATTTTCAGGGCGGGGAAGCGCGACAGCGCACCATGGCAGATCATCGCGGCCAGGGTGTCCTCGATGGCGCGGTGCCCCATCACCACCTCGCGCAGCGCGCTCGGCTTGAACGACAGGTACTCGTCGCCGCCCTCCCATTCCATCAGGTGCTTCTGGTATCCGCTGTCCGATGCGTGCATGGTCACCGGAATGCCAGCCTTGACGACTTCTTCCCAGAACGGATCGAACTCGGGCAGACCCATGGACCGCGAGCCGCCGAAGCGACTGGGCACCGGAGCCGGGCGAACCAAGAACGTTTTCATTCCCCGTTCGAGGCACCAGTGCAGCTCCTTGATTGCCTCGTCGACCAGAGGCAGGCAAACGACGGGCGTCGCGAAAATTCGGTCGTGGTAGTTGAACGTCCAGTGTTCGTGCATCCACTCGTTGAGGGCGTGGATGATCGCGTGGGTCAAGACGACGTCATCGGTGGTGCGCTCCTCGATGAGGCTGGCGAGAGTGGGGTACATGACGCATTGGTCTATGCCGAGCTCGTCCATCAGCTCCAGTCGGGGACCCGGATACTGGTATGCGGGGATGACATCCATTGCTTCACCGATGAACTCGCGGAAATTGAGTCCCTCTGGATTGTTGCCCAAGAAGTAGTCCTCGGCGCTGCCCGGTCTCGCGACCCGCTCGAATGTCGGGTTGGGAATCATGTGGCTGATGTGGTCCTTGACGACGAGCTTGGGCCGTCCGTTGACCTCGACGTAGCCGACCTTGCCACGGTGTTCCTTCGGCAGGTACTTGGTGAGCGCGTCCGTCGTCTCGTACATGTGGTTGTCGATATCGAAGACCGGATACGGCAAGGACCGGGTAGACATGTGACTGATCCCTCCAGAGCAGCGAATATGACCATTTACGTTATATGAAAATGACGTTATCACTGAATGCGCCGCGACAGCTATCCGGGGCCAGGTCGCGCGAGCTCGTTCCACGCTTTCACGACGGCTTCGGTGGTGGTCACCGTGGCCAGCAGGGCCAACGTGTTGTCGATGATCGATTCCGCGTATTCGCGTGGGTAACCACATACGCCATCGCGGGGAAGCACGAACTGATAGCTGCGATTGACGGCGTCCATCACGAAGTTCTGAATCGCGATGTTGACCGAGACACCCACGCCCACAATGGTCTGAACACCGAGGTTGCGTAGCACCGAGTCGAGGTCGGTACCCGTCATCGGTCCGACACCGTGCGTGCGGGTGAGGACCAGATCGCTTGGTTCCGGGCCGAACTCAGGAAGTACCGAGCCGCCCGGGCTGCCGGGGGTCAACTCGGCCGCGAACGACTTCCCGGCCATGAACAGCCTGGCGTTGGTATTGGACCCGCGACCGTCTGGGCGCTTTTGCATGACGCAGTGCACGACCGAAACGCCAGCCGCGCGAGCCGCCTTGAGGAGCGCGGCGATGTTCGGGATCGCTTCCCGCCTAGCTTCCTCAGCGAGCATGGGAAGACCCGCCTGGGGGCCGATCACGCCTCCCTGGCATTCCTGGGTGATCAGCGCGGTGGTGGCGGGGTTCAGCAAATTCAACAGGCTCGGTTGCGGCATGAGAATAAACGTTATCGTGAGCGAGAACGCAATTTCCAGAGGAGTGCAGATGGAAGCCTGGGAACTCGACATTCGTGAGTCGGTGCGCCAGACACTCGCCGACTACACGGCCGCCACCGACCGGTTCGATCTGCGCGGCCTGGCAGCCTGCTTCGGACCCGAAGGCGTCCTCGAGTTCACCGGAGGGGCACAACCGCTCATCGGTCCCGCTGAGATCGAGACCGGGCTCGGGGCTGCCGTGTCGCAAGGGCCGGACCCGCAGAGACAAACGCCAACACATGTGCGCCATCACGTTTCGAGCATCCGGTTCGGGTCGGTCGCCAGGGACCGGGTGGAGGTCAGTAGCTATTTCGCCGTCCACACCGACATCGGCCTCGATCATTGGGGACGCTATCGTGACGTCCTTGCACCGTTGAACGGACGGTGGTTGTTCGCGCATCGGCGCATCAGCGTGGACGCCTTTGCCACCGACAGCCTTATGCGATGAACTCCGCTGCGAACGCCTGCGCGTGTGCAACGTATTCGGCCCGGGTGGCCCCCTGGGGGGCGATCGTCAGCCAGGTCACGCCCATGGCTTCCAGCTGCGCGATTGTGGCGTGCCGTTCGTCGGTCGACTTGGTGTCATCGAGCAGGTTGCCTGCCGAGAAACAGATGTCCAGCGGTTCGGTACGGCCGATCTCGGCCGCGTATTTCTTGGCCCAGGCGATGGCCGACGCCAATTCCTCAAGCGTCGAGATCTCCGCGGTTCGTGACGCGGTCGCGTAGCCGAACGTGTTGAAAGGCGCCCATCCCTGTGCGCGGGCAACCGCACGGCGGACGGCGGGCTTGCTGTTGCCGCCAACCCAGATCGGGGGCGGTGTCGCCGGCACGGGGTACAGTCGCACACCGCGGGCGGCGAACGAGGTGCCCTCGTAGGCGACATCCTCACCCGTGAGCACCTTCGCCAGTACATCCAGCGCCTCGTCCAGCAACGCCCCGCGGTTATCGAAATCCATTCCCAGCGCTCTGAATTCGGGCTTCAGGTAACCGGCGGCAGTACCGAGTATCAGCCGGCCACCGGATAGGACGTCCAAACTTTGGATCGACTTCGCGCCCAGGAATGGGTTGCGGTAGGCGGCGATGTAGACATTGGTGAGTAGCTTGACGTCCGTCGTAGCGGCTGCCGCAAAGGACAGCGCGATGAACGGGTCCAGGGCGTGGTGGCCGCCGTGGTCCAGCCATTTCGCGTCGGGGGCGGGGTGGTCGGTGACGTGCACGGCGGCGAAGCCGCTCGCCTCGCCGACGCGCGCGATCTCGGAGATCGCTTCGGCGGTGACGAATTCAGTCACGGCGTCTACCCGCTGGGTGGGCAATTCCAGGGAGTACGAAATGGTCACGGTGGGGGTCCTTTCATGGTGCGGCCAATGCGGCCAACCGTTGGGCATGGTGATCGGGGCTGCCGAAGATCAGCTCGGTGGCCTTGGCGCGCCGAACGTAGAGGTGTGCGTCGTGTTCCCAGGTAAACCCGATGCCGCCGTGGATTCGCATGTTGTCCAAGGCGACTTGCAGAACGGCTTCCGAGCAGGCCATCTTCGCCACTGACGCAGCAATTGATAGGTCGCTGCGGTCAGCGGACTCCGCAGCGTGGATGGCGGCAGAGCGGGCGCCCTCGACAAGCACCAGCATGTCCGCGCAGCGGTGCTTGACGGCCTGGAAGCTGCCGATGGCCCGCCCGAACTGAACTCGCTCCTTGGCGTAGCCCACGGCCATGTCGAGGCAGCGTTGGGCGGCGCCGACCTGCTCGGCGGCCAGCGCGGCGATCGCGAGGTCGGACGTGCGGGCCAGGCCCGCGGCCGCCTGCCCATCGGTTCCGATCAACCGGGCGGGGACGTCCTGAAACTGTAGACGCGCGACCTTTCGCGTGCGGTCGAGCGTGGCGAGCGGTTTGCGAGTCAGCCCCTCAGCGTCCGCCGCGACCGCGAACAGTGATGTGCCCGCGCTCGTATCCGCCGCGGCCAGAACAACATCGGCGGTATGGCCATCGAGAACGAGATCGGCATCGCCATGAATGCGATGACCGGTGCCGTCGGCGCGCGCGGTCAGGGTGACCGCTCGCGGCTCCCACGCATCGAGGCGGCCGTTGAGGATCGCCGTCGCGGTGATGGATCCGTCGACGAAACTCGGCAGGTAGTCGGCCATCGCAGCGGTGTCGCCGCTGCAAAGGATCGCTTGCGTCGCGAGTCCGACGGTGGAGAAGAATGGCGCACACAGCAAGGCTGCACCCATCTCCTCGAACACGACCGCGAGCTCGGACATGGTGGCACCGGCCCCACCGAACTTTTCGGGAACGGCGATGCCGTGCAGTCCCAGTTCGCGGGCCATCTGGTGCCACACCGATTCGTCATATCCCGCCGCGGTGGACATGAGGTCGCGTACCCGGTCGGACGGGGAGGTGACCGCCAGGAACTCACGTATCGCCTGCCGGAGTTCGTCGGCTTCGCTCATCGGGGGTTCCTTTGGTGTGGGTCTACCCGGCCCGGCCCGGGATAGGCATTGCCGGGAAAGGATAGTATGTTTTCTGAAATAGGAGAATCCTCATTCTCGCATGAAGGAGCCGCGCAGTGACGACGAAACTCGACTACGGGATCTTCGATTGCGACACGCACTGCTATGAGACGCGGGACGCGTTTACTCGGTACCTGCCCAAGGAATTCAAGGATCGGGCAATCACCACCGTGCGGGGAGCGGACGGCGTCGAGGTGATTCTCGCCGGCCATCGTGTCGCGACCTTCAACAGTGAAGGCGGTCTGGGCCTGGACGTCGCGTACCGCCCTGGATCTCTGAAAGAGATGCTGAGGCAGATGGGATCCGGAAACCCCGAGGAGTCCTACGAGCCCCAGCCAATGCAGCCCGAGTACATCGAGCGTTCGGCACGGCTGGCTGTGATGGAGAAGCAGAACGTCGAGCGGATGGTGATCTATCCGAGCGGAATGGCCCTGGCTGGCGAGCACTACGTTGACGACACGGCGGCGCTATACGCGAATCTCCGGTCGTTCAACCGCTGGTTCGACGAGGAATGGGGCTTCAACTACGAGAACCGCATCTACGCAACCGGGCTGCTCTCACTTCGGGACCTCGACCTGGCCGTCGCCGAAACCGACGCACTGATCGCGCAGGGTGCGAAGTTTGTCATGCTGCCGACGGGCCCGGCATACGGCAGATCTCCGGGTGACCCCTACTTTGATCCGATTTACGCGCGTCTTCAGGAAGCCGGCTGTGTCCTGGTGTTCCACATCATGCCCTTCTGGTACTTCGATGCGATCTCACCTGCCTGGGGCCACAGTGCGGATCCTGCCTCCTGGCACATGTCGGCCTGGCAATGGATGAACGTCTACGGCCAACGCCCGATCGAGGACACCCTCTCGGCGCTGATCTTCGACAATCTCTTCGGTCGCTTTCCCGGGTTGGATGTGCTTGTCGCCGAGCACGGTGCGGAGTGGGTGCCGTTCTTCACGAAACACATGGACAAGAGCCGCGGCATGGGGCGAAATGGTCCGTGGATCGGCGGGAAGCTGACGGAGAAGCCGTCTGCCATCTTCCGGCAGCACGTTCGGGTGGTGCCATACCCCGAGGACGATACGCCCGCGATCGTCAGCAGCCTGGGCTACGACGACTGCCTCGTGATGGGTTCGGACTACCCACACGCCGAAGGGCTCGCCGAGCCCGCCGACTTCGTCAAGTTGCTCGACCCGCTCGACGATGCCACTAAGAAACGGATCATGCGCGACAACGCTGTCCAGTTGCTCAGTCGGAGCTAGACGCTCTATGTCAGACGACGACGTCGACCTCGTTCTGCTGCGCGCAGGCGCGCGCGATTTCCTGACCGGGCGCGGCGCGCAGGACTCGGTCAAAGAGCTGGCGGCCATGGATTGGACGGGGCTGCTTGTCGAGGAGAAACTCGGCGGCAGCGGATGGCGCCCGGTCGAGACGACAGTCATCGCCGAGGAACTCGGCCGCGCGCGGAACTCCTCGACGTGGTTCGGCTGTGTGCTGGCAGCTGCGGCATTGACTTCTGCCCCTGGCGAGGTGCGCGACCGATGGTTGCACGCGATGCTCGACGGGACCGCGACGGCAGGCTGCGCGCTGGCAAGCGACACGGTCCGGGTTGCGAGGGGCGATGTCATCGACATCTTGGTCACACTGGGGCGCAACGGAGTCCACCTTTTCGAGATATCGGAAGCGACGCCGAGAAGCCGAGATGGCGAGCTGCTGGATGTCGACCGCGCGGCATGGCGCGTCGAACTCGTTGGCGCGCACGGCGTGTTGATCGGTGGACCCCAACGGGCGGCTCAGCTGCTTGCGGTGGGCAGGATCCTGCTCAGCGCGGATTCGCTGGGAGCCTTCGCGACCACATTCGAGCGGCTGGTCGCCTATCTGAAGGAGCGCATCGCTTTCGGTGTGCCGATCGCGAGTTTCCAAGCGGTGCAACACCGGCTGGTGGATCTGCTGGTCTTCGAGGCGAAGGCACGCGCGGTCATCATGAAGGCCGCCCGTGCCCTGGAGGCCGACGAAATCTCGGACGGCGCCAACGCGTTGTCCGCCGCCGCGCACGCATTTGTCGCTGCGAAAGCAGCCGCTGCCGTCGACGAGTGCATGCAGCTCTCGGGCGGTATCGGATTTACGTGGGAGTACCCCTTGCACCACGAACTGCGCCGGGTGTTCACGAACGGCTATCTGCTCGGCACAGCTCGCTCCAGTCGTGCGCTTCTCGCGGAGGGGTCGGGTTGTTGAGCGCCGCACCCACTCGGCCCAGCGAAGCGCAGCTGACCGAGTTCAGACATCGTGTCAGGGCGCATATCGCCGAACACGCACCCCCATTCGACGCGCGGGAAGGCCACCGTGCGCCGGAAAACCCTGAGCAGGAAGCGCAATTGCGCAGTTGGTTCGCCACGTTGTTCGACGCTGGTTTCGTCGGCGCAGACTGGCCCGTCGAGCACGGCGGACGCGCCGACCACCACCCGCGGCACGACCGCATCCTCAGCGAGGAGATCCTGCGTGCCCGTGCTCCGCGGCCCATCGATCAGGTCAACCTTGCGGCCCATGTGCTGCTGCACTTCGGGTCGGACGAGCAGAAGGCCGAACTGCTTCCGCCGATACGCCGCAGCGAGCACGTATGGTGTCAGTTGCTCAGTGAGCCCGATGCCGGGAGCGACATCGCCGCCGTCCGCAGCAAAGCTGTCGAGCAACCTGATGGCACGTGGGTGATCGACGGCCAGAAGATTTGGATCACTGACGGGCACTGGGCCGACATGGGGCTAGCGCTCATCCGCACCGACCCGACTTCATCGCGCCATCACGGCCTTTCGGTGTTCGCCGTGCCAATGTCGGCACCCGGCGTCGAGGTTCGTTCGATCCGCACGATTAACGAGGCGATCGAAGTGAACGAAGTTTTCCTCGACGGCGCGACGGTGCCGGCGAGAAGCCTGATCGGCGAGGTCGGCCAGGGCTGGTCAATCATCATGGCGGGCTTGGACTTCGAACGCTTCGGGATCGGCGGCAACGTCATCCTGCTTGAGCTGCTGATCGATGACCTGGTGATGGTGGCGCGCAACGCCACCGTCGATGGCGTCCCGGCGTTCGAGCACGATGACATCAGGCAGACAGTGGCCGAATTGGCTGTCGAAGTCGAGGTGGCGAAGTCCTTCATCGACGATCACGTCGAACGGCTCATCATCGGTGCGGATCAACCGGGCGACGGTTCGATCGCCAAGCTCAGCTTCTCCGAGACGTATCATCGGGTTTCGGCCTACGGCACCGAACTCGCCGCCATGGTGTGCACCGTGGCCGCCGATCCGAGCGTCGAGCTGGCGAAACAGCGTCTGCGAGAATGCTGGCTGTGGTCGCGTGCTTATACGATTTCCGGCGGAAGCAATGAGATGATGCGCAACATCCTCGCCAAACGTCGGCTTTTATTGCCGAGCCGGTGATGTCCGAAACTTACTGGGGTCTCGTCGACGCGGTTGCGCATGAACATCCGGACCGAGTGGTTCTCGCCGATGACTTCGGTCGCAGCCTCACGTGCGCAGCCCTTCGCGACGAGGCGTTGCGGACGGCGGCAGCGCTGTCGGGTTCCGGAGTTGGCGAGGGCACCGTGGTGTCGTGGCAATTGCCGACGACGTTGGAAACGATGGTGGTGATGGTGGCGCTCACCCGATTGGGCGCCGTGCAGAATCCCATCCTGCCCATTTGGCGCGAACGCGAAGTTCGCTTCGCGACCGAACAACTCGCGACCGAGGTCCTGGTCGTACCCGGTCACTGGCGCGGTTTCGACCACACTGCGCTCGCCCGCGAACTGGCGGAGCAACGGCCCATGTCCGTCCTCGTGATCGATCACGACGCGCCGATCACCGAGGCGCTCCGCCTGCCTGCCGGCGACCCGGCCGCGCTGCCTGCGCCGCCGGCATCCGCGGAGGACCCCCGCTGGGTCTACTACTCCTCGGGTACCACGGCGGCGCCGAAAGGCGCCCGGCATTGCGACCGTTCGGTCATCGCGGGTTCTGCCGGGGTGGTCGGCATCGTGGGGGCATCGAGCAGTGACGTCAACCCGATCGCCTTTCCGGTCTCGCACATCGGTGGTGCCGCCATGCTCGCGGCGAGCCTGCGCACCGGCATGCGCTTGGTGCTGTTCGACTCGTTCGATCCCGCGACGTCACCGCAAGCGATCGCCGCACACCGACCAACGCTGTTGGGCACCGCGACGCCGTTCCTAGTGGCGTTCATGGCCGCGCAGCGCGCGCACGGGACGCAACCGCTCTATCCCGATCTACGTGGCTGCGTGGGCGGTGGCGCACCGATCACCGCCGAGCTGGGACGCCAAGTGCGGGAGACGTTTTCGGTCAACGGTGTCGCCAACTCCTGGGGCCTGACCGAGTTCCCGGTCGCGACGTCGCAGCGGCCGGAGGCCGCCCCGGATCTCCTCGATCGGACCGTGGGGCGCCCTGTCGCCGGAGTGTCTGTGCGGGCCGTCGACGACAGAGAGCGCGAGGTCGGCGTCGGCGAGGAGGGTGAACTTCGGCTCAAGGGACCCCAGTGCTTTCTGGGATATGTCGACGGCTCGCTGGACGCCGACGCATTCGACGACGACGGCTGGTTCCGCAGTGGCGATCGGGGGCGCATCGACGGCGATGGCAACGTCACCATCACCGGACGCATCAAGGATGCGATCATCCGCAACGCCGAGAACATCTCGGCGCTGGAAATCGAGGACGTGCTGGTTACTCACCCCGCAGTCGCGGACGTCGCGGTCATCGGCGTTCCGGATCCGCGCACGGGAGAACGGGTTTGCGCTGTCGTGGTCGCTGAACACGGATGTGATGTGACACTCGCCGCGTTGGCCGGACACTGCCAGGCGCAAGGCTTGAGTCGGCACAAATACCCCGAGCGACTCGAAGTGGTGGGTGCGCTGCCGCGAAACCTCACTGGGAAGGTGCTGAAGAACGAACTCCGTGCGCGGTTCGGTGGGTGACGTCTTAGAGGCCGATGAGCTGCTTCAAATTGCCGCCCATCACCCGTGCTGTGGTGTCGGCGGGAAGGTTCGCGAGTTCCGTGACGAAATCCGCGGGGTGGGCGAGTCCCTCCGGATGCGGAAAGTCCGAACCGAACATCACCCGGTCAGCGCCGAGCACGTCGATGAGGTGTGACATGTCCTCTTCATGGAACGGGTTGACCCAAACGTGCCTACGGAAGACGTCGCAGGGGTGTTCGCTGAAGTCCTTGGGCTTCTTGCGGTAAACCCGATCGAACACCTCCATCAACCGCTGGGCCCACGATCCGCCGTTTTCGACGACACCGATGCGCAGGCCGGGGAAGCGCTCGAACACCCCATGGGCGATGAACGCCGCGAGCGTGTCGAAAATGTGCCGGCTCTCTTCGTAGATGAACCCGCGAAGCTTGGTGAGCTGGAACCCCTGGAACTCGTCGCCGCCTTCCCAGTCGTCGACGTAACGGTCGTAGCCGGAGTCCGAGTTGTGCATCTGCACCGAGATGCCCGATGACTCGACGAGCCGCCAGAAGTCGTCGAACTCGGGCAGCGCGGGCGAGCGGGACGTGCCGTCTTCGCGCGGTACCGGGGCCGGCCGGATCAGCGCGGTCCTGGCTCCCTTCTCCAGGCACCACTCGAGTTCCTTGACCCCTTCGGCCGGGTCGTTGAGCGAGATCGCGGGCACGGGGAAGATGCGGTTCTGATAGTTGAACGTCCAGTCGTCGAGCAGCCAGCGGTTGAAGGCATGCGTCACCGCGTGGGTCAGTTCGGTGTCGGACTTGGTGCGTTCCTCGAGCATGCCCGCCGTGGTCGGGAACATCACCGCTCCGTCGACACCTTGGGAGTCCATCAGCTCTAGCCGCAGGTCCGGACGCCGGAACGCGTCGGGGCAGCGGATGGGCTCGGCCAGTTCACGCAGCGACTTGCCCTCGGGATTGATGCCGCGGTAATAGTCGGCCCACGCACCCGGCGTCGGGATTACCTCGTACGTCGGGTTTGGGATGCACTCGGTGACCACGCCGAGGATCTGCAGCTTCTTGCGGCCGTTAACATCGACGAACTTCAGCGCCTCGGAATATTTTTCGGGCAGGTAGCGCGTGTAGGCATCGATGGTCTCGTACATGTGGTTGTCGGCATCCCAGACCTCGAATGCTTTTCCGTCGGTCACCAGCGCCTCCAACATGCCTGAGAATGTTGATTCTCAAGATAGCAAACGGCTGTCTACGGCCGCCACCGGGCCTAAAGGTTCATGAAATGTCCGCCGTCGACGCCCAGCGTCTGGCCGGTGATGTAGCGGGCGTCGGGGCCGATCAGGAATGCCACGGCCGACCCGATATCGCGCTCCGGATCGCCGATGCGGCCCAGCGGGATTCTGCGGGACAACCTCTCCTCCATCGCCGGTTCGGCCTCGATCGCGGCGATCATTGCCGGCGAATACGCAAGCGGTGAGACTGCGTTCACCGTGATGCCGTGCGGGGCCCACTCGCGCGCCAGGCTCTTGGCGAAGCCACGCAGCGCGCCTTTCATCGTGGCGTAGAGCGGCAGCGTCGCGCTGCCCTCCATACCCGCCGGCGAGGTCATGACCACCAGTGATCCTCCTCGGGCGCGGAGAGATTCGAATGCTGCCGACGCGCAATGGAAGGCCCCGCCGACCGACACCGAATAGTGGTCGTCCCAGAGGCCATCGTCGACCTGAACAAGCTGGTGCGGCTGGCTCGATGAGTTACTCGTCGCGTTGTGCACAACCGCATCAAGCCGTCCGGTGGTGTGAATCGCCTGCGCGACGGCATCAACGACCGAGCGTGACAGGGTGACGTCGCAGCGAATCCAGGTCGCCAACTGTCCTCGAGCGGTGATCTCTTCTGCCACCGCCTGTCCGGTCTCGGACCGTGTGGCAACAAGGACGTGGGCTCCGTCGGCCGCGGACGCGAGCGCGATGCCTCGTCCGACTCCGCCGCCCGCGCCCGTGACAAGCACGGTCAACTCATCGAGGCTCATGGAGACATCACCGAACCTCCGTCGGCGACGATCGTCGCACCGACGAGATGGGTGACCGCATCGCTCAGCAGGAATCTCGTTGTCTCGACGATCGTCTCGATGGGCCTGTGCTCGTCGCTGACCGCGGCGGCTGTCAGGTGGGACGTTGTACCGCTCAGCGTCGGCGCGAACAAGTGCGCGGGAACCGCGATCATGTTGACGACGATCTGCGGGGCCCACTGGCGGGCTGCGGACTTGGCCATCGCTCGAATGCCCTCGATCGCCGTGGTGTACGGCACGAGATCTACCGCTCCGCTCATTCCGATGGTCGGCACGATTAGGACGATCCGGCCGCCTCGGCCGCACATCGACGCGTGCGAGCGTTGGAGAGCCGTCAAGGTTTGTCGCATCGGCTGTTCTGCGAGTCGACGCCAGTCGACTTCCCCGATGGTCGTCAGAGGTGTCTGTCGTGCACCGCTACCTGCGACGATGACGACACCATCCAGGCCGGGGGGTAGCGACGCGTCGAGCTGGTGAACAGCAGAGCCGAGGCAGTTGGCGACGGCGCCCGAGACAACGTCGTCAGAGCCCAGGACTGCGGTACTCATCGGCGGCGGATGTGCTGTCGGCCTCAATGACTCGGCGGCGCGAGGCCCGCCGATTGGCGTGCGATGCGTTCTTGATGAATCCTGACCAACTCTCTGAAGCCGATACGCTCATAACGCGGCTTGGGCTGAATACCCCAGTCGTCCTTCGCCGTTCGCTGACCGGCTGCCTCCGGTGCACCGCCGAATGGCGGCCCGCCGAGCGGGTAGGGCTGCTGGCACTCCAGCGCATCATTGGAAAAGCGCACCTTCATCAGTTCGCTGCAGATTTCGGTGAGTGACAGCGTCGGCCAGCCGTACCAGACAGCCATCACCGGGACTGTCAGCGAGCCCTCGATGACCAACCCGAAGAGGCAGATATACAGTGCCCGCTTGAGCCAGCTATGCATTCGCGCCCACGTCGAAGTGGTGCCGATCGGCAGCGAATCGGCCGAATTCTCAGTCTGGATAGTGGAATCAGACACGATAGCCCTTTCTCGGCTCGGCTAGTCGGAGAAGACTTCCCGATTGACGGTGTGCAGGTACGGAATGGCGAGGAACGGCGTGATGTAGAAGACGTTGAACGCCCACCACCCGATCACCGGAAAACCTACTGCGGTATAGCGGACGTCGGCGTACATCGTCATGTTGAAGATGTAGCCCATCCACACGATGATCCCGAACCAGCAGGTCACGATCAGCCATTGATGACCCCATCGCTTCATCTGGAGGAAGGCGATTGCAGCGGCAATGCGCATGGGGAATGCGATGAGAACGCAGACCATTACCCACGCCTTCTCGCCCGGTGCGCCGGCACCGCCGATCCATAGCTCGTTGTAATGCCAGAAGTAACCGGCGTCGACCAGGTTGCCCCACGCGGTGAACACGGTGCGGGTGATCAGGGCATGGTTGGCGAACAGGTCCAACGCCCAACCGATGCTGTTGAGCGCAGCATCCAGGATGATCACGAAGCCGATCAGGGTGACCATCGTCGGACGTACAGACAGACCTCCGCGTTGGGCCTTCCGCAGCAGGTAAAGGCCGCGACAGAATACGGGGAGCCCGACGATGCCGAGCACGAGCGTGCCCATCAGGCCCGTTCCGGCAATTAGCCATCGGTCGGCGCGCCGCTGTATTGCTCGGCTTTGCTGTTCATGTTCGCCCATGCTGAGCGGGCCGCCGGCGGCTGCCTTGGTCGGAAAGGTCATGTCGCTACCAGTGCCTGGTGAGATACATCTGCAGCTGAATTGCAAACATCGCGATCAACATTCCGTAAACAAAGACCTGAAATGCGATGAGTCCCCGCTTACGCCGGCGGTCCAGGTCGTCCATGCGTTCTCCTAACTTGACGTTGCTGAAAAGCATTGCAGTTAAGGGTAAGTGGCGGCGCGAGTTCCTCAGAACGTGCCGATGTTGCCCAGCATCCAGTAGAAGAAGGCGACCAGGCCGCACATCGCCGCCCAGGTCACCGCCATCCGGACTAGTTCTTGCCACACGATCCGACCTCCAGGGCCTAGCAAAAATGCAAGTTTACGCTTTAGGGTAACATCACTCTCGGAAATGAGAGTAGACGTTTCCAACATAGGTGCCCATGGCCCGCGGTTGGCCAGACATCAGGCGCTGGCCATGGCGGCCAGCTCGCGTTTCACGACTTTGCCGACATCGTTGCGCGGCAGCTCCTCAACGAACACGACCCGCACGGGTACGCGGTAGGGCGTCAGGCGCTCGCGGCACCAGGCGAGTAGGTCGTCTTCGGACAGTTCGCGGCCGTGACAGGCGACGAACGCCCAGGGCACCTCGCCGAGGCGCTCATCGGGAATCCCCACCACGGCCGCTTCGCGTACACCCTCGGCGGCCAGCAGTACGTCCTCCACGGTGCCCGGGAAGACTTTCAGCCCACCGCGGTTGATCATGTCCGACACTCGGCCGTCCAGCCACAGGAACCCGTCATCGTCGAACCAGCCGAGGTCGCCGGTGTGAAACCAGCCGTCATCGGTGAGCCTGTCGAGGAAGGCCGGGTCGATCTTGCGAGCCGCCGTCGTCGGCGTGCGGACCATCACCTCGTCGTCGGCGATCGTGACATCAATGCCGAGCAGCGGGCGTCCGACCGAGCCGAGCTTGGTCTCGCCCCATTGCCGCGCGTCGGCGGCCGACCATCCGACGACTTCGCCACCGAGTTCGGTTTGGCCGTAGGAGTTGAGCACGATCACGCCGAACTTCTCCCGGAACCGGCCTGCTTGCACGGGGGAGAGGGGAGCGGTGATCGATCGCACGATCTTCAGCGGCGCGAGGTCGGTGACCGACTCGTCGTGCAGGACCATCGTCAAGGCCGCGGGGGGCAAAACCGTGGAGCGCAACCGGTGCCGCTTGACCAGTGTGGCGAACTCGGCAGGTGAGAACTTGTCCATCAGCACGACCCCCGAGCCCGCCCGAAAGGCGAACAGCACCTGGTAGATGCCGGCCCACAAGGACAGCGAGAGCGGAACGAGGTTCGGCATCGGTGTCCGGTTCGCTTGGGCCGCCGTAGGTTTTGCGCCGCGGAGCCTGGCCAACAGCCGGTCGATCAGGTCGAGCACGGTTGCATGACGCAATGGCACCGGCTTGGGTGGGCCGGTGGTCCCCGACGTGAACTGCAAGAGCGCCACGTCCGCGTCGTATTGCCGTGGATCGGGCGGCGGTTCGGACGATAGCGACAGCGACCACGTCATGTTCGACCCTGCCATCACGGGCAGCATAGAGTCCGAGAACCGGTGGGCCAGCTCAGGAGTGGTGATTATTGCGACTGGCCGCAATATTGCGAGCTGGGACGCCAACTCCGCATCGGCGGCCCGGGGGTTCAGCGGCGTGTAAACACCCCCGGCGCACCATGTTCCGAACAGCGCGGCCACCGTGCCGGCGTCATTGGGCAGCATCGCCGCGACCACTTGTCCGGTCACCAAGCCGGCTCCGGCCAGTAACGCGGCCAAGTCGTCCGCGCTCGCCATCAGGTCGTCGCGCGAGACATCGACGGTCAGCGTGTGCACGGCCGTGTCGGGCAGGTCGGTCAAAAGTCCGGCCAGACTCACGAGTCCGCCTCCAGCGGTTGCCAAACGGGCGTGCGCTTGTCGGCGAATGCCTGCGGTCCTTCGTTCTGGTCGGGATGGCCCCACATCGAAGTCAAGTGCTTGGCGCCAGCTCGGCACGCATCCGTCAAGCCGT
This sequence comes from Mycobacterium sp. E2733, assembly GCF_001667585.1. Classification (GTDB taxonomy): domain Bacteria; phylum Actinomycetota; class Actinomycetes; order Mycobacteriales; family Mycobacteriaceae; genus Mycobacterium. Next base: position 135,080 of record NZ_LZJZ01000061.1, read on the forward strand.
ATTCGAGCGCGCCCCACAGCGCGCGCTTGGTCGCCCGCATCGCGGCGGGCGAGTTCAACGCGATCTTCTCGGCGAGTTCCTGCGCGACCTCGCGCAGCTTGTCGGGCGGGTCGACGATCTGGCTGATCATGCCGAGGTCGTACGCGCGTTGGGCAGTCAGGCGTTCGTGGCTGCCGACGAGCGCCATCCTCAACACCGCCTCGGCGGGCATCTTTCGCATCAGGGCGATTGTTTCCAAAGCGCTGACCTGGCCGATGGAGACGTGCGGATCAACGAAGGTCGCGTCGGACGAAGCGATGACGATATCGGCGTCGGCGACCCAATGCAGTCCGCCGCCTGCGCACACCCCGTTGACGGCAGTGATGATCGGCTTTCCCACGTTGCAATGCCAGCCCGTCAACTTCAGGTCGAGCGTGCGCATCGACTCCTGGAACTGCTGCACCGCCTCGCCGTCCAGGTCCTCGACGTCGGCACCGACCTGAAATGCCCTGCCGTTGCCGGTATGCACAATGACGCGTACGGCGGGGTCCGCGTCCAATTCCGCCCATGCCCTGGGAAATTCCGAACGCATAACCGCGTCGTATGCGTTCAGTCGATCGGGCCGGTTGTTGGTGATCCAGCCGACCGGGCCGCGCCGCTCGACGACCAGCCTCTGATAGCTCACGAAACCTCCGTGGGCTCAAGCGGCTGCCAGCTCGCGGGTCGCTTGTCACGCCACGCACGGACGCCCTCGGCATGGTCGGGGTGATTCCGCAGCCGCCAAATCTCTTCGCTGGCAGCGTGTGTGGCTGCGGACAGGCCGACTTCGAGGGAATGCCACAACGCCTTCTTGGTGGCGCGCATCGCGGTGGGCGAGTTGGTCGCGACAGCGGCGGCCAGCCGGCCAGCGGCCGCGCGAAGCTGACCGGCCGGCACGACATCCGAGACGATGCCCAGCTCGTATGCCCGTTGCGCCGAGATACGCTCGCCCTTACCCCTCAACGTCATTCGGGTGATCGCCTCCATCGGCGATTTGCGTAGCAGCGTGATTGCCTCGTACGCGACGGCCTGCCCCACCGAGACATGTGGGTCGACGAACGACGCTTCCTCGGCGGCGATCACGATGTCGGCGTCGGCAACCAAGTGCAGGCCCCCGCCCGCACACACCCCATTGACCGCCGCGATCACCGGCTTCCACACGGCGCAGTGCCACGACGAAATCTTCAGCTCGGCGTCCCTTGTCCGGCGTGAGTGCCGTCGCATGGCCTCCTTGTCGCGAGCCACCTGCACGACGTCCATTCCAGTGCAGAAGGCCTTGCCGTTGGCGGTATTGACGATCACATGCACGTCGCGGGCGGTATCCAATTCGGCCCAGGCAGCCTCGAGTTCGTCAAGCATCAGCGCATCGAATGCGTTGCCGGCATCCGGGCGGTTCAGGATCAGCCAGCCGACGCCGTCCGACTTCTCGACGATCAGCCGCTCGTAGCCGGTCACGAGCGTGGAACTTCCTTCCAGGGCTTGCCCTTCCACGGATCCGGCTCTCTGGGCAGGCCGAGCACGCGCTCGCCGAGGATGTTCTTGTTGATGTCGGTTGTGCCGCCCTCGGTGGCGTTGGCCAGGCTGCGCAGCATGCCCTGCACCTCCCGGGGCAACACGTCGGGATCGTCGGTCGTCGGCCAAGCCACCGCAGCGGTGCCCAACAGGTCGACCATCAAATTCTGGATCTGCTGATTGAGCGTGGCCTGATGGACCTTGCCGATCGAGGACGCCGCACCGGGCGACTGGCCGGCCGAAAGTGCCGCACGCACGCGCGCGTTGGTCCAGCCACGGATCTGTTCCTGCGCCCACAGCCGCATGATCTTGCTTCGCACCACGGGGTCGTCCCAGCGCCCGGTTTCTCGGGCCAGGGAGATCAAGCGCTCAGCACCGGAACCGCCGAGGCGGCCCATACCGCCCGATCCCGATCCGGAAACCATCTGCCGCTCACTGGACAGGGTCGACGCGCTAACTCGCCAGCCGTCATTGATGTCTCCGACCCGATGCTCGTCGGGAACCCGCGCGCCATCGAGGAAGACTTCGTTGAACTCCGCTTCGCCGGTGATCTGGCGCAGCGGTCGCACGTCGACGCCCGGTTGATGCATGTCGAGCAGGAAGTACGTAATTCCCTTGTGCTTGGGCTGGTCCGGGTCGGTGCGCGCGAGCAGGATCGCAAAGTCCGCCTCGTCGGCCCACGTGGTCCACACCTTCTGTCCAGAGATCACCCAGTGATCGCCGTCGCGCACGGCCCGGGTTGCCAACGACGCGAGGTCGGAACCTGCCCCGGGTTCGCTGAAAAGCTGACACCATTTCTCTTCGTTGCGCACGATGGGCGGCAGGAAGCGCAGTCGCTGTTGCTCGGTGCCGTGACTGAACAATGCCGCCGCGGCGTTGTTGAGCCCCAGGGGATTCAGCCGGGTAAGCCGCAGCGGGGCGAGAACGGTCTCGATGGCGCGTGCAACGTCGTTGCCGACGCCGAGGCCACCGTGCTCCGGAAGCCAAGTCGGTGCAACCAGTCCCGAGTTGGCGAATGTCGGATACCAATCGCGGTAGTCGGCCGCGGAGCGGACTGCCCGCAGGGCCGCGGGTCCTTCGGCGGCGGCCGAGCGCCACGCCGCGGGCACCTCCGCGGCGATCCATTGCCGCACGGCCTCGACGGCGTCGGCGACGGCGGTCTCGGGGGTGATCGGCAACCGAGTCATGATCCCGCAGCGGCCTTCATCGGCCCTGGAACTTCGCGTCGCGTTTGTCACGGAAGGCCGCCAGGCCCTCCTTGAAATCGTCGCTGCGACTCGATAATTCCAGCGCCAGGGCCTCGTTCTGGAGATGGCGGTCGAGATCGAGTCCGTTGCCGCTGTGCAGCAGCCACTTGGTGAGCCCGAGGGCAACCGTGGGCGCCTCACCGAGTTTGGCGACAAGCTCCTCTGCGGCAGAGGCCAGTTGCTCGGGTGCGTAAGCGCGGTGGATGATGCCCCAGTCGGCCGCGGTGGCCCCGGAGATCTCCTCGCCGAGCATCAGTAGCTGTCTGGTGCGCACCATCCCGATTACACGTGGCAGCAACCATGCGGCGCCGCTATCCGGTGTGAAGCCGCGGGCCATGAACGGTTCCCAGAACCGAGCGTCGTCGGCGGCCAAGCAGAAGTCGGACGCCAAGGCGATGTGAAACCCCAAGCCGGCCGCCCAGCCGCGGACCACCGCGACGATCGGCACCTGTGTCTCCAGCATCAACGGGATGAGCCGGTTGGCCTTGTTCGGTAGCCGACGCTGAGTACTGCCCACCCGCGGCTTTCGCTCCGACTTCGCGTTGTTCGCGATGAGATCGGATCCCGCGCAAAAGTCCGGTCCGTCGGCGTCGATGCGGATGACACGCACCGCCTCATCGACGCCAGCGGTCGCGAGATATTCGATCAATGCGTCGAGCATCGTGTCATTGACGGCGTTGCGGCGCTCAGTGCGGTCCAGGGTGAGGCACAGAACCGGGCCTTGCTGCTCGGCCCGAAGCCCGGGAACGCTCGCATATTTCACGGCAGCTGTCACCGTTCTGCGAATTCAGCCGATACGGCGGCGAGCAGATCCGTCAGGTTCGTCGCTCCGCCGGGCGGATCCGGCAGCCGGACCGGGCCGCGGTCCCGGCTGGGTAACAGGATGGTCGCGTGTCCCGGTGTGGTGATCTCGTTGCGGTGGTTGGTCGCCGCGAGTTCGACATCGACCGCGGGGCGCTCGCCTTCGGCAAGGTACTTTCGAGTTACGGTGCCGGCGATTGTGTGCAGATCACCGACGTAGTTGAACAACCGGAACTCGCAGTCCAGCTTCCACAACCAGGCGTCGTCCCCCATCCAGTCCGTACACAGATGGATCAACCACGTCTCACGCATCCGGCCGTAATCGAAAGTGGTGGGGTTGCCGGCATTTCTGGCCGCGTCCGGTTCCCAGTGCACGCGCTGCTGCGCATCGGGTACGCCGTGGTCGTTCGGGCTGTAGAAGCGGGGAATGCGTTGCCGGTTGCGCCACGCCAACCGCAGGGGACGGACCCCGTACATACCGGTGCCCATGCCGACATGCCAGCAGACCATGTCGGTGACGGTGAGCGGTCCCTTGGTCAACGTGCCGATTGCATCGCCCTCGTTGACGTCTTCCCACCACCGCGGTTCAGCACCACGCAGGGATTCCCGCGCGTAGCGTTCGTCGATCTCGGCGATCTCCTCGGCTGTCCAGGTCTTGAGTTCGATCGACTCGTATTTCTTGCGGCCGCGAGCCTTGCTGCGCTCGGTGCGGATCATGTTGCGGTACTGGCCGCCGAGAATGGTGCCCTCGTCGTCTCGGAAGACTTGCGCCGACCACTCGTGAATCGCCCGACCGGCGAACTCACTGCTTTTGTCGAGCGCGGCGACGAGCGCGTTGCGCCTGAATACTCGGTGGTTGGCCCGCAGCGGAGCCCACCATTCTCGTGCGGACGACGCATAAAACGCATGCACCCCGCGCAGCGGGTCGCCCTTGGTCAGGGCCCGATCCTTCTCCGAGAGCTCGGTGACTTCGTCTTCGCCTATCAACGTGTCACCACCGACCAGTGCCGGCGGCGCGATCGATTCACCCCACACCGACTTTGCGGCGTAGTCCGGATCGGTCCACATGGGATTGGCGTCACCGTAGGCTTCGGCGACGTGGCGGAAAGTGTCCTCGTTGGGGCGGAAGTAGTGCGGTGGCTGAGTGTGCGGAACGGCGATGCCGATGGTGCGACGCAACCTGGCCAGCCCCTCATCGGTGATTTGGCCCGGTTGAGAGGAGCGGGTCATGGCGCGCCTCCTCAGTTCTGGCGAATATCGTGGCCCGGACAACTGTGGAAATTAAGATACCCGAAAAGCGGAAACGCCGTTAACGGCAGGGGTGAGTGAGTTGAGCGAGGAGCAGCCAGGGATCCTGGAGGCCGTTGGTGCAGACGGTGTTTGCCGCATCACCATCGACCGCCCCGACGTGGGAAATTCGTTGTCACCGTTGGCTCGTGACGCGCTGACCGAGGCTTTTCAACGCGCTGACGACGACCCAGCGGTGCGCGCGGTGTTACTGGGCGCGACTGGGCAGCGGCACTTCTGCGCGGGGGCCGGCTTGCCCGCCGGATCAGCGCCCCAGCCGTCTGTTGCCGACAAGCGGTCAGGGGACGTTGCTCGCATGCTGCAGAATGGATGGCAGAGGTTGGTCGCATCGATCCTCGACTGCGATAAGCCGGTGGTCGCTGCGGTGACGGGTACCGCGGCCGGTGCAGGAATCAGCCTGGTGCTCGCTTGCGATCTCGTCGTCATGTCCACGGAGGCAAAGCTTGTCGCGGCGTTCGTGCATCGCGGGGTGCTGCCTGATTCCGGCGCCATTCATCTGCTGACGAGGATCGTGGGGCTGCGCAAGGCCACCGAGCTGCTGATGCTCGGCGAACCCGTCGACGCCGCCACGTGTGAGCGGCTGGGACTGGTCAACCGCGTGGCCGAACCGGACGTTACGGGCGCGGAGGCAGAGAAGCTGGTCAGCAGGCTTGCCGCCGGCCCGACGGTGATGCTCGGGCACACCAAGCGCCTGCTCTTGGTGTCCTCGGAGTCGGGCCGTGATCGAGCTTTCCAGCAGGAGGCGTGGGCACAGGAGGCGGTATCGCGCACCACCGATCTTCAGGAGGGCCTGCGGTCGTTCGCGGAGCGCCGCGAACCGCGATTCCTGGGCCGCTGACCCTCACTGCTTGGCTGGCCCACCGCGGATCGTGAACTTCGCGGCGTCATCGATCTCGTCGATCGCCTCAGCGACGGATTCCGCAGTGAGCGAGGTGTTCTCGATCCCTTTGGTCACGCCGATGAATACCCGTGACACCTTGCCCGCTCCCACCGAATAGATGTGGGCAGTGCGGTCGCAGTCGCGATGCGACAGGTAAACCACGACCGGAGTCACCAACTCAGGGTTCATCGCCTGACCGGCTTCGCCCATGATGGTCTCGGTCATGCGCGTCCTTGCGATGGGGGCGACCGCGTTGATGGCGATGCCGTTTCGTGCTCCTTCGATGGCGAGCACGTGCATCATGCCGACGAGCCCCATCTTGGCCGCGCCGTAATTGGCCTGCCCGAAGTTGCCGAACAGGCCGGTACCCGAGGTCGTTTGGACTATCCGTCCATAGTTTCGTTCGCGCATGACCGGCCATACCGCGCGGGTGACGTGGAACGCCCCGGAGAGGTGAACGGAGATGACCGCATCGACCTGTTCGGCGGTCATGTTCTTGAATGCCGCGTCACGCAGGATTCCCGCGTTGTTGATGAGAATGTCGACCTGTCCAAATTCCTCCATGGCCGCCGCCACGATGGCCGCGCCGCCCTCCTCGGTAGCGACCGAGTCGCCGTTGGCGATCGCCGTGCCGCCCGCCGACGTGATCTCGTCAACTACTGCCTGCGCGGCCGATATTGATGCACCGGTACCGTCCACTGCGCTGCCAAGGTCGTTGACCACTACGCGCGCGCCCCGGCGGGCGAGTTCGAGGGCATGACAGCGACCGAGGCCACCGCCTGCACCGGTGACAATGGCGACATGATTATCGAAATTCATTGACGGCATGGTGAGAGGTTACATTTACTCCTAATGAGAACCATCATTTGCATCGGACGGCATCCATGAGTGGCGCGCCGGCGCTGTTGCAGTGTGCGCAGCGGCGCGCAGCGGCATTGCGGGACCGATACCGCGAGGCGGGGTTCTGGTCGGGCCAGCCCGCCGACGTCGTTCGTGCTGCCGCGGCACTACATCCGGAGAAGGTGGCTCTGTGCGCCAGGGGGGCGGAGTTCAGCTATGCCGAACTCGACGCGCGCATCGATGCGGCATGTGGCGCTTTGGCCGCTTCGGGCGTCGGAGCGTCGACACCGACCGTTGTGGTCGTGGGTAACGACGTGGATTCAGTGGTTGCCGTCCATGCGACGATGCGCCTCGATGCCGTGGTCCTGCTGGTCCCCCGCAGCGCCGGCGAGGCACAGGTTGCCGACATCATCGCGCGCACGGGAGCTGAGTTCGGCGTCGCGCCGAATTGGCCTGCGACCCCGCGGAAAGCGCTGTCCGCGCAATTCGCGTGGATCGCGATGGACGCCGATTACCGACCGCAGACTGCGTACCGATCCCAGCGCGCGGCCGACGAGCCCTGCCTCGTGCTCTACACGTCGGGAACCACCTCGGCGCCCAAGGGAGTCATCCACTCGCAGAGCACGCTGATGAAGGCTTCGTCCAATTACATCGCGGCGGCCGGACTCGGCCCGGCAGACCGGATTTTTCTCATCAGTCCGCTCGCGTCGGTGACCGGGGTGTTGCAGGCGTTGGTCATCGCGCCGATGCTTTGCGCGCCCGTCATCCTCGAGGACAACTGGGACGCCGCCGCAACGTGTGAGCTGCTGGTCTCGTCGGGTGCGACGTGGTACGGCGGTCCCGATCGCTTGCTGGACAGGCTGCTCAACGAGGCGGTGGCGCGCGGCCTGGACGTGCCGCTGCAAGCGGTCTATTTGGGCGGAACCATGCTGGACCGGCGCATCGTCACGCGCATCGAAGACGATTTCGGGATCATTGTGATGCGCGCCTACGGTTCATCCGAAGTACCAGTGAGCACCTCTGGTCTCCGGTCGGAGCCTGCCGGGGTGCGTCACGCCGACGACGGTGTCGCGCTGGAGGATGTCGAGGTGAGGATTGGATCCGCGGGGGATCCGACCGAGTGCTGCATACGGGGGCCGCACACGTTCCTCGGGTACACGGACGTCGATGACGACGCGCAGGCGTTCGATGGGGACTGGTTTCGCACCGGCGACGTGGCCGAAATTTCGCAAGGCCGGGTACGCATCGTCGGGCGCCTGAAGGACATCATCATTCGCAACGGACTGAAGATCGCGGCCGTCGAGGTGGAGGAGGCCGTCGCCAGGATCGCCGGGGTGCGCGAGTGCGCGGCCTACTCGGTGGCCGACGTCACGACCGGCGAACGACTGGCCGTTGCCATGGTGCTCGACGCCGATGTCGACATGTCGCTCGCGAAGGTCACCGACGCGCTCGTTGCGGCGGGAGTGCCCAAGTACAAGTTGCCCGAGGAACTGGTGTTCTGGAACGAGCCGCTGCCGGTCAATGACAACGGCAAGGTCGAGCGCAACAAGCTCGCTGCGCGCTCGGCGGGGCGGCCGCGGGCGCTTGCCGACCGTCTCGTTGCAACGGGCTGAGCGTCAATCCTCTGATTTGCCAGTCGTATTCATGGTCAGCTTGCCCAGCTGATCCTGCCAACCGGAACCCTTGCCGTGGTCGTGCTTGGACAGCGCCTGGATGGAGACGTCGTGCCCTTCGGCAGCCTCACGCAGGGAGCCGACGGTGGCCTGTTCCTTGGCGATGTGAGAGGTGAACGGATCCCAGTGATACCAGCGCATCGCGTTCTGGTAGGTCATCTTGTTGACCTCGTCGTCGGGCACGTTGTTCCGCTGCAGCACCTCGTGCAGCTGCTCGGGGGCACCGGGCCACATGCTGTCGCTGTGCGGGTAATCGGCTTCCCAGCAGATGTTGTCGATGCCGATCTCGTTGCGCAGCGCCACTCCGGTGTGGTCGGAGATGAAGCAGGTCAGGAAGTGATCGCGGAAGACCTCGGACGGTTTCTGCTTGCCGAAGTCCTGACCGGTCCACGTGGAGTGCATCTCGTAGGTGCGGTCGGCTCGCTCGAGGAAGTAGGGGATCCAGCCCGTCCCGCCCTCGGAGAGTGCGATCTTGAGTTCCTTATATTCCTTGACCGGCTTGGACCACAACAGATCCGCCGCGGCCTGCACGATATTCATCGGCTGCAAAGTGATCATCACATCCATCGGCGCATCTGGAGCGGTGATCGCCAACTTGCCGGATGACCCGATGTGGACGTTCATCACGGTGTCGGTGTCGACCAACGCTTGCCACATCGGTGTCCAGTAGTCGTCGTGAAAGCTCGGATATCCCATCGCCGCTGGGTTTTCCGTGAACGTCAATGCGTGCACACCGCGTTCGGCATTGCGACGGATCTCCCTGGCACACAGTTCGGCATCCCAGATCACCGGCAGCGTCATCGGAATGAATCGGGCCGGGTAGGCCGCGCACCACTCCTCGACGTGCCAGTCGTTATACGCCTGAAGGAGGGCCAAGCTGAATTCGGGATCTTCGGTGACGAACAGTCGGCCGGCGAATCCGGGGAACGACGGAAAGCAGATCGAGCCCAGGATGCCGCCGGCATTCATATCTTTGATGCGCTCGTCGACTTGCCAGCAGCCGGGGCGAATCTCATCGAGACCCTGCGGTTCGATCCCGTATTCTTCTTTCGGTCTGCCCGCCACGGCGTTGAGCGCCACGTTCGGGATCACCACGTCGCGGAATCGCCAGGTGTCTGAGCCATCGGGGTTGTGCACCAACCGCGGCGCTTCGTCCAGGTACTTCTGAGGCAGATGGTTGTTGAACATGTCGGGTGGCTCGACGATGTGGTCATCGACGCTGACCAGGATCATGTCTTCTTTGTTCATCCCTGTTCCTTCCCAACATCTGCTGTGACCGGCCGAAAAACCGGGACAACAAAGCCGTCATCGTCATCGCGAAAGGCGATGGTGAGTTCCATATCGGTACAGAGCGTTTCGGCCGAGCAGTCTTCGAGGACCGTCATCAGCCGGGGCCCCTCGGTGAGATCCACCATTGCCACCACATACGGCGTGCACGTGTCGAAGGGCGCCGCATTCTGGTGCACCACGGTCCACGTGTAGAGCCGTGCCCGCCCGGACGCCGGTGCCAGCGCGACGTCCTCGCTCCAGCAGTGCGGGCACATCGGACGCGCGTAGAGCGAGTTCTGGCCGCACCCGGCGCACGTGTTGATCATCAGTCGGCGATCCTGGATGGCCTGCCACCACGATTCGCTGTCGGAGTCGATCGTTGGCCGGTTGGCGGCCACCGGCACGTCCATCACTGCCTCCCGAGGATCATCGTGGCGCTGTGGGTGAAAAAGCCCCCCATTGCATGCACGCATGCCAGACGCGCGTCGTCAACCTGTCTCGGCCCGCATTCGCCGCGGAGCTGCCTGGTCGCCTCGACCATCAGGAACATTCCCCGCATCCCGGGATGGCAAGAGGCCAGACCGCCGCCGTCGGTGTTGGTCGGTAACGCCCCGCCCGGACGCAGCACACCCGATGCGATGAACGGCCCGCCCTCGCCCTTTGCGCAGAAACCCAGATCCTCGACCGTGAGCAGCACGGTGGAGGTGAATGAGTCATAGAGCTGACACACATCGATGTCGGCGGGCCCGACGCCGGCTTGCGCGAACGCGCGGGGGCCGGACAGCGCGGCGGCCGACGTGGTGAAGTCGGCCCACTCGCTCATGCTGACATGCGATGTCGAGTCGGCGGCACCGAGAATCCAGATGGGCTCCTTGGCGCAATTCTTCGCCACTCGCTCGCTGGCCAGCACTACCGCGCCGCCGCCGTCGGTGCGCAGGCACACGTGCTTGGAGGTGAAGGGATCGGCGAGCATCGGCGCCGCGGCGACCTCGGCGGCGGTGATCCGTTCGCGCTCGAATGCGTTGTCGTTCATTGCCGCCCACTCGTGGGCCGCGACCGCGACTTCGGCCAATTGCTCTGCGGTGGTGCCGTATTCGATCATGTGGCGCCTGGCGGCCATCGCATACTTCGCGATCAGCGTGGCGCCGTATGGCGCCTCGTACTGCATGGCGCCGCCGGTGCTCATCGCCGCCGCTGATGCGCGTACGCGGCGCTTGACGTCGGAGCGCGCCGTTGATCCGTACGTCAGCAGTGCCACGTCGATCGCGCCGGCGGCGATGGCGTCGGCGGCGTGCCCCGCCATTACCTCCCAGGACGATCCGCCGACGTTGGTCGCGTCGACCCAGGACGGTCGCAGGCCGAGGTATTCGCTCACCTCGACGGGCGGCAGCAGCGCCCCGTGACCGCCGAAACCGTCGACGTCATCCTTCGTCAGACCGGCGTCGGCAATGGCGCGGCGTGCGGACTGAGCCATCAGCGCCAGCGCGGTCTTGTCCGGCGCCCGTCCACAATCCGACAGGCCGGCGCCCACGATAGCGACCCGGTTCGCTGGCATACGTAATGGTTACCACATCGATAATGCCGTTAACGACTTGGTGGAATGAACGTTCTCAGTGGGCTACCGTGAGCGTGTGCGTAAACCACTGCGCGAGGCATTGCGCGGCGACGAGCTGGTGCTGTGTCTGGCGCTGATGAGCGCTCGCACTCCCGATGTCCCCGCGATCGCAGCAGCATGCGGATACGACGCGGTCTACGTCGACCTCGAGCACACTTCCACGTCGCTGGAGACGGCGGCGATGCTTTGCGCGAGCGCATTGGGCGCAGGAATCTCGGCCTTGGTCCGCGTGCCGTCTCATGATCCGAGTGTCATTGCGCGTGTCATCGACAACGGCGCAACTGGAGTGATTGTGCCGCATGTGAATTCGAAAGAAGAAGCAGCAGCTGCCGTCGATGCCGCGCGGTTTCCTCCGATCGGACACCGCTCCATTTCCGGGCCCAATGCGGTCAGCGGTTACCAGCCCAGATCACCGGCCGAACTCACCGCTGTCCTCGAGCGTCGCACCGTGGTCGCGGTGATGATCGAGACGCCGCAAGCGGTCGACGCCGCAGACGCCATCGCGGCTGTCGAGGGTATCGACATGATCCTTCTCGGCCCCAGCGACCTGACGGCCGAAATGGGCATCCACGGCGACTATGAGAATGACCATTTCCGCCATGCAGTAGAATCGGTCGCGGCGGCTTGTCGTGCATACGGCGTGGCGCTGGGAATAGCCGGCATTAAGTCCGTTGGCCTGCTGAAACGCTTCACAGATCTGGGTCTGCGTTTCATTTCGGCAGGTACGGACATCGGGATGATGACCGAGGCGGCGACCGCCCGCGCGGACGCGTTGCGAGAGCTCGACGGCCGCCGCACAAGTAGTACCGACGGACTACCCGGATAGCCGAAAGCCTCGCCGCCACAACAGGAGGACGGATGCCCACCGCGATCTACACCGAGCAAGTCGCCGATTCGATGGCCTGGACCGGCGCCGATTTCTCGAGCAAGGACGATTTCGCTTTCGACCTTTCAGCCCGCAATCTGGCGGCCCTGGAATCGATCTTGGCCAAGACGTCGAAAAAGGACCGCGACGACATCACCCCCGAGGATGCTCGCCACCCGGATCTCGACGACGATCTGGCGAGGCTGTACCGGGACCTGATGTTCGGAAAAGGCCTGGCGTGCGTGCGCGGATTTCCGGTCGAACAACACCCGATCGACGACCTCGAGCGCATCTACTGGGCGTTCTGCACCCATCTCGGCTACCTGGTATCCAACAACTCGTTCGGGCACCGAATGGTTCGGGTCCAGGAGGAGATACTGCCGAACGGCGTGCAGCCCGCACGTGGCACCAAGTCGCGCGCGGAGCTGGCCATGCACAACGACGCCGCCGACATCCTGTCGCTGCTGTGCGTCTACCCCGCGGCCACCGGCGGTGAAAGCCAATTCGCCAGCGGGCCGGCGGCGCACAATCGGATTCTCCAGGAGCGGCCCGACCTGCTTCCGGTGCTGTATCAGGGGTTTCCGCACCACCGGCGCAGCGAGCAGCCCGATGACCAGCCGGACGTGACACCGTACGACGTCCCGGTGTTCTCGCAGATCGACGGCAGGATCTGCATCAACTTCACCTACAGCAGCATCCTGCCGGCGATGCACGCCCTCGGCAGGGAGTTCACGCCCGAACAAGCCGAGGCGATCGAGTTGCTGCGTACCATCCTGGTCGAGCAGCAGGTCGAGTTCCGGCTCGAGTCGGGCGAGGCGGCCGTCGCGAACAACTTCGCCATGTGCCACTCGCGTTCCGACTTCGTCAGCAGCAACGATCCGAAGAGGGCCCGCTGCTTCCTGCGCGCATGGATGGAGGTGCCGCGCGAAGACCGGCGACTGCCGGTCGGCCGTGAGTACTTTCACATGGAGAACAAGGACCTGCGCCTGGGATATGACATAGTCCCGGGCCGGGACGGCTCGATCGCGCGCAACGACTACAAGAACGTCAACGCCGAACTCGCCGACATGTTCAAGGCGGCACAGGCGAAACCGAAACTCAAGCAATGAGCGAAAGCCCAACTCCTAAGCTCGTCTACGAGCGATGGACCGACCCCGTCGCCGGGGACATCCTCGAGGCGGCCGACGTTGACGTCATCAAACTCGACCTGACGGAACCGGCTGAAAAACTCTGGACCGTAATGGAATCCGCCCACGGGTATCAGGTCGCCACTCGCACTGATGTAGCGTCCGTACCCGATGGTGAACAGTGGTTGGCGGGGGCTCCTCTGGTCAAACGCTGCGAGCAGCTACTGGCCGTCTGTTCGGCGGGCGCCGGCTATGACGTGATCGACGTCGAAGCGTGCACCGGGGCCGGAATCGCGGTGTGCAACAACTCCGGGCCCGGCGCCGAGGCCGTAGCCGAGCACGCGCTCGGCTTCATGCTCGATCTCGCCAAGAAGATCACCGTCGCCGACCGTGCGCTACGCAGCGGACCGCTCGGCGACCGCCTGGCCTTGCGGGGCGGTCAGCTGCTGGGAAAGACGCTCGGGGTGGTCGGTCTGGGCGCCATCGGCGGGCGCCTGGTGGACTTGTGCGCGCCCTTCGGGATGGAGATCCTGGCCCACGATCCGTATGTCGACGAAGCGACGGCTCAGCAGCGGGGTGCCGCCCTGGTCGAGCTCGACGAGTTGGTCGAGCGCTCCGACTTCGTTCAGGTCACCTGCCCACTCACGGCCGAGACACGCGGCTTGTTCGGATCCGAACAGTTCGCCGCGATGAAGCCCTCCGCGTTCTTCATCACCACCGCCCGCGGTGCCGTTCACGACGAAGCCGCGCTCTACGACGCCTTGGTCACAGGAGGCATTGCAGGGGCGGCCCTCGATGTCTTCCATGAAGAGCCGCCGCGACCCGACAATCCGTTGCTAGGCCTCGACAACGTGATCGCCACACCCCACGTCGCAGGCATCACCGTGGAAGCCGCCCGTGACATCGCCGTCGCCACCGCAACTCAATGGCAAGCGATCTTCGGGGGCGGGATGCCGCCACGGCTGCTGAATCCCGATGTCTGGCCGCGCTACTGTGAGAGATTCAATGAGATCTTCGGATTCCGTCCCGGCGCCGCAACGGCTTTGGAGAAAGAGAGCCATAGCAGGTGACGGATTACGACACCCTTGAATTCGAGCTGCGGGGCCACACGGCATGCGTGACGCTAAACCGACCCGAGGTACTCAACGCCATCAACGACGAGATGATCGCGGAGCTCGCCGAGGTGTACGCCGAAATCGAACGCTCCCAGGAGATCTGGACGGTCATCATCACCGGTGCCGGCCGCGCGCTGTGTGTCGGAGCTGACGTCAATAAGGCTGCCGACCACGACATGGAGAACGCGGCGGGGATCGACAACCAGGGGGAGCCTATCCTCAGCTCGATGCGGCAGTGGGATGCCCCGCAGGAGGCGACGCCGCCCTGGCTCCAGATGACCAAGCCGATCATCTGCGCGGTAAACGGCATCGCCTGTGGCGCCGGGATGGACTTGGTTACCACCGCAGACATCACGATCGCATCCGAGCGTGCGACCTTGATGGACCCTCATGTCAGCATCGGCGTGAGCTCCGGACGCGAAGGAGTCAGGCTGGCCCGGATCTTGCCGCTGCCGGTGGCGATGCGGCTGATCTTGATGGGCAAGCACGAGCAACTCGACGCGCAGCGGGCCTACGACTTGGGAGTCTTCACTGAAGTGGTGGCCCACGACAAGCTCATGGATCGGGCGTGGGAGATCGCCGAGATCGTGAATTCGAATGCGCCTCTGGCGGTGCGGGGTTCGCGCATGGCCGTGCGCAAGGGGTTGACACTGCCCATCTACGAAGCCGAGCTGCTCGCCGAGAACTACCGAATGAAGGTGGCCCTGACGAAGGACGCCATCGAGGGGCCACGTGCCTTCCTAGAGAAGCGTCAGCCGGACTGGAAGGCACTGTAGCGCAAAAAGTCCAGAGCGCTTAGACCATACCGAAAAACGTTTTGGCGTTGGTGGACAGCACCTTTCGCTTGGTCTCCTCGTCCAGACCCTCCGTCGCCTTATTGGCGACGTCCATGCTATGCGGCCAGTTGGTGTCGTTGTGCGGGTAGTCCGTCTCGAACATGAGCTGGTCCTCACCGACCAGGTCGAGGATGCGGAAGGCGACCCGATCGCCGAACGTGGAGAACCAGACGCGGCCGGGCACTTGAGTGCTCGGTGGTTCGGTCAGCAGGGGGTGTATCCCGCCCCACGCCCGCCGGTCCTCCCAGACCTCGTCGACGCGCTGCAGGTAGTACGGAATCCAGCCCGCCTGCGCCTCGGCGAACGCCAGCTTGAGATTCGGGAATTGCCTGAGCTTGCCGGAAAAAAGCCAGTCCACCATGGCGATGGTGCAGTTGACGGCCATCAGCGCGCTGGTGACGACGTGCGGGGAGTCGGGTGAGGACTTCGTCAGTGACGAACTTGACCCGATATGCAGCATGATGCCCACCTGGTTTCGCTCGCAGGCGGCGAAGAACGGGTCCCAGTAGCCGCTGTGAATGGAGGGCAGGTCCAGACGTGCAGGCAGTTCGGAGAAGCACACGGCGTGCATGCCGCGGGCGGCCACCCTGTCCACCTCCTTCGCGGCCAGCTCGACGTCCCAGAGCGGAATGATGCCAAGCGGGATCAGCCGACCGTTCGAACTGCCGCCCCATTCATCGATCTGAAAGTCGTTATAGGCCTCAACGCAGAGCTTGGCGAGCTCCTTGTCCTTGCCGTACAGGAAGCGTTGGCCGCAGAAGCGGACCAGCGTGTTAGGGAAGCACGCCGAAGCCTCGATGCCCGCGATGTCCATATCGGCGAGCCGGTCAGCCGGACGAAAGCAACCGGGGCGCATCTCGTCATAGGTGATCGGGTCGGTGGTGAGCTCGTCGAGTTCATAGCCGGCCGCCGCGCTGATGAGCGGGATCGGGATCACCGCGTCCTCGTAGCGCCAGATGTCCGCGTCGCGACCTTCGTCGTCCTCGACGAACGCGACATCGGAGGTGACAGCTGGATCCATCCGCCCGCGGGTACGAACGATCCGCGGTCCGATATCGCGATAGCGCTCCGGCAGCCGGCTGGTCCACAGATCGGCAGGCTCAACCAAATGGTCGTCTGGCGAGACAATTCGGATGTCTGTGCTCAACGCTGACTCCTTCGAAGGCTGGGGTGTAACCTGCGAAACCCTGATTGCCGAAGACGAGAATCGTCGTTTCCACAGTATCGCATGGCCGTACCTCCACGAGCCCGGCACCGCCATGCTCCGACGAACGGATCAACATACCGGTGTAGGTAGATTGGGCGAATCTGGCTGGCAACGCGTATTCTCAACCCATCATGACTGCCAAGAAGCGCCCCGGACAGGACACCGAAGCCAGCATGGAGATCGTCGATGCCGACCTCGACGAGATGCCGACGAGCTGGCAAGAACGAACGATAGAGCGGCGTCTTTCCGCCGCCCGGGCCCGCGCGCTGGCACGTAGTTCAAGGTTCCTTGCCACTGCGCTGGAGTTGGTCGAGGAGTCTGGGCGCGCCGATTTCACCATCCAGACTTTGATCGATCGGTCCAACCTGAGCCTGCGCGCGTTCTATCAACACTTCGCGGGTAAGGAAGAACTCCTGCTCGCGCTTTACGAGAACGCTACGAGTCAATTCATCGAAGCGATCCGCCATGAGGTTGACATGGCAGATGGCCCGATGGAACAACTCGAGGCGTTCTGTCGCGGATTTCTGTCCCGGGCGGAATCGTCCGAGGCAATCGGCGGCCGGGTGATGACCATATACAACCTGAGCTTGGAGATTGAGCGGCCTGCCGACTTCGCGAAGATCTGGGAACCGCATCAGAAGCTGCTCACGAAGATCCTCACCGCATGCTCGCGTGCCGGGTTGATCCGAAAAGACTTGACACCAGCGCAGTTGACCACGCTGCTGAACTCGACGCTCATTGCACTCGCCCAAATAGGGGTGTTCCATCTCGGGGTCAAGGGCGCAGAGCTTGCCGAGGACCAGTTATGGGCCTGGTGCAAGCAAGCCCTCACACCACCGGCAGGGTCCGCCAAGCCGAAGGCCGTCGCCGCTAAGACCGCGGCGAAGCAAAGCACGGCTCGCAAGCCTCGGAAGCTAACGGGGTAGCCCCAGCCCGCGCTGGGCGATGATAGAGCGCTGCACCTCGCTTGTGCCCGCATAGATTGTGGTGCCCAACGCGAACCGCATCAGGTATTCGATCCGGCCTTGCTCCGGGGCCGTCGGCTCGAAGTAGCTCCGCGCCGCATCCGGCCCCACCAGCTCCACAATGTCCTGGCTGGCGCGCACCAGTGCTTCCGTGCTGAACACTTTGGACATCGGCCCCTCCGCTATCGGGGTCTGGCCGGTCTCTGTCATCCAGACGCACCGACGCAGGAGGAGTCTCGAAACCTCGTCTTCCATTGCCACCCTGGCGATTCGACGCCGCACATCGGTCTTGGCGAGCTGAGGCGAACCGTCGTCGGCTTCAGTGGTCGCGGCCCACTGCTCGACGTGCTGCAGGAGCCGAGAAAGATGCGGACCCCACCCGGACGCGTGCTCGTCCTGCAGCGACAGCCCCATCACCTGCCAGCCGGCGTCGACATCGCCGACCCGCCACTCGTCTGAAACGCGGACGTCGCTGTAGAACGTGATGTTCGTGCGTTCGCCCGAAAGCGTCCATACCGCTTGAGCTTCGAATCCCTCGGAGTCACGCGGGAGGAGGAACATGGTGAGTCCCTTGTGCTTGGGCTTGTCGGGACTCGTGCGTGCCAGCAGGAACAAGTAGTCGGCGATGTGACCGTTTGTGGTGAACATCTTGGAGCCGTTGATGACCCATTCGTCGCCCTCGCGCACGGCCTTTGTGGTCGCCGCAGCGACATCCGAGCCGCATTCGGGTTCGGTGAACCCCAATGCAATCGTGATATCGCCCTTCATAGCACCGCCGAGAATGCGGTCCTTCATCTCCGGTGTACCAACGTCGCGGATGATCGACGCCACCATTCGAGTGGTCTCCGAAAGGTACATGGGTGCTTCCGCTCGCATGAGTTCTTCTCGAAGGACCTGCTCATCCCATGCATTGCGGTTCTGGCCGCCGAATTCGGTCGGCCAGCTCGGGGCGAAATATCCTTCGTTCACCAGCCCCTTGGCGAAATCGTCGTCATGTGAAACGCCGCTGCGGTAGATCCGTTCCTCGCACTCGGGCGTGATCACTTTCGCGAGGTAGCCACGAACTCCGTCGCGGTATGTCGCGGTCTGGGTGTCGAGCTGAAAGTGCATGGATCAGAACCAATCTGTCTCACAGCGGGCAGGGGCTCCCACGCGCGATAATGCTACTCTCATTTGTGAGAGTAACCATATCCGCATGTGACGGGACCTCAGCGTGGACTTGAGCCTTTCCAGTGAACAGCGCCAGCTCGTCGACTCGTTTGCCGCGATGTATGCGCGCGAGTCGACGTCTGAGCGTGTCCGGGCCGCGGAGCCCTTGGGTTTCGATTCCCGGTTGTGGAAGGCACTGCTGGAGATCGGTGCGGTGCAGATGGCCGTCGGCGAAGCCGCGGACGGCTGGGGTGCAACCGAGCTCGAATTGGCCTTGATCGCCGAGCAGTACGGTCGGGCGGTCGCCTCCGCCCCCGTCATCGAGGCCCAGGTCGCAGCCAGGCTGCTCGCCGGGTCTGGGGATACCGGCGCGAGTCTGCTGGCTAAAGCGATCGCGGGTGACAAGATGGTCAGCTTTGCGCCGCGCCCCGCACGGGACCGCGTACTCGGCCTCGTGCCCGCCGGGGCCGTCTCGGATGGGGTGGTGGCGCTTTTGGGCGAGCGCCTGATCGCGTTGCCGCTCGGGGAGAACCGTCGATTCGTGCAGAATCTCGGGTCGCTCCCGCTGGCCGATATCACAGTCGATGACGACTTAGTGGTTCTTGCCGAGGGAGACGCTGCACGGCGGATGTTTTCCGATGCACTGGATCTGTGGCTCGCCCTGACCGCTTCGGCGCTCGCCGGCGCGGCGAAGAGGGCCGTCGAACTCGGTGTCGAGTACGCCAAGCAACGACACGCATTCGGGGCCCCGATCGGATCTTTTCAGGCGGTGTCTCATCCGTTGGCCGACAGTGCCACTGCGGCCGACGGTGCGCTGTTGCTGGCGCTCGAGGCGGCGTGCGCGTTCATCGACGAGCCGGAGCGCGTGACCGAGCTGGCAGCCATGGCATTCGCATTTGCATACGAGACTGCCCGGGACGCGACGCAGCGCAGCCTGCATATCCATGGTGGGTACGGATTCAGCATGGAAGGTGACATCCAGCTCTACTACCGCCGGGTCCGGGGTTGGGCGATGGTGTACGGCGAATCGGCCGTCGCCCTCGACCGCGTCGCGAACGCCCGATACGGGGCCGTGGCCGACTGAACCGGCTATTACGCCTCGGCTCGCACCCGGTCTTTGACCGACAGGACTATCGGGGGAGCGGTTCGCCAATTCGGCACACCCTGCTCCTCGCCGGCCGTGGCACGCTTGTCATCCCGTACGCCGACCCAGTGCGAGTGGTTCAGCTGGTGCAGGGTGAAGCAGGACTGCAGGGCATTGTAGAAGCCCATGTTGTCCACGGACTGATTGACCGACTCCTTGATGAGCAGAGCGGCCATCGTCGGCACCGTGGCGATGCGCCGGGCCATTTCGAGTGTGCGGTCGGGTAGCTCCTCTCTTTTGAAGATCTTGCTGACCATGCCGAGTCGGTAAGCCTCCTCGATGTCGATCGCATCGCCGGTCAGCATCAGCTCCTTGGCGCGACGGGGGCCGAACTCCCATGGGTGGCCGAAATACTCCATGCCGCACATACCGAGCCGGGTACCGACGACATCGGCGAAGCGCACCTCTTCACTTCCGACGATCAAATCGCATGCCCAAATCAGCATCAGTCCCGCGGAGAACACGTCCCCGTGGACCTGCGCGATCGTGATCTTGCGCAGGTTTCGCCAGCGCAGGTTGTTCTGGAAGAAGTAATGCCACTCCTGCAGCATGATCTTCTCCGCGCCCTCCCGGGTCCCGCCGTTGATAGCCGCTGTCGGGTGTTGACCCGGTCCAGGAGAAAACTCGGCACGCGCCTGCTCGGAGCCGATGTCGTGGCCAGACGAGAACATGGGCCCTTCGCCGGCGAGGATGACGACGCGGACGTTGTCGTCGGCCTCAGCGCGTCCGAAGGCATCGTCGAGTTCGACCAACATCCCGCGGTTTTGCGCGTTGCGTTGCTCCGGACGGTTTAACGAAATTCGGACGATCTGGCCGTCGTCGAACGTCTCCCACTTCAGGAACTTATAGTCGGTCACTGTCTCCTCCATGGTTCTTCTGATGCGGCAATGGTGTTATCAATATCCGAGAAGGTATGTTCTCACAGGTCGGACGGGGTCAACCGGGAAGGGCGCAGATGACGGACTGCCAACGTAAGCCGCGGGTGATTCTCTGGGGTCCCGGTCAAGTCGGCGTCGGCGCTTTGCGCGCGCTGATCGCGCATCCGGGGTTGGACCTCGTGGGCGTCATCGTGCATGCCGAAGCCAAAGAGGGCAAGGATGCGGGCGATCTGTGCGGGATGCCCGTGACCGGCGTCATCGCCACCCGTGACGTCGATGCCGCACTGGCTCTCGACGCCGACGTGGTCGCCTACTTCGCGTCGGGGGACTACCGGTATCGCGAGGCAGCGCAGGACATCGCCGGCTGCCTGCGCGCAGGGAAGAACGTCGTATGTACCTCGCTGGTACCGATGTGTTATCCACCCGCCGCCGACAAGCCAACCGTCGATCTCATCTCGGCGGCGTGCGAGGAGGGCGGCGCGAGTTTCTTCAACAGTGGGGTCGATCCCGGTTGGGCCAACGACGTCATCGCGTTGACGATGACGGGATTCAGCAGCCGCGTCGACACCATCACCATGCTCGAGATACTCGATTACGGTCCCATCAACCAACCCGACATCATGTTCGACTTCATGGGATTCGGCCACCCGCCAGACCATCCGGCGCCATTGTTCGACACCGTGCGCCTGGAATCGTTGTGGGCGCCAATCGTGCGTCTAGTGGCCGACGGCGTCGGATTGCCGCTCGATCGCATCGACACAACCATCGGAAAGTGGCTGGCGACAGAGCGTTACGAAGTGGCATCGGGGTGGGTCGAGCCCAGCACGGTCGGCGGAATGCGATTCAAGCTCGCAGGAATAGTCGACCGTGAGGAGCGGGTGGTGCTGGAGCACATCACCCGCATGGGCGAAGGGTCCGCTCCCGAGTGGCCGCGGCATCCGTCGCCGCACGGTGGTTACCGTGTCATTGTCGACGGTCTACCCACGTACACGGTCGACGTTGAAATGCACGGCCGCGGAAACAATATGCGGGGTTTGACGTATGCGACGGTGATGCGGGAACTTAATGCGATTCCGGCAGTCATCGCAGCGCCCCCAGGTCTTTTGTCGACGCTGGATCTACCGCTTATTACGGGCCCGGTCCGCGGCGGGACTTGGCAGGGCGTGCTGCCCACGGCGGTGAAGTCATGAGCGAGCAAGCTGTCCCGCGGACCTCGGCGGACCTGTGGGAGGTCATGCACACCGCGTCGAGCGTGCGGCGGTACCGCGACGAACCCGTCTCCGACGAGGTCATCGACACATGTCTCCGCGCGGCGAGCTGGGCTCCGTCCGGAGGCAATCAGCAGCCATGGAAGTTTGTCGTGCTGCGATCGGCGAGCTTGCGCGACGTGATCACGGCTGCGGCCCACAAGACATGGGAAGTGATGACCGAGTTTTATTCGATCTCGCTGCCTGACAACGACGCTGACGACCCGAAATCGCGTGTCCTCCGAACGATGGCCGAACACATGAGGGTTGGTGGCGCGGCCCCCGTGCTGGTGCTGTTCTGTGTCCAGCCGCAGCGAGGAACCACCGAACTACAGCAGGGGGGTTCAATCTTTCCCGCGGTGCAGAACTTCCTATTGGCTGCCCGCGCGCAAGGGCTTGGCGCGGCGATCACGCTATGGCACGGGTCCTGCGAGGACGAACTGCGGTCGATGGTCGGAATTCCTGACGACTGGAAGATCGCGACCCTGCTGACGGTGGGCTGGCCGCGCGGCCGGCACCACGCCGTGCGCCGCAAGCCCCTATCCGAGGTGGCGACGATAGATCGCTGGGACTCGCCCTGGCCGACCGGGTAAGTGACGCACGAATGGACCTCCGCGATCACGCCGCTTCCACCAAACCCGCGGTGATACTTCACCCTTCTGGGGTGAGGGTCAGTTTCGGCCAGCTCGAGGCCAATGCGAATCGGCTGGCCCACTATTTGCGCCGACAAGGTCTCGCGACGGGGGACACAATCGCCGTCGTGATGGAGAACAACGAGCACATACATGCGGTGATGTGGGCTGCGAGGAGAAGCGGTCTGTACTACACGCTGATCAATACGCAACTGCGCGCCGCCGAAATTTCCTACGTTGTGGGTGACAGCGGCGCGAAGGCGATCATTTCGTCAGTGGCGATGCGCGCTGTGTGCCAACAGCTGTCGAAATCACTCGCGGGTGGATTGCCACCCGTGGCGCTTATCGCCGACGGTGAACTAGAAGGGTGGCGACGCTATCCGGACTGCGTGGCCGCCATGCCAGT
The DNA here is from genome assembly GCF_001667585.1 of Mycobacterium sp. E2733. GTDB lineage: Bacteria > Actinomycetota > Actinomycetes > Mycobacteriales > Mycobacteriaceae > Mycobacterium. The sequence continues at coordinate 157,814 of NZ_LZJZ01000061.1, forward strand.
GACACTTTTTGCGGATGAATGCGACGGGCAGCTTCTCCAATACTCAGCCGGAAGTACCGGACGCCCAAAGGGAATCCGGCGCCCATTGAAGCCGGCCAGCTCTGCTCGAACGAGTTTGTCGACGCCCGTCTTCGAAGCACTCAGGGTGACAAGCGATTCCGTGTACATGAGTCCGGCGCCGACGTATCACACCGCACCGGCGATGTGGACGATGGCTGCCCAGGCCGCTGGCGCAACCACGGTCATGATGGAAGCGTTCGACGCCGAGGGTGCGCTGGACTGCATCGAGCGGTACGGCGTCACCCATGCGCAGTTCGTCCCGACGATGTTCGTCAGGATGCTCCGGCTCCCCACAGCGACGCGTATGCGGTTCGACCTGTCGAGCCTTCAGCGTGTTGTTCATGCCGCGGCGCCGTGTCCACCCGAGATCAAGCGGCAGATGATCGATTGGTGGGGTCCGATCGTCGATGAGTACTACGGGTCCTCAGAAGGTGCGGGTATCTCATTCATCCGGGCCGAAGACTGGCTGCGCCACCCCGGTTCGGTTGGCCGGCCATTACTGGGAGTGCCGCACATCCTTGACGAGAACGGCAACGAGGTCGCACCGGGACAGGTCGGCGATATCTACTACGAAGGCGGCTACCCGTTCGAATACCTCAACGATGCAGAAAAGACCGCTGCGACACGCAATTCAAAGGGGTGGGCGACCGTCGGCGACGTTGGTTACCTGGATGACGAGGGCTACCTGTACCTCACTGACCGTCGTCATCACATGATCATCTACTGAGGCGTCAACATCTATCCGCAGGAGACCGAGGATGCCCTGGTGTGCCATCCGTTGGTAGTCGACGCCGCGGTGTTCGGCGTACCGGACGAGGTGATGGGGCAGTCGGTCACGGCAGTAGTTCAACTAGTCGATCCGGCGCGGGCCACGCCACAGCTTGCCGACGAGTTGACCGGGTGGCTCCGAAGTCGGCTAGCTCACTACAAGTGTCCGCAATCGCTGTTCTTCGAACCGCAATTGCCGCGCAGCGACGCCGGGAAGTTGTACAAACAGGAGCTGATCGACAAGTACTCACGGCGTTGAGTTCGGCCGGCCTGACTTCGGCGAGCGAAAGAGGCGGTTGCGGTTTCTAAGTTGGCGATGCGGTGTTGATGCCATATCCGCAGGTCGTCCGACGTGCTTTCGCGTCGTTTCGACGTGACCGTATCCGGGATTTGCTCGGGTCGAAGTCATATTCGGGACGGGTTCGATTCCCGGCGGCTGCACAAAACTAGCTGGTCAGCGTCGGTGCCTGGACGGCCAGCAACCTGCGGCGTCCACCCCAACTTCGCGCGCTGACGCCGCCCCGTCGTAAGTGGCGGAAAAAGTGTCCCCTAGGACCGGCGTCGCTGCTCCTACGTGTGAGAGCTGCCAATCGGGCGGCGACCAGATCAAGGGCAACGATCATGAGCTTTCATCGTCGGAGCGGCGCGTCCGGGCCGTCAAGGCGGCCCGCAGAGTCGTTCCGAAATCGTCTTCGAAGCGACAACGTGACATGCAAGCCGTGACCGCACGTCCGATTTCTGGTCTGCTCGGCGCGGCTGTCGTTGCAGCGTGGGCTTCGCTGACCGCTGCCTCGTCCCTGCCATCCGCTACCGGCGCTCCCTGCTCTGACGTCGACGTGGTGTTCGCCCGGGGCACCACCGAGCCTCCCGGCGTCGGGGGGGTCGGACAGTCATTTGTTGATTCGCTGCGTTCGCGAGTAGGGCGGAGGACTGTCAGCGTCTATCCGGTCAACTACCCTGCCACCAACAATTTCCGTAGTTCCATCGCTGCCGGTGCCACTGACGCGAGCGCTCATGTCCAGTCCATGGCGGCCAACTGTCCCAACACCAGGATGGTCCTCGGCGGGTACTCCCAAGGTGCGGCCGTGGTCGACGTCATCACCACGCAGATGCCACCCGGTGTCGCCGATCATGTCGCTGCGGTCGCTGTCTTCGGAAACCCCTCGGCGTCAGGCACATTCGCGCGGAGAATGGCGGCCGGCGCGCTTCCCACCATTGGCCCGCTGTACGCCGCGAAAACGATCGACATGTGTATGCCCGGGGATCCGATTTGCACGCGGGGTGTGAGCATGGCGCCACATGGTCAGTACATTCAGTCGGGGATGACAAACCAGGCGGCGACATTCGCCGCGGGCAGGTTGTAGGGCCCGAATCAGTCGTCTCCGCCGATGCGCTCCGGGTGAAGCATCGGCACATCGCGACACTGTTCGAGAATCCCGAAGCCGTCGATTGCGGCCGACTTTTATAGGAAATTGGGTGTGACAGACGGGTGCTCATTCATACCGGGCGGCCGGTCAAACTCGGCTGCGAGCCCGCGAAAACCGCTCAAGCTGCACGGCCGGCCCGTCCGCGGACGGCGGCGGCACCAGCCGAACGACACCGTCAATCACGCTTGCGACTGACCCGTTCCCACGATCAAAGTTGAGGGTGCCGTGTTGAAAGTTCTGGACGACCCACTGGGGCTCTTGGATTTCGGCGCTTGTCGGTAGTCCCAGCGCACTGTGTTCGTAGCCGAGGGCGCCCCACGCGGCGTAGATGGCGCCGGTGACGGGTTGGGCCCCGCTGGCCGGCGACCAGTACATCGCCCCCTTCTCGAAGACTACGTAGCGCGTCGCGCCCGCCCCTTGCGATTCCGGCGACGTCGGTGCGCCCAGTTCGCTGTTCATGCCGCCCATCGCCTGCCACCGCTCATAGATGGCACTACCTTGTAGCGACTGCGCAAGATCCTGGGCGCTGGGGCGAAGATTAAACCGCGCGGCAATGTCGCGGACATGGTTCATCACGGCGTATCCGAGGTGACCGGGGCAATCAGTGTCGCTGACGTCGCGGTGGGCGAAGACGCAGGGCAGGGTCACGACGGCGCCTTGGGGGTGACGGGTGTAGGGGCCGCCGTCCGATGTCAACGCGACACTGCCATGCGGGTCGATGCCATCCATGGCCAGCCGCCACCCGAGCAAGCGCCCGACGGTGCCCACCTGAACCGGCGTAGGGCCCACCGCGTCGAATTCGCCAATCATGCACACTGCCCACGTGTTCCGGTTGAACCCGCCAGTGTGGGTGCCCTGAATCGCTCGGGTCATCCCGCCGAACCGGCCCTCGAATACCTGGCCGTACTTGTCGACCAGCGCGTGGTAGGCGATGTCCGACCAGCCCAGGGTGCGGGTGTGGTAGGTGTAGATCGCCCGAACAATCGCCGCCGAGTCCTGCTGCGCGTAGTCATTGACCCCCGCGGAATGGTGCACGACGCCTGCCTTGATTCCGTTGTCGTACATCGGTGCTCGGCTGCGAATCGACTCGTCGGCGCCCCACTGGGAGCGGCTGATGATATTGGGGGCCTGGCCGGGCGCTTCGACCGCCGCGACCAGGACGGGATCCGCCTTCGCGCTTGGGGATTGGGCCAGCCCCGAGGCGGCCGTGCCCAAAGCCAGCATTACGGGCGCAGCCGCAGCGTATGTGAGGACACTGCGGCGCGAAACAGGTGATGGCGCTGAGCGCCCGCACCAATCAGGCACGCACCACGGTATCCCGCGGTAACAACATTCATAACGCAACCCGCCGCAGCCGGATACGGTCAATCCTCGCGGCCTCTGCAAATTCGGCCATCAGGGCCATACTCGACGGTCGTTCGGTCGCGCCGGGTGGCGGGTCAGTGGCCTTCCCGTACCCGCCGCGAGGGCAAGCGCGGCCATCGCGACGCCCTGTTAGCAAATCCGACAGACGATTCGCGTAGGTGCCTCCGGTCAGCTCGTTCGAGCCGCCCTTGACCCCCATCGCCCGAAGCCGACCGGCGCGGAGACCCCGAACCACCTTGGGACCGCGTGCGGCGACGACATGGACCGGACTCAGCGGCAGATTCCGCAGCGCGCCACGATGGGCCGCCCGCCAGACGGCAGCGTGTCCCGCTGCCGAGCCATAATCCCTACTAAAATCGGGCGACGCGGCGGCTGCGACATTTTCGGTTCCGTGATTGTCAGGGCTCGAAGAGATGCAAGCCGAAGGACTCGCACACCTATGAAAGTGATCGTTGCGGCTGGTCCGCCACTGGGAATGGCCAGCGACTAGGAAGCGTCACGCAGGCGGGTCTCCACATCCTTGATTCCCTGGCGCAGGTGCTCGGCCAAGTACCATTCCTCACCGCTATGGGCATCGCGTAACGCCACGTCGACTGCCAATTTGGCGGCCGAGAGGTGTCCTCGCCGTTCCTCCCCGTGAGTGGTGATGGCATGAAGGACGGCCCTCACGGCCTCCTGACAGGCATTGGGGAACCCGCTGCAATGTGCGACCGACATGCCGACCCCTTATGAGTAGATGCAGATACCGGCCGTAGACAGCGGTGTGGTCACGCGAATTGCTCTGACCGCGCCCTGTGTACGCCTGCTCACTGTGATGCCCGCTGCACAGGGCTGCAAACCTTCCTTCATCGTTTAGGGTCCCGGCGATTCGAGTCCCGGCGGGCGCCGCCGACGAGCATCCGAGCGGAGCGCTCGTCAGTTGTCAGCCGTCGCCGCTCTCGTCGCCCAGCTCGCGCCGCATCCGGCGCCGCCAGCGCCCGGCAGCACCCACCATCACCTCGTCGACCCGGCCGAGCTCGCGCGCTAAATCACTGGCCAAAGCCAGGATCGCCGACTCCGCGGACAGCGCGCCGCCAGGCGTTGCGAGCCTGAGCGCGCTGTCGGTTGCCTCAATTCATTGGATCCGGTAGCGGTGAATCACCGCAGTTTCTCCGCGAATTCGACGATGTTGCCGTCCGGGTCGGCGATGTGCAGCGTCCTTTCACGCCATGGCCGATTTACCGGTCCGGTGAGGATCTCGACGCCGAGCCCGCGCAGCCGCTCCGCTTCTGCATCTGCGTCCTCAATCAGGAAGCCGATCTCGCCGCAGGGCGGATTGCCGCCTTCGCGACCGATGAGCTCGGGCAGCTTCGAGCGTTCGAAAAGCGAGAACTTCGTGTTTTCCAGTGCGAACTCGACATAGCCGTCGCCCTCGATTCGCACCTGGAGCCCGATCACGTCGCGGTAAAACGCCACCGACCGGCGCAGCGATTCGACATATTGGATGACGTAGTCCACACGACGCATGCAATGCACCGTATCGGTTTCCGCTGTGAACTCGCGGGAGTTCAGCGACCGATGAACAGGGGAGCGCGGCGCTGAGCCGCCGCCGTCACGCCCTCGCGGAAGTCGGCGGTCGCCTGGAGTCGATTTTGTTCCTCGAGCTCGTGGGCGGTGGCGGCTGCGACGGCCTCGGCGAGTCCGGCGCGCATCGTGGCACGGATGCTGGTGAGCGCCAGGGGCGCCGAGGCGGCGATACGCTCGGCGAACCGGACCGCGGCCGGGCGAACATCACCGTCGGCCGCTAGTTCATCGAAAAGCCCTGCCGCATAGCCGATTTCACCACCACAACGCTCACCGGTGAGCATCCACTCGAGGGCTTTTTGCTGGCCGACGACACGCGGCAACGTGGCGGTGATGCCGAAGCCGGGATGAAAACCGAGCCGGCTGAAGTTGGCCGCAAATCTCGAGGAGGGCGCCGCCACTCGGAAGTCTGCGCTGAGCGCGAGCCCTAGCCCACCGCCGATCGCCGCACCCTGAACCGCCGCGACAACCGGCGTGCCGGCGCGGAACAACCGAATGGCTTGGGCGTAAAGCTCTTTGGGAGACGAGCGATGCTCGGCGGGCAGGGAGAAGTCGGCACCCGCGCAAAAGTGTTTTCCCTCCGCGCACAACACGATCGCCCGGCATTCGATGTCGTCGTCCAGTTGCTCGTAAGCGTCGGCGATGTGCGTGATCAAGGCGGTGTCGAAGTAGTTGTTCGGGGGCCGATGGATTTCCACGATGGCGACGTGGCCGACGGATTCGATGGTGACATCGACAGTGGTCATAGCTGTTCCAGCAGTTCGCGCACGGCGGCATTGAATATCTCGGGCTGGTCCATATTCGCCGCATGCCCGGCATTGTCGATGACCAGCTTGCGGGAATTGGCGATCTTACGGTGCATGTAGTCGGCCGGGGCCAGGAAGTCGGTGTCCTGGGCCCCGACGACCACCAACGTGGGCACCATGATGCTGTCGAGCGACGTGATCACGCGAGCGTCCTTTTGCGCCATCACACCGCGGGCAGCGCGAGGCAACCCCTCGGGATGGGCATGCAACGCCTGAGCGACTTCCGCCGAGACGTCGGCGTGCCCTTCGCCCCGCTCAAGTTCTCGAGCGCGTCGTTCCACCCACGCATTCCACTTGTCGCGTGCTTCGTCGTTCCGATAACCCGGCCCCGTGTCGACCAGCACCAGCGCGGCCACGCGCTGCGGATGGACGATATAAAAGGCCAGGGATAGGTAGCCGCCCAAGGACATTCCGCCGAGCACGGCGCGATCGGCACCCGCGGCGTCGAGAATGGCAGCCATGTCGGCGACGCTGATCTGCTCGGTGTAGCGGTCCATGTCGTCGGGTGCATCGCTGCTGCCATGGCCGCGCTGGTCCCAAACGATCACCGGTCGGTCGACGCTCAAGGCATCGATATTGCGGTTCCACATGCCCGCGGTGGCGCCGAAACCGTGTGTGAGCAAGAGCGGCAAGCCCGGCGCGTCCGGGTTGTGCACCTCATAAGCCAGCGTGACCCCGTCTGGGCGCTGCAGTCGGTTCACGACACCACCTCCGACCCTGACTGGATGGCGGGGTACAGGGCGTCGGGGCCACTGGCGACCAAAGCCGCGCCGAGCCGGTCCGCCCAGCGATGATGCGCCGCGGCTTCGTCTCGCCAGGCCCAGAGGCGACGGGTCAGATAATGCAACGGATATTCCTTCGTCATACCGATAGCGCCATGCGTCTGGTGGGCGGCCGCCGTCACCAACTGTGCCGCCCGGTCGGCAAGCATTTTGGCGCAGGCGATTTCGAAGCTGCCTCGACCGAATTCGACCGCCTCGACGGCACCGTCGATGGCCGACGCGACCACGGCGGCCTGCTGGTGGATGGTGACCAGATGGGCTTGCACGCCCTGGAAACGATTGATGGGGCGCCCGAACTGCTCACGTTCGCCGCTGTAGCGCAATGTCATTGCCGCGACGGCACTGATCGCGCCGGTCATCAACGCGGCCCGCCCCAGCGCGATGCGCTCCCAGAGCGTTTCCTCGGTGACCGCGTCAGGTGCGTCAGCGCGCGCGGTTACCGGCACACCATCGAAAATTACTGTGTCACGGGGCTCGGCGGCAAGGTTGACCCCGCGGCTGACGGCCGGTCCTGCTGATGAGGCGGCCGGTCCGGGCGCGAGTACCACGACGCCGTCGACGAGTCCGATGACATGCTCGGCGCGGTGACCCCACGCGACCGCGGGCGCCGTACCGAACAGGCGGTCACCGTCGAGGCGGAGTGCCGCGACGGGCGCCAGCACCGTGCGAACGCCTTTGGGCAGTGGCAAACCGGCAGAAGCCAATAGCCACCCACCGACCAGTCCGGCCTCGGCCAGGGGCGCCGGCGCGGCGTGCGCTCCCGCCGCTCGCAGCAGCTGGACCGCGTCGGCAACGCTGCCCCCGGCTCCGCCCAGCTGCTCTGGGACGGGGACGTCACTGAATCCGCCTTGCTGCAGGGCTTGCCACAGTTGCGCCGCCCAACCGGTAGCTTCAGCTTCGCCCACATCCTCCCAACGGCTGTGCGCGGCAAAAAGTTTGGCGGCCGCGCCATACAGTCCGTCGTCGCTCATGACAAACCTTTGGCGGCGACTGAACGCAGTATCTCGTTGGTACCGCCCCGGATGGTGAACGACGGCGAGTCCAGCACGGCGCGGCGTAATAACCGTTCGAAGAGCGACGGCTCTTGTCCGCATACGAGCTCACGGTCCATCAATTCGCGCAGCGCGCTCACGACATCCTGTTCGAACCGGGTGCCCATTTCCTTGATGAGCGCGGCCTCGGCCGAGGGCGTGTCGCCCGCGTCGATGGCGCGGGCCACCGTCACCGACAGCCGGCGCAGCACCCAGTACTGGGCCGCGAGTTCGCCGATCAGCCGACTCCCGGCAGGACTGGCGGCCAGGTCCGGCCACTCGCGCATGAACTCCTGGACGAGCAAGAAGGTCGAGATCCAGCGGTCCGGCCCGCTGCGCTCGTAAGCCAACTCGCTGGCATTCTGCGCCCAACCTTGCCCGATTTCGCCGATCACCATGTCGTCGGAGACGAGCACGCCATCAAGGACCACCTCGGCGAAGTGGTCGGTGCTTCCGTTCAGGTAGGGGATCGGCTTGACCGTCACGCCGGGGCTGCGCATGTCGATCAGGAACCGGCTCAGCCCCGCATGACGTTCGCCCTCCCCGGTTCGACACAGCGCGATCATGAAGTCGGCGCGCATCGCGTTGCTCGTCCATACCTTCACGCCCGACACTCGCCAGCCATCCCCGTCGCGCACACCCCGCGTCCGCACCGAAGCGAGATCGCTTCCGGCGTCGGGCTCGCTCATGCCGATACAAAAACACAACTCGCCCCTGCAGATTCGCGGCAACAGCCACTGCTTCTGGTCCTCGGTGCCGTAACGCAGCAGCACGGGGGCGATCTGTCGGTCGGCCACCCAGTGATGCGCGACCGGGGCGCCCCAGCGCAGCAACTCCTCGACGACGACAAAGCGGTCGACGGCGGTGGCGTCGCGACCGCCGTAGCCCACTGGGACCGCCATGCCGATCCAGCCACGCTCGGCCAACGCGGCGGAGAACGCCCGATCAACCCCCGCGCCCATCCCGAGACCGGGCTCGAACGTTCCCCAGGGCAGCGTCTCGGCCAGGAATGCCCGAACCCTTTGCCGCAATTCCAGCTCTGCGGCGGTGAGCGCGGCAGGCGGCGTGACCATACTTGGCAGGCTAACCACCTGCCGTGAAGCGTGGAAAGGTACCGCCTCACCCGGGATGCCACTAATGAAACCGCCGAGCGCGGCACATGGGGCATCCGCCCCGAATGTTGGGCTCGACCCGGTTGGCGGAGGTTCAGCTGGTGTAGCAATAAGAGTCGCTGGAAGGTCCGCCGCGTTGCAGCCGGGTTTGATGCACCCGGCCACGGAAATCGTCGCCGTCCGGGAAGACTCGGACGCATGACCTCAAGCGAGTGGCGTCAGGTTGGTGCCTCGCCTATCCGTTATCCGCCCGCCTTGTGTTTGGTCGGTGTGAGTGCGGCGCGCGCCCGGGCCAGCTCCGGCAATGCGCTGTCGGTGGGCATTCGGCTAACGGCGGCAGCAAGGGCGGCCCGGGAAGGGCCACCATTCAGTTCGAAAAGGTCGAGGGCAACGCGTAATTCGAACAGCCGGGCCCCCTGACGGTCGGCTAGGTCAAGGGCGGCTTGGAGGTCGGCACCGACGGCGCTTGAGTTGCTGTGGGTATGCGCCCGAAGCCGCAGCAATTCGGCATCGTAGAAGTGCATTCCCGTATCCCGGGCCAGGGACAGTGCGGCATCCAGCTGGTCGCGCGCGTGCTGTGGTTCGCCGAGCGCCAGCAGGAGCTGAGCGAGCACGCCGTCGAAAAAGGTGAGGTAGGCGTTCAGACCGGCTCTGGCCAAGACGTCGACAAGTTTGGTCATCGTGACCATGTGACGTGATAGCGCAGAGGGGTCCAGCGGCTCTGCCCTCAATGCGGTCAACGCCGCAACCGTGGTTTGCTGGGTTTCGCCCCAGAGGTGCCAGGCATCGAAGCCATGGCGTTGCGCCTGCTCGGTCACCCCGGCGGCGAGTACCGACGCCTGGTCGAGCTGGCCGCCCTCGATCCGCATCCAGATCTCCACGAAGTTCGCGAAGGCCGCACTGAATGGGCCCTGGGGGAACCCTAGTCCTCCGACCCTTCCTGCGACCTCTGCGAGCTCAGCCTCCGCGCCGGGCAGATCACCCCGAACGAAGTTGACCAATGCCCGGTGGACGCGCGCTGTCGTGATGGGATCGTTCGGTTGATACCACAGCGCGTCTAGCTGGTCGGCTGCCACGAGATCCGGCATGGCGTGCTCGAGACGCGAACTGGCGGCGTTGAACTCCCCGCGGAGCGTCGCGACCACACCGAAGGAGGCCTCGATGACCGGGCGTAACCACTCCCGTCCTTGCTCGAGGCCTACACGCAGTGACCTGAGCACCCGCACCACCCGGCGCAGGTCGGCGCGCGTGAAGTAGTAGACCATCAGGGCAACCATGGTGGCGAGGAGCTCGTCATCATGCAGGTCGGTTCCGCTCAACTGCAGGCAGCGCTCGAAATCGACCACAGCCGCGGGGCTTTGATTGCCTTCTGCCGCCGCGGCGAGGAATCCACGCTCGAGCCGCACCGCGATCTCGCTGCGGTCGCGGTCGGCACCTGTCGAGAGGCGGTCGAGTTGGGTGAGGGCAAGGCTCAGGTATGTGCGAGCCTCGGCGAGCGCCCCCCGACGACGTGCTTCGGTTGCGGCCTGCCGATAGGCCGATATGGCGTCGACGAACCGCTCGGCCTGCTCGTAGTGGCCGGCCACCAGCCGCCAGTCCGGGTCGACGCCTCTAACCCCCTGCAGCAGAGCATCGGCCACCTTCCCGTGCAGTCCTCGGCGCACGCTGGCGGGCGCCAACTCGCGGGCCACCTCGTGGAGCAATTCGTGGCGAAAGCGCCAGCTGTTTGTTCCCGACGGCTCGACGACCAAGGCGTCTTCCAGTTCGTCGAGGACGTCGTCGACTTCATCGCCACTGCGCTGGCACACCGAGCACAGCAATCCACGATCGAATTGGCGACCGATCACCGCCGCTGCCTCCACCACAGGGACCGCGTTGGGGCTCGCGCGCAGTCGCGCGAACAACGGCTCATACAGGGCGTCCGGTATGCCGGTCCGTTCTCCGTCGGGCTGGTCGCTGAAGCCCCGGACGAGTTGCTCGATGTAAAACGGGATGCCGTCGCACCGGGCGCGTATCTGGGAACGCTGCTTCGGCGACAGGCGCGGATTTAACGCGCTGACCAGGATGTCGGCTTGTTCGTCGGTCAATGGCTTGAGGTCGAAGATCTTGACCGGCCAGCTTTGCGGCAGCCAGCCGCCGTCCTGTCCCGTGATCACCACGAGGAGGCGCCCGTCGGCGGCGCCGAGCAACTGGCCGAGAACGTCCAGGGTGGACGGATCGAACCATTGCACATCCTTGGCCACCACGAGTCCTGAGCCGTCCCTAAAACATCCCAGCAGGTATTCGTGCACTGCCCCCATGATCAATTGGTGCAGCTTGTGGCCTTCGGCGGCAACCGGCTCATAGCCCGCCTCGGGGGCAATACCTATCACCGGTGCCAGCAACGGCAGCATGCGCGCCGTATCCAGTGATCGTGCGGCCACCTCCGCTTGCAGAAGCCGCAGGCGATCCGCGGGCTTGGTGAGACGGGCGATGCCACAACGACGTTCGAGTAATGTGCGCACCGGATGTAGACCAGCGTCGCTGTGCAGTGGGGATCCGACCAACTCCAGCGCCACCCCGCCCGCGCTCTCGGCCAGCTCGACGGCCGCCGCCGCTAATCGCGACTTACCGATGCCAGGCTCGCCGCGAAATACCAGCCCAGGCGTGCGAAGCGTGCCGCGCTGCGCACGTCGCCAACAATTCTGCAACCGGGCCAGTTCGCGTTCACGGTCCACAAGCGGACCGCGACCCACGCCAACCCGGCCTGCGTCGGACTGCTCACCGAGCACAACGTAATAGCCGATGGGCGCCTCGATGCCCTTGACCGCCACTTGTGTCCGGCTCGTCAGCTCGAACGCCTCGCCAACTAGCGGTGCGACCGCGTCGGAAACCACTATCCCGCCCGGAGGTGCCAAGCTCGACACACGCTGGGCCAGGTTGGCCGCCATGCCGTAGACGTCGTCTTGGGCGGTGTCTAAATACACCAGCCCTCGATGCACCCCGACACGTACCGCGATGTCGACTCCAAACCGACGTTTCGCCTGTCCCCCCAGCTTGGCCACCTCGCGACTGATCTCCAGCCCGGCTAGCACGGCCCGTTCGTCATCGTTCTCATGGGCTTCGGGGTGACCGAAGACTGCGAACAAGCCGTCACCTTTTGTCGAGCTGACATGTCCTCCATAGCGGTCCACGATCGCGAGAACTTGGTCGCGGTAGCGGCCCACAATTGTTCGGTAGGTTTCCGGGTCGATCCGCGTCGAAAGCGCTGTCGACTCGACGAGATCTGTGAACAAAAGCGTCAAACGGCACATCTCACCGCCGCTAGCGGGAGCGGACAGGAGGTCCTCAGCTTCCACGTTGCCCACGTCGACCGCCAGCACCCGCTCCGCCAACACGCTGGCGGTTGCGCGATCACCCCGGTTTATCGCCGCCACCGCCTGATCCAGCAACTCATCCACCGAGGCGGCGTGTGCGTGGCCGGCACCCCTTCCCGCCATGCCCTCGTTTTGAGCATCCGTCACATCAATATCGTGGCACCGGTGGTCAAGCATGATGTGCCGTATTGGGTCGACGAATTTCTTCGCCTGCAGGGACTGCCCGCGTGGCCGTCGGGGTGGTTCAGCGCAGGTGCGGGTCAGAGGCCAGCATCGCGATAAGGGGTCGATTCCCGGCAAGTCCACAGAGAATGTGCTGTTCAATGCGATAGATCGGTACGCGCCGCAAACGCCGGGAGACCTACGGGTTGGATTACGCCCGGGGTGAGCGGCTTTAATCGTCATACGACGGCGATGTCACGTTGTGCGCGCCGACACCGCCTCACGAGAACGCTTCAGATGAGCGCTCTTGTCGCGGAGGCAGTCTTTCGTTTGCTCGGGGAGGAGCTTTCATGACCTATCGCCGTCTTGCTTGGGGGCTCAGCGCGGTGGTAGCCGCGGCTATCATTCCGGTCGAGGCCCATGGCGAGCCGCCGACAAAGTGTCTGACCAACACTCCCAAGGGCAAGCAGGTCTACGTGCCCTGCGATCTGCTCAACGCCGGTGCCAATTTCCCGCCGGGGCAGCGTTGTCCTCCACCACTTGAGCAGTACCCGAAAGATGTGGCGGACTGGTGTGGCGAAGGCCCAGGCCTTGCGAGTCCCACGCCAGCGAGTCCTACGAGCCCGACGAGCCCGACGAGCCCCGTGCACCCAACGAGCTCAGTGCGGACCACGAGCCCAACGAGTCCTGCGACCTCAACAACCCCAACGAGTCCTGCGACCTCAACGACTCCCACGAGTCCCACGACCTCAACGAGTCCCACGACCTCAACGACTCCCACGAGCCCGGCCGCTCCCGGTAATGCAGGGTGACAGTTCCGGCAGCTCCGCTCAGTGCACGACGTGCGGCCGCCGAAGTGGAGTATCACCGCTGCGGCGATGGGCCCAGCTCAGTCAGCCACGATGCGAAGGCCGTTGAACCCGTGGTTTCTTCTCTGGGGTGAGGCGAAGCCCGACACATCTGTTCCCAGGCCGCGCACGGCTTCCGCCGGCAACTCGCGGTTGATTACGTGTTCGGCGACCACGCACATTTGCATCCTGGTGTTGCGTGACATTGTGCGGAGTACTGCTAAGGATTGTGCGGCGTCGAGTTTGAAGCGCTCGCTGATGATGTCCGTGGCTTGCGCGATGACGTCTCCAGGCCAGACATGACTCGAATTGGCGCTGTCAGCCATCGCTTCTAGCCGGCCTGCCCGCACTCGCCAGGTAATTCGGAAAGTTCGGTGAGCGTCCTGGCCTGGGCCCGCTGAACCGCGGCGAGCATCCGTGCGCTCAAATCCAGGCATTCCCGCTCCCCGACGCCGCCGTTGACGGAATATGCGATCTGGCGCACCTGGATAGCGAATTGGGTTAGGTCATCACAAAGTTGTTTCATGGGAGCCTTCTGGCGCTGAAAGGGCTTAACAATAGCCATATATGCCGCGGACGCCCACGTCCCGTCCGACTTAGACCCAATTCCGGACGCCTACGTCCAGCCGAATCGGGGTAGTAATGATGCCTAGATCCTATACCGGCGAAGCGGCTTTGCACTACCGCGCCTGTACAAACACCCGCTGCGCTCGATTGCCATCGGTCAACACCTGTCGCTCAGTCACCCTCGCCCCAAAGGGCCCCGTCGCCGGCGTGATCTCACGCTGCTATCGCAATATCCGGGGCCATCGGCGGTAAGCGCTGGTCAGTTGCCTGCCTCGATTGCCGCGACTCGTGCGGCCGCATCGGATCCGCAGAAGCGCTGCAGGTCCACTCCTCCCGCGGCCAGCAGATCGTCAACGCGGCGTTTCAGGTCACCCGAGGAGAGGTGGGCGTACAGGTTTGCGCCGGGGCAAGACGTCTGGGCGAGGTCGCGATGGCCGGCCAATGTCGTGGTTGCGATACGAAAATTCTGGGCGGCCCATGCGAAGACGCGAGCCGCCCCCTGAAGCTGGGCCTCTGACACAGCCTCTTGATCGAAGTCTCCTTCGCAGAGGACTAGGAAATGGCCCGTGGTGTCGTAGTCCGTCGCGGTGTCGCCGGCGATTTCAGTGCTCCGGAGTTCGTAGACGTTGCCATTGCGGTCGACGCCGACGTGGTAGGCGATGTCGATCCACCCGTGCTGATCCTGGTGGTACCGCTGATCCAGTCGGAGGTGGCCTGGGGCATTGCGGTTGTCGCCGAGGACGACGGCCTCGTGGTGGAGGGTCATCCGGGTGATGGTGTGGCGCTTTCCGCCAGAGCGGGCCGGGCGCGCGCCCCAGGCGTCTCGGCATAGCAACAATGCCGAAGTGGTCGCGGTCAGGCCGACGGTGGTCGTCGCGGAAATAGGCGGAGCCGAAGGTGGCCTGGCGCCGATCATGGACGCCACGCCCACGCCGCCGGCCAACCCTAAAAGGCGGCGACGGCTGACAACGGCTGGCGGTTCATGGGGCCGGCCGAGTGCAGGCTCGCACATCGTCCTCACGATACGGGCGTGATCCCGGGGCGCGGGATGCGTTTGGTGTCCTCTCTTGACGCCGTCAAGATTCGAAAACAAAATCGCAGGTAACGAGATGAGCTCCACGATGAATCGACCGGTCGCCGCAGGCTTCCGCGGTGCGATGCGAACCGCCATTGCCGCCGGGACCGCCCTCCTTGCGATCACCACCGGTTGCTCGCGTGGCGACGCGGGACCGGCGCTGGGGGCGAGCACGCAGACCCCCAGACCGGACGTCGCAACGGTCGTCAAGCCGCCCGACCCGGCTCCCGCAATCGATTTCGTACCCGTCTCCAAGCTGATCAATGGTGCGATTGCGGCGAACCGTTTGCCAGGCGCGGTGGTCGTCATCGGGCATGGTGGCAAGGTCGTCTTTCACCAGGCCTACGGTTCGCGCAAACTTGCAGGCGAACCGGGACTCGACGGGCTGCCGGCCCCTGCGGAGCCGATGACCGAGGACACGATCTTCGACTTGGCGTCGTTGACGAAGAACGTTGCAACGGCGACTGCGGTCATGCAGCTCTACGAGCAAGGCAAGGTTGCGTTCGACGATCCCGTGCAGCAGTATCTGCCCGACTTCAACACCGCGAACGATCCGCGCCGCGCAACGGTGACCCTGCGCATGCTCCTTACGCACACTTCCGGCGAAACCGGGGACGTCAACCTGGGCGACCCTTGGGGTCTGGACCACGCCGACAAAGAAGAGGGGATCCATCGTGCGCTCACCACGCCGCTGGAGTCGGCTCCCGGTGGAGTTTTCCGCTATTCCGATATCAACTTCATCCTGCTCGGCGCGCTGGTCGAGAAGGAAACCGGTGAGGCGCTGGACGCGTACGTTCAGCGAAACGTATTCGAGCCGCTTGGCATGGAAGACACCCACTACCTTCCTCCGGCCCAAGCATGTGGTCCGCACGCGACGCTGGGAGCTGCGATCGCCTGGGCCCCCGCCCCCCAAGGCCGGGCGCCGGACGCCTGCCCCGCGGGTACCTGGAGCACCGGTCTCTTGCCGCGCATCGCGCCGACAGCACGCGACGAAGAGGGCAGAGCCGACCCGGGCAAGAATCCCGATCTCGATCACCTGCTTCGGGGCACCGTCCAGGACACGACGGCGCGGCGCATGGGTGGGGTGGCCGGGCATGCCGGCGTGTTCTCGACGGCCCACGATGTCAGCATCTTCGCGCAGGCCCTGCTGGACCGGCTCGCTGGCCGTCCGAGCCAATTCCCTTTGGCGCAAACAACTCTCGAGTTGATGACAAGTCCACAGCAGCCGGGACACACGCTTGCGCAGCTGAAGGCGGCCAACGATGCCACCCAAGAAGCCGTCGCAAAGAGGCCGAACAAGACAGATCCGCTGCTCGCTCCACGCTATCCGGCGATCGCGGGGCAGAACCTGCGCGGCTTCGGCTGGGATATCGACACGGGCCAGTCCACGCCGCGCGGTGTGATCTTCCCCATCGGTAGCTTCGGCCACACCGGCTTCACCGGAACCTCGGTTTGGATAGATCCACGCTCAGATACCTACGTAGTTCTGCTGTCGAATTCGATCCACGTCCGAGGCAGTCCACCGATGACCAATCTGCGAGGTGACGTCGCAACGGCGGCGGCACAGGCCCTGCGTCTTTAGGGCCGCTCGAAGTGTTGATAGTCGAGGGGACCCGTCCATTCGCCACCCCACCGCCAGCCACGATCTGTGAAGACGTGCACCGCTGGATCGCCGTTGTGCAGGAGCCCCGGGTCGCTGCGGCCGCGGTCCAGATAGGCCGCCGCGTTCTGCGGTTCGAAATACCCGCTGGCGTAGAGGCACGGGTTGATGAGCGGATTGAGATCGATAGCCCGACCGTAAGCGTGCGGAGACCATTCGTCGGTTCCCGGGATGCGTCGGCAGTTGAACGCCGAAGTGTTGTTGTCCTCCATGGATAACTCGTCGTCGGCGTCCGGGTAGTGGTCGACCGTGCGGATCTTCTCGACCGGGTAGCCAAGCCGGTAAAGCCGCTCGAAGATCGCGCTGACCTCCGGCGCCAGGTCTTCATGCACGATCAGCTCACCGCGATGCATCCGGCCGTCGAAGCCGATGTGGTCGACGCTGACCCGTCGCAGCTTTTCCGGCTCGACTGGGCAACCAGGCCGCCAGCTCTCGCCGAGTTCGGCGGCGGTGACCGGTTCCACGGTGGCGCCGGCGGGTGCTGACGGCACGCTGGCCGACGACGCGGCCGCCGATGGTGACGGTCTGGCAGACCCTGGCGGTGTCGCCGCCGGAGGTGGCCGCGCAGTGGTGCACTGCACCAGCACGAGACACGCCGCGAGCATTCCGGCCACCGCGGCACCCCGCCGCTCGAAGGGCATCAATGAGTCCTCACCGTTGGCTCCACTGAAATGGTTGGTCAGACTGCCAGTGTCTATCGCGCCACGATCACGGGGATCTTGGCCCTATTGACCACCGACGCACCGACCGAGCCCAGCACCTTGCCGGCGAACGCGCCGCGGCCGTGGTTGCCGACCACAAGCAGTTGGGCCTGTTCGGACGCCTCGAGCAGCCAGCGCACCGGCTCGCCGATCTCGATCCTGCGACGGACCCCCACGTCGGGATAGCGGTCGTGCCAGCCCGCCAGCCGTTCGGCCAGCACCTCCTCCTCCGCGGATAGCCGGGCGTCCCATTTGGCGTCTTGGAACAACGTTCTTGAGGCTGCTACCCGGGGATCGTCCCAGGCGTGCAAAGCCACCAAGCGGACTCCCCGCCGTAAAGCCTGCTCGAACGCGATCGCGGTCGCTGCCTCCGATGCCGGTGAGCCGTCGATGCCCACCAGCACGGGCGCGCCTGCGGCCCTGCGAAATTGGGCTTGCTCGTCGCGGATCACGGCGACTGGGGAGTGCGCGTGGTAGACCAATCCCGAAGTCACCGAGCCAATCGGGCGGTGGGCCAAGGCGCCGCCGTGGCCGTGACTGCCCAGCACGACCATCTCCACGACACTGGAGAGCGCGACCAGCGCAGGGACCGCCGCTGAAAAAAGGACCTTGCTTTCGACCTTCACCCGACCGAGGTCACCAACGCTCTGCTCGGCGACCCTGATCGCCGACCTGATGAATTTGCGTGCCCGCTTCGCGTGCCATTGCCTGAAATCGGTCCGCGGGGTGACCTGGAACCACCCCGGTACGGGGGCGTCGACCACATGCACCAGGGCCAGCGGCGCATTCCGCAGCGCGGCATCACGGGCCGCCCACCGGACGGCGCCCAGCGCCGCTGCCGAGCCGTCCACCCCTACCAAGATCGCGCCACATGGTGGTTGCCACATTTCAGCTCGTTTCTGATCGGCTGCTACCCATCGGCAGGATCATTCAGGGCGGCCGAGATCGTCAGGGCCGAAGCGACGCAAGCCGAGGGACCAAAGGCACCGATGACGCGCGGCACACGCCGAGCTCCACTGCGTGTTCGCAGGTCACAGACGTAGTGCCCCGCGGGCAACAGCCGTCCCGGCCGAGCTTCGAGTGCTAGGCTTCGGGGGCTCGATCTGCTATCCCGCCAGCCGACCATGGGCTGGGGCGCCAGATGGCCACTTGATTTCTTGCCCCCCTGGGTATAAGTGCTCTTACACCACCGTGACTACGCCCCGAATCGAGGAGAAGTGACCAGAAAGCTGCTTCTTGCATTGACGTTCGTCATCGCGTTGATTGCTCCGGCTTCGATCCCCGGTGCGTTTGCCACGGCCCACGCTGACCCGATCGGCTTCCCGCCGGACTGGCCCTTCTATGAGATGCAAACCGAGCAGACGATGTGCAGGGCCATGGCGGAGGGCTGGTCGCGTGCGCAGATCGTCGGCGCGATGCAACAGGCGAACAACCAGAGTGTGACGGGGCTGAACCCGGAGCAGGCCGCCAAGCGGGCCAACATGTGGGTCGACCTGGGCCGAATCAAGTACTGCCCCGGCGCAGTCGCCAACTGATCCCCACGTTTTCGACGCTGCACCGCTAGCAGAGGGCGGCAGAAAACCATCCGCCGGCCACCAGGGCGATGACGAGCGCGGCGGTCGTGTGCCCCGTCGACGCGGCCACGACGATGCCCGTGATCGCCGCGATGAGGGCCATGACCACGAACACGGCCAGCAGTATCCGGTGCGAATGGATCGCTCCGCTGGGACGCGGCGCAACGACAACGTGCTTGCTCGAAGCATTGGCTGCGGCCATTTAAGCTCCTGCTGGTTGTGACCTGGGATACACGATGAGCATAAATGTGCGGTGAGTCACAAACAAACTCCGCTGGCCGCTCCTGATGTCGGGGCAGGCCGCACCATTCGCGCAGGGCTCAGTTAGTCTCGCTGACCTCTCGGGTATCCACGCAGGCATGGGGTGGGGGGCATCGCATGCGGTCGCGATCTTTTCGGCATTGCTGTCGGCGTTCTGGGCCGCGGTGGGCATCGTCGTTCGGCAGCGAGCCGCCCAGCACGTTCCGCCTGATGAGGGCATGTCTGGGGCGATGGTGACGACCTTGGCGATGCGACCGCTGTGGTGGGCGGGCACCGTCGCCGCCGTCGCCGGCTACGTTTTTCAGGCCGTCGCGCTCGCGCACGGATCCCTGCTGCTGATCCAGCCGCTGCTCGTTTCGTCGTTGTTATTCGCATTGCCCTTGAGCGCTCGGCTCTGCCGCCAACGCATCAGTGCGGTCCAGTGGGGCTGGGCGACGCTGTTGACCGGCGCACTAACGGTCTTCGTGCTCGTCGGCCAGCCCCGCGCCGGCCACAACCGTCCCCCTGTGCCGGCGTGGACGCTGGCGTTGTTGGTGACGGTGCCGTTGCTGGTCGTCTGCGTCATGGCGGCCGGCCGCGCCGTAGGTCGTGTACGCGCGATGCTGCTGGGCGTCGCCGTGGCGGTCCTGCTCGGCATGATCGCCGTCTTGACGAAAATCTGCACGCACCGCTACGCCGTCGGCGGCTGGCACGCGCTCCTGACCGTCCCCGCTCCCTATGTCTTGGTCGGCCTGGCGGTCGCAGTGACGATGGCGCAGAATTCGGCATTCCATGCCGGGGCGTTGCAGGCGTCGGTACCGATCATGTTGGTGGGGGAGCCCGTCGTCGCGGTCTTGCTCGGCGTTGGGGTGCTGGGTGAACACCTGGCGGTGGGCCGCTCGACGGCGCTGGCGCTCGCAGTCGCCGTCTGGGGAATGGTGGCCGCCGCTATCGCGCTGAGCCGGAGCCAGGCGATCGAAGTGGGCAGCCAGCAACAATCCACGTACGCCGATGCCGCCCGGCTTGCGGACCTCAGCGGAAAACCGAACTAGGACCTACGAATCCTGCGCGGTTTCCAGCAGCCGCAGCGGGTGCAGACCGTCGACCGCGCCGACGAACGGGGGGTGGATGCTGTAGCCGAGCATGCGGCGAATGTCGTCGGAGACCGATCGGGCGATGTCGCGCGATATCGACAACGTGAAGGCTTCCATCGGTCGCAGCCACGGTTGGCAGTACTGGGCGGTGACGGCGAGGCGGTCGCGACTGGTGGTGTTGGCGCCCCCGCCGTGCCACAGGGTGCCCACGAAGAAAACACACGAGCCGGCGGGCATTACGACCGGCAGGGCCTGATCGTCGGGACCCGGCCGGCGCTTACCCCAGCGGTGGCTGCCGGGGTAGAGGACGGTGGCGCCGTTGTCGGCGGTGAAGTCGTCGATGGCCCAGATCGTCGCCGCCGCCAATGGTTCTCGCGGACGCGGGATCGGATAGAACCCGTCGTCGTGGTGTGCCAGCTGGGCGGCCTCTCCGGGCTGAATGTTGATGGCCTGCAACGCCGAAAGCAGGTAGTTGGGCATCAGCAGCCGATCAAGCACCGCCAGCACGCGAGGATTGTCGACGATCCCGTCGCATACCCGCGTGCGGCTCAGCAGGCTGTAGACGCGCTGGGTGCGCCGGCCCTCGAAGGAGTTGCGTCCCGTGTGCCCCAGCCACGGGCGCACGACGTCGCGGATCTGCTGGCACTGCTCCGCAGTGAGCAGGTCCTCCCAAATGACGTAGCCGTCGCGGTCGAGGGCCGCCATGTCAGCGTCGACGATCGCGCTGTCGAGGAAGTTTCCGCCGCTCGCCGTCCGCTTGTACCGCTGTGCCAGATCACCCCTGAGGTCTTCCAGCGTCGTGACGGATTCGTCGTCGATGTTCATTGGCCCTCGTCCTTCATTCCGCCAACCACACTAAGCCGAGTTCGCACGGGCCGACAGGACAATTCGCGCCGTTTGTACGAGGATGAGGCGGTGCGGATGCTTCTCGTGCTTGCGAGCTTCACCGCCGCCGTCGGCGTGGCCACGCCCGCGCAGGCCGACCCGGCCGGCAACCCCGATGCGAACTTCTTGACGGCGCTCGATCAGGCCGGCGTCCCGTACAAGAACGGCGCTGTCGCCATTCGGGTCGGCAAGACGGCCTGCGAACTGATGGACCAGGGTCACTCCCAAGCCGACGTCATCCAGAGCGTGTCGTCGGAGAATGCCGGATTCACGGTGGCGGACGCGACCCACTTCACAACCAGCGCGGTGGATGCGTACTGCCCACAGCACATTGGGGAACCGACAACCGAGCCGCCGGTACCCCCGTCCGCTATCTGGACCATTCCCTTCATTCCGTTGCCGCCCTTAGGCGCTGCTTAACAGGAACCTGTTCGCAGCGCGGCTGGCATGCGGGGGCCGCGGCCACGAAGATATGAATGATGTGGCCTGACTGGTGGATGGTTGCGGTAGGCATCCTGAGTGCGTTCGCCGTGATCTGGGTGATTCTCGCCGTCACCTTCTGGCTGATGCGACCCGAGGCCACAATGCAGGACCTGGTGCGTCTCCTGCCCGACGTGCTCCGGCTGCTGAAACGCCTCGCCGCCGATACCGAACTGCCGCGGCGGATCCGGATTTCGTTGGTGGCACTGATCGCCTTCGTCGTGTCGCCCATTGACCTGATACCCGACGCCATCCCGGTCATCGGGTTCGCCGACGACGTGATCATCGTCGGCCTGGTGCTGCGCTGGGTCAGCCGCACAGCGGGACCGGGGGCGCTCGCCAAGCATTGGCCCGGAACGCCCGACGGCCTTGGCACCTTGTGCAAGCTATGCGGGCTGCCCGACCCTGCGCTGGACTGACCCGGCCGCACCTTTGCGCTACGTGACGACCATGTGAGAGCCTCACATCCTCGGTACATCCCCGGGCAAGCGGGGGCTCAGCCGTGCTAGGAGCGTGCGGTCATGGACGTACTTCGGCGCACCATGCGATACCAGGTCCGGGTCGGCGCGCTGATCGAACTGGCATTGTGGCTGGCGATCCCATATTTGTGTATCGGGTTCGTATGGACGCTTTTTCACACTGAAGAGGCTCGACTCATCCAGGCCCGGGTGGAGGCTGTGTTCCCCACCGCAGCCGACGCCTTGGCCTTCGGCTTGACCACCGCATTGTGGCCGGCGTCCATACAGATCGCCCACGCGTGCCCCGCGCCGTGACGGGCTCTTGGGGCGAAAGCCATGCGCAGGAACGCGGTTTGCTTTTAGGCTGCCGAGCATGTCAATCGACCGAGCGGCACTTCTCGCGGGCACCATCCGACTCACCTCCGGCGTCTGGTTCCTCGTCGAGCCCTTGAGCGCCAACCGGTTCTGGGGAGATCCCGGCGAGCCGACTCCGACGGCGCGACTTTTGTTGCGGTCCATGGGATATCGCGACGCCTTGATCGGCGGCTTGCTCGCCGCGGCGGCGTTGCGCGGTAAGAACACCCGCGGCTGGTTCCTGGCATCGGGCGGCGCGGACGCCGCCGACCTGCTCGGCGGCATCAGCGTTCATGACGAGCTGAAGCCCTCGCAACGGATCATCGGCTTGGGCGGCGCCATCATCGGCATAGGCGTCGGGCTCTGGGGCGCGGCCCGTCGGACCACCGGAAAGGGCGAAGCCCCGACACCGTGACCCGAGCTAACCGGTAAGCATTTGCTGGTCCAGGCAGCGGTGCGGCCGTACGCTCATTTGATGCCGGAAACAGCGTATGCAAAGTGCGGCGATCTCAGCCTCGCGTACCAAGTGTTCGGCGACGGGCCGATCGACCTGGTGTTCGCCGGATCATTCGTCAGCCACGTCGAGATGTTCTGGACGGTGCCCCAGTTCGAGGCGTTCATGGTGCGGTTTTCCGGCTTCTGCCGGGTGCTGCTGTTCGACAAGGCCGGGGTGGGTCTCTCCGACCCGGTCCCCAAAGTGCGCACGCTCGAGGATCGAGCGGCCGAGATCGAGGCGGTCATGGATGCCGCCGGTTTTGAAGCGGCGGTGCTGTTCGGGGCGAGCGAGGGCGGGCCCGCCGCCATGTTGTTCGCCGCGACCCGACCGGAGCGGACGCGTGCGCTGGTCCTCACCGGCGCCTCCGCATACACCGGCTGGGGGACGTGGGACGACATGGAAGGCGATCCGGTTGCGCTCCGGGAAAAGATGGTGCCTCTGCTGAGCGATGCCTATACGCCGTCGGTGGATCAGGTCGCCGGGTTCCAGGCATTCGGCCGTGCGATCCGCTCATCCTGGGGCAGCGGTGAAGCGCTCCGGGGCCTGCTGCCGTCGATCCGGTCGACGCGCCAGCTGGCGATGCTGGAACGCATGAGCGCGAGCCCGGGAATGGCGAGGGCCACAATGGAATCCGCGTTTTCGATAGATGTCCGGTCGATCCTGCCCACGATCAGCGCGCCCACGCTCGTTGTCCATGCCCAGGGCGATCTGGTACCGGTTCAGTTCGGCCGGTATATCGCCGAGCACATCCCGAACGCGCAAATGCTCGAAGTCGCCGGCAACGACCACGTGCCCTGGCTGGTCGATGCAGACCGGATCGCGACGGTGATCGAGGAATTTCTGACCGGAAGCCACGGCGCTCCGCCCCAATCCCAGCGCGCTCTGCGCACGGTGCTGTTCACCGACATCGTCGCCTCGACCGAACATGCGGCGGCCGATGGCGACGAGCGATGGCGTGCGGTCCTGCAACGCTTTGGGCAAATCACCGCCGAAATGACGGAACGATACGGCGGCAAGGTCGTCAAGAGCACCGGGGACGGCCACCTCACCACCTTCGACGGCCCGACGCAGGCGATCCGCTGCGCCGAAGCCCTGCATGACGAGGCGGAGAAGCTGGGGATCGAGATCCGGATAGGCATCCACACGGGGGAGTGCGAGCTGTTGGGCACCGATATCGGGGGGATCGCGGTGCACATCGCCGCGCGCATCCTCGCGCTGGCGGGCGCCGGCGAGATCCTCGTCTCGAGCACGGTCCGGGACTTGGTCGTCGGATCCGGAACCCGCTTCGATGACCGAGGCAGTGTGGGGCTGCGCGGGGTGCCGGGCACCTGGCAGATTCTCGCGGTCGACCGTCACGGCGCGGGCACGTTGTCGCGCGAAGCGCAGCTGGCGGCGGCACCCACGCCCGGTCCTCGAACGGCGATGCGCCGGTCGGACCGAGCGGTGGCCGTGATGGCGAGGCGAACGCCGTGGATCCTTCGCGGGATGGCGCGTCTGGTCCCGGTCACCGACCGCAGCCAAGCAGTCGCCGAAACAAACTAGATGCGGTTGACTTGAGCACCATGGGCCTAGGCGTGTTGACATTCGTGACCGACGAGGGCATCGGCCCGGTAGACCTGGGGCAGGCACTCGAGCAGCGTGGGTTCGAGTCGCTTTTTCTGGCCGAGCACACGCACATTCCGGTGCACCGGAAGACCCCGTACCCGAGCGGCGGCCCGATTCCGCCGAAGTACTACCGAACCCTCGATCCTTTCGTGGCGCTGACCGCAGCGGCGGTCGTCACCGAACGGCTCATTCTGGGCACCGGCATTGCGTTGGTTCCCCAACGCGATCCGATTCACACCGCCAAAGAAGTGGCCTCGCTGGACCTGTTGTCACAGGGCCGATTTCGGTTCGGCGTGGGCGTGGGATGGCTGCGCGAAGAAATCGCCAACCACGGTGTCGATCCCGGCATTCGGGGCCGAGTGGTTGATGAGCGGCTGGATGCGCTCGTGCAGATCTGGACGCACGAAGAGGCCGAATTCCATGGCCGGTTCGTCGATTTCGATCCCATCTACAGTTGGCCCAAGCCGGTGCAGAAGCCCTACCCGCCGCTGTATCTGGGCTGCGGTCCCGCGGGCTTCAAACGCATCGCCCGGCTGCATGCCGGCTGGCTCTCGATGACACCGTCGGCGCGGGTCTTGGCGCCTCAGTTAGAGGAACTGCGCGAGGTGGCCGGACAGGACACACCGGTGATCAGCTTTCACGGCGGTGCGTCGACGGCCAACGAGCTCGAGGGCTACCTCGGTCTCGGTCTGGAGCACCTGCTGGTGGAATTGCCCACCGAGCCTCGCGACCAGACCCTCCGCCATCTCGATGAGCTGCAGGCCGAGTTCGCCAGGATCACGTAACGACTAAGTGCCGCAGAACGTTTGGTACTTACCGAAGTCCTCGGGCGCCGGCTCGGCGTAACGCTTTAGGCCCGGCCGCTCGTCATAGGGTGCGGTGACCGCGGCGAGGAGCTGGTCGAGGGGGCCGAGATCGCCCGCCGTGGCGGCGGCCAGGGCTTCCTCCACCAGGTGGTTGCGCGGAATGTAGATCGGGTTGGCCCGATCCATGACGTCGGCGTCGGGGCGCAGGGTTTGCCATCGCGACAGCCACGCATCGAACCCTGCGAGGTCGATGAACAAGCCGCGCACGGGTTCGGCATCGCCTCGTGCCGCTCGGCCGAGGTGGCGGAAAAACGAGGTGTAGTCGACGTGGCTGTCCTTGAGCAGGGCGAGCAACTCATCGCTCAGTGCCTTCAGGTCTTGGGCCTCGACGTCCGCGGGCAGACCGAGTTTGGCGCGCATTCCGGACCACCACACGGCGTCGTACTCGCGCTGGAAAACCCCGAACGAATCCTCCGCGAGCGCGACCGCCTCCTCGACATCGTCGGACAGCAGCGGAAGCAGCGTCTCGGCGAACCGGGCGAGGTTCCAGCCGGCGACGACGGGCTGGTTGCCGTACGCGTAGCGGCCCCAGAAGTCGATGGAACTGAAGACCGTGTCGGGGTCGTAGGCCTCCATGAAGGCGCAGGGCCCGTAGTCGATCGTTTCGCCGGAGATCGTCATGTTGTCGGTGTTCATCACCCCGTGGACGAATCCGATCAGCATCCAGCGCGCGATGAGCGATGCCTGGACGGCGACCACCCCTTCAAACAACGCGAGGTAGGGGCGTTCGGCGCCCGCCGCGCTGGGGTGGTGGCGGGCGATCGCATGGTCGGCGAGGCGGCGCAGCAGGCCGGCGTCGCCGGTGGATGCCGCGAATTGGAAGCTGCCCACGCGCAGGTGGCTACTGGCCACGCGGGCCAGCACGGCCCCGGGCAGCTCCGCCTCGCGCAACACCGGGCGGCCGGTGCCCACGACGGCCAGCGATCGCGTCGTCGGCACCCCCAGCGCATGCATCGCCTCGCTGATGATGTACTCGCGCAGCATGGGCCCAACGGCCGCGAGGCCGTCCCCGCCCCGTGCGAACGGCGTCGGCCCGGAGCCTTTCAGGTGGATGTCGCGCAGCCGCCCGTCGTTGGCGACGAGCTCCCCGAGCAGCAGTGCGCGTCCATCACCCAACCGGGGCACGAAACCGCCAAACTGATGCCCGGAGTAGGCCTGGGCCACCGGAACGGCGGTGCTGGGGACCAGGTCGCCCACCAAGAAGCGCATTCCGTCGGGACTTCGCAGCCAGGCGGTGTCCAGCCCGAGCTCTGCGGCGAGTCGCTCGTTGAGGGCAAGTAGCCGTAAGTCGGCGGGGGCCTCTGCTTGCCAGCGGACGGCCATTTCCGGCAATTCGCGGAAGAACCGGTCCTGTAGAGCAACGGTCATTTCCGGGGCGACACTCACCTCAACGAGCTTACGGAAGTCCTACGAGCCGAGGGCCTGCCCGATGAGGTCGCGGGCGCGGTCGAGCATCGACGCGAACGGTCCCAGCGCGAAATTCAGCTTGGCTGATTCCACGCCGGGATGCGGGTGGGTAGGCGCGATGGCCTGGGCCGCCCGCACCGCCGCACCCATCCGCTTGAGGTCGGCGTCGTCGACTTCCTTCTGCAGCACGGGGAACTCCTCGCTCTCCTCCTGCTTGGCGTGGTCGAGCACGGCTTGCCGGAGCTTGGTGACCTCGTCGATGAACTCTTTCGAGGTGATGTCGAGCTTTTCGATGCGCGACAACAGCTCCTTGGCTTCGTGCTCCTCTTTGAGTCGGGCGTCGACGATCGCGTCGCCGGCATCGGCTTCGCGGCGCACGCGCGGGTGCACCACCATTTCTTCGGCTGTCTCGTGGACGGCCAGCAGCTGGCGCAGCGTCGCGAACGGCTTCTCGCGCGCCTGAGGATCTGACGCATGCAGCACCTCGTCGAACATGTCCTCGATGAGGTTGTGCTGCGCTTTCAGAAATGCGACGACCTCGTCGGGCGATTGGACAATCATGTCGGCCATCGCAGATACCTCCACTGTCTCTTGGGGAATTGGGACTCGCACTATGGGCTGTGTGCGGCTTGATGAGGCATACCCGCTGTATAAACCCCTAAACGAGGCCTCCGGGCCAACGGCGGCCCAGGAAATCGTTTGAAGCACAAGCCGTTTCTTTTCGGGCGCCGGGCCAGATCCCCGCCAGGCGTGGCGCCTGACGGGGATCTGAAGTCGAGCGAAGGGACTAGACGCGGCGGTCGCCGGGGGCGGCCGGTCCGACGCCGGTGCCGACGACGGCGTCCTTGCGGCGCTTCAGCCCGGCGAGTCCGCCCAGGCCGAGGAGGCCGAGCAGGCCCCACAGCCCGCTGTTGTCGCTGTGCTGGTTGGTGTTGTTGTCGTTGTCCGCCAACGTCGTTGTGGTGGACGACGGCGCGGGTGCGGTCGGGCCGGCGGCATTGGCGACGCCCGCCCCACCGAACAACAGCGCCCCGGTGGCCGAAACGATTGCAATGGTCTTACGCATGTGAACTCCTTGTGGAATTGCCTCGGCCGGATCCCAGACGGGTGCCGAGACGCATTTCGGGGCCAGGGTGCTCTAGTCCCCACGGAAAGCGACGCCCGGCCGAAGCCGCGGCGTGGCAAAGCATGGCTACCCCGGAGAGCGGGCGTGAAACTCCTGAGCTGCGCATTGGCTTGTTTGCTGGCCGTCGGTCTAGGTACTCGGCCCTCGCCACAAAAGCGATCTGGATCACACGTCAGAGGCCGATGTTATCTGTCGGGGGCCGAATGGGTAGCCGCAAGGGAGGCGCTTTCGTGCCGATCCAAACAATCAACGCAGGAGGCGAATTTTCGATGACTTCATCCGACAAGACGACGGTGCTGGCGCAGTTGCGTGCGCTCCACCAGCTGACCAACACCGAGATCCAGGTCGCCGAAACCCGCATCGCACAAGCGCGTACCGAGGCCGTTGAGCGTGAGCTGACGCAGAACGCATCGAACGCGCGCGAGCGGTCCGAGTCCATAGAGAAGGCGATCCGCGAGCTTGGCGGTGTCCCGGACATCGTCGGCCCCTTCCTGGGCCGCGCCGCCGCGGCGGTCAAGGCCCTGACCGAACAGGCCCAGCCGTTCGACGAGGCGCTTCTGGGCGACCTGGCGCTGGAGGACCAGTTGCTGGACCGCGCCCGCTACCTCAAAGCCCTGGCCGTCGCGGCCGAGCTCCCCGACGTCGAGAGGCTGGCGACGCGGCTGATCACGGCGCACTCGGCGACCGTGGACTGGCTGACGACCGTGCTCGCCGAGGACGCGCTGGGCGGTCCGGCCGCGCTGCGCCGCACGCCGCTGCAGGCGGCCGCCGGTACCGCGGTGAAACTGGTGAACTTGCCGGTCGAGTGGTCGGTCCGGGGTGTCGACAGGGCCGCGGACGCGCTGCGCTCGGCCCGGCCGACGTTCAACGAGCTGGTCAGCCGCGGCGCATACGCCGGTGACGTGGCGACCCGGGCGCTCGCCGCATCGCGGAACGCCGCTCTCGAGGCGGCCGAGAAGGTCACCCGCAACGAGGGGGCCCGGCAGACCGCCAACGCGCTGCACGCGGCACGCGCCGCTGTGGGAGTGCTCGACGCCGACGAGCTGCCCATCGCCAACTACGACGAGCTCAACGTCAGCGAGGCCGTCGCCGAGGTGAAGGAACTCGCCAACCCGAGCGACGTGCGGGCGATCATCGCCTACGAAGAGGCGAACAAGAACCGCCAGCGGGTCGTGTCGGCCGCGCAAACGCGTGTCGCCGCGATCGCGCAGGAGGTCGTCGGCATCAACTAGCGGATTCATAGGCAAGGCCGCCCGGGCGAGTTCCCTCCGCCCGGGCGGCTTCGTCCGTCGGGGCGAAGATGCTGCAACGCAAGGTGTTTCGCGCAGCGGGACGCAATTGGGGCCGCCGCTCGATCCGCGCGTCTTCACTTTCCCGGGGCATGCCCAACCGCCCGTTTCGGGATATCGCTACGGTTAAGGCACCAGCCCCACATTGACGACCACGAAAGACGGCAGATCAGCTAAAAATGTACGACCAGGTCAATAGCAGCACGACGGAGCCCGACGACGTCATCGGCTACCGCATCGATCCCGTCCTGGCCCGGAGTTGGCTCCTGGTGAACGGTGCGCACGCCGACCGGTTCCAGTCCGCGGTGCACTCCCGGGCCGACATCGTCGTACTCGACATCGAGGACGCCGTCGCGCCGAAAGACAAGCACACCGCCCGCGACAACGTGGTGAGTTGGCTGGGCGGCGGCAACACCGACTGGGTCCGCGTCAACGGCTTCGGCACCCCATGGTGGTCGGACGACCTGGCCGCGCTGGCCGGCACACCGGTCGGCGGGGTGATGCTCGCGATGGTCGAGTCGGTGGACCACGTCACCGAGACCGCGCAACGGCTGCCGAACGTGCCGATCGTGGCGCTGGTGGAAACGGCCCGCGGCCTGGAACGCATCACCGAAATAGCCGCTGCGAAGGGCACCTTCCGGCTCGCCTTCGGCATCGGCGATTTTCGCCGCGACACCGGTTTCGGGGAAGACCCGAGCACCCTGGCCTATGCGCGGTCGCGCTTTACGATCGCCGCCAAGGCGGCCAGCCTGCCCAGCGCGATCGACGGGCCCACGATCGGCTCCAACGCGTTGAAACTGATCGAAGCCACGGCCGTTTCCGTGGAGTTCGGGATGACGGGAAAGATCTGCCTGACCCCGGATCAGTGCGCCGTGGTGAACGAGGGCCTGTCGCCGTCACAAGACGAAATCTCATGGGCCAAAGAATTTTTCGCCGAGTTCGAACGTGACGGGGGAGAGATCCGCAACGGCTCCGACCTGCCGCGAATTGCCAGGGCCACCAAGATCCTCGAGTTGGCTCGCGCCTACGACATAGAATCGCCGGAGTTCGACGACGAAGAACGGGATCATTCCCCCGCGCCGTCGGACACCTATCACTACTGAGCGGCGGAACGGGCCCAAGATGAGCACTGTGGTGGATTTCCATTTCGACCCGATGTGCCCGTTCGCTTACCAGACCTCGTTGTGGATCCGCGACGTTCGCGAGCAACTGAGCATCGCCGTCGACTGGCGATTCTTCAGCCTCGAGGAGGTCAACCGGTCGGAGGGCCAGAAGCACCCGTGGGAGCGCGAGTGGTCCTATGGATGGTCTTTGATGCGCATCGGGGCACTGCTGCGCCGAATGGACATGTCGCTCCTGGATCGCTGGTACGCCGCCATCGGACATGAATTGCACACGCTGGGCGGCAAACCGCACGACCCCGCGGTTGCCCGACGCTTGCTGAGCGACATCGGGGTCGAGGAGTCGGTCTTCGATGCGGCGCTTGACGACCCGACGACCCACGACGAGATACACCGCGACCATCAACGAGTGATCGATGCCGGCGGCTACGGGGTGCCGACGCTGTTTCTATTGGGACAGTGCCTGTTTGGCCCGGTCCTGGTCGATCCGCCGATCGGGCCAAAGGCCCTGACGCTGTGGAGCGTCGTCACCGGCATGGCCGAGTTGCCCCACGTGTACGAGCTGCAGCGGCCCAAGTCCGTGGCCGATGTCGAGCTGATCGGTCGAAGTCTGCGTCCCTATCTGGATGGGCGCGATTGGGTCAGCATCAATCGCGGGCAGGTTATCGACCCTTCCTCCTACCTGGACAAATAATCCTCTGAGCTGCAACAACCCTCAGCATCCCTCAAGTCATACACTGTCAGCGGTAGACTGAAATTGCCACCTATATCGCACGTCTATTGCACGGAGAAAGCATGAGCAGAAGCAAGAAGCGGTCACGCAGGGGGTGGGGCCATATTCGGCAGTTGCCGTCGAAGAAGTATCAGGCGTCCTACATCGGGCCAGACATCCAACGTCATACGGCCCCAGTGACCTTCAGCATCCACAGCAATGCCGAAGGCTGGTTGTACCAGGAGCGGTGCCTGATTGAGCGAGGGGAGTGGATTGCCCCCGCACAGCGTAAGACGGAGCGTCAAGCAATGGTCACGCTGGGGAAGTTCGCCGCGACCTGGCTCAGCCAAAGGCCTCTCAAACACACGACCCAGGTCCATTACCGACGGCTGGTGGCCCATTTCCCCCCGCTGGATGACTTGCCCTTGGAGAGCCTGACACCACAGCGGGTACGGGAGTGGTATGCCACGACCCTGGTCACGAGGCCCACACTGCGTAGCCATGTTTACGGATTACTGCATGCGCTCCTGGCCACCGC
This sequence comes from Mycobacterium sp. E2733, assembly GCF_001667585.1. Taxonomy (GTDB): domain Bacteria; phylum Actinomycetota; class Actinomycetes; order Mycobacteriales; family Mycobacteriaceae; genus Mycobacterium. The sequence continues at coordinate 189,342 of NZ_LZJZ01000061.1, forward strand.
CGTCTCTGACGGCCTGCTCACTGCTAACCCTTGCCAGATAGAAAGGGCGATGCAGGTCACCCGCAAGCGTCAGCCGGTGATCCTCTCCATTGGTGAGTTGGGACATGTGGCCGACGCCATTGAACCCCGATACCGCGCCCTAGTGCTGATTGGCGCTTGGTGTGGATTACGGTGGGGTGAGCTAATCGAGTTGCGCCGCAGGGATATTGGGGCTGGCGCTGTGCTTCTCACGGTGGAAAGAGGGGCCACCCACAACGGTGGGTGCCGGATAGGCACCCCGAAGTCGGGGAAGGGCAGGACCGTGGTTGTCCCTCCCCACATTCGCCGGGACATTCTTGAGCACCTGGAACTGTTCGTGGGGGAGGACAAGGAGTCCCTCCTCTTCCCGCCCTCTCGTGGGGGATGTCATCTGAGGGACACCAGTTTCAGGCCCCACTTCGACAAGGCGCTGCAAAAGATTGGGCGGCAAGGGGTTCGGGTCCACGACCTCCGGCACTTTGCCGGTACGGCCACGGCACGGGTGGGGACTCTGCGAGAGACCATGTCCCGGCTGGGTCACTCCACGGTGGGTGCTTCCCTCTTGTACCAGGGTCTGGTCTCTGGGCGTGATGTGGAAGTGGCTGAGGCTTTGTCGGCATTGGCGGAAAACGACGAGAAATGACGCCCATCGTCGTGCTGTTGTGTTAGTCTGACCCTGTCTGTCCCGCCAGACCGAGAAAATGCGATACGTTACAACATCTTTCAAAGAGGCTTTCAAACGGCGCGGGGAAAGCTCTTCCGTTTTCCCTGCCACTCAAAAGGTGTTTGAGATGCCCACTCTTCAGCCTGCCCCACGTCGGCAATACGTCACGGTCCAGCAAGTCTCGCAGCAGCATCAGATCAGTGAGCGGACTGTCTATCGCTTCGTTCAACGCGGAATCCTGCGGCCGTTTCGGGTGGGGCCAAAGCTCATCCGTTTTGACGCCGACGAGGTAGAGCAAGCCTTCGCACGGCGCTAAAAGCGTGTTCTACCAGTGTATTTCAAGAGATATCAAAACCAGAGACAGCCCCCAACCGCTGAGCCGGGGGCTTGTCCCATCAACTTTTTTCGATCGATTGGAGCGATCATGTGTGATCGTACCCCCTCTGTGCCTGATGTGGCAGCCGCCGCCGACTACCTGGTGGCCGTCATCGGCAATACGCAAGGGTTTGTTCACGTCGGGGTGGGCATCCACCCCTACCGCACCGACAGTGGCAGCTACAGATTTCGTCGCTGGTGTGACTGCCCTTTCAGCTGGCCCGATGATGCCGATGACGTATTGATGCTGCTGCGGGAGTATTCCGGCGAACTGGATTGCTACCTGGCTCCCAACGTCATGACCGGTCCTCAGCGGGCCAAGTGGACTTCGGTTGCCCCCATGGAGGTTCACGCAGACATTGATGGCGGCAGGCTGGATCTGGACAAAGTCCGTTCAATACCAAGTGCCTGTGCCGTCGGCAGCGGATCACCGAACAATGGCCACGTCTATCTGCTACTGACAAGGCCGGTCAGCCATCACCACCATGAGCAACTGTGCCGTGGACTGAGCGCGTATTTGGGTGCCATCGACTCAAAGATCTCCGATAACGACATGCTCAGAGTGCCAGGGACTTTCAACTTCAAGCCGACTCTTGCCGCCCACCCTCCAACGCCGGTCAACTGGCTGTTGCCGCCGCCCACTGCGCGGGTTGATCCCGAAGAACTGGCCGCCGCCATTGGGGTGGAACTCACCGAAGAGCCGCCATCAACCACCAAGCCGGTTACCAAACAAAGCACAGGGGGTGGAGTGGTTCTTGCCGATGAAGCGGAGCCGTTCAACCTGGACCTGCACCCCCAGGTGACGCGTGCCCTGGCGAAGGCTACCGGAGATCGATCAGCCGACACCATGCGTGTCATCGGAGTGTGCTCCCGCAGTGGCCTGACCGAAGCAAATGCGCGGTGGGCAGTGCTCCAACGCGATGACCTGGCCGAGCGGCTGCTCTGCCGCCATGACGATGATGTGGCCCGCTGCTTTGGCCGAGCATTCAGTGAGGACCACCGGTGACCGACGATAAAGCCTTGGGCGACCGCTCATTTCAGCGTGAGATCGTCTGGAAGACGGCCGACCAAATTAAGGACCGGCAGGCGGAATGGGCCTGGCATTTCAAAGGAGGTGGACGACTCGCACGCGCTACCCATGCACTATTCGTGGGCCGACCCGATGTCGGAAAGTCCACCGCAGCAAGGTGGTTGGCGGCGAGCTACACCAGGGGCACCGTGACCGGCTGTTTCTACAACCAACCGCAAAACGTCGCCTATATCGCCAATGAAGAGTCGCTGGAGGTGATCGTCAAACCCAGCCTGCGCGGGGTGGGTGCCGACATGCAGAGGGTCCACTTCCCCGAAGTGCGGGTGGACGACCACCGGGTACCGCTGCTGTCCATCGTAGACGAAAAAGCCCTGACTGCAGACTTTCTCGCTCGCGGGATCAGCATCGTCGTCATTGACCCGGTGATGGCGGCGATCAAAAGCGGTGCGACATCTACCGCACTAACGAAGCCCGGGAATACCTGGAGCCGTGGGCACGGATCGCCGAAGCCATCAACGGCCTGACGCTGGGGCTGGCGCATTTGATCAAGGTTCCTGGTGGCGACATTGTCGCGGCCATCAACGGCTCCTCGGCATTCGGCGAAGTACCCAGGGCCATCATCGCTTTCGCCCAGGACCAGCAGGTCGATGACGACTTCCAGTGGGTGCTGAGCCAGGAGAAAAACAACCTCGGCCGCAAAGACCTGGCGCTGACCTACACCATCAAATCCACTGAGGTCTGCACCGACGATGGGCATAAGACCCAGGTCGGGCAGTTCGTGCTCGGGGAATGGTCAGACCGCCGGGTCGCCGACGTATTCCAGGCCGACAAAGCCACCGCCCGACTCGGCCCGCAGAGCTGGGAGGTGCTCGACGCCGTCCACCAGGGACCAGGGGAAGTCAATATCGCCACCGTTGCCGCTCGTACCCGCATGTCCAGCAACGACGCCGGGAAATACCTGCTCCGCTTGGCCCGCAGTGGATTGCTGACGAAGGTACCGGGAAAACGCGGTGTCTACGACTGGCCGGGACGGCTCCGAGATGAGCTGCGTCGTCCTACAGGTGGTGGTGGATGTGGGTGAATAGATATATATGTGTTCTCTTTCCTTTGTGTCGGAAGTGTCGGATGTGTCTTAACTCTCTGACCAGGCAAAAAGACACTTCCGACACCTCTGCGGGTAGACCACGAAGTGTCGGATTGGGTGAAATTCACTTCTTCCCACACCCCAACCTGTGCAGCCGATAAGGTGCCGCCCGTCGAAAGTCCCTGCGATTACAAAGTTTTCAAAGACCTATCCAAGAAAGGAATAGATAAGCTAAGTAAAAAATGAAAACCTCCCGACGCTGGGAGGTCGAGAGGTTTCCGGCGTTGGCTGGGCGAACCGCTCGTCCCGTTGATGCCGCTACCATGCCGAACCCTGCAGGTTACCCTGCATTCGGCGGTTCCAACTCCGACCGTAATCCACAGCAGCCGGAAAGTCCAGTCCTGCAAAAGGATTGGAAAAGAGGAAGAACCACACTATGGAATGGCCTAGGACTTTTTCCGTTGAGATTTCGATGCCTTCCGCCCGATCCTGGCCAAGTGTGCTCGTCGGGCACGTCGGCAGCTGACGCGCACGACAGGGGAGAGTAAGCAACCGTGGAAGCCCGAGAGGAAACTGGGCTACGCTAATGCCAGCACAGCCCTAACTCCCTGATCTCTAGGCGGCGGCGGCAGGCATTGCCAGGAAGCACCTGGCAGTTGGCGAGCTGCGGAGCCACAGCGGATGACCGAAGCCCTCTGTCGCACAACACGTCACCGGTGACCGCTCAAAGACCTTTCCGCATCGAGAACATTCCCAAATCATCGTATCCGCGCCAGAAAACCCTCCGTAAGCAGCGGCGAATCCTGCTGCAATTCAGGGACTTTGAGTTATAGAAGGCAGCAAAATTCACCTTACAGAAGGAGAAGCGATGGTGGTCCCTTTCCCCTCAGGTGGTATGACCGCCTCTCAGACTGGCGAGAATTCATGTGTTCATTTCTCCTGGCCATCCTGATCGGCATCTTTGCCAGGCGGCAGCATCTGGTTTTTATGCCGCTCGCTCTGAAAAGTTCAGCGTGGGACTTCCGTTGGCTTCCGCTGTCACTTCCACCCAAGAAATCTCAAAGAAGTGCCAGTGTTGTGCGTAGTGTATGCGCGCATCTGCATATGACTACATTGGGGAAGGATTGAAAACAATGGCCACGCCATATTTGGACGCTGCTTTATGCACAGGTGGGGCGGACCACTTTGAATCCAATGGCAATAGCGGTTGCACTTGAAAGCGTGGCGGCGAAAGAAAACTTGGATTTACACCTAAGGCCTTCGTTCCTACGGCCCGGCGGCGCAAGGAATTCAAATTACAATCGCGTAAGACCACATTTGGTCAGATTATTGTTCTCAGCGTCAATTAATTGGGAACTACGGCCCATGTACTTGGTGCCAAACGGCCCTTGCTTGATGGCGGTGGCGGCGGACCCTTAATCGCATTATCCGGCAAATAGCTCCCGAGGGGGCAACGATGAAGATTACCGCCAACATTGCCGAAGCCGTTCACCGCCATACACGCTCGCCCATCCGGAGACTTTGGCTGGTCGCCGCTGGCGTGTGGCTTTTCGGCGCTGCACTGTTATTCGCGCTGCTGGGCTTTGGCCTGCTCGCGTCACCCTCAACACGTGCCACTGTGACGCTGTTCATTATGTGCGATGATGGCCATGAGGGCGTGGCGGGCGGTCACACCAGTTGTGCCTTCGCCCGCAACGTGCACGACGGCTACGAGCACCTGGGCAACCACTTCGACGCCTACTCCCCTACCACCAAGCAGTGGTACGAGGTGGTCTGCGACGGAACCGCCCACCCCACCCACTTCGTCGACGGCTCGGTATTGAACTCGGTGCTGTGCTACGCCGGTGACAACGCTGAAGTAGTCGTTTGGTAATTGACAATGGTTCAGAAGGCACTGACACCGACGAAGAAAAAACTACTCGAAGCGTCGCTGGAGCCCTTACTGACCGTGATGCGGATAGATGAAATGGGGAAATCAGTTGCAACATTAGCAGTTTCGCTCACGTGCTTGGCGGCGGTGTCAAATTTCTCTGCACCGTCTGCCCACGCAACCGCAAAATGGGTCGCGACGGCCAACTCGCCTAGCCATGAGCAGATCGAATTCGCCTGGGGTATGAGCCAAGCGGAGGCCGAATCTCGGGTTATGGCTCAGTGTGCTCGGATTGAACGCGCCGACGACTGCCAATTGCTTGCCTCTGGTCCTGATTGCGTGGGCATTGCCTGGGATGGTGACCAGCCCATCAACCATGCCCATGCCGTTTCCGGCGGTGGCCGAGATGTTGTTATCCAGGGCGCGATAGCTGCGGCCGGTCCTCACGCCAACGGTGCAGAGGCACGCTGTAGCTGGGACAGGTAACGGAATGAAGAGATTATCGGCAGCGGCAGCCGTAGCATCACTTTTGTTGGGTGCGGTGTTGGCACGGTCTCTCGTAGCGGTGCCGCCAGCCCACGCTGATCCGTATCCCGGCGAAAGCTGCAATGACCCTTCCCTGCTTGTCAATACGGGAGGGCAGTGGTTGGTGTGTGCCGGTACCCGCTGGGAGCAGTGGACTGAACAGGTGGACGTGGGCGGGGTTAAAACCATTGGCGCTCCATGCAACGTCCCCGTCGGCGTCAGTCGGGCGAAGGCAGTGGACTCGTCTGGTGCGACTTATTTCGCAATGTGTTTTCCGGGTCGATGGACTCCTTATCGACCATAAGGGGAGAGATGAAATGGGGAAATCTGTTGCGGCATTAGCACTTTCGCTGGTGTTTTTGGCCGGTTGGGATCTACCTATCGCGGCCGCCGATGACGGCACGCCGGTGGTGGTTAACTGCTACCAGCCGCCGCAAGTCAAGCCGGAAAGCATCATTTTGATGTGCGGTGACGGCACCTGGGCCGTCGACAAAATCGTCTGGACCAGCTGGAAGGTTGCTGGTGCAGAGGGCACCGGCATTGAATATCGGCGTAGCTGCGTTCCGACTTGTGCGCAAGGTTCGGCGACCTATTCTCCGGTTACGATTACGCTCACCGGTGCCGCCTCTCCCGATTACCGATACACAAGCGCGACCATCACCAACCAAAACACAGGCATCTCCAAGACTGTTGGGGTCTAAGAAATGACTACACGTTCTCAATGCTGACGAACATGCCGTACTCAGATGATTCGTTGAGGAACGTGGTGCCGTTTTCAGCGGCCTGAACGTTCCAGCCGTTGATGGTGATGTGGAAGGGCGCTGAGCATAACGAAGCGCAGCGAATGATGGACTGAAAGCGAACAACTGAAATGAACTGGTACAGACCCTGTCTGGTGGCAGCCGCCGCACTGTGCCTTGCTCTAGGCACAGCGGGCATTGCGGTTGCCGACCCTACTATCGGCTCATACTGCAGCCACGCCGAGCACAATGAGGTCATCGGCAAGGTGCGCTGTGTTTACAACTTCGCCGATGACCTGTACCACTGGCAGACCGATAACGGGGTAATTGATCACGGACGAGACTGCCCTTGCCCCGGCCCACACTGCGGCATGGATTGGGGATGCTGATGAGCAAGCCACTTATCGCATTGCTGATCAGTGTCGCTTGCCTTTGCCCAGCGTGGTGAATCCCCTTCACTCAATGCCCTGGCCTGTGCGGACTCACACTCCCCGGGGGAAGCGATACAGTTGATGAGTTCGACTGGTGCCGAGACGACTACCTGGTTTCAGGCTTGATGCAGGCGAACACCTCGATCCTGGTGCGATCAGCAGCGCCGGGGGCACCGACCATTTGTATGGCGCGAACGTAGTCGAGGGTGTCGTCGTCGTATAAGCCCACCTGCCGGTGTGCGGAGTTGTCCTTGCCAATCCGATTGCGGCAGAACGCATCAACGATGAGCTTGGCCACGTTGTCCAAGTCGAGCAAGCGCGGTGCCTTTTCAACGCTGATCCGAAACGCCCACCAAAGCGCATCTGGCACAGGATAAGTCATCTTTTTCGCTGCGGCCTCGCGGTACTTCTCGCGCTTTTCCCGATCTGTCTTACCGGGCCGCATATCTGCGTATGAATACGTCCAACGCACCTTCAGGTCAAGCACTTTGGAGAAGCGGTCGGTGTTGTCCAGGTCTATATTCGGTGGAATTTTATGAATCATGGTGTCCGGCTCTTGGTCGGTGCCCCCCTGCGAATACTTCGGCGTGAGGTTGTAGCCGAAAGCCGGGTTGTTCGCCCCCGTTTCGCGGATGAAGTGCTGCTCCATCGCACGGACCTCCGCATCGGTGGCTGTTGTCGACTCCCAGAGGATCTCTTTGCGGACGCTTAGGTCTAAACGATGCTCTGTTAGGTCGGCGGCGATTCGTTCTTTGGCGCTGGGGCTACCGAAGTATGAGATTGCGCCGGTCAAATCCATGCCAACATAAATCTTCCCGTTGGGGTAGGTGATCTTGTAGACCTGCTTGCGTGCCATCGTTCGGATTTACTTTGGCTCTAGCGACTTGAAGTACTCAGGGTGGATCGTGACGTCTTCAACGACTCTCGGCGTACTAGTGACTCCGATCTCGTATTGCTTGAGTAGCTCGCATAGCCGGTCGCCATCGATCAGGTCAATGGGTGGTGCTCCATCTCGTTGGGACTCCGCACGCGCATCATTCGTGAAGGTGCCAGTCGTTATCAGCAGACCCTTCTCGCCACGGCCAGCCATGGCACCACGAAAATCCCTAACAGCAGACGCGCCGACACTCCCGGAGTAACGCTTGCACTGAAAGAAAACCGGAAAGCTCAGGAGTGAGATCTGGTAGACACCGCGACCATCAATGCCACCGTCACCACTTCGACCGGTAACCACGGGGCTGGATACCCCGGCCTCTCGCAAGAGCCGCTGAGCCAGTCGCTCAAAGGCTTGTGGCGACATACTCAATAATGTGTCAAGAAGAGCGTCCTTCCAGTCGGCCTCTGCCTCGGCTTCGGCTTGGTCAATCTCGTTGTCCAAGTTAGACTTTGCGCCCTTCTTCTTCCCTTTCCTACGGTTATCTGCGATGTATTCCGCTCGCATTGTTGGTATTTGATCCTCAGTCACCGTTTCACCGAGTTCTGTAACAGACCAGACGCCACGTTGACTGTTCGTCAGCAGTCCCATGCCCTTGAGGTATGTCCGCGCCCAAGCTAACCGGTACTGGACCTCAGTCATCGGCCCATCGCCGTGGAGCACACTCTGGACTTCGGGCGAAAGGTCCTCCCGGTCGATGACCGCTGCATCGAGTTCGGCGATGGACGCAGAACCTCCGAGGGCAATGACAGCCTGAAGGGCAGGCCAGAGGAAGAAGTGATAGGGAGGTACTTCCACGGTCATGGATATAAGCATGCCAAGTGGTCGGGAAGCGAGGATCGGCCCCCACATTGACCCAGGCCGGATCGCCAGCACCTTGCCGCCCACTGTGCGTGCGCGTAGTTATCAGCTAGTTGGTTTTCGGCCAAGCGTGGTGGTGGGTAGGCGGCGAGGTGACCGGCGGGCAGTGTGTCATGGCCGGTAGGACCTACATGGCATGAAGCCTGTCTCCGCCACCGCCGTCCTTTGGCATACCGCTCAGTGATTTTCAGGGGTGGTCCGAGTGGGGTCCGGACTGCGGTGCGCAGATTCTCCTGTAGCTCCTGGGCTGTCCGTCGTCGCTCTTTTGCCCTGCTCTAGCTCACGCCTCAGATGACGCCACCGCGCCGCATACCGCCGCAGAGCTTCCTGGGCTTCTGTGCCGGGCGGTATAGATGGTCGGCGAATGAGCCATGGGAAAGCGTATTCCCAGGCAGGATTTAGGATGAATGTCATGGCCGAGCCTAACTACGTCCTTAGATGGGCACACCTGGGCCTGGGGCGTAATCCTCGCTACCGCGACCTCCTGGCCAAGCAGGGTCGTATCGCACACGAGATGATCGAGGAGTTTTACGCCGAGCAGCAGCGGAAGAATGCGGCGATGCGAGTCTCAGGTCAACCTCTGCGCCTGGCTCCCCGATACGCCAACGGAAGAAAGATCTGACGGCCAAGCGCCACCCAATCCGGGGGGCTTTTCCCTTTGCTGTCGCACGTATATCGCACGGCATCACCATGCTCGTCGTGAAAAAGCCTCTGAGCAGCACGAATGCGGATGGGCGCGACTGGGTCAGCATCAATCGCGGTGAAGTCATCGACGTCTCCCGGTTCACCGGCGAAGAGACCTAGGCCGCGTGTCGCGCGAGTGACACTCCGATGCGGATTTCCACCTTGCTGACCGTGATCGCTGGGGCGCGCGGCGGGGCCATCGATCGGTAGCTCTTGCCGGTCGGCGTCGTGAATAGTGCTCTGTGGGTGTGATTTTCGTCGACCGTGGTGCTGACCCGCCAGCCCGCGGCTTCCTTGGTGTAGTTGCAACTTTCGCACAGTCCCAGACCGTTGTCCGCGGTGGTCGGGCCGCCGTCGGCCCACGGCTGTGCGTGGTCGCGGTGCCTGATCGGCGCGTCGCAATACGGAGTGCGGCACCGCTGATCGCGTAACCCGATGAATTCGGCCAGCCCACGAGGAAAGATGCGTGCCCGCGACTCCATCGCCACCAGCGCCCCGGCCCGAGGATGCGCATAAAGCCTGCGCAGCGTCGCGCGTGAGCGTCGGTCGGTGGCGGCGCTGCCGATCATCGAGCGCGCAACCGTGGCGGGGATGGGACCGTAGCCGGAGATGTCGGCCGGCGCATCGTCCCCGCCGAGCAGCGTCTCGTCGGTTAGCACCAAGCTGACCGCGATCGGAGTCGGGACCGTGGCGCTGCGGCCGGTGACCCTTTCGACCAACGTGTCTGCCATCACCTGTCCGCGTGAGCGACCGTCGCCGCGGGTATCCGCTTCGCGCCGCAGCGCTGCGTACACCGAAACGCCCTGGGCCACAGGGAGTAACGCGGTGAGATACGTCATCGTGTCGGGCGCCGGCCGAATGCTGACCGTGCGTTCCTGCTCGGCCTTGGCCGCCCGCTCGACGACGGCGTGCGGATCCAGCCGGTAGGCGACCGATTTCGCGGCCGCCGCCACTCGCGCGTCGCCCATGCCGGCCAGGCTCGCCGCGTCCGCGCACAACTCCGCGTCCAACGCGCGGCGGTCCTCGACGTCCAGGCAGGCGCTCTCGCGCACGATCAGCGTCGCGCGCCACTCCGACAGCGCCCCGCATTCCAGCGCCGCCAGCGTGTGCGGCATCTCGTGCACGAGGGCCTTGGCGAAGCCGAGATGGCGACCGCCCCGCGCGGGGGAATCGCGTCGCGCCAGTGCGACCTCGCCCGCCACGCCCCGTCCCCGCCGCGCCGCGGGCACCCCGGCGGCCGCTTCGGAGGCGCGACGAGACGCGTCCAGGGCGGCAGCCGCCCGGGCTTGTCCCGCGGCGGCGGCGCACTTGACCGTTTCCAGCTCTGCGATGCGTTCTATCAGCGCCGATTCGTCGGCGGCAGGGTCGACCTCCGCTAATGATTCGAACATACGTTCGATAGTAAACCGGGTCACCGACACGCCTACGCTGGCGAGGATGAGCGCCAAGAATCGAATTGGGTGGCGCGGGTCTACGACGACGTCACCCCGGAGGAGGGCGTACCAGCACCGGCCCGAACGGTTCGACGAGTTCGCCACGCGGTACAAGGCGGAACTGCGCGACAACCCGGGGCTCGAGGAGCTGCGGAAGCTAACCAGGCGCGGTGTGGTCACCGTGGTCACCGCGACCCGCGATACGGACATCAGCCAGGCGGCCGTTCTCGCGGAGCTGCTGAAAAGCCACTGAACGCGTGAGACGATCGGGCGATGCGGCTGGGATTGCACGCCCTGGGAATCGGCGCCGGCGCCGACCGGGCGGTGATCGATGCCGTCGCGTCAGCGGCGGACGACTGCGGCTTCGCCACGCTGTGGGTCGGCGAACACGTCGTCATGATCGACCGGCCCGCCTCTCGCTATCCCTATTCGGATGACGGCGTCATCGCCGTTCCCGCACAAGCGGATTGGCTTGATCCGATGATCGCGCTGAGCTTCGCCGCCGCCGCCTCGTCGCGGATCGGGCTGGCGACGGGCGTACTCCTGCTGCCTGAGCACAATCCGGTGGTGGTGGCCAAGCAGGCCGCCAGCCTGGATCGGCTCAGCGGCGGACGGCTGACACTGGGCATCGGTATCGGGTGGTCGAAGGAGGAATTCGCGGCGCTCTCAGTGCCTTTCGCTCATCGCGGCGCGCGGACCGCCGAGTACGTTGCGGCGATGCGCGCTTTGTGGCGTGACGACGTCGCTTCGTTCGACGGCAATTTCGTCTGCTTCGATTCCATCCGCGTCAACCCCAAGCCGGTGCGCGATCGTCGGATCCCGATCGCGATTGGGGGCAATAGCGATTCGGCGCTGCGCCGGGTGGCGACGTGGGGAGACGGCTGGTATGGGTTCAACGTCGACGGCGTGGAGGCCGTCCGGGAACGCATCGCCAAGCTGGAGCAGCTCTGCGCCGGGGCGGGGCGTGATCGTGGGCAGCTGAGGCTGTCGGTGGCGCTGCGCGATCCGGGCGTTGCGGATATCGGCGCCCTCGCCGGGTTGGGCGTTGACGAATTGGTTCTGGTCGCAGCGCCGCCGGACCGGCCCGATGCGGCTGTTGAATGGGTCTCGGCCCTGGCTGAGCAGTGGATGATGGCGGCACCGGCATGAGCGCGGCCGATCCCATCCTGCCGCGGGAGTTGACCGACATCCCCGACGAGGTGCGCGCCGTCCCGCCGCCACCGATACCCGCGTTGCCCGAGCCGTACGGATTGCGTCTCGCCGACCCGGACGCCGACGCCGACATGATCGCCGAGTGGATGAACCGGCCGCACCTGGTGGAAGCGTGGGAGTCCGCCTGGCCGGTGACGCGCTGGCGCCGTTATCTGCGGGCACAACTCCGAGGTGGCTTCTCCCGCCCATTCATCGCAACACTCTATGGAACAAACCGCGCGTACATCGAATTGTACCGAGCGGCAAAGGATTCCATCGCTACCCGATACGAGTACGATGCGCACGATCTTGGTCTGCATGTCGCGGTGGCCGATCTGGATTACATCAAGCGGGGACACGTCAGCTACCTGCTGCCGTATTTGGTGGGCAGCATCTTGGGGCTTGATCCGCGATGTCGGCGCATCATGTTCGATCCCGACCACCGCAACGTCTTGGCGCGCACGTTCTGCGAGCGGGGCGGCTGCGCCTTCCTCGGCGAACACGACATGTCGAACCGGCGGATGGCGCTCTACGTGCTGCCCCGGACGCCCGACGACGTTCCTTGGGGGTGACTCAGAGCCGTTCGGCGATCCACTGCCCGAGGAGCGCCGCCGCTTCGCCCAGCGCGAGGCTGACGACGATGTTGGCGACCGCTACGCGCACTTGTCGCTCCTCGCCGAGCCGCTGGGTTTCCAGCATCCAGGTGGAAAACGTGGTGTAGGCGCCGACGAAGGCGGTTCCGGCCAGCAGGGCCGCCTCCTTGCTCAGCACCAGGCCCCCGAGAAAGCCCAGCAGCGCGGCGCCGGTGATATTCACGACCAGCGTGCCGAACGGGAAAGACTGGGCGGCCCGGCGGGCCACCGCGCGATCGACCACGAAGCGCAACACCGATCCGACGCCGCCGATCAGCGCGACCCCAGCCCACACCGCAGCGGTCGTGACAGCGCCGGACGTCATCCGCGGATCCGTACCCGGCGCACCAGTTTGGTGGCAAAGTGCACCGCCAACAATCCGAACACGATGCTGGCGAAGGTGTAGCCCGCGGCCAGGCTCCAGTGGCCGTGCTCAACCATCCTCAGCGTCTCGACCTGCATCGTGGAGAACGTGGTGAGCCCGCCGCACAATCCGGTGCCGAGCATGGGGCGCCGGTAACTCGACAACGGCAACCGCTCCAGCAGGCGGGTGGTGAAGTATCCCAGCAAAAAAGCGCCGACGATGTTCACCGTGAACGTCGGCCACGGCCATTTCGCCGGGTCGCCGGCCATGAGCGTGCCCAGGGCGGCACGGGCGAGGGAGCCCAGCGCCCCGCCCGCGAAAACCGCGGCCAGCTCGCGATAGTCGTGTGCCACGCCTGATCCCTTCCCTCTGCCAGGACTTACGGGTGGGTGAATCCGGGACGTCAGAAAAGTACCTGACAAGTCAGCGAGGTGCGTCGCGGGCAGAATTGAGAACCATGGCCCACCCCCGTGCCGGTCAGCCGGCCCAGCCCGAAGACCTCGTCGATCTGCCTCACCTGGTGACGGCCTACTACTCGGTTCAGCCCGATCCCGACGACGTCGCCCAGCAGGTGGTGTTCGGTACGTCGGGCCACCGCGGCTCGGCGCTGGACGGTGCGTTCAACGAGGCCCACATCCTGGCCATCACTCAAGCCATCGTCGAATACCGTGCCGCCCACGGCACCACCGGGCCGTTGTTCATCGGCCGTGACACGCATGGCCTTTCCGAACCCGCTTGGGTGTCGGCGCTGGAAGTATTGGCGGCCAACGACGTCATGACGATGATCGACTCGCACGACCGCTACACCCCGACGCCGGCGGTCAGCCACGCCATCCTCAGCTACAACCGCGGGCGCACCGAAGCGCTGGCCGACGGGATCGTCGTGACGCCGTCGCACAACCCGCCACCGGACGGCGGCTTCAAGTACAACCCGCCCAACGGCGGGCCGGCGGACACCGATGCGACCAACGCAATCGCCAAGCGCGCCAACGAGATTCTGCGTGACGGCTCCGGGGTGAAGCGGGTTCCGCTGGCCCGAGCGCTGCAGACTGTCCGGCGCCACGACTACCTCGGCGACTACGTCGACGACCTGCCCAACGTGGTCGACGTGGATGCGATCCGTGCGGCCGGGGTGCGGATCGGGGCGGACCCGCTCGGCGGCGCGAGCGTCGACTACTGGGGTGAGATCGCGCAGCGGCACCGCCTGGATTTGACCGTGGTCAATCCGCTGGTCGATGCGACCTGGCGGTTCATGACGCTCGATCACGACGGCAAGATCCGGATGGACTGCAGCTCACCGGATGCCATGGCTGGCCTGATCGCCAGCCGCGACCGCTACCAGATCGCCACCGGCAACGACGCGGACTCCGACCGCCACGGCATCGTCACGCCTGACGGGGGCCTGCTCAACCCGAACCATTACCTGGCGGTCGCCATCGACTATCTCTATACGCACCGGCCGTCGTGGCCGGACGGCATTGCCGTCGGCAAGACCGCGGTCAGTTCGTCGATCATCGACCGGGTGGTCGCCGGCATCGGGCGCAAGCTCGTCGAGGTACCGGTCGGATTCAAGTGGTTCGTCGACGGGCTGATCGGTGGCACCATCGGCTTCGGTGGCGAGGAGTCCGCGGGGGCCTCGTTCCTGCGGCGCGATGGCTCGGTATGGACCACCGACAAGGACGGCATCATCCTGGCGCTGCTGGCCTCCGAGATCCTGGCGGTCACCGGGTCGACTCCGTCGCTGCGCTACCAGGAGTTGACCGCCGAGTACGGCACGCCGTTTTACGCGCGGGTCGACGCGCCCGCCGATCGTGAGCAGAAAGCCCGGCTGGCCAAGCTGTCGCCCGAGCAGGTGACCGCGACCGAGGTGGCCGGCGAGCCGATCGCCGCCAAGCTCACCGTGGCGCCCGGCAATGGCGCCGCGCTCGGCGGATTAAAGGTGACCACCGCCAACGCATGGTTTGCCGCGCGGCCGTCCGGCACCGAGGACGTCTACAAGATTTACGCGGAATCCTTCAATGGCCCCGAGCATTTGGCGGAGGTGCAAAAAGCCGCGCGCGAGGTGGTTAATAAAGTCATTGGGTGACCATTTCCCTCCGCCTCGCCCGTTCGGGGGGACGCGGCACCCGTTCTGGCCGGCTGCCACGCGAAGTCTGGATCCTGAGCTGGGCGAATGTGATGGTCGCGCTGGGCTACGGTGTCATTTCGCCGGCGATGCCCGCGTTTGCGCATACCTTCGGGGTCAGCATCAAGGCGGTGACTTTCCTGGTCACCGTCTTTTCGCTGAGCCGGCTGTGTTTCGCGCCGGTCAGCGGCGCGCTGGCGCAGCGGTTGGGCGAGCGGCGGATTTACATCGGTGGTTTGCTGATCGTGGCGTTGTCCACCATCGCGTGCGCATATTCGCAGGCCTATTGGCAACTGTTGCTCTTCCGGGCCGTCAGCGGTATCGGCTCGACGATGTTCTATGTCTCGGCATTGGGACTGATGATCCATATCAGCCCGCCCGACGCCCGCGGGCGGATCGCGGGGTTGTTCACGACGTCCTTCATGATCGGTGCGGTCGGCGGGCCGGCGATCGGCGGCCTGACGGCGGGGTGGGGGTTGACCGCTCCCTTCATCGTGTACGGCGTCGCGATGCTGGGTGTGGCGGTGGTGCTGTTTTACGGTCTGCGGCATTCGGAGCTGGCCGCGCCCCCGCCGCCCACCCGGTCAACGGTGACGATGCGCCAGGCGCTGCGCGTCCGCGCCTACTGGGCGGCGCTGCTGGCCAACTTTGCGACGGGCTGGGCGGCATTTGGTCTGCGCGTCGCGCTGGTGCCGCTTTTCCTCGCCGACGTGATGGGGGAAAGCGTCGGCGTCATCGGGGTCGCGCTTGCCGCATTCGCGGGCGGCAACGCCCTGGCCGTCGTCCCGAGCGGCTACCTGTCCGATCGGATGGGTCGGCGCACGTTGTTGATCGTCGGCCTGGCGGCGTCCGGGGTGGCGACCGCCGCGCTGGGAGTCGTGTCGTCATTGTCGGCGTTCATGGTCGCAGCGGCGGTATCGGGTGCGACCACAGGCGTTTTCATGTCGCCGATGCAGGCCGCCGTGGCGGACATTCTCGGCAGCGAGGCACGCGCGGGAATGCCGGTGGCGGCGGTGCAGATGCTGTCCGATCTGGGTGCCATCATCGGCTCCCTGACGGTCGGTTGGGCCGCCGAGAAGCTGAGCTTCGGCTGGGGATTCGGCATCAGCGGGATTGTCTTGCTGGTCGCGGCTGCCGCTTGGGTGCTGGCACCGGAAACGCGGACGCTGATCCATCCGGAGCACGGCCTGGCGGAGCCCCAGGCGGACGGCGAGGCTGCGTGAACAGCAACTTTGAACCGGGGTGGCGGTTGGTGTAGCTTCGATTGGCACGACTTGGGGCTATGGCGCAGCTGGTAGCGCACCACACTGGCAGTGTGGGGGTCAGGGGTTCGAGTCCCCTTAGCTCCACTCAAGACCCGCAGCTCAAGGTGCAATCTCGGATTGGTCCGCCGCGCCAACATTCTCGTCAACACACAGCATTAAGATCGCATGCCATGGCGTCGGTGAGGAAACGCGCCCGCGAGGACGGCACCGAGTACTACCCGGTCCGGTACAGGGTTTGATAGTTTGGCGATCTCTGCTCATGCAAGGTCGGGACCGGGTTTGCGAAGCCAGGGAAAATAAGGCATTCGCCCGGGACAACTCCATCGTTATCGCAGCGCATTACGCAGAGCGCTGATGCGCTCGTTGTTACGGTTGAACTAATGAGCGATCCCACGGGAACAGCGCCGAACGATGGCTTCGAGTTCGTCATCGCGGAACCGGGTGTCGAGCTCGCGGTGCAACGATCCGGAGAAGGTCCGACCGTTCTACTGGTCGGCGGTCTCGGGATGCCGAGCATCACGTGGGACATCTGCGGGCTTCCCCGGTCCCTCGTCGAGGCGGGATTCCAGGTCATCGCATACAACGCGCGTGGAATGTCACCATCTTCCGCACCAGCCGCGCCTTACTCGGTGGCAGACCTCGCCGACGACGCCGCCGCCATACTCGACCATTTCCAGGCTGGGCAGGCCACGGTCGTCGGCTATTCGATGGGCTGTTACACCGCGCAGATGCTGCTGCGCAGCCGGCCTGAGCTGGTGCGTGCGCTGGTCTTGTTCGCCGGGCTGCAGCCCTCGCCGGTGGGTGCGATGGTTGGTGAGATGGAACTCGGCCTGATCGAGCGCTACGGCGAATTGCCGCGCGAGGTACTGGTCTTCGAGCAATTGCTGACCACCCTGCACCCGCCGATGCTGCAAGATCCGGCGACGGTGCAGGGCTGGCAGCAGGCGCTGTCGGCCGGCTATGAGAGCGGGTGGGGCGGATTGGAGGGGTTCAAGGGACAGCTGTCCGCATCGCACCAGTGGATCACGGCCGGCGAACCCACCCCGGAACATCTCGGCGCGATCGACGTGCCCACGCTCGTCCTGGCATTCGAACACGACCTGTTCTTTCCGCCGGCCCTCTGCGAGGCGACGGCCCGACTGATCCCTGACGCCGAATTCGCACAGATCGACGGCGCAGGCCACGGCGGCATCTTCACGGCACCGGGCGACAGCGTCGCCCGGATCACCAATTTCTGCTGTGCTCACCGGGATTCACAGCGCTAGGTGACCGCCATCCCAGTCGTGGTCGTGCATGAACGCGTCTGGGATGTTCACTCGATAGCGGGCGGCCTCGGCGAAAATGGTTGCCGCCACGAGCGGCAGCGCCAGGCTCGGCACAGGATCACGGCGGGTGAAGACGACTCCGTCAGTACGCCGGTAATCGCGCAGAAATTCGCGGAAGGTCTTGTCATTCCGCGACAATTTGCGCCACCCGTATGTCAGCATCGCAGGGCCCAGCATCTTGCTTACGCCAGGTTTGGGCACGATGACCTCGTCGTTTACGCCGAAAAATGCTCTGTCGACCCGCGTTTCCGGATCGAACAACAGAATTCCACCGGTAGCCCGTGGATTGCATTCGACAGTGAAGAGCCCCCGGCCCGGCACCTCGATGAAATCCAAACCCATCTGCCCGGTGAAATTGAACGCCTTGACGCATTCGCGCACCCATGCGGTGATGCCCTCGTGCTGGACAGACTCAAACATCAGGCATGACGTGCCTCCGATCGCATAGCGCACCGGGTAGACGGCGTGTGCTTTTACCTGACCGTTGTGGCAGACGGAATACGAGCAATAGTTCGTGCCGTCGGCCCACTCCTGCGCGATCCACGGATTGTTCGCTTCGAACTTCAGGCCGTGGGGGAGCTTCCCCGGACGCACCTTGTAGACGTCCTCCGAGCCGCGCGAGTAGACGCGCTTGAGGGCGACGGGCTGGTCGAAATCCAGCGCCTCGAGCTCCTCTTGGCTGCGGACCAGCGCAAAGTCGAGGGTGGGTATGCCCAGCGTTTTGAGTGCGGCCTGGAACTCGTACTTGTGCCCTAGCCGGGCCTCGAGATCGAAATCGGAGAAGAACAACTTGCAGCCGTCCGGGAACAGGCCTGGGTATCGCTTGATCGTGTTTGCCAGGATCTCGGTCGATTCGTGGACCGTCACGAGCAGGTCTACGCCCTCCTCGCGGGCGATCTGCGCGAGGGTCTGCGTCCATTCGACCGGTTCATACCTTGGCCGGGGCGTGCGGAAAGTTTTCCTGACCGACGAGGAGAACCTGGTGACGGGAAAGGGCACCGAGTCCGTGATCAGCACATCGTGGCCGGCCGCGGCCATTAAGCGGGCCAGATGAAGTGACAGGTACGACCGACCGAAGGTGATCAGCACGGTCTTTGCGCCAAATTCGGACATCGAACCTCCCTTTGGGAACAGCCGCCACGCGCTTCACGGTCCTGACGCACGCGAGCGCTCGATCGCTGCGGATTCATGGCCTAGGCTTATCGACTCAAACCAATACAAACAAGCGACTACCCGTTTAAGTCACGCACACGCATGACCAAGGCGCAACCCGCAGCCCAGTCCCGATGCCCATGCCCCTTCCGGTTCTCGAGCTTTTCAATTGCACGACAACGAATTTGGCAATAATGGCCAAGCCGCACTAGGTATGCTGATTCGGGCGAGCGCCCACCAAATGTCAGTGGGGCGCCCCCACAACAGCTGTGATTGTCTGTCGGTCGGCATTCACGGCAACTCGGCATCGCACGTGATACCTGGCGTCGGCCCTGGCCAGCGACGGCCCGCCACAAGTACGAGCGTGAACCGATGCCCCGCGGCGATCAATGCCGTGGAAGCCACGGATCCGCGCGTTGTTGTCGATGTATCTGCAGCTGCCGCCGACAAGGCCGACGTGGCACTCGTCGTCTAGTTCCATAATCTGATGTGTCAGGCGAATCCGGCCTTGCAATCCGTTATTCATCCCCACTCGGATGGAAAGCCCCGGAATCCTGTTCTGGCAGGAGTTAATTCACGTCAAGGGCTATTTCAGCGGCGAGTGAGTACCCGGGAATCGCTACGGTGATGCGACCGCGCTGTGCCATCCAGGTTCGGTTCGTGGCGCGCACGCACCGGTCCGGGTGGTGGACCAATGGTCCTGGCAGCCGGGGACAAGTGGCCCTACGCCGTGCCTTGAAGCTGCACGAGGATGAGAAGTCTAGCAACCAAGGGAGCGCTCGGTGGTGGCCTTGATCGCTGCGGCGAGCGCGAATCCGTCGATAGGGGCGAGCGGATGGAACCTGTGCAGACACCAGCGGGGTCCGTAGTGGAGGGCACGCCGTTCGGGCGCTACCGGTTGGTGGAGCTTTTTGGCCGCGGCGGCATGGGCGAGGTGTGGCGGGCCTATGACACCGCCATGGATCGGGTGGTGGCGCTGAAGATGCTGTTGCCGAACGTCGCCGAGGATCCCGCCTATGCCGAGCGGTTCCGCCGCGAGGCCCATGCCGCTGCGGGTTTGAACGAGCCCCACGTCATACCCATCTACGACTTCGGCGAGATCGACGGACGGCTGTTTGTGACCATGCGGCTCATCGAGGGCCGTGACCTGCAAACCCTGCTGGCCGAGGGGCCCCTGGAGCCGGCCCGGGCGATTGGGATCATCGACCAGATCGCCTCGGCCCTGAACGCCGCGCACCGGGTCGGGTTGGTGCACCGCGACGTCAAGCCGTCCAACATCTTGATCGCCGAGAACGATTTCGCCTATCTGATCGACTTCGGCATCGCCCGCGCCGTCGGCGAGGCCGGGCTGACCAGCGCCGGCGCGGTGATCGGCACCTGGGCCTACATGGCCCCCGAGCGCATCAGCACCGGCCAAAGCGATCCCCGCAGCGATATCTATGCGTTGGCCTGTGTGCTCTATGAGTGCCTGACCGGCAGCCCTCCCTTCCCCGGTGAGAGTCTCGAACAACAGATCACCGCGCATCTGACCACCCCGCCGCCACGCCCGTCGGCCATGCACGCGGGCGTGCCGGCGCTGATGGACACGGTCATCGCTACCGGCATGGCCAAAGACCCCGACCAGCGCTACCCGAGCACCATAGAGCTGGCGCGAGCTGCCCGCGCCGCGATCACCACCCCGCTGCCGCGGACCGGCCCGCCACCGCCAGCGCCAAGTATGCCCCCCGCTGGGCCACCAAGTGCGCCGCCCGGTTACTTCCAGCAGGCCACCGGAGTTGCTGCGCACCCACCGGTTTATTCCGCTCCTTGGGGGGCCTATCGGACCGAGGCTCCGTTCGCCGCCGCACCGCCGGGTGCTATCGAACATATCGGTGCGCGCGCCGAGCCGTGGTGGCAGCGCCACGCAATCGCCTTGACAGCCGTTTGTGCGCTGATCGTCACGGCCGTCGCCGTCCCGACGATATTCTGGGCCACAAGTCGCTCGAGTGCCCAGAACCGCCCGTCGCTTCTTTCAGTTAAGGACATAAACACCTTGATGGGCAGGAGCGATCTCGAACTCATCGACAGATACACGGAACTGGAAGATTCGTATTACTCTGTGTCCCCTCCGGAATGTGATCCAGTGAATTCCGTCGGTGACAAGGCCGCGTATTCGCCTGCTGGCATAACCAACATCACTGCAGAACAACTGAGTCAGACCGGTAATCGCGGCAAAGAAAGCGTTACTCAGCTCCTAGGGCAGGCGCCGTCCGCCACCGCCGCACAGCAATTTCTGACCAGAATGACTTCAGCCTGGCGAGCCTGTGACGGAAAGCAATATGCCGACCTCACGGTGAAGATAACCGCCAGAATCACAGACACCGCGCCTCACAGGGCGACTGCACTGCTCGATATCCAAGGCGATTTTGTGGGAGGCAAGAACCTGCTGTGCGAGCATACTTTCGCTGTCGATGGTGATGCTGTCGCAGAGGCCGTCGCATGCGTCGACGACATCGCCAACAAGTCGAAGATCATCAGCGACAAGATACTTCACCGAGGAGACAGTCAACGATGACTTATGCGAACGGCCCCAGATATCCGTGGTGGCAGCGAAAGGCGCTGGTCTGCTCCGCGATCGTATTTGCCGCAGTGGTGGCGATAGCAGCTACCGCCATTATCGCGACAGCGGCTCGCCCCGCTTCGCCCCGTCTTACCGAAACGGATCAACCAGTGGCGGAGGGCGTCGGAAGGTCGTTGCTCTATCCGCAGGAAGTCAACTCCATTTTCGGTGTGAAGGGCATCGCCGTCACCGCTAGTTACGGGAAATTGGCGCACGATACTGCCAAAATCGATCCCGCTGAATGCAGCGCCGTCGCCAATCCGGAGTCCGAACAGGTCTGGGAGGCCGTCGACTGGGAAGCGTTGAGCGGACTGTTGCTCCAATCGCCGGAGGGCGATAATTCCCATTTCGTACTCGAGGCTATCTTCGGCCTCTCTTCACCAGCAGAGGCACAAAAGATGATGACGAAATCGGCCCAGGAATGGAAGTTCTGCCTTGGCAAGCCTTTTTCGGTCACTGAGGAAGGTAAAGAGCCTGTGCGAGAGTCCATGATCGACTTCAATCCGAGCGGCGACATCATGACAGCCTTAGTTACGGTCGAAGGCACTCGATATCGCTGCCAACTTGTGCGCACACGGCTGTCCAAGTATGTGGTCGATGCCCAAGCGTGCGGCTTCGATATCACGGATCAAGCCGAGAAAGTCGCGGAGCTAATTGTCGGCAGACTCAAAGAGAAAAGTGGCAGCTAGTGCATGAAACTGGCCCTCGGGATCGGATGTGAACGAGACAGTATTCGGGAAGTACCGTCTGCTCGAGCTGCTCGGCCAAGGCGGTATGGGACAGGTGTTTCGCGCCTTCGATACGGTAACCGAACGGATCGTCGCCCTGAAGGTGCTATCTCCAGACATGGCTAAGGATGACGTATTCAAAGAGCGGTTCCGGCGTGAGGCGCATGCGGCGGCCGGATTGACAGAACCGCATGTTATCCCGATCCATGGCTTCGGCGAAATCGACGGGCGCCTGTATGTCGATATGCGGCTGATCGACGGCCGCGATCTCGAATCGATGCTTGCGGCCGGACCGTTGCCGCCCGATCGCGGTGTAATGATCATCGAGCAGGTGGCCGCCGCGCTGGCGGCTGCTCATCGGGCCGGGCTCGTGCATCGGGACGTGAAGCCGTCGAACATCGTTGTCGCCGCTAATGATTTCGCGTACCTGATCGACTTCGGCATCGCGCGCGCCATGGACGAGTCGGGCTTGACGGGCACCGGTATGGCGATTGGCACCTTCGCGTATATGGCGCCGGAGCGATTTGAGACTGGCCGACCTGATCACCGCTCCGATATCTATTCGCTGGCGTGTGTGCTGCACGAATGCTTGACCGGTCAGCAACCTTTCGTGGAAAAAGGCACCGAGCAGCAGATCGCGGCGCACTTGACGAGGCCACCGCCACTGCCCTCGGCTATTCTGCCCCAGGTGCCGCGTGAATTCGACGCGGTGGTGGAAAAGGGCATGGCCAAGAATCCAGATGAGCGCTACCAGACGGCCACTGATCTGGCTCGAGCGGCGCGCAGCGCCCTTGCGGGCCATTCCACGACGCTGCCGTATGGCATGCCGTCAGTGACGCAGCTGAATTCAGGTATGCCGTCGGGTGTTCCGGCTTCTTTTTCACCGCGCCCGCCGGGACCGACGCCGGACTGGGCACATGAAACCCTGCTGCGACCTACTTCGGTGCCGCCGACGGCCCTAACGGGCGCGCCGCCCCCGTCGAGACAGATGCCATCACTTGCACGTCGCCGAAAGTGGGTGTTCGCCGGCATCGCCGCCGCGGCTGTGCTTGCTGTTGTGGCAACGATTGCAATGGTCCTGGTCGTTCTCCAGGAGAGCGGTGACTCGGGCCGCAAGACCCCGCCCTCCGCGCCCAGCGCAGCACCACCGACTACCCCGCCGACGACAGCGCCAACCCCGGCAGGGCCCGATATCGACACGCTGCTGTTGAATGGCGGCGAAATCAGTTCGACTACGGGAATTGCAGGTATGCAGCTGGATGGCAGCCGCCAGACCTGGCCATACGTTGTTGCCCCGGTGGCGACGGCGCCCCCCGAGTGTGAGGCGCTGGCTTACTCCGGGTCGTTCGATGAAGCAGAACTGAACGGAACCGGCTGGATCGCGATGCGCGGCGAGATTTACAGGGGACCGGACAGCCACGGGCGTCCGACGGCACAGGAGGCGGTTGTTGAACTGCCGACCGCGCAGCTTACGATCAATCTCCGGGACAGGATTGCCGCCGCGTGGCACCCGTGTAATGGGAAGACCTACACGGCAGAAGGTTATTCATGGGAATCGCGAGTGATGTCCAAGAGTGATCGAACCATCGCGGTTGCCGTGGAGCAGGCAGATCCTGATTGGTCGTGTCAAACGGTCATTACCAGTGCACAGAACTATGTCGTCCTAGCTGAAACATGTAAATTGGGCGCTCCAGCGGCGGAAGCGATAGCCGACAGGATCATCGCTCGCGTGAATGGCCGGTAGAAATCGGCACCGGGGTTGTCCTCGACACCGCTCTAGCCGGCCACGACGGATGGCACCGGGGTTCCTCCGCGGCCATGGCGGTAGTTGCTGGATGATGGGACCCGGCGGCATGATGGGACCCGACCGCATGGGTCAGGGCGGACCGATGGGTCCTCAACAAACGCCTACGACGACGACGCCTCTACGCCGCGCCCCTAGTGTCAACGATGTGGAAGCAAGGCTGACGTACTTGATGTCGGAGATCAGCCTGACGAAGCTGCTTGGGTCGCGCAGTCGGTGCGCCTTGCCGTTGGCCACCAATGGGAACTTGGCCGCATTGATGTCGTGAGCCGCGGCCTCCTGTTCGGGCAGCCCGAACCTGGCCACTTGGGGGCTGGCAGATCGTCGCCCGCGGCAGAAGTATGCACCCAGGAGCCGCCCCGGTCGCCGATGAGCAGCTTCAGCGGTTACTAGCCGCCTATGCCATCCTTCGCGACCCGGCACGTCGGGCCGCCTACGACCGTAGCGCGCCAGGCCCGACACAGGCCCGCCCGGTCAAAACCACAGCCGGGGACAGTCACGCAGTCGACATCCCCATCACCCGCAACGCCCGCCCCCGCCCCGAGTCGGCACGAACGCCGCCGCTGTGGGTGGGACCGGTGCGATGGCACCGCTGAACCGTTGCGTCCTGCATTTATTCGACATCCCCATCACCCGCAACGCCCGCCCCCGCCCCGAGTCGGCACAAACGCCGCCGCTGTGGGTGGGACCGGTGCGATGGCACCGCTGAACCGTTGCGTCCTGCATTTATCGATGGCACCGTCTACGGAGAAGGACCTCACTGGCACCATCGCCAAGGTCGCGAGCTAAGTCCTTCACGCCTCGGGGAGGTTGGCCCGGATAGGTAGCCGCCGCGGGCCCCACTGTCCGGCCGGGCCGTCGTAGATACCGGCCAACTGCCAGCCGCATGCGCGGCAGCGGCCATCGTCTGTTAGGGCATAGTGCCGCATCGCATACCAGTCGCGAACCACGACAGCTGATCCGCACCCTGGGCACAACGTGCTGTCGCCCTCGGCGTCGTGGACGTTGCCGGTGTAGACGAACCGCAGGCCTTCATTGATGCTGATACGGCGGGCCCGCGTCAGCGCGGCGGGCGGTGTGGGCGGTGTGTCTAGCATCTTGTAGTCGGGATGGAATGCGGTGAAATGCACCGGTACGTCGACGCCGAGGTTCTCCCGGATCCACGCGCATTCGGCTGCGATTTCCGCGTCGCTGTCGTTTCCTCCGGAAATCAGCAAAGTGGTGATCTCTAGCCACACCTCCGTCTGATGCCGCAGGTAGACCAAGGTGTCCAAGACATCGTGCAGATGCCCGACGCAGACCTTGCGGTAGAAGTCTTCGGTGAACGCCTTCAAGTCGACGTTGGCGGCGTCGATGTGCAGGTAAAACTCGGCGCGGGGCTGCGGGCACATGTAGCCGGCGGTCACCGCAATCGCGTGGATTCCCCGATCGTGGCAGGCGTCGGCGACATCAGCGGCGTATTCCCAGAAGATCGTCGGATCGTTATAGGTGAATGCCACACTGCGACAACCTAATTCGTCAGCGGTGCGCGGGATGTACGCAGGAGTGGCCGTACTGGCCAGCGTGTCGATCTCGCGGGATTTGGAGAGATTCCAGTTCTGACAAAACTTGCACGCCAGGTTGCACCCGGCGGTTCCGAACGAGAGCACGGCCGATCCGGGGAGGAAGTGGTTGAGCGGCTTCTTCTCGATCGGATCGACGCAGAACCCGCTCGAACGTCCATAGCTGGTGAGCTGCACCTGGTCATCAATCCGGCCGCGGACGAAGCACAGGCCGCGCTGGCCCTCGTGAAGTTTGCAGGCGCGTGGACATACGTCGCACTGGATCCGCCCGTCATCGAGGCGATGCCAGTGTTTGGTGGCGACAGTAAACGGGTCGTTCTGCGAGAGGAGGGTGGTCATAGCATGCTCGAGCGCCAGGCTACCCGCCTTTACACCTGGTCAGCACCAGTTAAGAAAGCAGGTCGTTTGTCGCCACGGCGCTATCGCGGTGCGGGCTCGCGGTGCCGTCCAAGCCTGTTAGCGTCCCGCCCGCTTCGCGCACCAAGATTTGTGCGGCGCGCTCTTGGATTTGGGATACCGCCGACTCGGGTGCGGCGCGCAGAATCACCACCGACAGCGGCAATGCATCGATACCCGCAGGGCCACCGTCGATCAACAGCGAGCCGTTCGGTCAGGTTGGTGGGACGCCGGTGAGCCGCTACACGCTCACCAGCGGGCACGGCATGCGCGTGGGAATCCTCACCTACGGCGGCATCATTCAGTCGATCGAGGTCCCCGATCGCACCGGACATGTCGGCGATGTGGTGCTGGGATTTCCGACTCTGGTCGGCTACCTGAACAACACCGGATCCGCCAAGACCTATTTCGGCGCGATCATCGGCCGCTATGGCAACCGCATCGTTAAGCGAGCTTTCTCGTTGAATGGCAACGAGTATCACTTGCCGATCAACAATAACGGCAATAGCCTGCATGGCTGCACCGCGGGCTTCGATACGAAAGTGTGGCAGGCCAGTCAGGAGAACGGCACCGACAGCGTAGGCCTGAAGCTCCAATATGTCAGTCCGGCAGGCGAAATGGGCTATCCCGGGACGCTGACGACCACCGTCACCTACACCCTGGATGAGAAGAATGAACTGCGGACCAACTACCACGCGACCACCGATGCGCCGACCGTGATCAACCTGACCAATCACAGCTACTTCAACCTGGCAGGTGAAGACACGCTCGACGTCTACGACCAAAAGCTCACAATCGATGCTGACAACTACACGCCGACCGACTCGACACAGATCCCGACGGGGCAGATCGCCACGGTGAAGGGCACACCGTTCGACTTCACATCAACTACCGCGATCGGGGCGCATATCACGGCGAACGACCCGCAGCTGTTGCTGGCCCGGGGTTACGACCACAACTGGGTGATCAACCGCGGCAACAACACGGGCCTGGTGGAGGCGGCCAGGGCCGAGGATCCGCAGACAGGGCGTGTCTTGACTGTCTCCACAACCGAGCCAGGGGTGCAGTTCTACACGTCCAACTTCATCGACGGGTCGTTCACGGGCACGAGCGGGCATATCTACCGGCAGGGAGCGGGATTCACGATGGAGACCCAGCACTACCCGGATTCGCCAAATCACCCGAACTTCCCGACCACCACGCTCCACCCGGGCCAGACCTACGATTCGACAACGGTTTTAGCCTTCAGCGCGGAATGAGCGCCGGTGCGGGCGCCCATATCTGCGGTCGGGCCTCACCATTATCTGATTTTTGAGAGGCACATGAAGTTCGCGCGCCGAAGCCATGCGATAAATCATCGCGGTAGTCACTATCGGTCAGCGCTGCGACTGCTCGATCTCGTCAAGCTGTCTGTCGAGATCGGCCAATTCGATTGCCAGGCGACGCAACTGGTGTGCGACGGCGGCGCGTCGTCGCTCAAGCTGCGCGCGGCGCTCTTCGCGGCCCGCGTCGTGTGCCTCGGTGTGCATGGTGATCGCTTCCGGCGGTCTGGCTGTAAAGGTGCGGAAAACGGCAGTGTGCGATCTGTGCGGTGACGGGCAAGCTGTTGCGCGACTGATAGCACAACTACAGTCAAGCGACACGGCGTCACCGTCGGCCCAACGGACCGATCGGCTCAGGGGTGAGCGGACGCGCGTGTCTTTTGGTGCCTTGGTCTGCGGCTGTGGCACAACGGGTCGGCACACCGTGGCGTCCACGGCGACAATTCGCGCGCCATCTCTTCTGTGCCGTTTCCAAGGATTAACGGCTGCGACAGCCACTCGGATGGACCCCCGCAGGTTTCGCACAATCGGTCGGGCGCTGGCTGAGTATGAATCTGAAGCCTCATGGTGTCGATTGTGGAGGGACCGTCGGGCGCAGCGGTCCTGATTCGGGCACGTCTCGGGCACAGTTTCAATACAAGCGATTCCTTCAAACGGAGGTTGTGCAGGTCGCATCATGGGGCCCGTTACCCCGTCGAAAAGAGCTCGGCAGCACACCCGCTTCGCGGTTCTCGCCGTTCCGCAAGCATGTACGCGCAGGTGCTCTACCGGTTCTACAGTAAGCAGTCGCCGACGTCTTTTCAGGACCTCGCTTCGGCGACGAGGTTCCAGAAAATGGTCGAAACCGTTATGTGCCCGACCGCGGTTGAGGCGATGTCGTCACCCGTGTGCCGCCGGTGATGTCGCCGCCCGCGGCTCGCCGGCGTCCCACCAGGTACCAGGTATGCATCACACCCTTGCCCTTGACCACGACGTCACCTCGCTCTTCGAACAGGAAGTCGTCCTTGAGCCGTTCATAGACTTCATGCGGTACTTGGATGCGGCCCTCGCGATCAGTTGACTCCATGCGTGAGGCGACATTGACCGCATCTCCCCATACGTCGTAGAAGAATCGGCGCGCACCGACCACGCCGGCGATCACGGGACCCGCAGCCAGCCCGATTCGCAGCGGAACCGGTCGTCCCCAAGGGTCGCGCAGGTCTGCCACCGCGTCGGCGATGTCGAGCGCGAGGTTTGCGAGCGCCTCGAGATGATCCGGGCGGGACATGGGCACTCCGCTGACCACCATGTAACAGTCCCCGCTGGTTTTGATTTTCTCCAAGTCGTGGCGATCGACCAGCCGGTCAAGATCGGTGTAAAGCTGGTTTAGGAACTTCACCAAGTCCGCAGGGTTCGTGGTGCTGGCCCATTGGGTAAATCCAGCGATGTCGGCCAGCAGAATCGAAGCGTCTTCGTACTTGTCGGCGATGATGCTCGCGTCCGGATTCTTCAACTGCTCGGCGACACTCGCGGGCAAGATGTTGGCCAGCAACGACTCCGATCTCCGGTACTCCAGGTCCATGACCTCCTCCGCATGGGCCATCTCACGCAGCGCGTACCAGACCGTTGCGACAATCATCCCGCAGGCCACGACCAGCGCGAAGGCGAAATTCACTGTGACGGCCCAGGCAGGCCGGATTCCGGTGTCGTGCGGAACAACGGTATACAACGTCACCGCGAGCCCAGCGCCGATGCCCACGAGGCCAGAAACGAGGGCGATGTGCTCGACACCGAGCAGCAACACCACAAGGGGAGCCGACACGAGAAAGTAGAACTGCAGACCCGAGCCGGTGCCCACCAACCAGCAGAGGACGAAGATCGTCGCGTAGGTGCAGCCGATAAAGGTCACCGGTGCCGCCAATTCACCGAACCGGTGAAGGCGTGGCACCAGTGCGAAGATGATTGCCGGGACGACGTAGATGAGAAGGACGCGTCGGAACTCCGCTCCGGTGACGACGCTGAAGCCGATTCCGAAGCTCAAGGTGCAGAAAGCAGCTGACCATGTCGCGAGCCTCAGCACCCGGAGCCGACGCTCGACGCGGAGGCCGTAGTGCTGATCACGTACCGGGACGGTCGCGCTCCAGCGCAGACCCCCGAGCCGCTTCGACCGGCGAAGCGGACCACCTGGTCGCGCGACTGGCGGGTTTTCGCACTGGCCGCCATGCCCTTAGCTTATTACCTTGTGCTGCAATAGTTTTGGAATTGATATTTGTATTGACCGGATGGCCTTTGCGCACCGCGCTCGGTTAAACCGCTGACCAGCGAGAATCGAGAATATCTCGGAATGAGCCGGCCAATTACCCGTAGACTGACCGCGCCAGACGCCGAGATGACCGAGCACCACGGTTGACCAGGTAAGTACCGAGATGGCCGAATGGTGCAACCGGCCGTTGGAGCCGACCTATCCGGTGGTGTTTACCGACGCGATCTTCCTCAAGGAGCGCGACGGCCGGGTTGGGAGCTAGACGACGCTCAGGCGGGTCGCCCTTGGGCGCGACGGATGTTGTCCTGTTCGTGAAAATTCGCGTCGGGGCACCAGATGATTGGCCACTCTAGCCAGGGCGGGTCGATCTCGTGGTCACCAAAGAACACGGTGTGTTCCGACTGAGAGGGCACCAGCTTCCAGCCCCATTGATCGCCGCGCAACTCACGCACCAGCAGCGCTCCGTCAGCCGAGCGGCGCACGGTCCCTCGCGGCGCATCGTTCATGTGCTCAGTTCTACATCTTTTTTGAGCCGCCAGCAGCAACTCGGCGAACTAGGGGCGTCACCGACAGCGGCGCAATCTTCCAAAGTCAGGCGGTGGTGTGGACGATCAGCACATCGGTTCTGGCCCGGCGTGACACATTGCCCGGCACGGAGAATAACCGGCCGATTATCCGGTCCAGCCCTACCCGACCGACTATCAGTAGGTCGGCCTTCGCCTCATTAGCGAGGCCCACCAGCGCCTCTACCGGAGCACCGGGAATTGGCCGCTCTTCGATGTTTCTCGCTCCGGCCGCTTGAGCCCGATCGCTGGCCTCGCGCAAGACCGCAGACGATTTGCGTGCAGCCGACGAACCCGATGAATATCCCGTCGCAATGATCAGCTTCGCGTTCGACCGGGCAGCAATCTCAGCTGCGCGGTCGACTGCGCGCAGCGATGTCGGCGACCCGTCGGTGCCAACCACCAACGTCTGATAGCCGCTCATTTGCCCCCAAGGTCTCCGATAGCCGTGTCATTTGTCCTGGTGGAATACCCTGCCAAGCAGTGTTTACAACACTCCTTAATAATTTCCACCGTTGTGGGAGCATGCCGCAAACGTTGGGGGCGTACTGGCCTGGCAATGTGCCCGTAGTTGGCGATCTGGTCCGCTGCACCGATGGCTCGTGAATGACGAGGCTGCCGCCTGCGGATCCTGGGTAACGTCGATGCGGTACCAGCCGACTTAACGTCCATGATGATGAAGAGGCGGCTGATTGTGTTGAGCTTTTCCTTTGCGTTCATCGTCACCGCCGTAGCGGGGGCAGTGGTGGCTGTCGTAGCTTGCGCGGTGCTGTTAATGGTCATAAGAGCGGAGGCACGCGGAGACGCGGCGCGCCGCGAGGCAGCAGAAGCCCCGACAGAAGCCAGGGTGGCGGTGGCAGAAGCAGTAATTGCAGAAGCCGAGGCAGTGATCGCAGCGGCACGACTACGCCTGCTCGGAGGAGCCGCTTCCTGACCCCCATCGGCCATGGAGACGACCCCGCCTGGGCGGCAAGAAAGTGCGCGCGTACCCCAGGAGAGAAGGAGCGGCCCGATCAACGCGGGGCCCTGTGCGGCGTGCGCCAGTCCGTCGCAGTCAGCCACGGTGAACGGTCAGATCCTGATGCCGGAGCAGACCGGCAGGGTCGCAATCTATGGCGCCTGTTCGGATAGCGGTCGTTTTGCTGCGCGGTTCGCAGCAGACTTCTATAAGTGGTCCATCACTTGGATTAGGGTTAAATCATGGGTGCCGAGTTCATCGAAATCCGGATAACCCACCCTCAGGGATTTGTCCAACCCGCACCCGAGGCCGTGCGCCCCCGACTGCTGGACTGGCAGGTTGATGTCAAGGGCAGGCACGTCGCCGGGCGTTACCGGATAACCCGCTACGAGCAGGATGGCCAACCGAGGTGGTGGTTGGACGGAACTGGCCAGCACCCATGGACGAGCGACGATGTCGAGTATCTAAAGGACGTGGCCGAGCACCACGCGGGCCGGCTGCTGCACAGACAGCGGTGGCGGCCCAAGAGCATGTACAACGGCCAGGAGCCGCCGCTGTGGATAGGTGGTCGAGGGTGGTTTTCATAGGTGACCGCTCTTGGCGCCGTCAAGATCCGAGATGGAAACCGCAGGTAACGACCGGTACTTAATCGGAACGAGGCGGAATTAAACCGCAGTTAGCGCCTCATTCTGCCTGGTTAAGCAGGGGTTCGAGTCCCCTTAGCTCCACAAATTCGGCGGCCCTACTCCGACCCCGACCGAAAATGAGGGGAAAGGGTAGGTGCGTCTGTGGCGGTAAAAGGGCAAGGCTCCGTTTCGCGAACAAGGGTGTTCTTTCGTCGCGAGTGACGTCGAGATCGTCGATCCCAAGAGCATCCTTCAGCAGCTAAGGTTCAATTGACGTCGGAAAACAGCCTGACGCAGCCGCTGAAGGGTTGCAGAGACTGGATGCAAGTGTGGCGAGAAGGGAGAAATTGCAGTGAATCTCTCAGCAGCGCATCTCTCATTATTTGGCTGGGGGTGCTTGGGCGCCGCATTCCCCGAAATCACTCGACAGGCTCAAATAAAGGCTCAGAAGGTCGATGGGCCCTTCAGGTACTACTTTTTCACGGTGGTGTTCGTAATTGCCTCCGGATTGGTGGTTTTAGCATTGCCTGGACAGCTTTCAGCCTTGACTGCAATCTATGCGGGAGCGGCCGCACCGGTGATCGTGTCAAAAGGGGCGGAGACGTTCGTCAGTTTGAAGCCCAAACAGGACGGCGAACATTCCACAGCTACAACGCCGGGCGCCGTCCTAGACGATATATCAGGTCTAACGCCGGATGCCATCTATGTCAAAACCAACCAGCGCTTCTTGAGGGCGAATAGTTTCGCAAGATTTCTTCTCTCACTATAACCTATCCGAAAGAGTGCCGTGTATGGTTCAAGCGAGGGTTCGATGCGCAGTTATACCAGGTACGCAACTTGCTTTGTGCTTCATTGTTGACATGTAACGTTCGAACTCGCGATGGGCGCGCTCTTTCCAGGCCGAGGCTCGGGACTTTTCGCGGTTATTAACAAGATCGTACAGTTCTTAGATCCCGAACGACGTCGTCTGTGAACGAGCCTGTTGATACGATTGAGGTCGAAAGTGATCCCACGGCCTCTAGAGCAGATTGAAATGCTTTGGCTCGGCGACGTCTATGAGTTTGACTGCAGTGGATGCCGAATCCTTACGGAGAGCTAATACAAACTGATAACTTGGGTTAATTGTGGTTGGGCTGCGCTTATATCCGACCCTGATAGGCCAATCCGAGATGAAATAGCCGAGGCAATATCTAGTCTCGGACTTCGGACAAAGGCCGAGGCGCAGCCAAACCTATTTCCTTTGTCCTGCTGGCGGCTTAGCCGGTTTGTCGCTAACCTTGCTCTGCGATGATTTCACCGGTTTCAGTCGAAACCATCGCCGCTTTCCGTAGCGTCCCCTCTGCGGTGCGCACCGTCAAGTCGACGAACTGGGACTGATCCTCCGACAGCGGCTGGGGTTCGACGACGGCACTGGCATCGAGGCCTCTATATCGGGCCACCTTCTCCGCCAGGGTTTTCCGATCGGGCAGGGACCGAATCCCCGGTGGTGGTTCCTTCGTCTGCCTGCGCGTGTCCTCGATGAGGACGTCTGGCGCTGATTTAGCGATCAGCTCTCGCAGTTCGTCGTCGGACAACTTCCCCATCGCATGTACCGTCCTTCCTTGCTGGTGGCTAGCATCCCAAGCCGAGGCAAGTGAATTGAGCAAGCGTCTTATACGCGATCGCGAGGTCATTCGCGTCGGTTAGCGTGGTTAGCCTGCTAGAAAAATCATACTTTGCCTCAAGCAGCGCGGCGGCCGGTGAGTTACAGGCCAGGATCGACCGCCATAAAGCACGGTGAAACGGGCCTGAGGCGGTGTCATAGGGCGGCTTGGTCGGTGACCAGTGCGCGCCGGTACAACCGAATACACCGCGCGCGCCCGCCGCTAGCAGCGTCAGCGCAATGCTTTGGCCGGCAAGTCTTCCAACAATCGGCTGCCCGGGCTTCCAATCGGCGGCTTTTGTAGAGGCTGGCAGTGCGCCCCAGCAGCAACCCAACACGGCGAAATCGACGTCTGAGGTCGGGAGATGACCCAGGGTCACAGCTTCGACGCAGTTGCCTGTCGGCCATTCACCCCAGAATCGCGTGGCATCGGAGTCGGAGCCATGCAGCATGCAATAGAAGTGGCTGCCGTCAAGTTCGCCGGGCGTGAGGCTGCGCGAGTCCGTTGGTCCGCTCACCAGCAGACTGGTGGCGCCCGGCAGAGTGTCGAAAATTTCTATCACGAACTCCCTGGCCGAATTCCGGATCCCGCTGCGTACTTTCGTAGCGGCCGGCTCGGCCTGCAAGGCCTTGAGTGTGAACAAGGCATCGTGGCAGTCGGGAACCCGCGAGACTGGTATCTCAGGCAGCCAGTCACCGTCTATATCGACATAACTGTCGTCCGACCAGACGACAAAACCGTCAGGATCAGCTGCACGCACGATCTGTTTCATGGATGCGGAGGTCTCGGGGGGGATTGACTCGACTTGCGCGGAGGGGATGACGTCATAGCCGCCAAGGATCACGACTTGCGCTGGTGGCCGCTCATCGATCCTTGCGCGGAGGGCCGCGGCAATGTCGTCTACCGTCGACGCCCCGACGTTGGCAACGTCACATACCCGATGTCCCCCTCGGCCGATCGCGTCGATAATGGTTGCCACCACGTTGGGCGTGATGTGTTCGCCCAATTTAACGAGATCGGTCAGGAACAGAAGAGGCGGCAAGTCGCGGCCGCCGCCTATCTCAAACTTGTTTTGGCTCAGTGTGGGTCGATTCGAGGGTTGCGTCGGCGTGCCTGGCGAAAGGCGCGCTGATGTTGGCGCTCTCACAATCGCTTCGGACGTGACGGGTTGCGCTGTGCCGGAAGTGGCATCTGCGGCGAGGATGAGGTCAAATTTGATCGTGACCGTTGTGGCGCGCGCAGGGATTTCGAACGCCATCGATTCCAGACGGGGCTGGGAACCGACAGCCGCGGCAGGCGCGGCCAGGGGGGTCGTTCGTGTGGGCGTTGTGGCTGCGGCTGCGTCGGGCGCGTTCGGTTCAAGAATGTTAGTCGCGCCGCTTGGAAAGATGGCGTAGCCGTCTGCCTCAATCCTCATCTTCAGATGACCCGATCGGTCAGTGCGGATCCATCTCGGAGATGCGGCTCGCTGATTGAGCAGCTGAAGCGTGTCAGGATTGGGGTGGGCCGGATGTCCACGGCCACAACAGATCCCCACCACGTCGGTTGAACCAAGGGCATCGAGGAACCCGGGACTGACCGCATTGTCGGAACCGTGATGCGACAGTTTGGCAAAGACGTACGGAGCCTGTTCAGCGATGGACTTCAGCAGCCGGTCGCGCTCAGCCATCAGTGTCTCATCACTGGATCCCAATGAGGCAAACTGAAAATCGCCGCCCAGCAGTATGTTTCGCGGTCCGCTTAGCGTGGGAACGGAGAATGTGCATACCACTGACTGGGCGTTGACAAGGTGGCCCAACCGTTGCTGGGCGTCGAGTGCATTGACGATGACACCGCTGTCTTGAGCAGTCAGCCGCAACGCCTTTGCCGCGTCGATGAC
>NZ_LZJZ01000062.1 GCF_001667585.1 Mycobacterium sp. E2733
TGCGCTGACCAGCGCACCCGTTGCCCGAGTGGGCATTGCGTCGAATAGGGGCAAGCAGATGGAACCGGGGCACACAGCGGCGGGGTCGGTGGCCGAGGGCACGCCGTTCGGGCGTTACCGGCTGGTGGAGCTGTTGGGTCGCGGCGGAATGGGTGAGGTGTGGCGGGCCTATGACACCGTCATGGATCGGGTGGTGGCACTCAAGCTGCTGTTGGCCAATGTCGCCGAGGATCCCGCCTATGTGGAGCGGTTCCGCCGCGAAGCCCACGCCGCGGCCAGCCTCGACGAGCCCCACGTCATCCCCATCTACGACTTCGGCGAAATCGACGGACGACTGTATGTGACCATGCGGCTGATCGAGGGCCGCGACCTACACGACGTACTGGCCCAGGGCCCCCTGGAACCCGCACGGGCGATCGCGATCATCGACCAGATCGCCTCGGCACTGCACGCCGCACACCGGGTCGGGTTGATCCACCGCGACGTCAAACCGTCCAACATCTTGATCGCCGAGCACGACTTCGCCTACCTGATCGACTTCGGCATCGCCCACGCGGCCGGGGAGGCCGGGCTCACCAGCACCGGGGCGGTGATCGGCACATGGGCCTACATGGCCCCCGAACGCCTCAACACCGGACAGGCCGACGCCCGCGCCGACATCTACGCCCTGGCCTGCGTGCTCTATGAATGCCTGACCGGCAGCCGGCCCTTCCCCGGTGACAGTCTCGAACAACAGCTGGCAGCTCATCTGGCGTCGCCGCCCCCACGCCCGTCGACACAAACCAACACGGTGCCGACGGCCCTGGACACCGTGATCGCCACCGGCATGGCCAAAGACCCCGACCAGCGCTATGCCACCACCATCGAGTTGGCCGACGCCGCCCGCGCCGCGATCACCACCCCGCTGCACCCACCGGCCGGTGCCGCTCAGCCCACCGCAGGCGCGACCGACGGCTCCGACACCCAACTGGCGCCGACCGGGGCCGCACCCGCCCTGCCACCACCGACACCGCTGGAGGTGACGCCCAGCCCGCCCCGGCCGAGGTGGCGCCGCCGCCGCGTCGTGATTCCCGCGCTGCTGGCGATCGCGGTGCTCATCGGCGGCGGGGTCTTCGCCGCCGTGAACGTCTCCCAACGCCACAAGCCGACCCCGGCCGCGCCGCCGCCAAATACCGGCCCCTTCACCGGTATCTACACCGCCAACTTCGGCCCCGAGACCGATATCGACGGGAAACCTTGGGAGGGTGCCGCGCCGGCAGCAATCGAAACCTGGGCGGTGCGCTCGGTGTGCCGACCGGGCGGGTGCGTGGCCACCGCGTCACGCCGCAGCGGCCAAGCCACCTCTGTGTCGACGTTGGTGTTCGACGATGTCGGCGGGCGCTGGCTGGCCGTCGGCCTCGGCTCAGGAACCTGCGACAATGCTCCCACCGAACGCTGGCGGGTGTTCATTTTGCAGCCCTATCCTGACGGCACCCTGTCCGGCGACTACACCTCGACGGCCAGCAACAACTGCAGCAACAAGCTGGCCGTGAGCTTCACCCGCACCGGCGACGTCGACGTCACCAGCCTGCCCGACCCGGCCGCCCAGCCGCCGCGGGTGGTGTCGGCGGCCCAAGCGCTGCACGGCCACTACCACGAGACGACAACTTTCGCGAACGGGCACAAACAGGAGGGCGACTACGCGGTCCGGACGGATTGTCTACGCACCGGCGATCGGTGCATGAGCTACTTCCACAACCCCGACGCTGCTAAGGCGCTGGTCTTCGGCGATGGAAAGTGGATCCGGGACTTCGATCACGACATGCCGTGTCGGGGCGGCGGCACGGGGCACACGAATGCCACCGCGCGGTATCCGCTGCCGCAACCGCCGCAGGATCCGATCACGCTGCTGATCGGGCACGGCCACCAGGAACAGACCGGCACCTGCGATGTCGGCTCCTGGGGTTTCGACGACACGTTTGTGCGCACCGGCGATTAGAGAGTCATCCCGTTTCCGGGGTTTCTGCTCACGAAGGCTGGCGGCGCAAGCGCAGCGGGCCCCGCCACAACGTGGACCCGTCATTTGCTGGCTCGTCGATTTCGGCCAGGCTTTCAGCATGAAGTCCGGGTCGCGGGGCGCTGTTTGCGGTTGCGATGGAATCGTTTCCGGCGAGCCGAGTGCGCCCGGTTATCGAACCCCCAACTGGCCCGCTTGTTCTACGTGACAAGTCGGTGCTAACCCCCGGTGCCGGCGTTGGTGATGCCGGTTGGCATGAACGCGTTGATCTCGGGCCACCACAGGTCGATGGTGCTGGCGGGGGTGAACCCGTGCCGTTTCGTCCAG
Organism: Mycobacterium sp. E2733; assembly: GCF_001667585.1. Taxonomy (GTDB): domain Bacteria; phylum Actinomycetota; class Actinomycetes; order Mycobacteriales; family Mycobacteriaceae; genus Mycobacterium. Next base: position 2,324 of record NZ_LZJZ01000062.1, read on the forward strand.
CCCACGAAGCCGGGCTGGTGGTCATTCCGAGCATGTCACAGCCTTGAAATGGGGTGTCATTTCAGCGGCGAGTGAGCACCCTGGAATCGCTACGGTGGTGCGACCGCGCTGTGCCATCGTGGTTGTGTTGGTGGCGCGCACCCGGCCGGCGTGGTGGGACCAATGGTCTTGGCGGCCGGGGACAAGCGGCCCTACGCCGTGCCGCGACGCGGCACGAGAATCAGAAGCCCAGCAACCACTCGGGGATTCCGGTGACGGCGTTGATGGCTGCGCCGTCCAGCGCAACGGTTGGGCCGAGTGGGCATTGCGTCGGATGAGGGGCAAGCAGATGGAGCCTGGGCAGACACCGGCGGGGTCGGTGGCCGAGGGCACGCCGTTTGGGCGTTACCGGTTGGTGAAGTTATTGGGTCGCGGCGGTATGGGTGAGGTGTGGCGGGCCTATGACACCGTGATGGATCGGGTGGTGGCGCTCAAGGTGTTGTTGCCTAATGTCGCCGAGGATCCCGCCTATGTGGAGCGGTTTCGCCGCGAGGCCCACGCCGCGGCAAGTCTGGACGAGCCGCACGTCATCCCCATCTACGACTTCGGCGAGATCGACGGACGATTGTATGTGACCATGCGGCTGATCACGGGCCGCGACTTGCAAACCCTGCTGGCCCAGGGCCCCCTGGAACCCGCCCGGGCGATCGCGATCATCGACCAGATCGCCGCGGCGCTAAACGCCGCGCATCGGATCGGGTTGGTGCACCGCGACGTCAAACCGTCCAACATCTTGATCGCCGAGCACGACTTCGCCTACCTGATCGACTTCGGCATCGCCCACGCGGTCGGCGAGACCGGGCTGACCAGCGCCGGCGCGGTGATCGGCACCTGGGCCTACATGGCCCCCGAGCGCATCAGCACCGGCCAGAGCGATCCCCGCGCCGACATCTATGCGTTAGCCTGTGTGCTCTATGAGTGCCTGACCGGCAGCCGGCCCTTTCCCGGCGAGAGTCTCGAACAACAGATCACCGCGCATCTCACCACGCCGCCGCCACGCCCGTCGGCGCAGAGCAGCACGGTGCCGACGGCCCTGGACACGGTGATCGCCACCGGCATGGCCAAAGACCCTGACCAGCGCTACCCGACCACCATCGAGTTGGCCGACGCCGCGCGCGCCGCGATCACCACCCCGCTGCCCCGGCCGGGCCCCCCGCCGCCGCCACCGCCGACCCTGCCCGCACCAGGTGCCGGCCTGGACGGCGGGCCACGGTGGCCGCCTGCTGCTGGCGGGGGGGACGGCAACGCCTGGGGTGTGGGTGCGGGGTCGACTGCGGCACCCACCCAACAGCGCTTGTTCACGGGTCCGGCCGGGGCGCCCGCCATCCCCGGCGCGGAGCAGGTCGGCGCGGGGGCTACCGGCGGGCCGGCACGCGGGCGGCCTTCGACAAGGAAGTTCATCTGGGTAGCCGCGGCCGCAATCGGTGCAGTGGCGATGATCGCGCTCATCGTGCTCATCGCGTTCCGTGCGGCGGCTCCTGGCAACAAAGGCAGCACCGCCGGACCGGCCCTCACCACCACGGCAACGACGCCCAGCACCGCCGGGCCGGCCCCCACAACCACGGCAACGACGCCCAGCACCGCCGGGCCGGCCCCCACGACCACGGCAACGACGCCCACGTCTTCACCGGCGTCGTTGACCGGCAAGTGGTCCGGATCCGTGCATGGAGACCAGGCCGGCTTCGACGTGGTCGCCGACATCAGTGACGGCGCATCGCTCACCGCCGCCGTCAGCTACCCGCAGCTCAACTGTGGCGGCACATGGACCCAACACGGCTCGGCAGGGAATGGAGTGCGGTTCGTGACGGAACGGATCACGTACGGCCCCTGTGTCGCGTCGGAGGTCACACTCACTCCACAGGCCGACGGCACTCTCTACTTCACCTCCACGTACTACTCGGCAAAACGACAGCGCAACTTCACCATTTACGCGACCCTGCGCCGTTAGCCGAACGGGTAACTGGCCAACCGCCGTCTCGCATGGCCCGACCGGTAGGCCGCTGGCCAACATCCGTGTGGGACAGCTTTGCTTTGCCAGATCGGGCGCACACAGCTGGGTGACCATCAAGATCGAGGGCTGGGGGCTCGGCCCGATCTGGGATGCGAATTCGGGCTCAGTTGACCGGGACGTCGAGTATGGGGCGTTCGACGAAGGCGCCGGGGCCGTCGAAATGCCACCACTCACCGGAGTACGCCGTAAACCTGCCAGCGGTCATGGCGGCGCGTAGCCGGGCCCGGTTCGCTTGTGCTTCCGCGCTGATGCCCTCCGTTGCGAAGGCGAAAGCGCGGGGCCAGAAGTCACCGAAGTCGGTTCCCACGTCGATGAGACAAAGTTTGCCCACCTGCCGCTCGGGCGCGCATTTGTCTTGCACGCTGGCGGCATCGGGTTCGTGTTCTGCATCGTCGGACGGGATCACCGTCCAGTATCCCTCGCCGACGACTCACCGCAGCTGGCAAATATGCCTACGCCGACTGTATTCCTACGCCGACTGCCGATGACAATTACGAATAGACGCATGACACCTCGATGCGATCGGCAGCCCATGCACTTCCCCTGCGCTCAGAACGAATACACATTCTTGATGCTCACGAACATGCCGTGGCCGGTGCGGTCATTGACGAACCGGATGCCGGTCTCATCGGGGTAGATCGTCCAATTCCCGTGGTGGTAGGTCTGCCCGTCGACCAGGGCGGTTATGGGTTCCCCGACGTTAAGGTTGAATTGTTCCCAGTGGAATGTGCCGTCCCCGGTGGTCACAGGGAATCCGCTACCAGCCGGCTCTGCTTGCGTGAACTGTCCTTGGCAGGCAACCTCATCGCCGGCCAAGGTGGGGTCGGGTGCGACCGCGCAGACCATGTTGTGGGCTTGGGTGTCGTAGTACTCGGCGGCTGCTGTGGCCGGCCAGAGCAGCGCTGATGCGGCCATCAGTCCGGCGCAGTACTTGGCGATGGTTCGGGTGGTCATGGTGGTGTCCCTTCCATGGAGTGCCCGGAAACGAACGCCACGGTCAGCGGACCGCCCAGGATGGCGAATGCGCGGCTCGTTGCCCTGCCCGTGCCAGACCCAGCAATCTCTGATGCTCATCAATGCTAAATGCCCGTACACCGGTGTCTTGCTGGTTCCGCAACCATTAGCAGTATCCGGCGACGCGTCTCGCCGGCTGATGGTTGCTGATGCCCGGCATTAGCATCTCTGTGCCCAGAGTGCCCTAATGGCCGCGGCCTCATGAGCCACAATCATTCGAGTTATGCTGGCGCTCGGATTCGCGCACAGCGTCCCTATTCTGTTGCGGTAGCGTCGAATTCGCCCTTGCTAGCCCCTCGTCGATTAGTCGTAACTGTGAGCGAGACCAGACGGGATATTCCCCGCGACATGCGGGTGAGGTATTACACGTCGATGTCGACCCCAGTGCCGACCGCTCGGTCACGATCACGCTCTGCCACCACCCTCAGCGCTACGAACTCGACTGGGACACAACAGATCACGGCCGCCAGGACTGGGGTGACTGAGCAGCGCCAGCAGTGGAGCACCGCGACGTGGGCACCGAAGTCCACGAGCACGTTCGATGAGGTCGCCGACCATCGGCTGACGATGCGCGAAGCGGACCCGTCGATCGGGCCTAATACCCTCCGCGCTGATCGCGAGTCGCTGGCCTACGCGCACCGGGCGTTCCGCGCGGTGCCGGTGCAGAAGCTCACGCCGCCACGCTGGCCGTGCCCCATGGGAACTGGGCACTACGGACTCTCGCCATCCCGGATCGTGTGGGAGACGTAACAACTCTGCGCGGAGCCGCCGCCGGTCCGCACGCGGGCCGGCGAATCAGGTACGGAAGTGCTTGTCCGGCTGAAATACTGACCGGGTGATCCCGTCTGACGAATCCGAAGCCCCTGGCGAGGAGGAACAGGCGGCCGCGCTGGGTAAACGCTCACGGATACTGCTAACGGTGCTGGCGGTGATCGCTGTGATTGCGGTGATCGCCGCGGTAGTCGGCTTCGTACAGGTCCGGCAAGCCAAGCGTGAGACGGGCCGGATATTCCGCGAGGCGACAAGCCTTCGGCTGGTCGCCGAGGCCCAGTCGATGCTGGCTCATACCCGTTTCGAAGGTGATGTGCGCGCCTTCCAACAACTGGTTGTGGCCCGGCGACTTGCTCAAACGCCCGATGACGGTCCATTGCGCAAGGCATTGGAAGAGAGGATGAACACACTCAAGGTCATCCAGACACCTCGTCCGAGTCCGCCGCGTCCGTTTGACCTAACCGGGGTGAATTCCGTGGCGTTCAGCCCCGACGGCAAGCGCATCGCCTCCGCCAGTGTCGGCGACACCACGGTGCGGCTGTGGGACGCCGGGACCGGTCAACCGGTTGGCCAGCCACTGACCGGCCACACGGGCCAGGTTCTCAGCGTGGCGTTCAGCCCCGACGGCAAGCGCATCGCCTCCGCCAGTAACGACGACACCGTACGGGTGTGGGACGCGGCCACGGGTCAGCCCGTCGGCCAGCCGATGATCGGCCAAGAGAGCCTTGTAGGCAGCGTCGCGTTCAGCCCCGACAGCGAGCGCATCGCCTCCGCCAGCGACGGCGACACCGTACGGGTGTGGGACGCGGCCACCGGCCGACCCATCGGCCAGCCGATGACCGGCCACACGAAGGTAGTGGACAGTGTGGCGTTCAGCCCCGACGGCACACGCATCGTCTCCGGTAGCGCCGACAAGACGGTGCGGGTGTGGGACGCGGCCACCGGCCACCCCGTCGGCCAGCCGATGACCGGCCACACGGACTCGGTGGAAAGCGTGGCGTTCAGCCCTGACGGCACACGGATCGCCTCCGGAAGTGAAGACACCACCGTGCGGGTGTGGGACGCGGCCACCGGCCACCCCGTCGGCCAGCCGATAACTGGCCACACCGACTGGGTGAATAGCGTGGCGTTCAGCCCCGACGGCACACGGATCGCCTCTGCCAGTTGGGACACCACCGTGCGGCTGTGGGACGCGGCCACCGGTCAGCCCGTCGGCGCGCCGCTGACCGGCCACACGGGCCAGGTTCTCAGCGTGGCATTCAGCCCCGACGGCAAGCGCATCGCCTCCGGCAGCTTAGACGCCACCGTGCGAGTGTGGAGTACGGATACCGGCCCACCTGTCGGCCGGCCGATGACCGGCCACACGGGCTCGGTCGAAAGCGTGGCGTTCAGCGCCGACGGCAAGCGCATCGCCTCGGGCGGTGGGGATGTGCGGCTATGGGATGCCGACACCGGCCAACCGATCGGCCAGCCGATGACTCATGACGGGGTGTGGAGCGTGGCGTTGAGCCCCGACGGCAAGCGCATCGCCTCCGGCGGCGGCGACTACAAAGGCGGCACGGTGCGGTTGTGGGATGCCGACACCGGACAACCAGTCGGCCAGCCAATGACAGGGCACGCGGGGACCGTGCTGAGCGTGGCGTTCAGCCCCGACGGCAAGCGCATCGCCTCCGCCAGTATGGACCGCACCGTGCGGGTGTGGGACGCGGCCACCGGCCGACCCGTCGGTCAGCCGATGACCGGCCACACGGGCGAGGTAAACAGTGTGGTGTTCAGTCCCGACGGCAAGCGCATCGCCTCTGGCGGTTCCGAGCTTGCCGTCGGATATTCCGGCGCTGTGCGGGTGTGGGACGCGGCCACCGGCCAACCCGTCGGCCAACCGATGACCCTCTATGAGGGCGGGGTGGTGAGGGTGGCGTTCAGCCCCGACGGCAAGCGCATCACCTCCGGGAATTCGAACGGCACCGTGCGGGTGTGGGACGCGGCCACTGGCCAACCCGTCGGGCAACCGGTAACCCTCCACGACAGCGGGGCGCTGCTGAGCGTTGCGTTCAGCCCCGACGGCAAGCGCATCGCCTCCGGCAGTCAAGACGACACGACGGTGCGGCTGTGGGACGCGGGCACCGGCCAACCTCTCGACCAGCCGCTGACCGGCCACAGGGCCGAAGTACGCAGTGTGGCGTTCAGTCCCGACGGGAATTTCCTCGTGTCCGGCAGCGACGACAAGAACCTGCGCCTGTGGCTCGCGTACCCCGATGCCGCGGCCGCATTGTGCGCCAAGCTCACCACAAACATGAGCCACCGGCAGTGGCGGGACTGGGTGTCACCCGACATCGACTACATCGAAGCCTGCCCGGGACTGCCCATTGCTGCCGATGGCTGACACCCGGCGCAAGGCTTCTTCCAAAAACTCACCGCCCAACCGTTGTTCGGCGTGTTCTCGGTGCCGACGGCTCTAGCTCTGCGCGTTGAGGCGCATCACGCAGCGTGCCAGGATCGCCACCACACTGCGACATGACGGGGGGCTCGCATCGTGAGAACGGCGGACCGGGCGAACCCGCTTGTGGTGAGCTGTGAGTTCGATCGGGTAACCCGGGAATCGCTACGGGCGGGCGGCGCTGTGCCATCGTGGCTCGGTTTGTGGCGCGGGCCGTCCCGGGTTTTGGGACCAATGCTTCTGGCAGCCGGGGACAAGTGGCCCTACGCACAGCCTCGACGCGGCACGAGAATGAGAAGTCCAGCTGGCGTTGATCGTTGCGGTGATCAGCGCACCGGTTGCGGCGAATTTCGTCGAATAGGGGCGAGCGGATGAAACCTGGGCAGACACCGGCGGGACCGGTGGCACAGGGCACGCCGTTCGGGCACTACCGGCTGATCGAGCTGTTGGGTCGCGGCGGGATGGGTGAGGTGTGGCGGGCCTATGACACCACCATGGATCGGGTGGTGGCCCTGAAGGTG
>NZ_LZJZ01000063.1 GCF_001667585.1 Mycobacterium sp. E2733
CTTGGGGAGCCAAGACTGCGACGGCATGTCCAAGCTGAGTGGGTGGCTCACCCCCGAAGCCCGCGCCACCTGGGAAGCGGTGTTGGCCAAGCTGGCCGCGCCCGGGATGTGCAACCCCGACGACGAGGCGCCGGTGGTCGATGACACCCCGAGCGAGCAGGCGGTGCAGCGCGACACCCGCAGCCCCGCGCAGCGCAACCACGACGGGCTCAACGCCGCACTGCGCGCAATGCTGGCCAGCGGCGAACTGGGTCAGCACAACGGGATGCCGGCGACCATCGTCGTGACCACCACGCTCAACGACCTCGAAGCCGCCGCCGGCACGGGCCTGACCGGCGGGGGCAGCGTGCTGCCGATGTCCGACGTGATCCGCCTAGCTCGCCACGCCCACCACTATCTGGCCGTCTTCGACAAGGGCACCGCGGTGGCGCTGTATCACAGCAAGCGGCTGGCCTCACCCGGCCAGCGAATCGTGTTGTACGCCAAGGACCGCGGCTGCTCGGCCCCGGGCTGCGACGTGGCCGGCTACTACTGCGAAGTCCACCACGTCGAAGATTGGGCCAGCACCCACCGCACCGACATCGATCAACTCACCCTGGCCTGCGGACCCCACCACCGCCTCCTCGACAACGGCTGGACCACCCGACGACGCGCCAACGGCGACATCGAATGGATCCCACCGCCCCACCAGGACCGCGGACAACCCCGCACCAACACCTTCCACCACCC
>NZ_LZJZ01000064.1 GCF_001667585.1 Mycobacterium sp. E2733
TACCGGCTCCTGTCAACGCAGGCCGTTGACGGCGAATTTCTCCACGTAGCGTCGGACGGTGTCAGGCTTGGACATGTCGAATGTCTGTGCCTCGTTGACGGTAGAGAACGACCAGATGATGCGGGCGAGCCATTCGCTGGCGGCCGTCACGTCGACCCCGGCACCAACCTCTCCGCGGTCACGCGCGTCACGTACGTAGGGTTCGAGAAATTTGGTCGTCCGCCGGACCGCCGTATCCCCGTCAGAGATCATGTGCCGCATCAGCTCAGCGTCATCGGCCATCAAACGGTTGCGAGTTCGGTGGTCGAGCAAGATCCTCGCGTGTGTTTCGGCCATCGCGCCAACCTGCTCGGCCAGCGTACTTTTCTTAGCCATTGCGGTCGCCACGTCACGATAGAACCGCTGCGCCCCGAACTCGATGGCGGCGTCGATGAGCACATTGCGGTCCTCGAAGTAGCGGTACACCGTGCCCCGGGAAACGTTCGCCATCCGCGCCACGTCCTGAACGCTCGTGCGCTGGATCCCGAGCTGTGTGAAGCATTCGTTCGCCGCCTCCAGAATCTGGTCCCGGCGATCGAACTCCTCGGCCGAGTCCAGATCGGCGGGGACCGGTTCCGTCGCCATGTCCCTCCTCAGGCCGTGGTAGCCGCT
>NZ_LZJZ01000065.1 GCF_001667585.1 Mycobacterium sp. E2733
ACCCCTCGGGGTTTCCGCCGCCAGTCGCGTCGTTCTTGGGCTTAGGTGCCCTGGCCGGTCTGACCGTTCCCGGCAGCGGTCGCGGCAGCCGTGGCCGGCCCCGCGCCCGGGGTGGCGCCCAGCGTCGCCTGCAGGTCAGGCTTCATGGCCTGCAGCTGCGCGCCCCAGTACGGCCAGTCGTGCGTGCCGTTGGCGTCGAAGTTCCACACGGCGTTGTTGCCGCCCGCGGCTTTGTACGCGTCCTGGAACTTCAGGTTGCTGGTCCGCACGAAGCCCTCCAGGAACTTGGCGGGCAGGTTGTCGCCACCGAGGTCGGACGGCTTGCCGTTACCGCAGTACACCCAGATGCGGGTGTTGTTGGCGACCAGCTTGCCCACCTGCAGCGACGGGTCGTTGCGGGCCCACGCCGGGTCGCTCGACGGGCCCCACATGTCGTCTTTCTTATAGCCACCGGCGTCACCCATGGCCAGGCCGATCAGCGACGGCCCCATGCCCTGCGACGGGTCCAGCAGGGCCGACAGCGAGCCGGCATAAACGAACTGGTTCGGGTGGTATGCGGCGAGGATCAGGGCCGACGATCCGGCCATCGACAGACCGACGGCGGCGTTGTTGGTCGACTTGACCTGCTTTTGCGCCGCCAGGTACGCCGGCAGCTCGCTGGTCAGGAAGGTCTCCCACTTGTAGGTGGTGCAGCCGGCCTTACCACAGGCGGGCTTGTACCAGTCGGAGTAGAAGCTGGACTGGCCGCCCACCGGCATGACCACGGCAATGCCCGACTGGTTGTACCACTCGAACGCCGGGGTGTTGATGTCCCAGCCGTTGAAGTCGTCCTGGGCGCGCATACCGTCGAGCAGGTAGAGCGCGGGCGCGTTGGCCCCACCGCTTTGGAACTGAACCTTGATATCGCGGCCCATCCCCGCGGAAGGGACCTGCAGGTACTCCACCGGCAGACCGGGGCGCGAGAACGCGCCGGCGGTCGCCGAGCCCCCCACGGCGCCAATCAGGCCCGAGAGGAGGGCCGCACCAGCAGCCGCCACCACGAGCCGGCGCGGCATACCTGCCACGGCGCCGCGAAACCTGTCGACAAGCGTCATCCTTGCTTCCTCATCCTTTCGGCGCGCCCATCATCCGGACGCGTCCATGATTTGGGTCGTACTGCATGCGATCTCCGCGCAGCAGTGCCCGTGTAGTCAACCACACCTTCCGCCGTCGAGTCGCATCGAGGCCGCCCCGCAAAGCGTCGTTCGGCGGTCGTTACCCGATGGTTTCCGCGCGAAACGCCGACGTCGTTGGCGGCGTTTTCGCATGTGCTTGAGCGCCAGTGCCAGCTGGTGAAGGCCCAAATGTGATGTTGCTGGCAATCTTTCACGGGCGCACGTCGGCATCGTCTCGAGATGGGCCGAAAATTCTTCTGCGCGGGGCTTACTCGCGAGGCGGCGGCGGGACCTCTTCGGGCACTGGCAGTCCGCATCTGGCCAGCTCGTAGCGCGGAACCCGGTCGATCCGATATTTGGTGAATTCATAGGAATGCAGCAGGTTCGACAGGAACCGGTGTGGGGTCATCGGTGCACGCACCGAGCTGAGCACCGCCTGGGTCTCGGGGCATTTGAGGGCGGCCACCGCCTCGGCGACCCACTGCTGGTCCAGATAACCCGGAATGCCGGGATACACCTTCACCCACGGGCCGTCGGCGATGGCCCAATCCGGGAACAGGTTCTTGTCGTGCCCGATGCGGCCGTGCTTCAACCGTTCCGTGTGTTGCGCAAGGGGATTCGCCAATCCGATCTGGTCGATCACCCTGACATCGAGCCCGACGTTCATGCCCACCATGCCGAGGTTGGTGAAAAAGACTGTGTGCTGCGGCTTTTGGGGTGAATTGCCGGGGCCCGGCTGCGCCTGCGGCACCAGGTCCCATTGGATGTAGTTGCCCGACGGCAGCAGCAGCGCGCCGTCCGGGGTGTTGTCGAGCGCCGTCAGGATGGCCGCCATCCGCGGATAACCCAGGTAGTCGGCGGCGGTGAGCGGGTGGGCATGCCCGGTGGCCTGGGCGTAGAAGCGCCGCTCGTCGACAATGCCGGAGTAGGTGACGTGGGTGGCGTCGTCACCCATCCCCGGTGAATTCGCCGCCCACAGTGACCAACCCGCCACACCCAGCCACAGCGCGCCGGCGGCGCCGGCCACCCAGTAGCCCGTCTCCCGCGAGTAGTCCTGGCCGTCCGGTACGGCCACCGGAATGACGGCCACCGGGGCGAGCAGGCAAAAAAGCGGCGCCAGCAGCACCCGACCGTGCATGAAGTCGCCGCCCTGGCGGATCCAGTAGAGCGCCTGCAGCAGGCCGCTCACCAGAACGAAGGCCACGACGGCCGGGGGGCTTTGGACCGCCCGGGCCAGCCGACCGTAGTTGGGTGACAGCGCGGGACGCAGAAATGACGGCCGGCGACGGGCCGCGAGCAGCAGGACCCCCAGCGGAACAAGGAGCACCACCGGCACCCAGACCGCATAGGGCGCGTCGAAGTTCGAGAGGTAGATCATGCCTTGGGACCACTTGTCGCCGGCCGCATCCTTGGCCAGGGCGGTGCCGGGCACCAGCAGTCCGTAGTAGCCCATCCGGAAGATCTCGTAGCCCACCGGCAGCAACCCACCGGCCACCACGACCAGCACCCGGCGCCGCCATGTCCGCGCCGCGATCAGCATCATGATCAGCGCCAGCCCGCCCATCAGGGCCAGATCGGGCCGGACCAAGACGCTGAAACCGGCCACGAACGCCAGCGCACCGACGAAGAGCGTGCGATCCGGGCGGTTCCGCACCGGCTGGCCCCAGCAGACCATCATCCACCACAGCAACCCGAGGTAGGCCAGCGTCAGTCCGCTCTCCAGCCCCGAGGTGGCGAAGTCACGCGCGGGCGGCAGCGCGACGTAGACCAACGCCCCGGCGGGCAGCATGACGGCCCTGCGGCCGCGCAGGCTGGGCGCGTACAACCGGGCGGCCCCCAGCATGAGCAGCGCCACGCCCACCACCGAAAGAGTCAGGGCCAGCGCCAGCGCCACGTATTCCATGCGCATCGGCCCGCCCACCCAGCTGCCGACGTACATCAGGTAGGTCCAGGCCGTGGAGGTGTTGGCCTCCACCCGCTCACCCTGGTTGAAGACCGGGCCGTTGCCGGCCAGCAGGTTGCGCACCGTGCGCAACACGATCAGCCCGTCGTCGGCGATCCAGCGCCGCTGCCAGGCGCCCCAGGCGAACAGGGCGGCGACCACGGCCACGCTGATCCACAGGCTGAACCGGACCATGGCGGTGTAGGGGAATACCGGCCAGCCCAATCGCCTGATGACCGGCCGGCTGCGCGTCATGCGCGCTTTGAGGGCCTGCAGTTCGGAGCTAGCCGAAGGCAACGGCGGCTCCAACTGTCGCGATCCACGTCACGGCCAGCAGCTGCAGCACCCGGTCGCGCAGCGCGATGTCCTCGGGCTCGCCGGCCAACCCGCCGTCCACGTCCACCGCGTAGCGCAGGATGGCGATGGTGAACGGGACCATGGACACCACGAACCAGCCCGCCGCCCCGTGTTCCCGGTCGAACGCCCACAGCCCGTAGCAGACCACCAGCGCCGTGGCCGACAACGTCCAGACGAACCGCAGATAGGTGCTGGTGTAGTTCTCCAGCGCCTTGCGGATCTTGGCCCCGGTGCGCTCGGCCAGTTGCAGCTCGGCATACCGCTTGCCGGCCACCATGAACAGCGACCCGAACGCCATCACCAGCAAGAACCATTGGGTCAGCCGGATGTCGGTGGCCGCGCCCCCGGCGATCGCCCGCAACAGATAGGCCGACGACACGATGCAGATGTCCATCACCGCTTGGTGTTTGAGGCCATAGCAGTAGCTGAGTTGCATGGCCAGGTAGACGGCCATCACCAGCGCCAGATTGGGCGTGATCCACCACCCGATGACCAGCGATGCGATCCCCAGCACCACGGCGATGGCATACGCCAGCCACTCCGGCACCACACCCGCGGCGATCGGGCGGAAGCGCTTGGTGGGGTGCTCGCGGTCGGCCTCGACGTCGCGCGCGTCGTTGATCAGGTAGATCGACGACGCGGCAAGGCAGAAGGCCACGAACGCGCCCAGGGCCGGGTAGGCCTTGTCCAGCACGTCGTGCAGGTGGTAGCGCACCGGGCCACCCAGCGCGGCCAGCGGCGCGGCCAGCACCAGGACGTTCTTTACCCACTGCCGCGGGCGGATCGCCTTGACCACCCCGATCACCACGTTGCCCGAGGGACCGGTCACCACGTCCTCACTCATTCGGCCAGACCTTCCGCGCCCGGCCCTCGAGCCGGACGGCGATTCGGGCGACGATGGCGCCGAGGGCGATGCCGCAGGCCACGTCGCTGGGATAGTGCACGCCCAGCAGCATCCGCGACAACGCCATCGGCGGAACCAGGACGGCGGGCAGCGGCAGACCGGTGATCCTGCCCATCAGGATGGCCGCCGCCGTCGTCGAGGTGGCATGCGCTGACGGGAAACTCAGCCGGCTGGGCGTGCCGACGTTCACCGCGACGGCCGGATCGTGCGGCCGCTCGCGCCGCACCACCCGCTTGACCAAGACGGCGGCGGCGTGCGCGACGAACGCGCCGGCCCCGGCCACCAGCCACTCCCGGCGCCGCTTCGGCATCAGCAGCGCCCCCACCGCCGCCACGGCCAGCCAGCCGATACTGTGCTCGCCGAAATGCGACAGCCCGCGCGCCGCGGTCAGCACGCCGGGCCCGTCGGCCAAGGCCGACTGCACGACCACCAGCGCGGCCACCTCACCAGTAGGGGGTGGCGATTCAGGCATGCTCTCGCTCGGCGTGCGGGGGTAGCAACGCCGTCTCCCACTTCTGCTTGCTGGAGAGCACCGGCAACGCATCCCGGTACGTCTTGCGCATCTCGTCGAACCGGCTCGCCAGCCGGCGCTGCCGCCGCAGCGAGGCGAACAGCAGCTGGAACATCTTGCGACGGTCCCGTTGCCGGTAGACCACGCCGCACCCGTCGGCCGTCGTCACGGTGACGCCGTCGACGGTGCACAACCGGAACCAGCGCGCGTCCTGGGTCGGCACGTTGAACTCCGGGCGCCGGTGCGCCTCGGGGTCGGCCTTGGTCGCGTTGTGCGCGATGCCGCGGGCCAGCCGATAACCGATCGACAGCGGGTTCACCGGCGGCTTCATCGCCCTGGTCTTGTTCGCCGGCGGCGGCAGTTCGCTCGCGGCCGGCAGCACCACCGCGTCGGGGTATTCCTTGCGCAGCCGATGCACCTCGGGCAGAGCGGATTCCAGGATCGAGAAGATGTGCTCGGGGCCGGCCAGGAAGTCGTCGATGGCCCTGTTTTGGATCGCCACGGTCGAATACTCAAGGCAGGCAAGGTGTTTGAGCGTTGCCTTCAGGTGACTGCGAACCAGCCCGGTGACGTCACCGTCCCAGTGCATCGCGGCGACCACCAGCCGGTTGCGCAGATGGAAGTAGGCCTGCCAGTCGATGGCGTCGTCCTTGTCGCTCCAGGCCATGTGCCAGATCGCGGCGCCGGGCAGCGTGACGGTCGGATACCCGTGCTCGCCGGCGCGCAGACCGTATTCGGCGTCGTCCCACTTGATGAACAGCGGCAGCGGCTGGCCAAGCTCCTCGGCGACCTGCCGCGGGATCATGCACGTCCACCAGCCGTTGAAGTCGACGTCGATCCGCCGGTGCAGCAGCGCGCTCCGAGCGTTCTTGTCGTTCAACGGGAATTCGGCGAAGTCGTGGTCGTACTCCGCGTGCGGCGCGGCGGTCCACATGAAGTTCGACTGGTTGACGACCTCGCCCATGATGTGCAGGTGCGACGGCTCCTGCAGGTTGAGCATCTGGCCGCCGATGAGCATCGGCGTCTTGGCGAAGCGGTGCAACGCCAGCACGCGCAAGATCGAGTCCGGCTCGATGCGGATGTCGTCGTCCATGAACAAAATCTGTTGGCAGTCCGTGTTTTTCAGTGCCTCGTACATCACCCGGCTGTAGCCGCCGGAACCGCCCAGATTGGGCTGGTCGTGGATGGACAGGCGGTTGCCCAGGCCGGCGGCGGCCGCCGCGAAGTCCGGGTGATCGCGCACCTTGCGGACGCCCTGGTCCGGGACGATCACCGCCCCGATTACTTCGTCCACCAAGGGATCCGCGGTCAGATCGGCCAGCGCGTTGACGCAGTCGGCCGGCCGATTGAAGGTGGGGATGCCGATGGCGATGTTGGCCGTGCCCGGGGCCGGTTCGGTCGCGTACCAGCCACCGCTCACCAAGTTGACCGGGGTGTCGGTGGTGATGTCGAACCAGATCCAGCCGCCGTCCTCGAACGGCTTGAGCGGCACCTCGATCTCGACGATGGCCGGCTGGTCGTCGGTGCCGACGAATTGGCGGCCGTCGACGGAGATCCGCACCCCGGTGGCCTTCGTCCGGTAGACGTCGACGCGTCCGGTTCCGGTCAGCTCGACCCGCAGCACCACCGACGCGCAGATCGACCAGCGGCGCCAGTAGCTCGCGGGGAACGCATTGAAGTAGGTGGCGAAGGACACCTCGGACTCTTTGCCGATCTCCAGCGAGGTGCGGCTCGTCGCGTGCGCCCGCCGAGCATTGGTGGTCGATTCCTCCAGGTACAGCTTGCGCACGTCCAGGGGCTCACCCGGACGCGGCAGGATGATTCTGGAAAGCAGGCTTACAGCAGTCATTTAGCGCCGCTCCTCCCCCTCGCTTGACTCTGCGTCGCCGGCGCGCATCCCACCGCGCCTTCCTCCACTAGAGCTTTGCCGTCGCGCAGGTGCGGCGCGACGGTGTTGTCGTACATGTTCAGTGCACTGGCGATCGCCATGTGCATGTCCAGGTATTGGTAGGTGCCCAACCGGCCACCGAAAAGCACCTTGGCGGAGGCGGTTTCGGCCTTCGCCCGCGTTCGGTACGCGGCGAGCAGGGTGCGGTCGGCCTCGGTGTTGATCGGATAGTAGGGCTCGTCGTCGTCTTCGGCGAACCGCGAGAACTCCCGCATGATCACCGTCTTGTCGGTCGGGTAGTCACGCTCGGTGTGAAAGTGCCGGAACTCGTGGATGCGGGTGAAGGGCACGTCGGGATCGTTGTAGTTCATCACCGGCGTTCCCTGGAAGTCCCCGATCGGCAACACTTCCACCTCGAAGTCCAGTGTGCGCCAACCGAGCCGGCCTTCGGCGTAGTCGAAGTAGCGATCCAGCGGGCCGGTGTACACGACGGGTGCATCCGGGCTTTCGGCGCGCAGCTGGTCGCGAACGTCGAACCAGTCGGTGTTCAGCCTCACCTCGATGCGGTCGTCGGCGGCCATGTTCTGCAGCCACGCCGTGTAGCCGTCGACCGGTAGGCCCTCGTAGGTGTCGCTGAAGTACCGGTTGTCGAAGGTGTAGCGCACCGGCAGCCGGGTGATGTTGGCGGCCGGCAGCTCCTTGGGATCGGTCTGCCACTGTTTGGCGGTGTAGCCCTTGACGAACGCCTCGTAAAGCGGTCGGCCGATCAGCGAGATCGCCTTCTCCTCGAGGTTTTGCGCGTCCTCGGTCTTGATCTCGGCGGCCTGCTCGGCGATCAACCGGCGCGCTTCGTCCGGGGTGAAGTACCTGCCGAAGAACTGCGACACCAGGCCCAGGCCCATCGGGAACTGGTAGGCCTGCCCGTTGTGCATCGCGAACACCCGGTGCCGGTAGTCGGTGAACTCGGTGAACTGCCGCACGTAGTCCCAGACCCTCTTATTAGAGGTGTGGAACAGGTGGGCGCCGTATTTGTGGACCTCGATGCCCGTCTGCGGCTCGGCTTCGGAATAGGCGTTGCCACCGATATGCGGGCGGCGTTCCACAACGAGCACGCGCTTCCCGAGTTGGGTAGCGACGCGCTCGGCAATGGTCAGGCCGAAGAATCCAGAGCCGACGACGAGGAGGTCGAAACGAGCGGTCATCGGTTGCTTAGGGTATCCGACCGCGTGGGCCTAACCCATTTGGCGAGGCCAGGGAGTCCGCCTTCGGCCAAATCCGGCGACCACAGGGCTTCTCAGTTCGGCGATCACGGTCGGGGTCGCAATTACCTCACGATTCAATATCACCACTCTAGTCACAGCAATCTCACTCGTACCATCGACTCTGTGTGGTTCTCGCCAGCTTGGACGGCAGGCCGCGCCGAACAACACAGTTGAAGATTGAGTTGTCCAGATTGAGGAGACTTCCGTGCCGAACCGACGCCGACGCAAGCTTTCGACAGCCATGAGCGCGGTCGCCGCCCTGGCAGTGGCGAGTCCTTGCGCATACTTCCTTGTCTACGAATCGACGGCCGGGAGCAAGCAGCCCGAGCACCACGACTTCAAGCAGGCTGCCGTGATGACCGACCTGCCCGGCGAGCTGATGGGAGCGCTGTCGCAGGGGCTGTCGCAATTCGGGATCAACCTGCCCCCGGTGCCGGCGCTCAGCGGGGGTGCGGCCAGCACTCCAGGCCTGGCCAGCCCGGGCCTGGGCACTCCAGGCCTCGGGACGCCGGGACTCACCAGCCCCGGATTGACCAGCCCCGGTTTGACCAGCCCCGGTTTGACCAGCCCCGGATTGACCAGCCCCGGTTTGACCAGCCCGGGGCTGGCGAGCCCGGGCCTGGCGCCCACGACGCCGGGACTCACCGCGCCGGGCGCGCTGCCGACCACCCCGGGCGCCGGAGTGGCGACCCCGGGCGCGGGGCTCAACCCGGCGCTTTCCAACCCAGGGCTGACCAGCCCGGCCGGGACCGCGCCCGG
>NZ_LZJZ01000066.1 GCF_001667585.1 Mycobacterium sp. E2733
GGTGTCGGGCACACCGACGTCCCCGCCGCCGCCCACGACGTGCTGGCCACCGACCCGCCCGGCCTGCTCGCGCGCTGGCACGACTGGCTGACCCACGCCGGCTGACCGATGCCCCGCACGGACCGTGCGCCTCGCCAGGCTAGCCTGACGCAGTGAGTCGGGTCCTGCTGGTAACCAACGACTTTCCACCCCGGCCGGGCGGCATCCAGTCCTACTTGAGTGACTTCGTCGGCCACCTGGTCGCCGCCGGGCTGCATTCGATGACGGTGTACGCGCCGCAATGGAAGGGCGCCGACGCCTTCGACGATGCGGCCGAGGCGGCGGGTTACCGGGTGGTCCGCCATCCCGGCACGTTGATGCTGCCCGGCCCCGCGGTTGACGCCCGCATGCGCCGCCTGATCGCCGACAACGGCATCGACACCGTCTGGTTCGGTGCGGCGGCGCCGCTGGCGCTGCTGGCACAGCGCGCCCGGCAGGCCGGGGCGACCCGGGTGGTGGCCAGCACGCATGGTCACGAAGTGGGCTGGTCGATGCTCCCGGTCGCGCGGTCGGTGCTGCGCCGCATCGGCGACACCACCGACGTCGTCACCTTCGTCAGCCGTTACACCCGCGCCCGATTCGCGCCGGCCTTCGGGCCCAACGCCTCGCTGGAATACCTGCCGCCCGGGGTCAACACCGACCGGTTCCGGCCCGACCCGGCTGCCGGCGCGGCGCTGCGCGACCGGTATCGGCTCGGGGAGCGGCCCACGGTCGTGTGCGTGTCCCGACTGGTCCCGCGCAAGGGCCAGGACATGCTGATCAAGGCGCTGCCGTCGATCCGGCAACGCGTCGACGGCGCCGCCCTGGTCATCGTCGGCGGCGGTCCCTACCTGGAATCGCTGCGCAAGCTCGCCCGCGACTGCGGGGTCGCCGAGCATGTGACGTTCACCGGCGGCGTACCGGCCGCCGAGCTGCCCGCGCACCACGCGCTGGCCGACGTCTTCGCGATGCCGTGCCGCACCCGCGGCGCCGGCATGGACGTCGAGGGCCTGGGCATCGTCTTCCTCGAGGCCTCCGCCGCCGGTAAGCCGGTGATCGCGGGCGACTCCGGTGGTGCTCCGGAAGCCGTGCAGCACAACAAGACCGGGCTGGTCGTGGACGGGCGCTCGCTGACCGCCGTCGCCGACGCCGTCATCGAGTTGCTCAGCGACCGTGACCGGGCCGCCGCCATGGGCGCGGCCGGGCGCGCGTGGGTGACGGCCCGTTGGCGGTGGGACACGCTCGCGGCGCGGCTGGCCGATCTTCTGCGCGGCTGACGGCGTCGAGCGGCACGCTGGCGTGACGCTCGACGTCCCGCGTCGCGCTGGCGTGACGCTCGACGCTCGCAAGCGGGCGGCGCCCGGCGGGCCGCTAGTCCTTCTCGTAGATCCAGTCGATGTCGGACGCGAACTTCTCGGCGACCACGTTGCGCTTGACCTTCATCGTCGGTGTCAGCTCGCCGGTGTCCTCGGTGAAGTCGACCGGGAGGATGCGGAACTTGCGGATGGACTCGGCGTGCGACACCGCCTGGTTGGCGTGCTTGACCGCCGCGTCCACCTCGGCGACCAAATCCGGGTCGCTGGCCAGATCGGCCACCGATGCGCCGGCCGCCTTGTGGTTGCGCTCCTTCCAGGCGTCGAACGCCTCGGGGTCGATGGTGATCAGCGCCCCGATGAACGGCTTGGCGTCGCCCACCACCATGGCCTGGCTGATCAGCGCGTGCGCCCGCAGCTGGTCCTCGAGGACGGCCGGGGCGACGTTCTTACCGCCGGCGGTGACGATGATCTCCTTCTTGCGGCCGGTGATCCTGAGGAAGCCGTCCTCGTCGAGCGCGCCGAGATCGCCGGTCTTGAACCAGCCGTCGGTGAACGCGTCGTTGGTGGCCTGCTCGTTGCGCCAGTAGCCGCTGAACACCACGCCGCCCCGGACCAGCAGCTCGCCGTCCTCGGCGATGCGCATGCTGTTGCCCGGCAGCAGCGTTCCGACCGTGCCGATCCTGACGTTGCCGACCTGGTTGACCGTGATGGCCGAGCTGGTCTCCGTCAGGCCGTAGCCCTCGTGGATGGTCAGGCCCACCCCACGGTAGAAGTGGCCCAGCCGCGCGCCCAGCGGCGCGCCACCCGAGACGGACGCGTGGCATTCACCGCCCAGTGCGGCGCGCAGCTTGTGGTAGACCAGCCGGTCGAACAACGCATGCCTGGCGCGCAGCGCCAGCCCGCGCCGCCCGCGGTCCTGCGCCTGGCTCCAGTCGACCGCGGTCTGCACGGCGGCGGCGAAGATCCGGCCCTTGCCGTCGTTGACCGCGTTCTGCTCCGCGGTGTTGTAGACCTTCTCGAACACCCGCGGCACCGACACCACCACCGTCGGCTTGAACACGGCGAACATCGGCAGCAGGTTCTTGATGTCGCTGGTGAACCCGACCGTCACCTTGTTGGCGAACGCCGAGAGCGTCAGCGAGCGCGCCAGCACGTGCGCCAGCGGCAGGAAGATCAGCAGCCGCTGCCCCTCGTCCAGCAGGGTGGGCAGGCACTCCTTGGCTCCGCGGGTCTCGTACAGCAGGTTGGAATGGGTGAGCTGGCAGCCTTTGGGTCGTCCGGTGGTGCCCGAGGTGTAGATCAGCGTCGCCGGGTCGTCGGCGCGCAGCGCCTCCTGGCGGGCGGTGAGTTCGGCGGGCTCGACCGACGCGCCGGCCTCGGCGAGTTGGTCGAGCGCCTTGGGACCCGAGCCGTCGATGTGCAGCACGCGGCGCATGGCGGGCAGGTCGGCGGTGAGTTCGGTGACCATCGCGGCGTGCGCGTCGGTTTCGGCGAAGGCGACCACCGCCTCGGAGTCCTGCAGCACCCACCGCACCTGCTCGGCCGACGACGTCTCGTAGATCGGCACGGTGACCGCGCCCACGGACAGGATCGCCAGGTCGATGATCGCCCACTCGTAGCGGGTGGCCGAGAAGATCGACACCCGGTCGCCGGCCTGAACCCCGAGCGCGATCAGACCCAGCGCCGCGGCGCGAACCTGTTTGGCCACCTCCGCGCACGTGACGTCGGTCCATTCGCCGTCTACCTGACGTCGGAAGATGACGAAGCCGGGGTCCGATCGGTCGTGCTCGAAGACCATGGCCGCGATGTTCTCGTGCTCGCCGACGGAGAAGCGGGCGGGGACGCTGTACTCACGCACTCTTACTGACCTCGTTTTGGCTTAGGTGACGTTCCGGGGGCCGGCTTGTTGTAGTCCAGCCTATCCGCGCATTCGCGCAGGAACGGTGGCAGTCTGCCGGGCCCTGGCCCGCATCGGAGATTGGTGTGTGAAGCTGGGGTGGTGAACAGCATCCAGATCGCCGACGAGACCTTCGTCGCCGCCGACGGTGCACGGGTCGGCGCCGCGGTCGCCGATCCGTCGAGCTGGCGCCGGTGGTGGCCGGACCTGCGGCTACAGGTGGTCGAGGAGCGCGGCGACAAGGGGATCCGCTGGGCGGTCACCGGCGCGCTGACCGGAACCATGGAGATCTGGCTGGAGCCATCGCTGGACGGAGTGGTGCTGCATTACTTCCTGCACGCCGAACCCACCGGGGTGGCGGCCTGGCAGTTGGCCAAGCTGAATCTGGCGAAAATGACGCACCGCCGTCGGGTGGCGGGAAAGAAAATGGCCTTCGAGGTCAAGACGACACTGGAACGGTCACGTCCGGTCGGAGTTTCTCCGGTAGTTTAGCCGGGTCAGGTTTGCGGGGAGAGTACCGTTCCGGACCGGAGGCCCGGGGGTTAGACCCCGCACGGAAGTTTCCCCGCCGGCGGCGTCGACCGCTCGCGGGAGAGAGGGCAGCACCAGGTGGCGGAGAAGACGTCGCAAACCATTTACATCGACGCCGAACCGGACACGGTGATGGGCGTCATCGCGGATATCGATTCCTACCCGCAGTGGATCTCGGAATACCGGGAAGCCGAGGTGCAGGAGACGGACGCCGACGGCTACCCCAAAGTCGCGCGGGTGGTGCTGGACGCGGCCGTGCTCAAGGACACGATGGTCATCTCCTACCAGTGGCCCAAGGACCGGCAATCGGTCAGTTGGACCCTTGTCTCCAGCTCGCTGCTGCGTTCGCTGGAGGGCACATATCGGTTGGCGCCCAAGGGATCTGGCACCGAGGTTACCTACGAGCTCTCGGTTGACCTCGCCGTTCCCATGATCGGTCTGCTCAAGCGCAAGGCCGAGCGCCGGTTGACCGACACCGCGTTGAAGGATCTGAAGAAACGAGTCGAGGGCTGAGTGAGTCCAGCGAATCGCGGGCGCCCACCCCGGCCCGAATCAGCCTCTTCGTTGGCAAGGGCGGGGTAGGAAAGTCCACGCTGGCCTGCGCGACGGCGGTCAGCGCCGCGAGCGCGGGGCAGCGGGTGCTGGTGGTGTCGACCGACCAGGCGCACTCACTCGGCGATGTGCTCGGTGTCCCCGTCCCGCCCAGCCAGGGCGAACTGGTTCGGGTCCTTGCCGATGACGAGCAGGCCGGCGGTGGCTTTCTCGACGCGCTCGCGCTGGACACCTTGGCCCTGCTCGAGGTTCGCTGGCGCGACGTCGTCGACACGCTGGATCGGCGGTTTCCCGATACCGAGCTGAGTGCCATTGCCCCCGAAGAACTTTCGGCGCTGCCGGGTGTTCAGGAAGTGCTCGGGCTGCACGCCGTCGGCGAGCTGGCCGTCTCCGGGCGCTGGGATCGCATCGTCGTCGACTGCGCCTCGACCGCCGACGCACTGCGGATGTTGACCTTGCCGGCCACCTTCGGGCTGTATGTCGAGCGCGCGTGGCCGCGTCATCGGCGGCTGTCCATCAGCGCCGACGACTCCCGGTCGGCGGCGATGGTGGAACTGCTGGAGCGCATCAGCGCCAGCGTCGAGGCGCTCAGCACCCTGCTGACCGACGGCGAATTGGTCGGCGCGCATTTGGTATTGACACCGGAGCGGGTGGTCGCCGCCGAGGCGGCCCGGACGCTGGGTTCGCTGGCATTGATGGGTGTGCGCGTCGAGGAGTTGATCGTCAACCAGGTTCTGACCGAAGACGCATCTTACGAATACCGCAACCTGCCGGAGCACCCCGCGTTTTACTGGTACGCCGAACGCATTTCCGAACAACGTGGTGTTCTCGACGAGCTCGACGCCACCATTGGTGAGGTGGCCCTGGTGTTGACTCCGCACCTGTCCGGGGAGCCTATCGGCCCCAAGGCGCTGGGCGAGTTGCTCGACTCTGCGCGCCGTCGTGGCGGGGCGCAGCCACCGGGGCCGCTGCGGCCGACGGTGGACCTGGAATCGGGCACGGGACTTGGGTCGATATACCGGATGCGACTAGCGTTGCCCCAACTCGATCCGTCAACGCTGACGCTGGGGCGCGTCGACGACGACCTGATCATCAGCGCCGGTGGTTTGCGGCGCAGGGTTAGGTTGGCGTCCGTGCTCCGCCGCTGCACGGTCCTAGACGCGCAATTGCGGGGTACTGAGCTGACGGTGCGATTCCGACCAGATCCGGAGGTGTGGCCTAAGTGAGTGGGGCTCATTCGGATATCGGTCCGGAGTTGCGCAGGCTCGCCCAGGCGATCCTGGACGGCATCGACCCTGCGGTGCGGACGGCGGCCGCCCTGACGGCGGGCGGTGGACCCGGGACCGGCAAGTGCCAACAGGTGTGGTGCCCGGTGTGCGCGCTGGCGGCGTTGGTGACCGGCGAGCAGCACCCACTGATCACCGTCATCTCCGACCACAGCATCGCCCTGCTCGAGGTGATCCGAGCCATGCTCGACGACATCAACCGCGCGGGCAAACCGCCGCCCGACGGTCCCCCCGGCGGCGTCACCGAGGCGGAGCCTCCAGGCACCGCGACCAGGACCCGGTATCAGCCCATCCCCGTCACCGTCGAGGAGTGACCCTGCTGCGTCGAAGGTGGTCCCTTCCGCACGCGATGGGTACAGTTGGCGCAGAACACCGGCGGGCGGGCGAGAGGGAGGGCCATGTGGTACTGGCTATTCAAGTACGTACTCCTCGGCCCGTTGCTGTACTTGCTCGGTCGGCCAAAAGTTGAAGGCCTGGAACACATTCCGAGTTCCGGCCCGGCGATCCTGGCCAGTAATCACCTGGCGGTGATGGACAGCTTCTACCTGCCGCTGGTGGTGCGTCGCCGGATCACCTTCCTGGCGAAAGCCGAATACTTCACCGGAACCGGCTTGAAGGGCTGGTTTCAGCGCTGGTTCTTCACCGCCGTGGGCCAGGTGCCGATCGACCGGACCGATGCCGACAGCGCGCAGGCCGCACTGAACACCGCCGAACGCCTGCTCTCGACGGGCAAGCTGCTGGGGATGTACCCCGAAGGCACCCGTTCGCCGGATGGCCGGCTGTACAAGGGCAAGACCGGCCTGGCACGGCTGGCCCTGCACACCGGGGTGCCGGTGATCCCGGTGGCGATGATCGGCACCAACGTCGTCAACCCGCCCGGGACGAACATGCTGCGCTTCGGACGGATCACGGTCCGCTTCGGCAAGCCGATGGACTTCTCCCGTTTCGAGGGCCTGGCAGGCAACCGCTTCATCGAGCGGGCCGTCACCGACGAGGTGATCTACGAGCTGATGGGGCTCTCCGGCCAGGAGTACGTGGACATCTACGCCGCCAGCGTCAAGGAAAACCGCAACGGCTCGAACGGTCAGGGGCCGACCAGCGATGCCGCCCGGATCCCCGAGACCGCCGTCGGTTGATGCGCGGGCTCCACTAGCCGGCCGCCGTCACGGGCGTCAATTCTTGCGGTGCCGAATCGCGCGCCGGCGTGCGGGCGGTGACCGTCAGCCCGGCCGCGACGATGACCGCCAGCGCCCACCACACGTAGGACATCCCGGCGAGCTGACGCCACCACACCGCGGTCGCCTCGTGATGTTTGGGCAGCAGGTCGATCGGCGACCATCTCATCATCGCCACCCCCGCGGCGGCGACCACGGCCAGCGTCACGTTGCGTCGTCGCCAGGCGAGCACGGCGAGCACCACGACCGTCGGCAATCCCCACACCCAGTGGTGTGACCACGAGACCGGCGAGACGATCAACCCGAACAACGCGACGCAGATGACCGCCAGCACGGGCTCGTCGGCCCGCAGCACCCGGCGCATCGCCCACACCGTCAGCGCGAGCACGAGCAGCGAGGCCACCACCCACAACAGGAACCGCTGTTGCTCGCCCAGCCCGAGCCGGGCCAGCGCCCCGGCGATGTTTTGATCGGTGTTCAACGCCGCCTCGCCGATCCGATCGGTGTGCGGCAGGGTGTGCGTCCAGTACTCCCACGAATCGCGCCACGCGAGAACGAAACCGAGCGCGGTCGTCACCACGAAGGACGCGACGGCGGTGAGGGCCGCGCGGTTGTCGCGGCGCAGCAAGAAGTAGAGCAAAAACACCGCGGGCGTGAGTTTGAGCGCTATGCCCAGGCCCAGCAGCAGCCCGCGCGGCCACGGCGTGCGGCGCGGTAGGCAGTCGGCGATCACCAGGGTCATCAACACGACGTTGATCTGGCCGAAGGCGAAGTTGGAGGTGACCGGTTCCAGCCAGAGCGTCGCCGCCAGGGTGATGACCACGGCCAGCCACCAGCGGCGCAACCAGGCGGGGCCGGGCAGCGCGGTCGAGGTGGCCCAGACGTCGAGGCGGGTCAGCACGACAACGGTGGACACAACCAGCAGCACCAACGTCAACGCCGTGATCGCGACGCTGGCGGCCGGCATGTGCAGCCAGGCGAACGGGCAGAACACGATCGCCGCCAGCGGGGGATAGGTGAACGGCAGGTTGAGCCCGATCGGCGTGGGGAACAGCACGTCACCGTGGTAGAGCGAATGCCCTTGCATCCACGCCTGCGCGCCCATCTGATACACGTCGATATCGATGCGATAGGGAATGTGCCCGAAGAGCTGCCAGGCCACATAGCCCAGACCCGCCGCCGCCAGCAGCCAAAGACCGCACCACAACAGGACCTGCCCGGGGCCACGTTTGGTTGGGTGGCCCGCGTCGGGCGCCCGCCATCTACTCATGTCGCCCAACAGCGTAATCGGTGCGTGGGCGTGGCACGTCGCTCCGCGCGGCTTCCGGCCGGGCCGGTGCCCACAGGCGTACGTTTCAAGAGTGCTCCACTGGTTTCTGTACGGGGTGTCCCACTGGTACGCGCATGACATTCACGAAGGCGGCCGGCTGCCTTTGCTGTGTTGCCTGATTGCGTTCATCCTGACGTTTTTCGTCACCCGCAGTTTTGTGCGCTTCATCCGCCACCGCGCCGACACCGGCCGCCCGGCCAGGTGGTGGCACCCGCGCAACGTCCACGTCAGCGGAGTGCACATCCACCACGTGACGTTCGGGGTGGTGCTCGTTTTGGTCTCCGGGCTGACGTTGGTCACCCTGTCCGTCGATGGGCATGAACCCGAATTCGCGCTGGTGGCAACATTTTTCGGTATTGGCGCCGCATTGGTGCTCGACGAGTACGCGTTGATCCTGCACCTGTCTGACGTCTACTGGGAAGAGGACGGCCGCACATCGGTGGACGCGGTGTTCGCCGCGGTCGCGGTGGCCGGGCTCTTGATCATGGGCCTGCACCCGCTGATGTTTTTCCTGCCGGTCTGGCATGGCGCCGATTCGGTGGCGCTGCGCGCCGGCGTGGGCGGCGCGATGGTCCTGGCGCTGCCGCTGGCCGTAATCGTGGTTCTCAAGGGCAAGGTGTGGACAGGTTTGCTCGGCATGTTCGTCGTCATACTGCTGGTCATCGGCGCGATCCGGTTGTCGCGCCCGCACGCCCCGTGGGCCCGCTGGCGCTACACCACCCAGCCCGACAAGATGCGACGCGCGCTGCAGCGGGAACGCAGGCTGCGCCGCCCGGTGGTGCGGGCCAAGCTGTATCTGCAGTGCGCGATCGCCGGCACGCCCCGTCTGCCCGACGAACGTGCGGTCGACGCCCAGCTCGACCACGACGTACATGCGGCGCCGCCGCCGACGGGGCCCATCCTGATCAGCAGATAGGCTTTCGCCGGTGCGGTACTTCTACGACACCGAATTCATCGAGGACGGCCGCACCATCGAGCTGATCTCCATCGGGGTGGTCGCCGAGGACGGCCGCGAGTACTACGCGGTGTCCACGGAGTTCGATCCCGAGCGCGCCGGCGGCTGGGTACGCGCCAACGTGTTGCCCAAACTGCCGCCCCCGTCGTCGCAGCTCTGGCGCTCGCGCAGGCAGATCCGCTCGGACCTCGAGGACTTTTTCAGCGTCCAGGGCACCGACCCCATCGAACTCTGGGCGTGGATCGGCGCCTACGACCACGTGGCCTTGTGCCAGTTGTGGGGCACGATGCCCGAGCTGCCCCGCGCGCTACCCCGCTTCACCCGGGACTTGCGGCAATTGTGGGAGGACCGGGGGTGCCCGCCCATGCCGCCGCGGTCGCGCGATGCGCACGACGCGCTGGTCGACGCCCGCGACCAGATGCGACGATTCCGGCTGATCACTTCGGCGGAGGCGGGCGGCCCCGGCGGCGATCCGAGCGGGGGAGCACCGGCCTGAGCCCGTTCGCGCTGATCAGTCACCCTCGCGCCCCGGTTACCATGGACCGATGAACTGGACCGTCGACATCCCGATCGACCAGCTGCCGCCGCTGCCCCCGCTGCCGAGCGACCTGCGGGCACGGCTGGACGCCGCGCTGGCCAAGCCGGCCGCCCAGCAACCCAGCTGGCCGGCCGACCAGGCGACGGCGATGCGCACGGTCCTCGAGAGCGTGCCGCCGGTGACGGTGCCCTCGGAGATCGTCCGGCTGCAGGAGCAGCTGGCCCAGGTCGCCAAGGGTGAGGCGTTCCTGCTGCAGGGGGGCGACTGCGCGGAGACGTTCACCGACAACACCGAGCCCCACATCCGGGGCAACATCCGCGCCCTGCTGCAGATGGCCGTGGTGCTGACCTACGGCGCCAGCATGCCGGTGGTCAAGGTGGCCCGCATCGCCGGCCAGTACGCCAAGCCGCGGTCGGCGGACATCGACGCCCTGGGGTTGCGGTCCTACCGCGGGGACATGATCAACGGCTTCGCCCCGGATGCGGCCGCGCGCGAGCACGACCCCTCGCGGCTGGTGCGCGCGTACGCCAACGCCAGTGCGGCGATGAACCTGGTGCGGGCGCTGACGTCCTCGGGCCTGGCGTCGCTGCACCTGGTCCACGACTGGAACCGGGAATTCGTCCGGACGTCGCCGGCCGGCGCGCGCTACGAGGCGCTGGCCACCGAAATCGACCGGGGCCTGCGGTTCATGAGCGCCTGCGGCGTGGCCGACCGCAACCTGCAGACCGCCGAGATCTACGCCAGCCACGAGGCTTTGGTGCTCGACTACGAGCGGGCCATGCTGCGGTTGTCGGAGAGCGAGGACGGGGAGCCGCAGCTGTTCGACCTGTCGGCGCACACCGTCTGGATCGGCGAGCGGACGCGCCAACTCGACGGCGCGCACATCGCCTTCGCCGAGGTGATCGCCAACCCGATAGGCGTGAAGATCGGCCCGACGATGACCCCCGAACTGGCCGTCGAATACGTGGAACGGCTTGACCCGCAGAACAAGCCGGGCCGGTTGACGTTGGTGAGCCGAATGGGCAACAACAAGGTGCGCGATCTGCTGCCCCCCATCGTCGAGAAGGTCCAGGCGACTGGTCACCAGGTGATCTGGCAGTGCGACCCCATGCACGGCAACACTCACGAGTCGTCCAACGGCTACAAGACCCGGCACTTCGACCGCGTCGTCGACGAGGTGCAGGGCTTCTTCGAGGTGCACCGCGCGCTGGGCACCCACCCGGGTGGCATCCACGTCGAGATCACCGGCGAGGACGTCACGGAATGCCTCGGTGGGGCGCAAGACATTTCGGACCTGGACCTGGCTGGGCGCTACGAGACGGCGTGCGACCCGCGGCTGAACACCCAGCAGTCGCTGGAGTTGGCGTTCCTGGTCGCCGAGATGCTGCGCGACTAGCCCGCTACAGCAGTCCGTTCAGGTTGGTCCCGATCGTCCATGCCGCGGTGGCGACCAGCCCGGTGAGCGCCAGCACCAGTGCCACCCAGATCAGCACCATGCGCCGGCCGTGTTGCCGCGCGTACGCGAATTCGCTGATCGGAATGCCCGCGAATTTCCCTGTGACGGGCTGGTATTCGTAGTCGTCGGGTTCGTCGTCGGATTGCGGCGGGCGCTGCGGCTCGGACCAGTCCTCGGGCCCGCGAGTCAGCTGGCGGGTGGGGTGGCGCACCGGTGCGGCCGCGAGCTGCTGGGCGGTGTCCGGGCGCTGGCCCGTTCGGCTGTGCTGGGCGGCCGCCGACCGGTGTTGCGCGGAGTTGCGCGGCGCCGGGACCCGAAAGCCCGGCAGCGCAAGTTCTTCCGCGATCGCGTCGAGGTCGGCGCGCATCTCGATCGCGTCGGCGTACCGGTCGGCCGGGTCGCGCGCGGTCGCGCGCCGCACGAACTCGTCGAACTGTGGCGGGACACCGTCGATCGCGGCACTGGGCGGCGGCACATCGGTGTCCAGCCGTTGGTAGGCGATCGACAACGCGGAGTCGCCGGTGAACGGGGTGCGCCCGGTCAGCAACTCGTAGGTGAGGATCCCGGCGGCGTACACGTCGCTGCGGGGACTGGTGTCGCCGTGGCGCACCTGCTCGGGCGACAGGTAGGCCGCGGTTCCCAAAATCACACTCGTGGAGGTGATTCCGGCGGCCGCAACGGCACGGACCAAACCGAAATCGGCGATCTTCACGTCGCCGTCGTCGGAGATCAGCACGTTCTCGGGCTTGACGTCGCGGTGGACCAGACCGGCCCGGTGCGCGGCGGCGAGGCCGCCCAAGACCGGGTGCAGCACCGCCGCCACGGCATAGGGCGGCATCGGCCCGCGCTCGGCCAGCAGCTCGCGCAGCGTCCCGCCCTCGATGAGCTCCATCACCAGGAAGGGATGCCGGGCGTCCAGTCCCTGGTCGTAGACCGCGACCAGCCCCGGATCCTTCAGCCGTGCGACCGTGCGGGCCTCGCGCTGAAACCGGGTCAGGAACTGCTCGTCGCCGGCATAGCGGGAATCCATCACCTTCATCGCGACGGGGCGGTCGAGCCGCGTGTCGAGGCCCCGGTACACCGTCGACGTGCCGCCGCTGGCGATCTTGGACTGCACCAGGTAGCGGCCATCCAGCAACGCGCTGTCCAACGGGTCTCCCGTCCGGGCTCCGGCCACGGGGCCATCGTAGGTGTGACGGTCTGATTGGGCGTACGAACACGGCTTCAAACCGCGGGCCAGCGCCTACACTTGCGCGGGTGAGCAGTGTTCCTGCCGGCGACGATGTTCTGGATCCCGATGAGCCCACCTACGACCTGCCGCGGGTCGCCGAATTGCTCGGGATTTCTGTCAGCAAGGTCCAGCAGCAACTTCGAGAGGGTCACCTGGTTGCGGTGAAGCGCGAGGGCGGGCTGGTGGTGCCGCAGGTGTTCTTCACCAAGTCCGGCGAGGTGGTCAAGAGCCTGCCGGGACTGCTGACGATCCTGCACGACGGCGGCTACCACGAAACCGAGATCATGCGGTGGTTGTTCACCCCAGATCCATCGCTGACGATCACCCACGACGGCAGCCGGGACGCCATCAGCAATGCCCGCCCCGTCGACGCTCTGCACGCGCACCAGGCTCGGGAGGTCGTGCGCCGGGCGCAGGCGATGGCCTATTGAGGGCTTACTGAAGGCCCGCTGGACGGCGACTCCGACTCTTCCGGGACCTCTTCGCCGTCGCCGGCCCGCTCGTCGGGCGCCCGGTGGAGGCTGTACCAGGCGATCAGCGCGCAGGCGGTGGCCAGCGAGAAATGCAGCCACGAGTACATCCCGTGCGAGCCATCGGGTTTGAAGATCACCATCACCCACGTCGACAGGCCGGCGATGATGGCGACCGTCCGTCGGGACTGCGCCAGCGGGGCCACCACCGCCAGCGGCCAGGAGTAGTACCAGGGCAGGGCCGCGGGCACGAACAGCACCACCACCAGCATCGAGTACGCGATGCCGGTCAGGGCCTCCCGGTCGTCGCGGCGGAACCGCCACCACAGCAGTGGCAGCGACACCGCGATGATCGCGATTCCGACGAAGCGGGTGATGCGCAGCAAGGGGTAGAAGTGCACCGCGAAGAAGCCGCTGAACACGGCGTGGATGACGTTGGCGGCCGCGGTCGGCACGGTCAGCCAGTTGATGATCTTCACGGACCCGGCCAGCGCGGTCAGCCACCCCAGCCCCACGCCGGCGACCGCCGACAGGATGCCGAACACGACGGCGAAGACCAGCAGCGATATCGCCGTGGCCGCCACGAATGCCCAGGCCGGACGGTACCCGCGGCGGTCGCGCAGATGCCGCGTCCACACCCACACCATGAACGGCAGGGCGATCCCGGCGGTGGCCTTGACCGCGATCGCCACGGTGATCAGCGAAGTGCCGAGGACGTGGCGGCCGGCGAAACTCAGCGCGATGCCCGCGGCCATCAGCCCCACCATCAGCATCTCGTTGTGCACCCCGCCCATCAGATGGATGAGCACGAGCGGGTTGAGCACACAGATCCACAACGCCGTCGAGCCATCGGTGCCCAGGTGGCGGGCCAACCGCGGGGTGGCCCAGATCAGCAGGGCCAGCCCCGGCAGCATGCACAGCCGCAGCAGCGCGGTTCCGGTCACCACGTTGTTGCCGACCAGCACCGTGACCAGCTTGGCCACCAGGATGAACGCCGGGCCATAGGGGGCGGTGGTGATCGTCCAGATGGGACTTACGTTGTCCAGCAGGTTGTTCGGGTTGGCGACCGGCCCGACGGCGTAGGGATCCAGCCCATCGCGCAGCAGAGCGCCCTGTGCCAGATACGAATAGGTATCCCGGCTGAAGACGGGCACCGACAGCAGCAGCGGCGCCAGCCAGAAGCCGGTGGTGGCTTTCATCATGAACTCGGTCATCTCGCCGGCCAGCACGCGTCGGCCCAGCCCCAACCAGGCGATCAGCATGACGCCCACGCCCGTCCACAACACCACCGACGACAACACCAGGCCGTGGCCAAAACGCAGCCAGGACATGTGGATTGACTCCAGTAAGGGGTCGTGTTGCCGGGTGCTGCCCGCGCCCAGGCCCCCCACGGTGATCAGTATCGAACCCAGCATGCCCAGCTTCGCTGGCCGGGACTCCGCGGCGGTGGCGAACGCGCACAGCCGCGAAAACCACCCGCCGCCAGGGGGTTGCGTTGCCGGCGAGTCGGACGGCGGGGTGTGCGTCGGCGTCGTCATCGGCTCAGGCGGACCGGTCGGTGGCCATTCTGGCCAGCTCGGACAGCCCCGCCTTGGCCGCCGCGTCGATGGGCGCGGCCGCCAGCGCGGCCAGCGCCCGTTGCGTCAGCTCGGCGATGCGTCGCTCGGCGGCGGCGAGGGCACCCACCGACTCGATGACCCCGCGTAACCGGTCCACCTCGGCGTCGGTCAGCTGTGCCCCGATCGAGTCGCGTAACAGGCTGGCGGCCAAGGGATCCGACCTGTCCGCCAACTCCATCGCCTCGGCCAGCAGCACGGTGCGCTTGCCCGACCGCAAATCGTCACCCGACGGCTTGCCCGTCACCGCCGGGTCCCCGAACACGCCCAGCACGTCGTCACGGAGCTGGAACGCCACCCCGAGGTCCGTCCCGAACCGGCCGAAGACGTCTTGCACGTCGGGTCGGTCGGCGGCGGCCGCCGCCCCCAACTGCAGCGGTCGCGACACGGTGTAACAGGCCGTCTTGTAGGTGTCGACGTTCATCGCCGACGCGATCGATTCGGCGGCGCTGGCCTCGGCGACGATGTCGAGGTACTGACCGCCCAGCACCTCGGTGCGGATTTCGGCCCACACCCGTTGCACGCGCCGTGCGGCCTCCGGTGACAGGCCCACGCGGAGAACGATGTCGTCGGCCCAGGACAGCGCGAGGTCGCCGAGCAGGATGGCGGCCGACATGCCGAATTGCTCCGATGAGCCGCGCCACCGCCGATCGCGGTGCAGCTCCGCGAACTGGACATGAGCGGTCGGGCGGCCGCGGCGGGTGGAGGAGTCGTCGATCACATCGTCGTGCACCAGCGCGCAGGCGTGCAGCAGCTCCAACGCGGAAAACAGCAGCAGCACTTCGGAATCGGGTTCCCCGGTCGCTACGGCGCGCCAGCCCCAGTAGGCGAAGGCTGGCCGCAGCCGCTTGCCCCCGTTGAGCACGAAGTCTTCGAGGGCGGCGACGAGGTCCCCGTAGTCGCCGCCGATGTAGGCGGTGTCGGCGCGCCGGTCGTGCAAATACCGCCGGAGTCGATCGGTGATGGCGCCGGTCAACTCGACGGTTGCCGCTGCTTCTGAAGCTTTCAGGCTCAGCGCGGCGCCCCTTTCTGCTCGACGAGTCTGGTGTGTGGCAGGCCCGACCAGTGTATTCGGCGTGACGCCGGGGATCTTGCCAACCTGGCGCGGGCGGGGGCGGCAGTTGCTTCGACTGCCTCACTATTCCCCCGAAAGTGGGTGGTACCCCCACGCCTATGCTGGCTGGGGTGTCGGGGCCGCCCGCTGGTGTGCGGCCGGGTGACGCCCCAAGCATTCGTCGGATGGAGAGAAGCCGCGTGACACTCAACACCATTGCGCTCGAGCTGGTGCCGCCCAACGCCGATGAAGGCCGGGAGCGGGCACTCGAAGACGCGCGAAAGGTGGTGCAGTACTCGGCCGAATCCGGTCTGGACGGCCGGCTCCGGCACGTGATGATCCCGGGCATCATCGCCGAGGACGACGACCGTCCCATCACGATGAAACCCAAGCTGGACGTGCTGGACTTCTGGTCGATCGTCAAGCCCGAGCTGCCGGGAATCCACGGCCTGTGCACCCAGGTCACCGCCTTCTCCGACGAGCCGACGCTGCGCCGGCGGCTGACCGATCTGCGCGCGGCCGGGATGGAGGGCGTGGTCTTCGTCGGCGTCCCGCGCACCATGAACGACGGCGAAGGCTCGGGCGTGGCGCCGACCGACGCCCTGTCGATCTATCGCGAACTGGTGCCCAACCGCGGCGTGATCCTGATTCCCACCCGCGAAGGGGAACACGGCCGGTTCAACTTCAAGTGCGACCAGGGCGCGAACTACGGCATGACCCAGCTGTTGTACTCCGACGCGATCGTGGGATTTCTGCGCGAATTCGCCGACAACACCGATCACCGGCCGGAGATCCTGCTGTCGTTCGGCTTCGTCCCGAAGATGGAGAGCCGGGTCGGCCTGATCAACTGGCTGATTCAGGACCCGGGCAACGCGGCGGTCGCCGACGAGCAGGAGTTCGTCAAGCGGTTGGCCGGCAGCGAGCCGCCCCAGAAGCGCCAGCTCATGGTCGACCTGTACAAGCGCGTGATCGACGGGGTGGTTGAGCTGGGCTTCCCGCTGAGCATCCACCTCGAGGCGACCTACGGGGTGTCGGCGCCCGCCTTTCAGACGTTCGCGGAGATGCTGGCGTACTGGTCGCCCGCCCAGCGCGTTTAGCTCGGGGGATTATCGCGTGGCGCGGTGAGCCGCGGCGAGCGGTCGCGGTTCATCCAGGCCAGCAGCGCGACTACGCCGGCCGCCGCGAAGGATGCGATGCCCAGCCACACGCCGGCTCCGGTCAGGGACCGCGTGTTCGGGTCGGTGTAGCGGGCCTGGGCGGTCATGGTGCTGACCACGCCCGGTTTGAGCTTCCAGGAGACCACCGTGGACTCGACCCGGTCGCCGTTGGTGGAGGTCACGACGCCGGGGAAGGCGACGGTCAGCTCGACGTCGGCTTCGGGATCGGTCAGCGAGGTCAGGTCCGCGCGGCCCTCGAGGATCACCAGGTTGCCGTTTCGGCGCAGGGTGAGGTTCACGCCCTGCGCGTCGGAGTTCATGTTGGCCAGCTCTGGCAACTCGGCGAAGGTCAGGTCGGAGAACACCGCCTGCGACCCCACATAGCCGTCGCTGTCGTAGTTCGACACCGCCACTTTCTGGCTGAACGGCAGGTTGTTGCTGTCCAGTTGGGGGCCGGTGTCCTTGGGCGTCTTGGGTTTCGCGGCGGCGACGATTTCGCCGGACACCAGGTCGTCGGGTGAGATGGTGAGCGACGCCCGGACCCGCAGGCACCCGGTGGCCAGCGGCACCAGCATGAGCAGCATCGCGATGGCCAGCAACCGGCGTCGCCGAGCGGTGAATCCTCGGGTTCGGGGCGGGGCAAGGCTGGCGCGCACCAGGTCATCGTGCCAGATCCGGCGTGCCGCTTCCGCGGGTTGGCCCGGGCGCGCCCTGGAGCCGGCGGTCACAGGGGCAGCTTGCGGCCCAGGATCGCGAATGCCCGTGGGTCACCTGCGAAGTGATAGCCGCGGATGACGTCCGTGAAGCCCAGCCGGCGATACAACCGCCAGGCCCGGTTCGACTCACCGTTGGTCTCCGGCGTGGACAGCAGGACATTCTCTTCGGCCCGACCGGCGAGGAGCCGCCGGGCCAGCGCCTCGCCGAGGCCGCGACCCTGCGCGCGGGGATGGATGTGCAGCTCTGTCAATTCGAAGTAGCTGTTCATCAGGCCGGCGATCTGCTGGGGCGGCAGGCCGCCGCGTTGCAAGCCGAGGACCACTTGCTGCTGCCACCACTGCCCGGGCGCCCCGGGGTAGCCGTAGGCCACGCCGAGCAGCGGCGCGTTGCTCAATTCGGCCGCCGGCGGGATCGACGCGTCCGCGCCGTCGCCCAGCTCGGACTCCACGACGCCCACCCCTTGCCACCCGCGCCGGCGGATGTGCTCGAGCCACATCGGCGCGCGCTGGTTTTCGGTGCCGCGCGGGTACCGCATCGCGTCGACGTACACCTTCAGGGCATCACCGAGACGGCGCTCCATATCGCTGGGCGGCAGATCGATGAGGAATATCGCCAACTCGCGCTGTCCTCCTGATCCTGTGCTGCGGCGCTCAGGCTTCGCGCGGCCGCTCGGCCCTCGGCCGCCAATCGCCATTATCGGACCCGGGGGAGGTTGTTCGACGAGCGGTCGCGGCAACCGACCCGCGAACGACCCCGGCTGGGGAAGCCGGTTGTAGCGCACGGCCGTTCCGGTTCCTGTGGGTGCCGGGCCCAGGCCAGGATAGAATCGCCACCGAACCAGTGGTAAGGCGCAGATTGACCTCGTATCATTTCAATTAGTTGCCCCCACAAAGGGCATCCGCGTGCTATCGATAGTTACGCGCCAAACTGTCGGCAAGGAGGGACGAATGCCACTCTCCGATCATGAGCAGCGGATGCTCGATCAGATCGAGAGCGCTCTCTACGCCGAAGATCCCAAATTCGCGTCGAGCGTCCGTGGCGGAGGGTTCCGTGCACCCACCGCGCGCCGCCGCCTGCAGGGCGCGGCGCTGTTCGTGATCGGCCTGGCGATGCTGGTTTCCGGTGTGGCGTTCAAGGCCACGATGATCGGAAATTTCCCGATTCTGAGTGTCTTCGGATTCATCGTGATGTTCGGCGGCGTGGTATTCGCCATCACCGGTCCCCGGTTGTCCGGCCGGCCCGACCACTCCGGGTCGGCGCCCGGGTCGCTGCGCCAGCGCCGTAACAAGGGCGGTGGCTCGTTCACCAGTCGGATGGAAGACCGGTTCCGCCGTCGCTTTGACGACTAGCGGCATCGCCAACGCGTCGGGGTAGCCATCGGCTGCCCCTTTCTTTTGCCCTCATGGCCGGACCGGGCCGGCGGCGCCATCGTCACAGATGCAGCCGGGTTGACCGGTGATCGGCGGGCCGTCGATGCCAATTTGATGCCGGATCGAGCCTCAACCGAGCCTTGGCGCAGGACGTGAGCCCCACCGGCCCCCACTCCCTACCCCCACTGCGCCCCACACGCCCACTCACGGCGCCTTGAAGTGCGGATACGTATAGCCCGGCGCAATGCCGGAACTGGCCCCCGACGCCGCCACACAACGGCATGAGGGGCGATAGGTGGCAGATAACCCGGAAAACTGCGCCACGACACCCCAACAATGGGGCGAAGTGGGGGATTGTGGGGTATGGTGGCTGCAGTGTTTGGGTGACACAGAGCCGCTTTCGGCGGGAGGTGAATTCTGGTGTTTCTCGGCACCTACACGCCCAAACTCGACGACAAAGGGCGGCTGACGTTGCCCGCCAAATTCCGTGACGCACTGGCAGGGGGGTTGATGGTCACCAAGAGCCAAGAC
The DNA here is from genome assembly GCF_001667585.1 of Mycobacterium sp. E2733. GTDB lineage: Bacteria > Actinomycetota > Actinomycetes > Mycobacteriales > Mycobacteriaceae > Mycobacterium. Next base: position 19,201 of record NZ_LZJZ01000066.1, read on the forward strand.
CACAGCCTCGCCGTATACCCGCGGGGCGAATTCGAGCAGCTCGCACGCCGGGCGAGCAAGGCCTCGCGAAGCAACCCCGACGCCCGCGCCTTCCTGCGCAACCTCGCCGCCGGCACCGACGAGCAGCATCCCGACGCGCAGGGACGCATCACGCTGTCGGCCGACCACCGTCGCTACGCGAACCTCTCCAAGGACTGCGTGGTGATCGGAGCGGTCGACTACCTCGAAATCTGGGACGCGCAAGCCTGGCAGGACTACCAGCAGACCCACGAAGAGAACTTCTCCGCGGCCAGCGATGAAGCACTCGGCGACATCATCTGAGGCGCATGCCCGTGCAACGTGGCCTCTGCCCGAACCGACCCTGGCGTACTTCCCCAACGCCAGGTTCGTGCCTTCGGACAGGGACCTCGATGCAGGGGCATCTCGCCCGACCAGGGGAGGTGTTGCCGTGGTTGACGATTCACCAGGTTTCGGGCATGTGCCCGTCCTGCTGCACCGCTGCGTCGAACTGCTCACCCCCGCGCTGACCCGTCACGACGCCGACGGGTCGGGCGCGGTCCTCCTCGACGCCACCCTCGGCGCGGGCGGGCACGCCGAACGGTTCCTCACCGACCTGCCGGGGCTGCGGCTGATCGGGCTCGACCGCGACCCCGGCGCGCTGGACATCGCCCGGGCCCGGTTGGCGCGATTCGCCGACCGGATCACGCTGGTGCACACCCGCTACGACGGCCTCGCCGCGGCGCTGACCGAATCCGGTTACGCCACAGTCGGATCGGTTGATGGGATGCTGTTCGACCTCGGCGTGTCATCCATGCAGCTCGACCGCGTCGAGCGCGGCTTCGCCTACGCCCAGGATGCGCCGCTGGACATGCGGATGGATCCGGAGTCGACGTTGACGGCGGCCGACATCGTCAACACCTACGAAGAAGCGACGCTGGCGGACATCCTGCACCGCTACGGCGAGGAGCGATTCGCGCGCCGCATCGCGGCCCAGATCGTGCGCCGGCGCGCCCGCGCCCCCTTCACCTCGACCGCGGACCTGGTAGCCCTGCTCTACCAGGCCATCCCGGCCCCGGCCCGGCGCACCGGTGGACATCCGGCCAAGCGGACCTTCCAGGCCCTGCGGATCGCCGTCAACGACGAACTCGACTCGTTGCGTCGCGCGATTCCGGCCGGGTTGGACGCGCTCACCGTCGGCGGACGCATGGTGGTGCTGGCCTATCAGTCGCTGGAAGACCGGATCGTCAAACGGTTGTTCGCCGGCGCGGTCGCCTCCCGCACGCCGGTGGACCTGCCGGTCGAGCTTCCCGGCCACGAGCCGCGATTCCGGTCGCTGACGCACGGCGCCGAACGCGCGGGCGCAGACGAGGTCGAACGCAATCCGCGCAGCGCCGCAGTGCGGCTGCGAGCTGTGCAACGGGTCAAGCAGGCAACCGGAAAGGGCGACGCATGAAAGCAAAGCGGGAGACCCCGAATCGCCGCGGCGGACGCGACGGTTCCGCCCGGCGGAGCAGGCGTTCGGCGGCCGATCCCGGTCCGGCGCGCCGCCCCCGGCCCGGACGCGCCGCCGCGCCCACCCGCGAGAGCCGCGCGCCCAAATCCGGACCGCAGACCAGCCCCATCGCCCGGCCGGCCGAGCGGCCCGCGCGGCCCAAGAACACGAGTCAGGCCAAGGCCCGCGCCAAGGCCCGGAAAGCCAAAGCGCCCAAGGTGGTTCGCCCTCGCCTGAGCGAACGCCTCGCGGCCCGGCTGGCCGCGATCGACCTGCGGCCGCGCACCTTGGCGAGCAAGGTTCCGTTTGTCGTATTGGTCATCGGTGCGCTCGGCCTGGGGCTGGGCCTCACGCTGTGGTTGTCCACCGACTCCGCCGAGCGCTCCTATAAGTTGAGTCACGCTCGCGAGAAGACCCGGCTGCTGCAACAGCAGAAGGAGGCGCTGGAACGCGATGTGCGCGAGGCGGAATCCGCGCCGGCGCTGGCGGAGGCGGCCCGCAAACAGGGCATGATCCCGACGCGAGACACCGCGCATCTGGTCCAGGATCCGTCCGGCAACTGGGTGGTGGTCGGCACGCCCAAGCCGGCTGACGGGGTACCGCCGCCGCCACTATCAGGACCCCGATAGCCGCGTTCCCGGCGCGATGCCGGAAGACGAACGACGCGCCGCGGCTGCCCGCCTGCACGAGCTGCCGGGTGCGCCGCTCCCGCGCCGAGTGCCCGGTCGCTACCGCGTCCGGCCGGTCGGCCGGTCCGGCCTTCTTGGCCTCCTTGGCCGCCTTGGCTTTCCGGAACCGCTTCGGCTCCCGGGCGTCCTGGGCTTGCTGCTGCTTCGCCCTCCG
>NZ_LZJZ01000067.1 GCF_001667585.1 Mycobacterium sp. E2733
TGCGTAGTGATCTGGATCCCGACCTCGATGTGGTCATCGAGGCCGCGGCGGCCGCGCTGGCGATGTCGGACATCGCCTTGGCCGAGGAGCTGGCGCGATTCGCGGTCGATCGCGGCGGCGGCCTGGCGGCCGCGATCGTGCTCGCCGAGGCGGTGAGTTGGCAGGGCCGCGCCGACGAGGCCGCGATCGTGCTCGCCGACGCCGACCCCGAAGGCGCCGACGAGTCGCTGACCGTGCAGTGGGCCTGTCGGCGGGCCGCAAACTTGTTCTTCGATTGCGGGCGCGTTGAGCAGGCACGCGCGGCACTTGCCGACGCCAGAAATCACGCCAAGTCATGCGAGACCGCGAGTCTGGTTTCGGCTACCGAGGCGTCAATTGCGTGCTTCACCGGAGATGTCGCGACGGCGATCGAGCTAGGGCTGCCCCTGTGCGCACCCGGTCAGCCGGCTTCGACGATCGTGTGGGCGATCACGCCGACGACGTGGGCGTTGGCCCTGGTTGGCCGGACCGATGACGTTCAACAGGTCGCCAATAGGGGGGAAGCGGCGACGCACGGCCGGCTGGGACCGTATGGATTCGTCAGCGGACTGGCCGAAGTCATGGCCCAGGCGGCGGCAGGCAACTATTCAGCGGCCGAAGACGTCTGGAAGCGTTACGCCGCCACGGCCGCCGGTGTACCCCAGGCAGACGCCATGGCGCAGGCGATGCTGGGATTGATACACCTGTCCCGCGGCGCCCTACCGGATGCGTGCGCGGTCCTCCAGGACGCGACATCAGTTATGTCACAAGGGTTTCCGCTGGGCTGGTTGATGCTGGTGGCGGCTTGGTGGGCGCAGGGCGAAGGCGCGCGCGGAGATGGTGAGGCGGCCGCCGCCGCGTTGAAGTGCGCGGAAAAAGCCTACGGACCGCAGGTCGCGGTGTTCGCGCCGGAGCTCGAGCTTGCCCGGGCCTGGGAACGCGCAGCCGTCGGCGAAATGACGGCCGCTCGGACGCACGCGGTACAGGCAGCGCGACTCGCGCAGCAGTACGGCATCGACGCTGTGGAGATACGTGCGCGCCATACAGCGGTGCGCTTCGGCGATCCTTCGCAGGCCGCCCGGCTGAAGAACCTCGCCAGCACGCTGAACACCGCGAAGGCGGAGGCGGTCGCCAACCATGCGCGTGCCCTAGCCCGCCACGACGGCGACCTACTCGACGCCGCGGCACGTGAATTCGCCGATCTCGGCGCCCTGGTGATTGCCGCCGACGCGGCGGCCCAGGCGGCCGCCGAACACGCCCGCCGAGGTGAGCGCGGCAAAGAAATCGAGTCATCGACATGGGCATACCGGCTGGCCGGCCAATGCGGATTGCGTACGCCGGCGTTCGAGGCCGCGGCACGTCCGCTGCCGTTCAGCGGACGTGAGCGGCAGATCGCGATGCTGGTCGTCGCCGGATTGTCCAACCGCCAGATCGCCGACCGGTTGTTCATCTCGGTGCGAACGGTGGAGGGACACCTCTACCGTATCTTCGCCAAACTCGGCATCACCAATCGCGACCAGCTCGCCCACCTGATCAGCCGCGATGCGCCCGACCACACGTTGCGAGACGACGCGGTGTTCATCGACGAGTCGCACGACCACCACGCGGCCGGCTGAAAATCTGGGCACCGCGCAGCCGCGACGCGCGACGAAAACGGCAGTCCGACAGTGCGATACGGGTGCCTTATCATCCCCTCGAGCATTTGTTCGTCGCTGGAGCCGCCCGCAGGGCTTGCGCCGACGGGTTCACCACCGGCATGAAGCCCACGCCCTCAACGTCTGCGCCACTACTCTAACCGGGCGCGTGCACCACTCGACTCACGGCAATCCGACCACGACGCCAGTTCGCGGGACCATACGCTCCCGCGCATGACATTCAGTCCGGAAGGCAAGGCCGGTTGGGCCTCCGTCGGCGCGGATGATGACCGTGAGCCGGCCGGATCCCCGGAAAAGGCTTGGGCGGCCGGTGTTAAGCGATCCGCCCTCGCGCAGGCTCCGGACGGTCAGGTCCGCGGCGCCGTTCGACGGCCATGGGGCCGATCCTCGGTCACTCGCCCGGACGGGCGATCCTGCCATCGCTGCGCACTCCGAATCTTGTGCCGCAGGTCTTCGTTCAGCGATCGAGGATTTCGCCGTGACTGAGCTATCGCTCACATCGCTGCTGCAGGAGCGAGCGAGCCGGCAGCCCGATGCGCCCGCATATACCTATATCGACTACGACGTCGACCCGAACGGGATCGCCGAAACCCTGAGCTGGTGGCAAGTCCACCGAAGAGCGCAGGTCGTTGCCGACGAGTTGTCGAGGTGCGGTTCGAGTGGTAGCCGGGTCGCAATTCTGGCCCCACAGGGACTCGGGTACATCGTCGCCTTCATGGGTGCACTGCAAGCCGGGTCAATCGCGGTTCCATTGCCGACCCCGCAACCCGGAAGCCACGACGAGCGAGCGTCCGCTGTATTACGCGATTGCGCTCCTGCGGCAATTCTCACGACGTCTTCCGCCGCAGCAGAAGTCAGGAGGTATGCGGATAGCTGCAATGGCGGAGCGGCCCCGTCGATGATCGAGGTCGATTCGCTGGATCTGGGTGTCCCGCGTCGAGTCCGGCCCGTGCACTGCGCGTCTTCGGGGACTGCGTATCTGCAATACACATCGGGATCTACCCGCGCCCCCGCCGGTGTCGTCGTGACACACAGGAACGTTCTCGCAAATGTCGAACAGGCATTCAGGGATCTGACCGGGGGAATGGTGGCAACCGGGATGAAACTGATCTCCTGGTTGCCGTTCTATCACGACATGGGCCTGCTGCTCGGAATATGTGGTCCCCTGGTTACCGGGCGCAGCGCGGTACTGATGAGCCCATTTTCCTTCCTGCGTAGGCCGTCTCGGTGGATGCAGCTGCTCGCCGCCGATCACCCGACCTTCTCGGCCGCGCCGAATTTCGCTTTCGACTTGGCGGTGTGGCGGATATCGGACGAGGAGATGGCCGGACGTGACCTCGGCAACGTGGTCGGGATCGCCAGCGGTGCAGAACGGGTTCACGTCGCCACCGTAGAGCGGTTCATGCACCGCTTTGCCCGCTTCGGTCTCAAAAACACGGTGGTACGGCCGTCGTACGGCCTTGCGGAGGCAACGGTGTACGTGGCGAGTAGCGACGCAGGGCGCACGTTGAAAAGCGTCCGATTCGACGACGAAAAACTTTCCAGAGGCTACGCCAAGCCGTGTGGCAGCGAAGCCGGCCGCGGTGTCCAGCTGATTGGTCACGGCACGTCCCGGTCGACCGTTCTGCGGATCGTCGACCCGGAAACCGGCATCGAAAATCCGGCCGGGAAAGTCGGCGAAATCTGGGTTCACGGCGACAACGTCGCGAAGGGATATTGGCAGAAGCCGGAGGAAACCGTCGGCACTTTCGGCGCAAGCGTAGTCAGTCCCGGGCCCGATACGCCGGAGGCGCCTTGGTTGAGGACAGGGGATCTGGGCGTGATCTCCGATGGTGAACTGTTCATCATCGGCCGCATCAAAGATCTGTTGATCGTCCACGGGACCAACCACTACCCGGACGACATCGAAGCCACCATTCAACAAATAACGAAGGGACGTGTCGCGGCCATCTCGGTGCCGACTGACGGAACGGAGCGTCTGGTCGCCGTCGCGGAGGTCAGAACGCGGGGCACGTCCGACGTGCAGATGCACAAGCTCGGCTCGATGAAGCGCGAAATCACCGCAGCGGTATCGAACGCGCACCGCTTGCGGCCTGTCGATGTGGTGTTTGTGGCACCGGGCTCGATCCCGACCACGACCAGTGGCAAAGTTCGGCGCACCGCCTGCGCCGAGCGTTACCGACGGGCTGAATTCGATCGACTGGAACTGATGCCATGACGGCAACCTTCGGCCCGAGGCCGCGGCGCGCCCGCTTCCCGTCAGCGGGCGTCTGCACCCGAGTTTGAGACTGGTCGCGGTCGGCTTGTCGAACGATCGATCTACGACCAATCGCGACCAACCCATCCACCTGATGAGCCGAGATACGTTTTGAGTCAACGCTTATCGGGGCTTTCGGGGTGGGATCCAAGAGATGGCCTTCGCCAATCTAGCCAACCGCGAGCCGAAAAGTTGTGCTGCACAACCAGATACCGGCTTGATCCTTAGGCGCGCTACGGGCAGCGGACGGGCCCACAGCATGCGTCCGCTGATGAACAAGGCAGCGACCAAACGTTCACACGCACTATCTTCTCGGTCACTACTCGATCTCTGCGCGCGCACCACCTAAGTCGGAGCAATCGGTCCACGACGTCTGCGCGACGCTACATAAACTCCCGCCCATGACATCCTGCCTAGCGGGCATGGCCGGTTCGCCCCTGGGGGTCGGGGATCACGGAGTGGATCGCATGGAGACCGCCAAACACGCTGCACAAGAATGCGTTTGGCCTCACTCATGCACCGGATACTCGACGCCCTCGAGTCGATTCCGTGCGACTGACGCAGCAGAGCACGGGCGCCGCCCAGTCGTCGCCGCAAACGAGACTGCGTATTGCGGGTATGGGTGCCTGGGCGATCGGAGCGCGCGATTCCCTACGACGTTTCCAGAGGTTGAAGTTATGTCTCAGAGCCAACGCGTGGCCGACCACATCGTCGGGTATCTCGCGTCGATCGGAGTCGACCACATTTTCGGTGTCGATGGCGCCAACATCGAAGACCTTTACGACGCCGCATGCTTGCGCTCGGACGTCAGTGCCGTGGTGGCCAAACACGAGTTTTCCGCCGCTGCGATGGCTGACGGATTCAGTCGCAGTGGCGGCACATTGGGCGTGATGGCAGCGACATCTGGAGGCGCGGCACTCAACCTGATTCCCGGCCTCGCGGAATCGTTTGCCAGCCGGGTGCCGGTGCTCGCGTTGGTCGGCCAGCCGTCGACCGCGATGGATGGCCACGGCAGCTTCGAGGACACCAGCGGTTGCAACGGTTCGCTCAACGCCGAGGCGCTGTTTTCCGAGGTGTCGATCTTCTGCCGGCGCGTACTGGACCCCGCCGACATCGCCTCTGCTCTACCCACTGCCGTGGCGGCAGCGAGGACGGGTGGCCCCGCGGTATTGCTGTTACCCAAGGACATTCAGGAGGCATCCGCGCCGCTCAACCGTTTCGTGGATCGGTACGCGCCCGAGGGGGTCCCCGCTATTGGTGACCCGCAGCCGATCATTCAAGCGCTGCAGCTGGCCAACGGACCGATCACCATTATCGCGGGTGAACAGGTAGTCCGCGATGATGCACGAGCCGAGCTGGCGACACTTCGCGCGGTGCTTCGGGCGCGGGTGGCGTGTGTTCCCCATGCCAAGGACGCCGCCGGCACGCCCGGCTTCGGTTCCTCGTCCGCACTTGGAGTGACCGGGGTGATGGGCCACCCCGGTGTGGCGGAAGCAGTGGCCGGGAGCGCCCTGTGCCTGGTTGTCGGGACTCGGCTGCCGGTGATCGCCCGCGCCGGCCTCGACGATGCGCTGGCCGCGGCACACACGGTCTCGATCGGGTCCGAGGCACCGTACGTCCCGTGCACCCATGTCGACTCCGACGACCTACGCACGTCGTTGCGAATGCTGACGAGCGCACTCATCGGTCGGGGGCGGCCAAGGGGTGTTCGGGTGCCAGACGCGGTATCGCGCACGGAACTGACTCCGCCGCCGTTCGACGGTCCGGGGGTCCGCTACCGGGACGCCATGAACGTCCTCGATCGCCTGCTACCCGGCGACGTGGACATTGTCGTCGACGCCGGCAATGCCGGCGCCGCGGCCGTCCATTATCTGCCCGTGCGACGAAGGGGCCGGTTCACGGTCGCGCTCGGCATGGGCGGCATGGGATACAGCTTCGGCGCGGGGATCGGGATGGGGTTCGCCCGCGCGAAAGATGAAACGTCGCAAGGGCGCGTCGTGGTGATCGCCGGCGACGGTGCCTTCTTCATGCACGGCATGGAGGTGCACACCGCAATGCAGTACCGGCTACCGGTGACCTTCGTGCTGTTCAACAACAACGCCCACGCGATGTCTGTGACGAGCGAACAGCAGTTTCACCGCAATAGGCGCAGTCATAACCGGTTCACGGCGAGTCGGCTCGGGGCCGGCCTGGCGGCGATGTTCCCTGGGCTTCCAGCGGTCGACGCGACGGACGTCGATGACTTCAGCGCGGCGATGCGCACGGCGCTCCGACTCGATGGTCCGTCGGTCGTCAGCCTCGAATGCGCCGCCGACGAAATCCTGCCTTTTGCCACATTTTTCGGGTCATCAACAGTCAAAAACACTGATTGCCAGGACGTTACAACGGGGACCAGAACCGATGTCGTTTCAGCCCTTGACGACATGGTCGCCCATACCGGCGTCACCGCACCTCCGATGCCTACATCGGCCTAGATAGGAAGCTCTTCATCATCATGCTCAACTACGGTACGCAAGCCGACATCCTGGGACCTTTGACCGCCGCTCAGCGGGCGATCTGGACGGCTCAACTACTTCAGCCTGAAGTCCCGTACAACTTCGCCGGTTACGTCGAGATCGATCACGATGTCGACGTCGACAGGCTCACCGCCGCCTGCGAAGCCGCGGCAAGGCGGTTCGGCACGCCATGCGCGCGACCATCTCTCAGTGACGGCGAGCCGGTCTTCATTGTCGACCGCTCGATTCCGCAGACCCTGCGCTGCATCGATCTACGCGTCGAGAGCGACCCGGCAGCCGCCGCGATCGGCTGGATGAACAACGACTACCGCCAGCCGTTCGACCCGCTTCGCGACCGGCTCTGCGACTTGGCGCTGCTGCGGATCGCCGACAATCGGTCCTACTTCTACATGCGTACGCACCACGTTCTCTTCGACGGCTACGGCGCGAACAATTTCGTCCGGCACATCGCCGCCGTGTATTCGGGGTCAGTCCCCGACACAGCCGAGGTCGTCGACTTTTCCGAGTTTGCGCTGATCCGCGAGGCAGACCTGAAGTATCAGCAGTCTTCGCGCTGCGATGCGGATGCCGAGTATTGGAAGACGGTCGTGCGCGGGCCCTTGGACGTCACCGACCTGGCGGGTACGCGGAGGTCGGTGGCACCCCGCCACCCGCTGGTGCACGAGCTGGTTTGCGACAACCGATTGTCGGATAACGGGCATGACCCGTTCGAGGTAGCAAGAGTGATCGCAACGATGGCAGTTTTCTTCGCGAAAACGACGGGGCGCCAGAACGTCTCGATGTCGCTCGCGGTTTCGGCACGGACAACCGCGGCACTGAAAAGATGCGCGGGCATGGTGTCGAACCTGTTGCCGCTGCCGGTCCGCGTCGATGACGGGGAAACCATGGCCGCACTGACCGACCGGGTCGGCAAGGATTTGATTGGTGCGCTGCGGCACCAACAGTTCCGGCGCTGGCCGGACCTCATTGCCGATGCCGCCCCTCTCGACATGAACGTCGAGTTCGGCCCGGTGATCAACGTAATGGCGTTCATCGAGTCGTTCCGTTTCGGTCCATCGGAGGCGACGTTCAATGTTTTCAATTTCACCGTCCAAGACGTGGCGTTCAACATTTATCCCCGGACGGTCGACGGTCGGCTCCGAATTCAATTCGCTTGGAACCCGGACCGCTACACCGCCGACGAGATGTCCAGGCACATCGCCCGCCTGCAATTGGTTCTTGACCGCCTCTTGCTGACCGATTCGTCGGTGTTGGTGGGCGAGGTGGCGTTGCTGGATCACGCTGAGCGGGAGCTGGTGTTGTCGGGGTGGTCTGGTGCCGGGGTGGGAGCCCCGGTGGGGGTGGCGGCGCAGTTGTTGGCGGCGGCGGTGGCGGCCGATCCGGATGCGGTGGCGGTGGTCGATGGTGTGCGACATGTGTCTTAT
>NZ_LZJZ01000068.1 GCF_001667585.1 Mycobacterium sp. E2733
GTGACAGGCCCGCCCCACATTGTGACGCGTCTCACGGGAGCCCCCGCCGCGGCGGGGGCGCGGGGTGTGACGGGGCGACGACGTTTTGGTTGATGTCGGGGTGCTGGTTGGCATGCGGTCGGATGTCGACGGCCAGCGCCACGGCCAGGGCAACGACACCGCCGATGAATATCAGCGTCGCGGCGGCGACGGCCAGCACCGACTTGCGGCTGCGTCGCGCGCCCGAGTGCGCGGCCGCCTCGCCGTCGGCGCCGGTTGTCCGCGACTTTCCGGTATTCGATTCGGCGCTGTAGGCCAGCTCGCGTCCGTCGGCCGACAGGTCGCCCGCGTAGGGCATCGCGATCGTCGAGGGCGCGCCCAACTGCGCGTTGGCCGCCGCCAGTGACGCGCCGCGGGCCAACGCCATTTCGGGTTCCTCGGGCGTGGTCACGGACAGCGACGTCGCCGCCTCGAGCGCCGGCTTGATGTACGGGATGTCGACGTCCGAGCCCACCAGGAACAGCCCGTCCGGGCGCGCCTTCATCGATTCGGCGCCCGAAGCCATCGCGGCCAGCTCGGCCAGCGCCGCCTCGTCGCTGCTGGGCAGCGGGCGCCGACGCACATCGGCCACCGACCCGTCGGCGGTGTCGACGACGGCCATCGTGGCGGTGTTGGGCTCGACCAAGAGCAGCGCGGTACGCGCGCAATTGGTCGCGCTGCCCGCCGCCTGAGCCAGCGCCGCCGCGGCCATGACCGCCGACACCAGCATGACGTCCTCGATCTTGCGGGCCGCCAACGCATTTCGCAGTGCGGCCGCCTCGCCCGGATCCGTCCAGGTCACTCCGCTCGATTTCAGCCGATAACCGCCCTGCGCCGCGCTCTCTCGCGTGCCGAGAATCGCGGCAACCACGCGGTCCGCCGCGGCAACCGCCGTCGTCTGATCGGCGAGGCGGAAGTCGTCCTGGTCGACGGTCACCCCACCGGCGGCCTCGCCTTCGACGAGCACGATGCGGACCGTCTCAGGTGCCATAGACACGCCAAGTACGACGTCCACCGCTCCTCCAAATCAATTGCTGTGCCCGTGCGACGACAGCTGCGTCACTTCGAGAATTGGTCGGTGACGTCGCAGCGATCCAGCCGCGCCATCCCCACTTCGCCACACTAGCGCGCGTAGACGGGTGCGCCCGGGCACCGGACACGCCTACCTGTGGCCGAAACCACCGAATCCGTGTCCGCCGCCGAACCCGTGACCACCCCCGAAGCCATGCCCCCCGCCGAAGCCATGGCCGAATCCGCCGCGGCCCCCGCCGAAGGGGCCGCCCCGGAAGGGGCCGTGACCGCCACCGAAAGGACCGCGGAATACCGGCGCGGGAGCGGGTGGGCGCATCGCGGGCACGTGGGGCGGCGGAACGAAAACCGGTGGCGGAAGCACAGGAACGGGGACGGGCACCGGCGGCGCCGCGGGAGCCGGGGCCGGCGCGTTCGCGGGATGGGGCACGGCCGCCGGCCTGGGAGGCTCGATCTTCGGCTGCGCCTGAACGGGTGGGGCCGGTTTGGGTTGCGGTGGGACGACGACGTTTTCGTTGGGACTGGGCCGCAACGCGACCGTCGGGCGGATGTCTATCGCCAACGCAATCTCAAGCGCCACCACGACGGCGATGAAAATGACCGCCAACGCGCTTCCGACGAGCAGCAGGGACTTGTGCCGCTGCGCGCGGTCGTCGGCGCCGATCGTGGTCTGGGCGTCGCCGTCCGCATCCGGCACGGCGCTGTAGGCGACGTTGGGCGTGCCGGTGTCGGCGGCAGTGGAAGCCTCAGGGCCGCCGCGGTATTCAGGCAGGTATCCGGGTAGCAGTCCGGGGGATCGCCCGGCGAGGGCCAGCGGGTCCACCTCGCCGGTGCCGGGGTCCAGCGCGTAGGCCAGCGCAACCGTCGACGACGCGAACAACGGCGCGTTCGCCGATGCCAGCGCCGCGCCCCGCGCCAGGGACATCTCCGGCTCGTCGGGCACCGACAGCTGGAGCGTCGTCGCGGCTTCCAAGGCCGGCTTGATCAACGGGATATCGACGCCCGAACCGACGACCACCAGGCCCTCGGGACGACCTTCGAGCGCCTCGGCGCCGGACACCATGTCGACGAGTTCGGCCACCGCCTCGTCCTCGTCTTCCGCGAGAACCCTGCGGTGCACCTCCGAGATCGAGCCGTCGGCGCTGTTGACCACGGCCAAAGTCGCCGTGTACGGCTCGACGAAGAGCAGCGCCGTGCGCGCATAGTCGGTGGCGTCGCCGACGGCCTGGGTCAGCGCGGCCGCGGCCATGAAGGCCGAGACGAGCATGACGTTTTCGAGCTTGTGCGCGATCAGGGCGTCGCGCAGCATCGCGGCCTCGACGTGGTCGGTCCACGTCACCCCGGTGGACAGCAGCTGATAGCCGCCCTCGGCTACGCCCTCCCGAGTGCCCAGGATCGCCGAGATCACCTGACTCGGCGCGGTGGAGGGTCCGCCAGACCGGTAGGCGGCCGCGTCGACATCGAAGTGGTCCTGGTCGACGGTGACGCCGTCGGCGCTTTCTCCTTCGACCAGCACCATGCGCACCTTCGTCGGCGCCATCGAGACGCCAAGCACGATGCCCACCACCGCTACGGTTCCCCCTGGATAGTTTGCTGTGCCGCCCAACGGTTACGTGGGCGACACGACTTTCCAGCATTCACCACGGAATTCCTGCCACAGCAGCGCGCGCGCCGTCATCCGGGGTTTCGCTGGGGCTTATGCAATTCTGACGTGTGGGCGGCGGATTGTTAGCCGGCCCAACACGTCAACCTTACGCCCGTACCGGCCGGCGTCGGTCGGACTTCGCTAAGCGATCTGCTCCGTGGCGGGCTATTTGTGCCCGCCGCCACCGCCGCCGTGGCCGCCCCCGAAGCCGCCGCCACCGCCGAAGCCGCCGCCACCGCCGAATCCGCCGCTGCTGTGGCCGCCGCCCCCACCCAGGCCGCCGCCACCCAGGCCGCCGCCGCTGTGGCCGCCGCCGAAGCCGCCGCCCGGAGCGCCGCCGACAACGGGTCCACCGCCGTGTCCGCCGCCGCCGAACAGGCCGCCAGGGCCGGTGGGCGCGCCGCCGGAACCGGGGGACGGAACGTGGCCGCCGCCCAGTCCGCCCGGCCCGCCAGCAGGAGGCGAAACGTGTCCGCCGCCGAGGCCGCCCTCACCCGGGGCCGAACCAGGCGGCGGAACGTGCCCGCCGCCGAGGCCGCCGGGGCCCGAACCAGGCGGCGGAACGTGCCCGCCGCCGAGGCCGCCGGGGCCCGAACCCGGCGGCGGAACATGCCCACCCGTAGAACCGCCCGTACCCGAACCCGGCGGCGGAACATGCCCACCCGTGGAACCGCCGGAGCCCTCGGGGACCGGCGACGAGCCTTGCCCGGGAGGCGTCTGGTGGGGCGGCGACTGCGGTTGCGGAAGATGCACCGGCGGCTGGGGCCGCGCCGGCTGTGGCGGCGACACTTGCGGCGGAGCCTGGATGACCGGCGGCCTCACCACGACCGGGTTGGGCGCGGGCACGTGCACCGGCGGCACGATAACCGGCACCAGCGGCGGGACCACGACGGGGACCGGCACCGGAGCTGGGGCCGCGGGAATGGGAGGCGCCGCCGGCGGTGCAGGGGCTGCGGGCGGCGGCGCCGCCGGCAGCGGCGCGGCAAACTGCGGAGTCATCGGCTTAGGCGCCGCCACCGGGTCCGGCATGCTGAGCTTCTGTGCCGGGGCCGACGCCTCAACGGGCGCCGGCGGCTCCTGTGTCGGGACGATGAGGTGTTGGCCGGGCGTGGGCTGCAAAGCGACGGTGCCGGTCGCGCGGATGCCGATCGCCAATGCGATCTCGAGCGCCAACACCGCGCTGATGCCGGCGACCGCCAACCCGCTGCCGATCAGCAGGGCCGGCCTGCGCGGCGGTTGGCTTTCTTCGGGCATGAAGAGCTTTTCGATGACGACGGTCGGTGAGTCACTGTCCTCGTCCGGCACCGCGCTGTAGGCGAGCTCGTCGTCGGACTCGGGCCCGAACGGCGCGTAGAGGTACTCGGGCAGCGAGTGCTGGTCGACGGCACCGGTGCCCGGGTCCTGCGCGTAGGCCAACGCGGCGGTCGACGAAGCGAACAGCGGCGCGTTGGCCGACGCGAGGGCGGCGCCGCGGGCCAGCGCCGTTTCCGGCTCCTCCGGCATGCTTATCGCCAGGGAGGTCGCCGTCTGCAGCGCCGGCTTCAGCGGGCCGATATCCACGCCCGAGCCCACCACCAGCACGCCGTCGGGCGCCGCTTCCAGCTTCTCCAGGCCGGCGATCATGCCGCCGAGTTGCGCAGCGGCCTGGTCGTACGACTCGGCGTAGAGCGGTTGCTTGTAGACGTCGGGGATGGAGCCGTCGGAGGTCTCGACGACCGCCAGCGTCGCGGTGTCGGGCTCCACGAACATCACCGCGGTTCGCTCGTAACCCATTGCCCCGCCGACGTTTTGGGCCAGCGCCGTCGCGGCCAGAAAGGCCGATACCAGCATGACGTTGTCGATCCGGTGGGCGGCCAGCGCGTCGTGCAGCGCCGCCGCTTCGAGCTGGTCGGTCCACGTCACGCCGATGGACGACACCTCGAGGCCGGCTTCGGTCGCGCCCTCGCGGGTGCCCAGGATGGCGGCGAGCACCTGATCGGGCGCGCTCGCGGTGGCGGCCTCGTCGGCAGCGGCGACGTCGAACACGTCCTCTTCCACCGTGGCCCCGTCGGCGTATTCGCCTTCGAGGACGACCATTTGGATTGATGCCGGTGCCATCGACACCCCGAGCACGATATCCAAGACAAACCCCTCCAAAGGTGTTGCGAGACGAACCATGGTCAGGCGGAGGAAAAAACCACGGCTATCTAAGTATCGCGCAGAAAGCAGGCGCGGGAGCGCCTGAGAACCTATGTACTCCTTATGAAGTTCTGATAGGAGCGCGACGGCGTGGGTCCTCGCTGGCCCTGGTACTTCGAACCTACTCGCGAACTGCCGTAAGGGTGTTCGGCCGGACTGGTCAACCGCAAGATGCACAGCTGACCGATCTTCATGCCGGGCCACAACGTGATCGGCAGGTTGGCGACGTTGGACAGCTCCAGCGTGATGTGACCGCTGAACCCGGGATCGATGAAACCGGCGGTCGAGTGCGTCAGCAGGCCCAGCCGGCCCAGCGACGACTTGCCTTCCAGCCGCCCCGCGAGGTCCTCGGGGAGGGTGAACAGCTCCAGGGTCGAGCCGAGCACGAACTCCCCCGGGTGCAGGACGAACGGCTCCCCCTCCACGGGTTCGACAAGAGTCGTGAGCTCGTCCTGCTGCTTGGCGGGATCGATGTGGGTGTACCGGGTGTTGTTGAACACCCGGAACATGCAGTCCAGGCGGACGTCGATGCTGGACGGCTGCACCAAGGTGTCGTCGTAGGGGTCGATGCCCAACCGGCCGGCGGTGATTTCGGCCCTGAGGTCACGATCGGAGAGCAGCACGCGACGAGCCTATCCGCTGCTCGTGGTCGGCCGGTCAGTCAGCGAGGTACATCTCCCCGCCCTTGGGATATCCACCGCCCGTGGTCGTGACGTGGACATGGTCATAGTGGCCGAGCCTGCTGGGTTGCGCGCCGCCCGGCGTGTAGTAGACGCCGCGCCAGATCGCGTCCTGGATCCCGAAGCGGCGCGCATTCTTCATCACGTACGCGACGATCTCGTTGCCCAGGGCGATGCCCTCTGCGCTCTGCGGGTTGGGAATCATGACATCGAGCGCCAGACCGAGCGGATGCCAGGGCAGCGGATCAGGCCGCACGCCGCCCATCTCGTGGATCTCGGGGAACGCCGCGCTGATGCTGCGGGAGACCTGGATGGTTCGCACCTGCAGGCCGTGTTCCGGGGCGAGCCCGGCGGGCAGGAAGCGGGATCGGGTGTGGTACCTGGATGCCGCTAGGGGCGGATCGATGCCGTCGCCGCGCGACACATCCGACGCGAGCACAATCGCAGTCGGCTTCGCCGCCACGATTTCCAAGCAACACGGCCCGGTGTCGCCAATAACGGGTACGGGGTCGTGGCGTGGCACGAATGGGGAGGCATCACCCGCCGCCGCGAAGAACGCAGCAGCCGGGGCGAGCACTCCTGCCAGGAGCAGCGGTGATTTACGCCGTTTTTTGGCTAATCTGTGCCGACCCACCCAAGGCACATTACGACAAGATCACGAAAGAATAAACATCGGTTCTGGAATTCGCGGGTCAGCGGCCATTCCTCGCCCTGCGCATTCGCCGCAGGCCTGGACGGCGCCGGCTTGGCCGCGCCCCGACGGACTACTCGCCCAACGGATCCGCCGCAAGATGCTAGCCTTCGTTGGCGAAAGCGCCGATGTAGTTCAATGGCAGAACATCAGCTTCCCAAGCTGAATACGCGGGTTCGATTCCCGTCATCGGCTCCATAGGAAGCACTGGTAGCGGCCGCTTCAGCTGTCGAACCCTTTGTACGCCCGATCCCGCCCTACCGCCGCTGTACCGCGCCGCCCAGAGGCGGCGAAAAGAACTCGGGGTATGTCGGACCT
This sequence comes from Mycobacterium sp. E2733, assembly GCF_001667585.1. Taxonomy (GTDB): domain Bacteria; phylum Actinomycetota; class Actinomycetes; order Mycobacteriales; family Mycobacteriaceae; genus Mycobacterium. Next base: position 6,560 of record NZ_LZJZ01000068.1, read on the forward strand.
CCGTGACAGACTGGTCGGCTGGGTAGAGCACGACGACGGCGGGATTGATGAGCAAGAAGAAGAAGCGACCACGAACGGTGCGACAGGTGGATCCGCTGGGACTGCGTCGAGACACAAAGGGCGACGAGGCCGGCGGCACGATGACGCTGACCGCGACTACGTTCCAGGACTCGGTGCTGCCGGTGAAGCTGAACTTCCCGCCGCCGCTCGCGCATCTGGGGTCGGACCCGTCAACCTTCGACTACCAATGGCAGCTGTTGACGTATGCCTTCGACCTTCCCGATCCGTCAGACTTCCCGGCGCTGCCCGGGCAGATTCCGGAGAAGGAGCTGCGAAGGCTTAGCAGGTTTGTTGATGTCTGCGAGAAGACGGCCAAGTACACCGTCGTCGCGCACAAAGGCGGCATCACGCTGAAGGGTGAGCATGGCGACTGGGGCCTGGAGGTGAACGAGACCGAAGACGAGGAGACGGTTGGCTTCGCCGTCCGCTTCCGCCAGCTGCACGAGAACTCGACCGGGGAGCCTGATTTCTCCGCGACCATCAACATCTTGGACGAGTACGCACGCCAATTCACCGACGAGCACACCGACACGCGCATTGACACGCTTCAGCAGTGGCGAAAGGCACGCGCCCTGTTGATGAACCGTCCTCTCCAAAACATTGTGGCGCGGATGGTACTGGAGAAGGACGGTCTGCCCGCGGACCAGATCGACGACTTGGCAATGTATAACGACGTCAACCCGGCGAAACTGATCAATCTGTTCAACTACGGCGAGCTGATCCACTACGGCAAGCACGGCGAGGAATACGACAAACTGGCCGAGGATCCTGAACTTGAGGCCATCGAGCACAACAACTTCAAGCAGGCCATGCTCGGTTTGATCCACCTGTACTTCGGCTTCTCCGAAGTGATCCGATCGGCCATTGGACTAAAACGCGCCGAGGCGGCGTAGCGCGCAAGGGAAACAACAATGCTCGGACGGTTGGCCAGGTGGCTGGGCGAATGGGCCGTTGTCGCCGTCGCCACGTGGTTGGCATGGGAACAGGTGGCGAACCGCCTCCCCCAATGGTCGCTCTATGCGGTCTTAGGAGGCGTTGCCTTCCTTGCTTTGATCACGCTGCCTCTGGGCGTGAACGACGACGGCTCCACCCGCCGCCTCCTAAGCAAGGTCTCCGGCCGCAACAACTCAAGCGTCGTGTCGGGCGACCAATCGCCCGTCAGCGGCAACGTCATCGTCGCAGGAAAACGACACACTGCCGTTGTCGTCACGCCCGCCGAAGCGCGAAAGATTTCAAATGACACTGGGCGCAACGAACTGATGCGCGACACCACCGCCATCACGATGCCCGATGCCCGAGCTGCGGTAGACGAGACGCTCCACGAGCGATTCGGAGAGTTGACCGACACGCTGATAGAGCACATTAATGAAAGGGACACAAAGCTATTCAACCGCTTCGCCGACCCACGGTTCCTCGGTCCACTCGGCATCGCGCATCGGTCGTACGCCGAACTCGGTAGCGAGGAACTTCGAATAACACTGTCGGGCTTGCTGACTGATCTCGCAGGGCAGCCGGTAGGCTCCCGCCGCGAAATATTCTTGCGCCAAGCAATAGATGTCACACGGGTTTTGACAATCGAACACATCAACTCCCTTGCGGTAAAGCTATTCATGACGATCACGCTCGCTGAGCCGTACGACACCGACATGCTTATCAGGTCGCTGGACACGCTGCTCAGCCCCTACTACGGATGCATCGCTACGAGCCGCTGGGATTACCAATACATGAGCTCGACCGGCGTCTGCCAGGACGGTCAGCTTGGGGCCTTTGCGTCTGAGCCCTATCAGTATCTGCATGAGAAGTATCGGAACTCCATGTATCCGGCCCTGAGGTTCGCCGACGTCGAGAACAACCCGCTATTCGCGGAGAACCAACACCTATTTCTGTGTTACGTCGAAAGCGAAGACGACATGCGCGTGACCGACGTAGGCACGGTCGTCTCGACCCAAGGTGCGCGACTTCGCGTCTCTCAGGATCGTGCTGCGGCCATCCTGAGCACGAGGAATGGCGCTGAGACGGGTCTGACGGAACCCGAAAAACGGTTGCGTGCAATGATTCTGGAACGAATGATTAGTGTGGACCACTTCAAGAAGCGCATTGCCGAGCTAAGACCCGACCTTGCGTCCCTACTAGATACCCTGCAAAGAACTGGCGCGCTTCACTTCCCCATGCAGCCCGTCGGATACGTACTGGCCCAGCACGAAGTCCAAGCTCGCACACCGCAACTAGCTGCCTTAGTAGATGCGATCTTCGATGAAGAGCCTTAACCATGCAGCTGAATCACGTTATTCCCCGTCGGCGTCGGCTGGTCCAGGGCGTCTAGCGCGGCCATAGCGTCCGTGTGGTCGTCGGTATCGAACAGGTGGGTGTAGATGTGCTCGGTCGTCGTCGTCGTGGCGTGGCCCATAAACTTGGCGACCTCCCGCACCGGCACCCCGACCGCCGCGCACAAACTCGCGTAGGTGTGCCGGAGCGCGTGGAACCGCAACTCGGGCGGTAGGGATGCGGCCTTGTCCCCGGCGGCCGTAGCGGCCCGGTTAGCCCGCAGTACGGCAGGCCGGTACACCGCCTTGTAGAACGTCTGATGCCGCAGCGGCTCGGCCCAGTCGAGCACCAACCGCGCCTCGGCCTCCTCGACGGTCAGCTCAGCCAAGGCGGTCGCCTGTCGGCGGGCGACGTACTTATGGTCGCGGTTGTCCGGCTCGCCGTTCGGGGCGGTGGCGCGGACGCCGGTCGGCTTGGCCGGCGCAAGCGACAAATTCGGGAACAGCGCCGCGGTCGGTTCGTCCGCGCGCGGGTGCATCGTGAGGTAATCCCGTAGTAGTTCGGTCGTCGCGGCTCGCAACGGCACCTTGCGGTTGCTGCCCTTGGTCTTGGTCGGGAAGTACCGCATGTCCGAGCCGATAGCGCGAACAGTCCGCGTCACGCGGATCGCGCCGAGCTTGGCCGGCGCGTTCGGGTTCAGCAACTTCGCCGGGATGAGGACATCGCCGACCTGCAGACCGCCAAGCTCAGCGGCCCGCAGGCCTGCCCACGCTGCGACATGCACCAGCACGTTGTACGGCCAAGGCGCTGCGGCGACGAGCGCGGAAACCTGTGCGGCGCTGAGGAATTGCGCCGGATCATCGACCACACCAGGCTTGCCACCGTTGGTGCTGTGCTCCCCCGGGATCTTCACGTAGTCGGCGGGGTTGGCGGCGATCTTGTTGTCGGCAACCGCCTGTGCCAGCACCATGCGGACCGTGAAGTAGGCGTGCCGGACCGTGCTTGGCTTCTTGCGCGCGTCGACCATCCGCTGAACCCAGGCCTGAATGTAGCGTCGGGTGATCTTGTTGAGCGGGTAGCCACCGAACACTGCGTCAATTCCCAACGTCTTGCCGTCGCCTCGGCGGTCCTTGGCGGGAGATAGCGCATAATCGTAACCGCGCCAGGTGGTTTCCTTGAGGTCTACCTTGCGGGATTCAAGCCAGTGTTGTGCGACGTCACGAAACAGCACCTTGCCCGCGTTGGGGTCGAATGCGATACCCGCAATTAGCGCAGCTTCAGCTTTGGAGGCGTAGTTCTCGGCAGCCTTCTTTGTCGCGAATCCGCCCTTAGTGCGGTGTTTGCCGTCAGGCTCACGCCACTTGACGATGTAGGTTATTGCACCTCTATTGGTTTGGCGCTTCTCAACGCTGGCCATCAGTCAGTCCTTCGCGTCGTAGTCGACGACTGGGGGGGCGTACTCCGCGTGATCATTGTGGTTGGCATCGTCATACCGGTGCTGGCGGCCCAAACAGCCACACTGGCAAGGGTTGGTGTGGTCACGCGGACAGCGATCGCACGACTTCATGACCGCCATCAGAGGATTCCCTCCCGCGCGAACAGGTCGCGAATAGTTGTCGGGTACCACCTCGCCCCACCTCCTGGTGCGGGCAAATATTCGGCGGTTAGCGCATCGGCGATAGCGTTGGCGCTCAATCGGTCGTGCATTCGCATGTGAACGATGCGCTTGGTCAAGTCGGGCGCGATACGCGGTGGCCGGCCTAGCCGCTTGCCCTGCTTGCGGGCCTTCGCCAGCCCTTCCTTCGTGCGCTCGCTTATCTTCCGACGCTCTTCGGCGGCCACCGCGATGCGAATATCCGCCAGGAGTCGCTGGCTGGGATCGCCGCTATCGGCCTTGTCGCAGTCCATCAGTCGCCAGGAGTTTCGCTCGGCGCGCTTGAAGAGTTTGGCGGCGTCCTCCTGATCGCGAGTCGCGCGGTCCAGAGCCCTCACCAGCAGCGCGTCGGCCACGCCTGATTCAATCGCGCTGATGGCCACTTCCCGGCCGTACATGCGATCTGACGCAACGCCGCTAATCACGTCGGTAGTGACTGTCAGCAGATCGTGACCGTGCTGATCGCAAAAGCGTTGTAGCGCTTCCCGTTGAGCGCCCAACCCATGCCCGCTATTGCCTTGATCCTTCGTGCTCACGCGGCAGTAACCGATCACTCGCAGCGGTCGCGTAGTCACAGCACTCATTCGTTCCCCACCACGTCCACAGTCATGTCTTCGGCGTAGCAGACCGCGCACTGGTAGTAGCCAGGCGAGGTACCGACATTGGCTACCGAAAGCCGGTCGCCGCCGCACACTGAGCACCTGACGACGTTCTTGGCGAAGTCGGTGTGCTCGATCAGAATGTCGAAAATCCTTTCCAGCGCGGCCCGTTGCCGTTCCTCCGGCCCGAACTCATTGATGGCGTCGTAAACCAGCCGATCGAGCTCGGCGAGGTCGATGTCGGGAGCCTCGCTCATCTGTTCCTCCTGCCGCCTAAACCGCCGAAACGGTCGTTTCGGCTATTTAGACTACGCCAGTCAGCAAACTCATATATAGCTCTGACTAGCATATTCATACCTACCAGCGCACTCATTGTCGGCGCTTTCCACGTTTCCGTCGGGCTCGGCCGGTTCGTGCTTGCGAGGCACGCCAGATGTCGGGGGCCTCCTCGTAGGTCACCGCCTCGGGGGGAGGTACTCCGGGTGCCGTAGGTGTTGCCGATTTGTCGGCGGGTACGCCTGCTGCGTCGGGCCGATCGGCACCGCCTACGGCGGCCCTAGGCCTGTAATCGAGCGTGTCTGGCGGCGGCACGAGCTCCGCGTCCACGATGTCGGGCCCGGTGGGCTCGGTGAGGGCGTCGGGGAGTGGCTCACCGCGACGGACCAATTGCTCAAGCGCTTCATGTCGCGCACGGCTTGTGTTGGCGAAGTCGATGCACATCTCCTCCCAAGGCGCAAGTGGCTTGGCCGAAAGTTCAAGGGCGTGCTTGGCTCCCAAGCCAGCGCGGTCGAGTGCATCGCGAATCGCATGCAACGCGATGGCATCCGGTACATCACCACCGAGCGCCAGGCCTAAGAGCCGCTGAACAAGAACGTCTGCAGCCTGCTGAAGTCGGCGCTGTGCCTTGGCGCGTGTCTGAGGCGCGGCTCCACCGTGGGCTCGGCACACGTTGCCGCCAAGCATGCTTGGCGCCTTGCATCGTTTACCGGTGCGCTTACTTCGGGCAGTGCACTGAGCTTCGCCCGCTTGAAATTCGTGCAAGAGGTCGCGGCGGTCTAGGGGTTCGGCGTTCATAATTAAGTAGGTTCCTCCATCCCATCGGTCATCAGGTCGCGGTCCGTCGCGTGGCGAGGCCGCATTATCGGGTTCCGGGGTGGTCGTTTTGGTCTCCGCGTGGGTATGCCGCTAGTCGGTACGGTGGTATCGGCGGGGTGTAGACGTTCATTGCAATCTCCAATCGGTCGTGGGAGCTTTTGGCGTGGCTCGGCCAAGGCGGTGACCGCGCCGGGTTCTACTCCGCCGAGATGTCCGCGCCCAGTTAGCCGCTCGACCGCGCCGACTACGCCTGCGCCCCCTACGGGGGAGGGCGCAGACGGCGTAGTCGTTCGCGTAGTCGCTACGCCACTGCGCCGTCCGCGCGGTCGGCGTAGTCATCGGCGTAGTCGGCGTAGTCGCCCATCCGCACTGTCCGATCATGTCTCGTCGGTCTCCTTGAGGTCGCTTAGCTTCCGCTTCCAGTTGGTTACGTCGACTGAATCCGCTTCGGAATACGAATCACAGAGTGGGTCTTCAAGTTGCCGGTACGGCTTCACCACGACATAGATATCGCTGCCGCGCAAACCTTCTTCGGCCTTTGCATAGCCCTCGCCTATGAGTAGCTTGATCGCGTTGCGCCAATGTTCGCGGTGCTGCTTTTTGCCTTGTTCCTTGCGCTCGGCACACATCGCCGCAATGGTCTTGTTGTTGCTTCGCTCGGCGGGGTTATCAGCCTCTTCCCAATACCGGCTGACCTGCTCCATGAACCACGTTGGCCTAAACGTTGCTTTACTAGCACCAGGTTTTGCTTTATCGGTATCGGTGGACTTCCCGGCATTCTCGGGCATCACCAATGTCCACGTCGTGCGCTCGGCGTTAGTGCTGTCTAGGTGTAGGTCGGCAACGTGCTGGGTGCGGTCGGTCTTGCGCCATCGGCCACCTAGCCCACGCACCAACCCAGGCCGGTCCTTACCAACACGCACACTGGCGCGCCCTGCCTGGCCAACGGCGAACGGCTGCTCCATCTCGACCACGTACGCCGCGCCACTCAAGCCGGCCATCTTGTGTTGGCCTCCAAGCGCAAACCGCCCACGCGTCTGGGAGTCCTTGGTGACGTGGTCGACGCACGCGACAGCGGCTCCGGTCTTGCTGGCGATGGCTTTGGGCAAGGCGCGGTGCCACTGGGCAATGTCGTCGTTGTCCTTAGTCGAGAGCCCGAACACGCCCATTGCGTCGGTAACCCCATCGACCACCGCCAGGCTGTATGTGCCGCCTAGAAGCGCGTCGAATGCCGCCCGCTCGCGGGCCGTAGTCGGCGCCACATCAGGGTGGACGTAGGCGAACATTGTTGGGTTGTCTACAACTTCGGGTGGCACACCAAGCAGGATCAACCGCTCAGCAACCGCGCCGCCTTCATCCTCAAAGTCAACGTAAAGCACTGGCTCGCCACCTAGTAGGCACTCAGCCGTCGCGCATTGCACAAGCCATGACTTGCCCGACTCCGACTCACCGTGGACAGAGTGGGTCTTGCCCCGGTAGAACAAACAGGCACCATCAGACCGTGTGAGAATTGTTGGCGGAGAAGCACCTATGCCACGACGCGCACTACCAATGTCAAGAGGCGCCCATGATGGCACGTCATCATCCGGCTCAGGCACGGCATCGACCATCTTGGCGAAAGCATCTATATCACCGGCTCCGCCAACACACTTGTCGTCGGCCATGTACCCATTGCGTTCATCGTGTTGCGCTTTGGCTTTCGCCAACGCGCCATCGACGCTGCGCATTGCTTCGGCGTTCAGCGTGGCTTCGTCGCGCTTGCTCAGGCTCAAGTCCCGCCAATAGGTCAGGTAGTCATTCAGCGCCGTATGCCAACCCGCATGTCCCTCAAGGGCGTTTTTGGTAAGGCTCCACACAACGTCATTCATCGGGTGGTGGCTGTCGCTGAGGTCCAGCTCCGCTTTGTACTGGGCCAACTTGTTGGCCATATCGGTGCATGGCTCCCCGCCGCAGTCGCGGAACGTCGCCTCAGCCCACTCCTGTAGCTCGCCGAAGTTCATGTCGCTCTTGGCGTCCACACCATTGTTCGCGCCGTTCTCCAGGTGCCTAAACCACGGCTCCGGCAGCACCGCAACATGTTCCAGTGGCGGTATGCCGTCGTATGTCTTCAGCGGCTCGCCTGGCCGGCCCCAGCGGAATTCATACACTGTGCCGGTTGGGTGCATGCTGGGCCACACCACGAGATACCGCAGCCCCGCATACAAGATGTCAATGTGCTTCGGCCCAGTGTGGCCGGTAGCAGACGCCTTGCCGTGGAAGCGGAACCCTCTGGGCACTAGGAATATCCGTGTGCCGCTCAACGGTGCGTCGTCCCAGCGTGCGCTACTGACGACCGTGGCGGGTAGCTTCCCCAACTCAAGTTCTAGCGCCGTTAGTTGTTGGGCGCCATGCTTATCGCCATAATCATCAACGTCGATGCCGATGAGTTCCCATCCGTCAACGTTGTTCCCGGCATATGCAAATGGCAGGTCACTAGACAGGCGCTCACGCGGCACCTCTGCCAACCGCAGGCAGATGTTGCCGTCCGCATAGTTGGCCCGCCAACGGTTCACCTGTCGGCTATTCGGGTACGGCGCACCATGTCCCGTAAAGCCCGTTGGTGGTTCCTCTTTTGCGTTCGGAGGCAAAGGCAACGTGCCGCGCCAGCCTTGCTTTCGGTAGAGGCGGGCGGCGTGGCCGTATGGGCCGTCGCCGACACGCTCGGTGTCGCCCTCGGCAGGCCGCTCAGGTACGCTAGCCATCAGGATTCACTCTCTGTTGGAGCGGTTGCGTGGTCCTTCTATTCGCCCCGGTGCGCCCGCCAATGCGCCGGGGCGAATTCTCTGCAGCCCTCATTTCCTCGCCGCTGCAGCAGCTTTCGCCGTGTGGCGCGCAGCAAGCTGCTCAGAGGGAGATTTTCGCGACTTGATCCATTCATCGCCGTCAAGACGTGAGAACCAGTTCTTGCAGCCGATTTGAGTCGGCACAATTTCGCGCCTGAGCACGGCCATCTTGACCGATCTGCGAGTGACACTCACCAGATTCCGTTCGTACCGCAGATACTCGAACAGTTCTTGCTCAGTGAGTACCGGGTCATCATCACGGTTCACAAAACAACTCCAAGGGTTGCGCGCCCTGCCGCATGGCAAGGACAAAGCCGACGCCCGCACCAGGTTTAGTGCGACCGCTGCCCTTCGGTTGTTTGGTACAGAACGGCACCCCTGCCCGCCAAGGCGGTACCGCTCGGTGGGCCGGAAACCAGCCCGGTTTTAACCGTACTCCACCCGCTAGCGCGCTGCCTAGACAGCGAACGCGCTGTGTCGCAGCGGATTTACATGCTCACATCGATCTCCACTGCCAACCGCACCAAGTACGGGTGGTCATCGGGCAGATCACTCATCTTGCCCATAATGTGGTGTCGGAGTTCACTGAACAGTTCCTCATCCACGATGGACTCGACGTCGTCGGTGCCATCCGTCACGAACCGCACGGGAAACGGGTCGTCGCAATCCTGGCTCCAGCGCCCGGCATGTGCGGTGAACAGTTGGGTCTCCTCGTCGTAGCTGACCCGGCCAAGATAAACAACCCCGTCTGGGCGCACTATGTTCTCCATGAACTCCAGCGCCTTCTGCAGTTGCTCCTCAGTGCCCGTCCACACTTTCGGGGCCGGGGAATAGTCCGACCCTTCAGTCACCAGCTGATCATCAGTCGTTGTCATGCTGTCGCCTCCGCCGGGCGCGCAATCACCTGGACTTCAAGCAGCTGGCCTGGGAATTCATCTCGTGCAGCTTTGATCGCCATGATCATCATCGGGGCCGCACTGAGTCCGCCTTCATCGCCAAACAGGTAGGTCTCGTAGCTGCCATCCTCGGATACATAAATCTTCCGCCCGTTATGGTCAGTTGTCGTCGTCATTCTGTTGCCTCCTTCGTCGTCGGCCGCAGGACCTCCCTGCGGTTGACACAAGGACTACGCCGCGACAAGCAACGCTGCAAACCATCCAAATCGCGTGTTTTGCAGTGGATTCGGCCCTCAGAGGCCCTCAGACGAATTGAGGATTTTCGCCGGATATGTAGGTATCCGGCGAAGAGGCCGCGTTGTTACCGTACCGTTATCATTCTGTGATCTAACGCTGTCGGACCTTCGCCCCTAGCGGCCCTTCCCCGCCCGCACGCGGCAACATGGCTACGGGCCAGCCGGGGTGTCGGGCGGTGTGCGGCTACGCCGCGTCGGGGTTGACATCAGGCTCGAGGTTCGGCAGGTTCACCGCACCGCGCGGCAGGTCTGCGCGGGCGTTCGACCACCATGGTTTTACAGGTCTTGGCGGCGATCTGGCCGGCCAGGACTTCGTGTGCAGTGCAGCAGCGGAAAACCTGATCAGCGGCGCACGGTCGACTGGGAGCAGGCGGGGCGACCAACGCAGGCCATGCGAGAAATACGTTCCCCACGGCCATCCGGCGCTCAGCGAAGCACCAACACTGCACGAACCGAAGGGTCCACGTTAGACCTCAACCCCTGAGCCTTAGCCATCGTTCTTCCGCGACGACGCCTCCCCATCCTCATCGGAGGAACCCGGCTTTTCCGCTCAGAGTTACAACTTCCGAAAAAGCAGACTGTGATCGTCGACTGCGTACCCGGCAGGGTTCCGCAGGGAGGACCTGCCCACGTCGCGATCTGGCACGCAAACTGCACCATTCGACCGCAGACGTCCGAACGATAATTACCGTGGCGCTGCTTCCCCGGGAGGCGTTCGCCGAGCTACCGTAGACCGGTGCAATCACGCAGCAAGGCAACCGCGAAAAAACTCCACCAATCAGGCACTTTGAACGACCTCGTGGTGGCAACCAACTTCATCCGTGCGGTCCGGGAATCGGGCTACGTCAGCCTGTCAACGGCCCTTGCGGAATTGATTGACAATTCCCTCCAGGCGAATGCGACGACGATCGACATCTCGATCGCCCGGCCAACACCAGCCGACTCGCCCGAGATCACAGTGATCGACAACGGCGATGGGATGAACCGCCGCGAACTGGAGGCCTGTCTGCAGTTTGGCGGGACCCCGCGCTTCGATGATCGTCAGTCATTCGGCCGCTTCGGAATGGGGTTGCCCGCCGCGTCACTCAGCCAGGCGCGCCACATCGAGGTTGTGGCTTGGCAGGGCGCCGCCACCGCACTGGAGGTGAATCTGGACGTCGACGACATAGTCGCCGGGGCGCCCGTACACCTTCGGGCCAAGCGAAGCACACATGTCGGCAGCGGCCCGAGCGGGTGCGCAGTCATCTGGCGGCAGTGCGACCGGATCGAGTATCAGCGACTCGCGTGGCTCGAACGCGCCCTCCATCGAGACCTTGGCCGTGTATACCGTCGGTTTCTCGGGACAGGCCTCAAGCTGTCAATCAACGGGTCACGCGTCAAGGCTCGGGACCCGCTCCTGCTCCAGATTCCCGTTGAAGGTCACACCGCTTCGCTGGCCTTTGAGCCCCAGCGCTACGAACTCGCGACCGCGGCGGGCGGCACGTCCTTCGTCGAAGTGCGCTTCAGCGCGCTGCCCGTCCACGCGTGGCATCACCTGGACAACCTGTCGAAGCGTCGGGCGGACATTGTCGGCGGAGGCGGTGTGTCGATCCTGCGCGCAGGCCGCGAGATCGCGTTTGGCTGGCACCTCATGGGCGGCAAACGGAGGGAAAATTATGACGACTGGTGGCGTTGCGAAATCAAGTTTGAGCCCGCGTTGGACGAACATTTCGGTATCACGATCAACAAGCAGGGCATCCGACCATCGACCCAACTCAAGGAAGCGCTGGAGCCTGAGTTGGAGGCGGTAGCGCGGCTGCTCAATTCCCGCGTCCGAGAAGCGTTCGAGGAGGTCAAGTTCCTCGCGGCCACAGGCAATTCCTGCCGCATAGCCGAAGCGGCAGACCCTCATCTGCCGCTCATCGCTCGGAGGGGACGCAAGAAGGCGACCGGTGCGCTCGCCTATCGGTTGACATCGGGCGTGCTGCCGTCCGGCACCATGTTGGACGCGAAGTTAGACGAGCGAACGCTCGAGGTGACGCTTAACGTCGACCATCCGGCGTTCGCGGCACTCTACGAACCGCTCCAGTCGTTGGCGGGTGAGTCGGGTGAAAGCCCATTGCGGACGGCCATCGAGTTGCTCATATTGTCGTACGCCCGCACTACCGTGTTCCTTGGTCACGCCGATCTGTTGACCGATGTGCTCACGACGTGGAGCGCCACCTACGCGAGGATGCTTCAAAAGACATGACTGAGCCGAAGTTTCTCCCCCTGACCCTGCCTCCGGGCTCGACACGTCGCGAGCGCCGGGGATTCAAGCAACTGTGCACACTGCTGTCCTATGGGCCACCGGAAGGCGTCGAGGACCTCAATCACGGGTGGTGGATCAAGGCCGCCGGCCTTGGCGATCTGTACGAGCAGCCGCGATTGGCGGCCGCCGCGCACACCGCGATCGATCTCGTTGATCAAGGATGGACGGTCGACCTCGACAAGTTCGGCGCCCTGTTCGCACCGCCCCCACTCGGCGCCGACCGCGAGACGGAAAAGGCCCGAGTTCGCCGTCAAGAACACCTGCGGCGCGATGAGCAACTCCGCAAACCAAGCGTGCAACATTTCGTCAAACGGATGGAACGCGCCCATGTGCACAACGGACGGTTCGTGTCGGTGTTCGACCTGATGCGCGACGGTCGCGAGTTGGCCGACGCGCTCGCGGGTGCGCAGCGCATGACAGGCGTCATCGAGCCGTACGTTCAGATCGTCGACGACGGCACCTGTGACCGCACCGGCTTCCGGCTCCAGGACATCTGGCGGTATTTCCGCCACACATGGTCGAACGCCTACTCGACGGTTCCGGGGCGTTCGATGCCGATTCTCGTCAGGGATGCGGCGACCGAATTTCACACGATCATCGGGATCGCGGCGATCTCAAGTCCGGTTGTCCAGATTGCCGAACGCGACCTTTGGATCGGCTGGGAGACAGACCAATTCATCGCGGTAACAGCAGAGCATCCAACTGCCGCCGTCGCCAAATGGTTCGCGTCGCGCATCAAATCCCAACTCGAAGAGATTTACACCGCCGATCTGTTGCGTGATGGCATCATCGAGCCATCTGACATCCGGCATCCGAGTCCCGAAGTCATCGCCCGACTGCGGGCAGACGCCGAGCGGCATCGCCGTCGCCACCATCGCAATAGCGTTGTGCGGCAGGTGAAGAACCTCGAACTTGACGCTTGGGTTGAGCGGGCGGAGACCGACCTCTTCAGAAGCAAGCGCTCCACCGCGCTGGCAGATGTGCTGGAAGGGGTTCAAGCCCTTGAGGCCTACCTCAAACCAAAGCCAACGAGGGCAGGCCTCGCCAAAGCGCTGGCCAACCCGCGCGCGAAAGCTCAGTTACGAAAGATCGTCAGGCGCGCTCGCGGCGAGCGGGTCGGGACTGTGATCGCCGATCTAACGGTATGCGGGGCTGTCGCTCCGTACAACGCCCTTGCGGCGGGCAAGATTGTCGGCGCGCTTGCGGTGTCACCGACCGTCCTGCAGGCATACCGACAGAAGTACGCGCGCCCAAGCGAGATCGCATCGGCCATGGCCGGCCGCGCCATCTTGCGCGAGACCCGACTCGCGTTCGTCGGTACCACATCCCTGTACGGCACCGGATCCAGCCAATACAACCGCCTCTTCTGGCCTGAGACGGTCATGGGCGGTCCGAGCGATCAACGGATGGGTTTCTACGAACTTGGCCGCTCCCGATCCTTCGGTACTTCTCATTTCACTGATGCGACCGTCGAGGCGCTCGTACGGTTGTCCTCGCTGACCGGAAATCCCATCCGCGTCAACAGCTTGTTCGGTGAGGGAGTCAGCCCGCGCCTGCGAAAGGTGCGCATCGGCTTGTCCACGCTGGGATGGCCGACGAATGAACTGCTCAAGCACGGGCGCGAACGCATCGTGTACGGTGTGCCGCTGGTTCGGAATCTCCGCGACTACTCGCTCGGTATCGACGCCGAGCCGGACTACCTGCTCGACCCTGAGCTTCCCGGCTCAGATGCGCGTGTCGCTGAGTGGTGGTTTGAGCGCTGGTGCCAACGCCGAGCGCAGCAGGAACACGTGATTGCGTCGATGCGCAGCCACCGGACCGTTCGGCCTATCAGACATGGTGCGCGAGTCCCGCTGCCTGCCGATGAAATGACCCTGGCGTTGACGTACGACGACGCGGACGCCGCCGGCGGTTAGTCGCCAACGTTAGTCACGACGAAGACCTCCGAACTGGCTGTCATGACTGCGGTCGTTGCAGGCACCTCAGGATCAGCATCGCGACGCAAGCCCAAAAGCCTTACGCGAGAGCCTATTTCAAGCGGCTTCGACGTCGGCTGGGTGCGAAGAAGGAGTTCCCTCTGGCCCGAAGCAGTGTCTAGCATCCATAGGCTCCGTACACCGTTTGGTGGGCCAACGATGCCCTCGTAGTCAAACCAGTCGCCGTCTTTAACTGTGGACGGATCAGGCGCGATCGAAGCCCAGTACGCGTCACACAAGCTCCGCACGTGGCACATCCCGCACAGATCGACCGACGGATGCGCCGGTGGCGAGTCAGTATCAAAGAGGGCGTCAGCCGCGGCGATCCTTAGCCTGACTGCTTCCTCTAAGTCCCGTAGTTCAACCGCGGTCGGTGCGGCCATCGTCACGTCGTGGCTCGGGTAGGCCGCTGTCAGCTCAGTCGCCGGCACGCCGGTCGGATTGACGACGCGGTCGCGCTCCCAGAGAAGCGCATACAGTCGAAGCTGCTCGAAGTGACCCGGATCTTCGGCGCCCGTTTTGTAGTCGACGATCTTGGCGTGCCCATAGTCCACAACAAGCAAATCGACACGTCCCATTAGCCGCAGGTTTTCATCCGCCAGAATGACTTCGGCATGTGCTCCCGCCCCGACGGGACGACGGCCAAACGCAGGCGGTTCCTGCCCAGCAGGACCTTCGGCGGGTACAGCACCATCGGTCGGTTTCGCCGAGAACTTGGCGCGGCTGAGGTACTCCTGCACTTGACCCCGGGCGTCAGCGACGCGGTCACCAAGCTCACGCCTCAAGCGGCGGCAACGCTCGGCGTCAACGCGCGGACTGGCCTTGACGAGGTCGAGCCGCGTCGTGACGGCCTGCTCGATGAGCGCAGTAAAGCCGCCAAGCGACTTGAATACCTCGATCGCGCCTGGCGCCCTTGATGTTTCGCAGCCAGCCTCGACGAGCGCCTTGACAACCGTTTCGAGCACTCCATGGACCGCATCGCCCATGATCGCCGGCGCGATCGGAAGCGGCGGGTAGCCATGGCCGCTCCACAGATCTGGATACGACGCTCGCGACAGCATGTACTGCCTCGGGCACGACTCGATTTCCTTCAGCGATGAGTAACTCCAAAACAGCGGACGCGGCGGCAAGATCGCGTCGGATGCCTCGACGGCAGTGACAAACCTGCGCTCCGACGGGGTCAGCTCAGCCACTGCAGGACCTGCCGGCTCGCGATCGGAAGGTTCCGACTGATCACCATGTCATCGATGAGATGGACAGGCACGGAGCCGTATTCCTTGGCATCGTTGAGTTCCTGTGTTGGCGCTACGTTCTGGGTCAGCGGTCCCTGGACGGCGAATATCCACTGCTGATCGGCGCGCGTAGCCAGGATCGGTGCTACAACGTCACCGATTCCGTCAATGCGCACAAGGCCATTGCGTTCGAACGTGACGTCATCGACGGACCGGCTATAAAGATCCGCATAGAGGCGGTTCGCAGACTGCTCCAGACGTACCTGGTCCAGTACGGGTGGCGTGCCGTACAGGAGGTATCGCAGCAGGCTCCTACCGATCCGGCGATCAAGAAGGCCGTGCTCGAAGCGATTACGGAAGCTGCGGAGGCAGCGGTAACAGGACTCGTCGCAGTCCGCCGGGCAGTCTTCCAGACGTTTGAGGGTGTCTTCGAAGATCGAAATGCCGAATGTGCTGACCCGCTGGGTGAATCCGGCACCACCGGGCAATGTGTCATACAGGTAGATCTCGGCCTCAAGGCCCTCACTCACGCGATGGCTCAGCGCCGGTCGAAACTCTGCTTGGATTTCGGTGGCTTCGATCTCCAGTCGATCGGTGGCCGCGATCGTTAATGCCTCGGCAATGGTGCGCAGTGCCACTTGCGTCGGCAACAGCTCGGGGCGCAGCGTCAGCGGCGGTTCGACTGTGAGACGCACCAGCAGCACGTCCGAGATGAAGTCGGTGCCAAGCACTAAGCCTCGGGTAGAGCGGTTGCCAGCACAATCCGGATCTTTATGGGGATATGGCTTCTTGTGGGTCCCGCCGACTATCCCGGTAGCCGTCGCCGTCGGTTCGATCAGCCCACATAGCGTGCAGTAGCTGTATCCCTCGCCGCGCGGCCCGGTATTCGTAACGAGCAGGGTGTCACGTCGGTACGTCTGCTCCAAACCGTCACTCAGGCGCGTCCACTCACTTGCGTTGGCCGGACCCTCGGCGACGAGCTTGGCCCGCGTGGCATAGCTCCGCGCCGGTGCGTCGTCGGGGCTGGTACCGGGGTCCTTAGTGAGCGGGTGAGCGAAGCCCGGCGGGCGCATCCAGTTCATCGCCTTACCGAACCGGCCCTCAGCGCCGCATGCAGGGCAGTCGATTTCGTCACCGCGCTCAGCCTGGTCATAGGGCACATGCTTGGCGTAGTGGCAGACCTGGCATTCGAAGTAGAGCCATTTATCGCGCCAAGCCTGCGCACGTTCTTCGCCGAAGGGGGAGAAGATCGCACCCGACGTCCACTCCTTGCCGTCGATCCACACGACCTTGCCGGGCGCGTACTGAGTCAGCGCGATGGGCAAGCCTTGACTCGGCGCGTAGCGGTATTCCCAGTGATACGGCCCGGAGACATCCCGATCGAACACGTGGAAGCCGACGACATCTGTTGGAAATGCGTAGCGCGGGAGGACGCCCTTGTACAGGAGCCGGTCGAGCAAGTTCTCCTGACTGCGTTGCACGCTCGGCGCGTCGGCGCCGTCCTCGGCGGGCTGATCCGACGGTACGGCATCGATGTCATTGGTCATGCCGATGCACCCCCGGCTGCGCTACCAGCGGGCTCAACACCCGCCGTCACTGCGGGCCCAACGTCCAGTGCGTGGTCAATATCCTCCAACGTCCGCACGACGATGCCGTCGAGCAACGCCTCGCGGCGCCCCGGATCGAGTTCGCTCGGCAGCCACGCATCAACGTCGGCCCGCAACGTTGCCTCGTTATCTCTGAGCCACTGCCCGAAATCGTTTCGGTTGAGCGGTGATGTCGTACCCAGAAATTCGTCCACCGTCCCAAGCACCTCGAACAGCTGTCGCTGCTCATCTGGCGGGATCGTTGGCAATCGATCTTGGTGGTACCGCTGCAGCAGATAGGCGATGACGTGGCGGCGTGCGATCTCGGGGTTGTTCATCGTCAGCACCGGATCGTCGACCGGACCCCGGATCATCTGGTCGGGTTCGCGGAAGTAGTGATCGTCGTGCGTGTCGGCGCTACCAAACGCCACGACCGTCGCCACCGCGTTGCCTCGACGGCCGGCGCGTCCAGCTCGCTGCTGGTAGTTCGCGCGCGACGGCGGCATGTTCCGGAGAGCGACACCTGACAGATTGCCGATGTCGATACCAACTTCCATCGTGGTCGTGCATGACAGGACATCGATTGCCGACTTCTGCGTCTCAACAGGTCCCGGTAGCGCGATGTTTACGTCTTGGAACAGCAGCTCGTACTCCTCCGCCTTCGAAAACACGGCGCTGGACTGGGCCGCGTTAAGTTGCGCGGTGTGTTCGGCGGCGATGATGCTCATGGGCGGTTCGGGCGGGTTCGCCAGGGCTCTGACCGAACTGGCCCGGTAGTAACCTTTGCGCGCCTTGAACACCGGGTCAGTGTTCGGGTCAAGGACGCGCACATTGTCGGTGTGGCAGCTCACGCATCGGTCGGTACCCGGATAGGGGCGTTGCGTGAATCGGCAACGCTCGCAGTAACCCCATTGACCTCCGAGTTCCAGTGCCACCTTGCCAGCCTGGAGCCGGAACTTGTTGCCGACCGGCTCGCAGAACGTCTGCAACAAGCTGGGCAGCCAGTTCTTCCGGAAGGCGGTCTTGACCGGAGTCGTTCCCAGCCACCGATCGATCGCGGCGAACTTCCCGGCGTGCGGTTTGACTCCGCCCTTGGTGTTCATCCAATCGCTGTCCATGCCAGGGAACCAGATGCCGCGTGTGGGGATCGTCCATTGGGCGAGCCACAGGCGGACAAGCGCCAGTTTGGTGTCGCTGCCGGTGGCCACGCCAGGTATATCCGGCAGGTTCGCGAGGAGCCCATCCCGCACGCTGGCGCGCTCGCGAATCGACGCGAGGCCGAGTGGTACGAGCCCGTAGTACCGATCGGTCAGCGTGTCGTAGATGGCCCTGAGCAGCGACTGCGGCGGGCTGGCGCTCAGCATCAGGAGATCCTCACGAGCATCGACATTGCCCTCCAGCGCGCCGCGATCAATCGCATCGCCGACTTCCTTGAGCACGTGCATCGACTCGCCGGGCTTCAGCTCGGGGCGCAGCCGTACCTTCAATCGCTTCGCGCCAATCATCACCGCGAGGAAGAGCCGATCGAGACTCATGTTCCGAGCGACGTTCGGCAACGCATCCAGCTCAGTCCAACCACGAAGAATCAGCGGCCGGATGACGTCGCGCAGGGCGTAGTTCTGCAAGTTCGGGGCAAGCCGCGCGGCCACTTGCCGCGAGTCCGAGAACGCGAGCACCTTGCGGCCGCGCAAGGGCGCGAAGTCCGAGTACGCCTGGGCCCCCGGCGGCTGCACCTCAATCTGCCGCGTCACCAACGCTTGGAACGGTTGGTCACCCTTCGTCTGATGGTCCTGGACTGACGAACGGCCGAAACCGGCCAGTCGACCGCAGACGCCGCACGGCTTAAACTCACCGTTCGCTTCCGCCTCGTCGTCATCATTATCGTCGTCACCCCGCACGACCTCGCCGCTGCGCCGCCTGGGAAGAAAGACGCCCCGCATCCGCAGGCCATCGGGGTAGGGGTTTAGCCGTCCGGTGACGAGGTCCAAGTCGGCCGCCTCTACCTCACCCGTGGCTGGTGTTTCCAGAAGTAGATCCAGCGGGAAGAGTTCCGGAATCGACCCCGATACGGATTGAAAGGCGCCCCCCGGCTCGTGCCACAAGTAGGTCGGCTCCACGACGTCGTCGGTGTAGGCGCGGGCGTACGCCGACCCGCAGTGACGACACGTGTACAACTCGAAGACACGCGCGCCACACGCGCATGTCGCTTGTGGCTGTGCGTAGAGCTTGCCGACTGGACCCTGGTCGGGATGTCGTTCGCGGTCGACCGCCGTGCATTCGGGGTCAAGGCACGCCCAGAGGCCTGGCAGCCCGCGGAAGAAGGCGTGCACCCGGCACGGAAGCAGCCCCGCGTCCTCCGTTGAGCGGCGGGCAGCGCTGCCGAGCGCGATCAGAGCCGACGCAGCCCGGTCCCGTAGCTCGGCCTCCACCGTCGGGAATAGCGTGGCCCCCAACTCGCCGACCGGTTGTGCCCGCTGCATGGTTTCGTTGACCAGCAGGCCCATCGGTTCGAAGGACTCAAGCGCTTCGTACAGGAGTTCGCCGACCGTCTTCCCGGAGTCGATCGTGACTCCCCGATAGGTGAGCAACCCGCTGACGGCGGCCTTGCGCGCCTCGTCGGTTTGGGCCTCGTAGTAGTCAGAAAGTGGTAGGGCGCTGAGTGTCTCAGCATCTTCAGCGCTTCCCGGTCCTGCTGTCTCACGAAGAGCCAGGTGCCCCTGAACGGTACGGAAATCGGATTCGGACTTTCCGGATAGCTGCGCGGCGAATTGGCGTGCGTAGTGCGGACTGTCGAAGCTCGCGCTGGTGCAGATGATTTGCAGTCGATCGGGGTCAATGCCCAACCGTGACCGGAGTCGCCGCAAGAGGAGTGCGACCTCCGCCCCCGATGCACCTCGGTACAGGTGTGCCTCATCGATGACCAAGAGGAACCGCTCGTCCGGATTGTCGTGGAGCCACTTTCGGGTCGCATCGAAGACTGGACGTTCGAGCGGCCGCATCATCATGTACTCGAGCATCGAGTAGTTGGTGATCAACACGTCCGGTGGCGCCTGCAACACCTCATAACGGGTCAGCAATTCGGGATCGTCTGGCTGGGTCACCGCCCGGATGAACTCGCCCGCGGGGTTCTTCCAGCGACTACCTTTCGCGCCGAACCATCCCTTGAGATCGGGCTTCGCCGGCCACTTACCCTTCGCTTCGAGCGTCTCCTTCAACGCGACCGCCGCGTCGTGCCACGGTGAGGATGGGTCGTTGGCTTGGTCGATGAGCGAGATGTAAAAGTCCTCGATCGACTCCAAGCGATACTGGTCCTTCTTCACCGTGCGGACGCCGGGATATAGTGTCCGGCTCGTGTAGCGGGCAAATCGCGCGGGCCGGCCGACCAAGCTGGTGAATAGATCGGTCACGCGCGGGTCCCCGAGCAGCAGCCGAAGACGGCCGAGCTGGTCGTTCACGAGGGCGTTCATCGGGTAGAGGATCAGTGCGCGCACCGCGGGCTCGGCGAAGGAGTCTGCCCGGTTCGCTGCTTCCACCACAAGCTTCGCCAGCATCGGCAATAGGAAGGACTCGGTTTTGCCTGAACCTGTACCGGTCGTGATAGCCAAGCTCATGCCGTCGCGCACGGCCAGCTCAAGCGCTTCGGCTTGATGGGTATAGGGCGGATCGAACAAAATCCGCGGTAGCGGATCGGCTGGCTTCGCCAAACTGCCGAAGAGCGTGTGCACGGCCGGATCGAGGTCGAGGTCGGCGAACCGCTCGTCGGTCTGGTAGCGCGGCGTGCTCTCAAAGAAAGGCGCCCGGAACAGCACGCCCTCCTCCTCGAGGACAACGCGGCGTTGGTCAATTAGCGTCGGGTGCCCGATGTGGTAGGTGGCTTCGATGTAGTCGCGCAACGCGGCCTGAATCTTGGTGATCGTCTCGGAAATCGTTGGCGTCTCCGCAGTCACGCACTGCCTCCCTCTTCCATCGCCTGCATCCACAGCATTTCACCCAAATACCTCCGAAGGTCCTCGCATGCGGTAGACGAGGCTCGGAAGGAAAACAGCGCACCCGTGGAACGATCGGCGGGAACCGCGACAAGTTGCAGCCGCCGCTCCGCCCACCCGGGCAGTGGCGAGAAGAAGTCAACGATCCCATCAGAATTGGGCCCATCCGTCGGTCGCATCCGGTACAGCTGGGGCGTCCCGCGAACTGCGTCGATCGCGGCCTGGAGCCGCCATGCCTCGTCTCGGCCGGGTACATCCGGGTTATCGACTGGAAAGTCGAAGAGTCGCTGCGGCACGCCATTACTAACACGGAGCGCGCACCACAGGTCGGCGCCATAGGCTTGCGGGCGTCGCGCAACAAACTCACCGCTGTCGGTGGGTTGGAGGGGGCGCCGCCTACCCCTGTAGTACGTCACGGGCTTTCCAGGATCGATGACGAGGAACTGGGCCGCGTCGCCAGCTGGGACCGCAGTGGAAAGGCGGACCTGGACTTGCTCGATCAGATCGGTGGCCGTCAGCTTTGCCGGCTGCCCGACCCATTTCTCCGGTTCGATCCGGTGTAGACCGAACGTGCGCAGCACACTCGTGGCAGTCGCCGGATCGACCTCGATCGATCGCACGTGTCCCTCGTAGGTCACATCGGCCAAGTCGCCGGGGATGAGCGGCGCGCCAAAGGGGCGAACGCCCGCAATCAGGTACCGCCCGGGTTCTTTCTCGACATACGTTGGCGGGCCCAGATAGACGAGCCTGATCGTCCGAATCTCACCCTGGCGCAGTTCTACGAGGTCACCAGCCGCAA
Source organism: Mycobacterium sp. E2733 (assembly GCF_001667585.1). Classification (GTDB taxonomy): domain Bacteria; phylum Actinomycetota; class Actinomycetes; order Mycobacteriales; family Mycobacteriaceae; genus Mycobacterium. Next base: position 28,116 of record NZ_LZJZ01000068.1, read on the forward strand.
CGAGGAGGTCAAGGAGGTCTACGACCTCTTCGCGCCGCAGTTCGGGCTCCGGGCGCACAGGCCGAAGCACTTCAAGTACAGCGTCGACGATGTGCCGCGGTGGGCAGGGGCAGAGGAACGAGGCCGCCCGCCGAAGTGAAGCGGCGATGCCCTCGGTGGAGAAGAGGCCAACGCCTGTCTCCGTGAGACCAAGTGTGCTGAGAGCAAGTGCTTCACACTCGGCGGCGGTCGCGATTGACAGGGCCACGGTCAGAATCCCTTCGCTGCTTCGTCTGCGTCCATGAACGTCCGCGATCCGAGCACTGCGAGCCGAGCGGCGCGGAGCAACCACGTCGACTCCATGGCGACAGCCAGTATCTTGTCGCGCTCGGCGGGATCCCAGTCCAGGATGAGACCGAGGCGGCCGGCAAGTAGAAGCAGAAATCTAGGCGCCGTCGCCATTCCGGCGAGTCCGCGACGCTCGAGCGCCGGAGTGATTACCTCCGTAAAACCGGCCAAGAGCGCGCCTGGCGACGACCACTCCCAAAGGTGGTGCGCGATCTTCCCGGCGAGCGTCTGCTTGCGCGTGCCGACCCCGACTGCCTTCTGCAGGTCACCGATATGATGAATGGGATCGTCGGCATCGATCAGCCGGCGCTCAACCGCACTCCAGTATGTCCCACAGATTAGCGAGACGCTTGTGTGCGTAATGGCTTCCAGGACGCGCGCCTGCAGGTTCTGCGCGAACGGGTCGGCAGGAAGTTCCGCCTCATCCCACATGCGGTAGCCCTCGGCCAGGCGAACGATCTCCTGCGGGCTTCTTCGGCTGGTATGCACGCGTGGGCGAAAGAGACCGGCGCGCCTAACCTCGTTGGGCTGCGTCGGCATCACGATCGATTGCTTGGCGCCGCCATCAGCCGTGGCGCGCAGCAATCCGCCGAGCGGCGGCACGGAGATGATGGCGTCCCGATCGTGCGGAACAGACCGTAGCGGGTCATCGACCGTGAACAGCTCAACCCGTGTGCTGGTGCCATCTGTTCGGTCGACGAGAAAGGCATGAAACCCGTTTCCGTGCTGCCGGGTGACCCTCCAGCGGAGCGGACTGTATCCCCGATCGCAGACCAATGCTGCAAAGCCGATGCCCGCACGCGAGATCGCGATCTCGACCGACTCTGCGTCGTCGTAGACGGCTTGGAATCTCTGCTGGCCGCGGATCTGCTTGGCGATCTCGGGCCAAACGTCATCTCCCACCGGGAGTTCTACCGAGCGCTGAATTTGCGCGAGTTGCGATCCGTTCTCCGAGCGGAGTGATACGCGCAGGTCGGCCATGGTGGTTGGCGGTCCCTCGATCGACAGCGAGGCACGGCCGTCCCACAGATCGGCCAGGGTTGGTCGCGCGGGCGATGCGAGAAGCCGCACGGCCTCGGCGGCGGTCGCACCCTCGGGCCGCACTTGCGGATCGCGGATGGTGATGAACAGCGTCTCGGCCGCCGCCGGGCTCTCGTCGGTTACAAACAATCGGACGCCGAGCTCGTGCGTGCCAACCGCGAGATCGTCGAATTGCAGGAATAGCTCACGCTGACCGGATAGCCAGTCGACCGTATACGGCATGCCCCCGAGTGTGAGTTCCAGGCGCCTAGCATCGATGTCCGAGATAATCGCGATCGCCGCACGTTCACCGGCCAGCCATTCGATGCCACCCTCGCCGTCCCACGCGCTCGCAACGACGCCGACCGGCTGAACGGCAAGGTCGGTGACGACTGAAATGCCGATAGCCACCAATGCCGACTGTTCGGCATCGCTGAGTTGGTCCGGTACGCGCAGGACGAAGGAGCGCATGCCGCTGATGTCGACCGCAGTTTCCTCCGCCCACGGGATATCGGGCATCGGCGCGGATTGCCCCAGGATCATGTTGTAGGTCTGACCAGGCCGCACGACGCGCCCCTTGACCTCATCGGCGAGGCCCCGCATCCGTTGGCGGAAGAGCCAGACTGGCCCACCGCGCACCACACACTGATCTGCCAGAAGGCGATTCACTTGCGCCGGTGCGCCAACCAGTTGCACGAACGGCGCTTCCGCTCGTGGCCATCGCGCGAGACGTACCGATTGCCCCGGGAACAGAAGCCTGCCCCTAGCCAGCGGCGGACCCTCGACACCGTCGATAATGGCACGTCGTCCCCGCAGTTCTTCAATGACTTCAGGGAGTCGCGCGCCAATCGGGGTGAGGTCGGGCAGAGCGGCGTATAGCTGCCATTGACCGTCGTCGCGCCGCAGCTGCAACTTGGGATCGGTCGGCTGGGGTGGCGATACACGACCTGCGGCTGGCGATGGCGCGGTTGACGTTGCCTTCGCAGGTGCCCGAAACCCTTTCGCGCGGACGCGGCTGGCCGCCTGGCGGGCCGACGTCAGCCAACGCCGCGACTCACTCTCCCGAGACAAGCTCTCCACCAGGCGCTGCTGGGTCGACGGCAGAAGATACGGGGACTCGTCCCCCTCGCCAAGCAGTGCTGCAGCGACGGAACCAAGAAGGGCGGTGTTTTCGCAGAATATCCGGAACCGCTCGGTGAATGCGCTGGTCCGCGATGCCAGCCGCGCTCCGAGAGCCTCTGGGTCGTTCAACAGGTCGCTCGTCAGCGCACTGCGGAAGTCGAACAGCAGTTGGGCTAGGTTGCGCTGCAGGTAGATCGGCAGGACAGCATGCGTGATCGGCCACGCGATGATCGAGAAATGGCGCGCGAACGCGCCCCTCGGCCGGACACCCCCGTACTTGTCGGCGAACTCGATGAATTTGTAGCCGATCCAGTCGCGATCACCGACCTCATCCCATCGCGGCGTTTCATCTTCAAAGGTCTGCCAGTACTCACCGCCGACGTATCGGTAGCCCAACTCTGCTGCGTAGACCACGAACGGCAGCCACCACTTTTTGTACTTGATCGGAAAACCCTGGGCCACGGCTGCACGAACGGCGTCGTGGAGCTTGTCTAGATCGATGGCGTCGAGCCCATGCTCCAGGGCGAACACCGGTATGTCCGTTCCCAAGGGTCGCCGCGCCTCCGCGAGTGCGCGGAAATGGGTGTCGAGATGCTGGTGCAGTTGCTCCAGAACTGTGTTAATTCCCACCGGTACGACCTGCTCCATGCTCGACACCCCCTTTCGTTCGCACGGCTTCATCAACGTCACAGGCGTTAGCTAACAGTCTTATGCAAGGCACCGACAGGTTGCAGGTGGATGAGGTTCATCAATGGCACCGCTGCCTTATCGACGCCGCTGGAGCTCAACGTCTCGATCACGCTCTCCGGCCGGTGGGCAACTTGTGCGCGCGGTTCTCGCTGCTCGTCACGTGCCAGCCCTTGCACTCTGAACACCAGTACGCCCGTCGCTCCTGACGTGACGACCAGACCCCGATCGCCCCGGCATGATGACGAGCGGCGACCGCCCGATGCACGGCACGTGTGGCCTCGCGCTTGTCGCGGAACCGGACTTTTCCGCTAACCCCGCATCGCTGCAGGTGCACGCGGCGCCCGCTCATGAGAGGTCGACCTTGGCAGTGATCGGGGTGGGCTTGTTACCCATGGCAGCTCCTTTCGACTTCGGCTCTATCCCGGTACCGGTATAACTTCGACTCGACAGCTCTACCGATGACGGTAGCAGACGCGCGGTATAGCTGCAAGCATCTCTCTATCCCCAATGCGGTATAGTCCTATCGTGGCTGATGAGCGGAACAAGTCCAAGAAGTCCGATCGCCGGGACACCCGGGACACGGAGCGCCCGCACCGACGATTCGGCGAGGCGGTGGTGAGCGCCCGCATGAATCTCCATATGCGCCGTCCCGAGGTCGCTGAGGCGGCCGGCATTAGCTACCCGATGCTGGCCAACATCGAGTCCGGGCGGCGCCGGGCAAGTGACGACATCATCGACCGACTCGCACCAGTGCTTGACCTCCGCGCCGACCGGATGCGTGAAGTTCGGGATGCGCTCGAAGTCGATAGCACCCGATTTCCAACCGGCACCGGCCTTGGCTCGTACCTCGCCGGCCTACGCGACGAGCTCGTGGACTTGAAGATCGGCGACACGCTGATGGAGCTGAAAACCTTCGACCCAGATGCTGCAGAGACCAGCAAGTGGGAGTCCTGGATCTCGAACGTGCTTGTCAAGCTGCAGAACGCCGAGGCGTGGGTATTGGCCGCAAATCCGAGCGAGGCAGGGCCCGCGTCGCCACGCATGCAGGTGACGTCGGCCATCATCCGAGATCTGGGAAGCCTTGACGACACCGATCTTGTAAAGGTGCGCGGCTACGTTGACGGCCTGCGAGAAGCGCGCGACCGCGCGGCGACAGCTGTGAGTCCCGCGACTGCAGTGCCCCTGATCCGCGTTCCCGATGAACCGTTCGGGCCGCTGTACAAGTGGCCGGTCCCGGAATGGATCAAGGTGACTCCCGACCTCATGTCACCGCGCGTGGACCTGCAGCGGCGTATTCGCCAATACCGGCGTGAAGCCGAGTCATCGGGCAGGTGGGGCGGTACGTTCGGCCGCGAATTGACGAATCTCATGCAACAGGCCCTTACCGAGATCGGCGCAACTGACGAATCCTGGCCCGACAACGACGAGATCCGAATGGCTGCGTTCGTCGGAGTCCGTCTCGCTCCGCACCTCGCCACCGGCGAGCGAGGGATGCTCGAGCCTGGAGTCTGGCTTCAACTCGCCGGACTGCAGGCGTTTCCGAAGGAGAACGCGCATCGGGCTGCAACCCTTAACTGGGTGCTTCGGATGTCGATCGTCGCATCATTGCTCTGGCTCGACACGGATTTACAGGTTGACTTCTTGAGTTCGTGCATTGACCTCCACGCGCCGGACCTGCTCTTGATTGAGGATCAGTCGTAGCGTTCGCATAGGCCTTGCGCAGGGACGTCCACCAGGGCGATGGGTGTTTTCGATACGACCACCCGGCCCGGTTCATGAACGCTCTTCCCCAGCGGAGCCGTCATCTGCAACCGACTGAAGAGCCTCGATGCCCAGGACTGCGAATCTCGCCGCACGAACGAGAGCGGGCGAGGCCATGACCATATCGATCAGACTATTTCGTTCACCTGAATCCCAATCCATCACCACGCCAGGCGTTTTCGTCAGCGTTAGGAGGAAGTCCGCGACGGTCTCGAAGTCATACCCGCGAATGAAATAGTTCGCGCTCATCCTGGCGATGAGTGAAGCGAAGCCTGTAGCGAACGCTGATTCGGATCGGGACCACGTCCACACGTTGTATGTCACGGTCTCGGCCATCGCACGTTCCGCCACGGAGCTACCGACGTTCCTTCTCAGATCTCCTAAGTGAAGATCCCCCAGCCGTCCGCGGACGCGGAGGCCGTTCACCTGCCCTTCCACACTTCGCCAATTCGCACCCGCAATCAGGGAAACCACCTCGCGCGTCAGAGCGTGCAGGACGATTCGTCGTTGATGGTCGACAAATTGGTCCGAAGATGAGTCGGCGTCAAACCACGAATGATGCAGCGCAATCAGTTTGAGAACCTCACGGTTCGTGCGGCGGCCAGTCGCGATCCTCGGTCGCACTCTGCGCATCGCTTTGCCGCGCCTCGGTGGCAGTAGGATCCCTGCCTCCAAGGAGCCGGATGTCGCCCGTAAAAGTCCACCATGCGCCGGTGCCTCGATTGCATCACCGGCGCTGCGTTGAATTGCCACTGAAGGCCGCTCGGTCAAGAAGAGTTCGACTCGCGTACGAACGCCGACTGTGCGGTCTGTCAGTCGTGCGACGTGTGCCCCTCGCTTGATGGCGAGCGTCCATTGGAGGAGTTGGATCCCTCTCTTACACAAGAGAGTTGCCTGCGTCAGGCCCGAACGAATCACCGCGACTTCACATGACTCGGCTGCGTTGTAGCTATCGGCAAATTGCCTTCGTACCTCGCGCCTTACAAACTCGGCCCAGTCATGTTCGCTCATAGGCAGTTGGATGCGACGGCAGATGCTGCCTAACTGCCGTCCATTGACGTCGCGTAATAGCAGCGATAGATCGATCGGAATGCCATGTGGCCCTTGAATCGTCAAGCCGGCACGTAGATCCCACATCTCACTCAAAGACGGCCGTGCCGGTGCCGCCAGAATGCGCACACCCTGGCCAGCCGCTGTGCCGTCGTCTGAAATAGGCGGTTCGCGGATCGCAACAATCATCGATCCGGTAACTGCCGGCTTTCGATTGTCAGCTGAAGTCAGAGTCACCGTCACTGTGTGGACTTTCGGCGCGAGGCCGTCAAGTGCGACCAGCAACTCTGATTGGCCGGTTGGCCAGTGAAGGCGGTGGTGTTTTCCGTCTACCGCGAGCTGGCACATGTCGACGACATGTTCAGCCCGAATCGCAAGTATGACTGGTTCCCCAGCGAACCATTCACCGAATCCTTCGCCATCCCAAGCGCTTGGTACAAGACCCGCGGGCCGGATCGAGATATCGACCTGCGTCGAGATCCCCACATCCCTGAGAGCGGCGACATCCCGAATATCCATGCACGCCGGCACTCGGAGTTCGAATACCTGAGCCCCGGCGACCGAGATGGTCGCCGGCTCTACCCATGTCAGGCGGGGTGGGTTAGTACCCTCAAGTCCAACAAGGCAATACGTTTGGCCAGGGCGGACGACCGGGTTTTTCACCTCGAGAGCGCGGCTGCGGTCAGCACGCTTGAACAGCCACCAAGGACCCGTCCCAATCTTGCAATGGTCAGCAATTTGAGCGTTCACTTGCGGCGACGCCCCATCAAAAACGATGAAGGCTTCGTCGCCCCGTGGCCATGACGCGAGTCGGACTTCCTGACCTGGGTACATCAAGCGCCCACGTGCCAATGGTTTACCGTCCACGCCGGCTACACGGGCACGCAACGTTCGAACTGGTTCAGCGAGGTGTGGCATGCGGGTCAGCAGTGGCGATAGGTCCGGAAGGCGGGCATACGCCTGCCAACCGTGTTCTCCTTGGCGCAAGACGAGTCCCGCGTCAGTGAGCCTAGGCAGGGGTTGAATCCGCTCTCGGGGGCCGCGAGTCGTTGAAGAAATGAACCCCTTCTTCCGTACGCGGCTCGCGGCTTTCCTGGCGTTAGTCAGCTGGCGCTGCGATGTGTGATCGGTGGCCATTCCCTCCAAGAGACGGTGAAGTGTCGAACGAAGCAAATACGGTGAGTCGTGCTCATCTTCGGCCAGAAGCGCTGCTGCTACTTGACCAAGGACGGTCGTGTTCTCACAGAAGATGCGGAACCGCTTGACGTATCCACTTGAGCGAGCCGCCAATTCAATCCCAAGAGCCGCGGGGTCGTTCAACCATTCGGGATTCAGCCCAGCACGAGATTCGGAGAGGAGTCTGGCGAGATGCCGCTGTACGTAGGTCGGTGCAACCGCGTTGGTGATTGGCCAGCAAACGATGTTGTTCTGCTCCGCCCATACGCCCGCTGGAACCGCGCCACCGTATTGCGCGGTGAAAGAACTGAACCAATCCTGGATGTAGCAGCGGTGATCGTTTCCCCAATGAGGTGTCGCAGCTTCAAAGCTTGGCCAATACTCCTCGGCACCGCAGGCGTAGCCAAGCTCGGCGGCGTAGATCACGAACGGAAGCCACCACCGCCTCTGGCGATCCCCAAGACCCTGAGCGACCGCATCCCGGACGGCCGCTCTTAGACCGTCGAGATCAGGTCCGTTCAGATCGTGCTCGAGCGCAAAGACCTGGGCGGTTTTGTCTGACAGTCGACGGCGCTTGTACAAATTCTTGAAATGCTCGTCAAGCCTACGGTGAAGGTGCTCTAGAACGTTGATAGTTTGGACAGCTTTGTTAGGCCCACCACCATTGATTCGTTCTCGCTCGTAGAGCAGCGCCTCTTCGATGATCTCGTTAGGCATTCCATACATCACGGCGTATCTGTGGACGACGTCCTTCTTGGCGCGGCTCGGGTTGATCCTCGGCGTTCTGTGCGTGTCCTCAGCCTCGCGGACCGCCCTCCGGATCGCTGATCTTTGGCTTCCGCTGAGTTGGCGGACCAAGCGCCTCCGGACCTCGGCCGGCGCCTCGTTCTGGTGTGTCAACGTCGACCTCCCCACGATCCTCAAGCATCCCTCCCCGCAGTATCCGCGAGCTTTTATTTCCGCAAATAGAGCACCGTGCTGCTTAAGCGCGCGGGTTAGGTTGCAGTGTCGATGAGCGAGATCAGCGCGGCATCAGTCGAGCTCTGCTGTGGAATAGCATCGCATGGGGTACCGAGGCGAAAAGGGCGGACGCAAGCGGATTCGCGCTGTTGCCGGCAATGTACAAGGCGCCCTCGACGCGCTGCGGACTGCCATTACCCAAGCTCCCTCGGACCCCGCGGCGGCCTACGACACCCTATATCCACGGGTCCAGGGCATTCGAGGGCCGCGGAAGTCGCGGCGGCCTGCTATCCCGGAACTCGGCCCGGCGTTCTTTACTAACGTTCCCTACTTCGCTGGCGGAGGCGCATTAGACCACCCGTGCGTCATCCTCGATAGTCAGGTAGCCGCCGCACTGCGCAAGTACTGTCGATGGCCGACGCTTGGCGATAACTACTGGTCACCTGAGACATACCAGCGCTACGTCGACTTATTGGGACGGTGGGCCGAGGAAGCATCCGGCCAGCTCAACCGCGCCCCGTGTCGCGCGATGAGTTCGAACGCTTCCTGTTCGGCCGCTGACTTCTAATCTTTCCCTTGCCCTATCGACCTGCCTGACGCATTCATAGTGGTTCAGAGGCACAACACTGCCATCACGACCACGACTCGCGCGGTCCCTCGCCGTACCTGCCGCGGATACTACTGGTAGAGACGTCCAGCGTTAGGCGGCGGACCGCTGCAACTCCGCGCCGCGCCACTTCACTAAGCCGATGGCGATATGAAGCCGTGCATAAGCAGCAGCTCGTCTTCGACGGTGTCAACTCCAGAAGTGTCCCGCAGCGCGAGCATAGTCGCAGGCTGGTCGCGACCAACACGATCGATTCGTCCCCAACGCTGCTCGAGTCGAAGTCGCGAACGTGGGAGGTCGTAGCTAATTATGGTGTCGGCCGGCAGCTCAATTCCTTTGAGGCCCAGATCGGTTGCGACTGCAACAGCGCCGCCTGCACCGACTTCTGTATCGAATGCGATGCTTCGCTTGCCGTCGACAAGTTCGAAAGACTGCTGATGCGAATCCAGCGCCTGGGCAATGTAAATTGCACTTTCACGCATTGCCGTAACTATGCACGGAGTGCTCTCCTCCATCGAACGTCGACGGTTAATTGCCAAAAGCAGCGCTTCGAGCTTGGAATCGATGCTGAGCGATGAAATGTCTCGAAGTAGTCCGTCCATGGCCCGTGCAGCGGCAGTAGGCTCCGGCCATGCTGATGCCGTCTCTGCTGCCTGCTCCTGGAGAGCCGGCTCACTGAGTACCGTTGGGTCACTAAGGGGCCGTCTCCTCGCACCGGCGGCCAAGCTGTTACTCGCTCGCAGGCTCGAACGCTCGCGCAGAATGACTTGCTCTAGCGCTAGAACGCTTGAGCGCCAGGCACGTTCGAGCCTTACAGCTACAGCTTCGCTATTCGAGTGCACCTCAAGAAATTTAACCAGCCGGATATACAACTCCTGTTCCGCCGAGGTGCGTTCGTAGCTGATTAAGGCAAGTCTACGGGTTGGGTGTCCAGTATCCCTTCGCTTCCAACGAACGACGCTTAGACCGTCAGTTAGACGTCGATCGTGCAACGGCAATACGGAAAGCAAGACGAGTGAGCGCACGCGTTCATCTCCTACAAGTCGCGCTACCAGATCAGCCCGTGATCCGCTCGCCATGTGGGCCTCATCGACAACAACTAGATCCCAGGCGGACGCAGCGAGACTCGCTGCGACGTCCATCTGTTTCGCAAGATCAAGCGATATTACGTATACGCCTGGCTTCCAACCATCTTCGGCAGCGACTTGTTGAATTCTCCAATCCGACTTGCCTGCAATACGCACGACGGGGATTTCATTCTGCAGTCGGTCCGCAAGCATCGCGACGTGTAACGCACAAAGTGCCGCCGGGGCCAGTATGAGGGCGCGAAAGCCGAGCACGCGCTCCATCAGACGGCTGACCGCCACCGGGATGCTGTAAGTCTTACCGGTTCCGGGCGGACTAATCACGAGCAGTCGCGTGTGATCTGAGTTAACGATGGTTTCGATTAGATGCTGCTGATCTGTGGTCAGAGCATTTTCCGGCAGGCGAGCGTTCATCGTGCCCCACCAGACAAAGGCATCTCGGCGGCCTCGATTCGGATAACAAGCCAGTTGCGTGTCATTGCGAGGGTCTCATACTCATCTGCCCTGATCTGCCGACGAAAGTGCAGGAGGGCGTTCCGGATCGGAGCGAGCGGGGCAAGACGTGATTTCACATGATCGAGATTCCGCCCTAGGACAGGAGCGAAGGTCTCCCATGTTCGACCGCTTGTGAGGAGCGAGCTCAAATCAGAGAAATCCATCTCCTCTAGCCGCTTGGGTACTTCGCGTCCTTGCTGTATGTACTTCTGCGCAACAGCAGCGTCAATGCATTTGGCAAGTGTCTCGGGGTTCGACGATAACCGAATTACGTATCGGAGGCCAAGTTCGATCTGTCGAATGAGAACGTAGCCGTTGGCGATTCCATAGAGGTAAAGGAGTGCGTCCATTGGGGACGCGATTGCACGCAACTTGCTCGGCTCGCCCACCAATACAGCGTTGTGCTGGTCGAGGGCGTCGAAGATATCCTCGATGCTGTCTTCGAGACGAACATAGGGAAGTTTCTCTATGCAGTCTTCGACCGTGAGCAGAGCTACTTCACTTTTCCCTCCCGGGAAGTACGCAACCGTTCGAGCGAACGACCGATACGAAAAAACCCCGATGCAATATTGATCGTTCATTACCGGTGCCTGCGAATAGCTGTGTTCGTCGAGTATCCGAAGTCCTCCTATCGCGGAAGTGCCGACTTCAAGCGCGAGGAGGTCTTGGTCGAGTGGGACGAGTTGTTCTACTCGCTGATAGATGTCGCCAAGCGCAGCTGTCTCCGCAACCTCGCGAAAACGCGATTCACTGACGTCGGTCGGATCGTTCCCCTCGCTTTCTTCGAGTTCAAGATCCTCGTCCTCGAGGGCCAGCCGGGCAGCATCTTCCGCGGTCTCATCGCCCGCGCCCATCCTTGGATGTTCCCCACCCACGTTCACAGCGTAGGACCCAATGAGCAGCAAAACCTAGCCGAAACGACCCTCAAACGACGAGACGGCGAATCGCGGGTTGACGCTACGCCTCGCCAATATGTCGTTGTCAGGTTCCCGGCGGTCGGCGGAATTTTCCGTCAGAGGTGAGCGAGCGGTTGCAGAAGGGCGAGCGCCAGGTTCGCGGCACTCTTGGCGGCGTCCGCGAGATCGACGAGAAAGCGCTTCGCGGCCGCCGCCAGGTCAAGCCGTTCAAAGAGCTAGAGGGTAGCTTCCCCGTACCCCGAAGGAGATCCGGCTGCCTCAGCTTGTCATGCGTCGATGCAATCTAGAACCTGAGTTGCTATGCCGCAAGTGCTTTACAAGCGAACCTCGTCATTCACCGGCCATGTCCGACATGGTCTGGTTACTTATCCCCTGCCTTCCCGCGACCTCGCGCTGAGTAAGCCGCTGTGCATACAGCGCGGACCGTAACGCTTCGATGCGCAACGACTGCAGTCCAGCTCGCAGCGTCCGGTTGTCATCCATCGAACTCGGCGTCAGGTACCTCGTTCCCTAAAGAACCAAGGCAACCGCAGCGGGCAGATTCTCGATGGCGCGCCACTGTCCCCGAGTCGCGTCTTCGCGGCTGGACGCAGCGAGTCAAATCGACGCCATGCCCTATGGCAGCTTGTCGTGGCCAGCACAATCTCCGACTCGAACCCGTGAAGCGCTACCGTGCCTACGATGGAGAGCGAGTGGTCTGAAGAAGTGCTGTTCCCGTCTGCGAATGCTGTAGGCTACCGGCTGATCTTTGAGGCAGAAACCTGGCTTCGACGCATATGTTGGGCCGCCCTGCTCCTATCTGAAGGGCCCGCATGGGCTGCCTCACTGGACAATCGGTTACGCAAGAGCCTAGAACAACAGTCCAAGAGCAACAGTTCGCGTTGGTACCTCGGCGTTGATGCCGAAGAAGAATTGTTGTGGTCCACAACGCAAGGGCAGCTCGCAAGTCTTTTACGCATTGAGTCAATACAGAGTCGTATCCGACATCTATGTGGGTTAAATGGTGAGCTACTTTCCCAACGTCTCCAGTCGATGTCTCAGATACGCAACATATTGGCTCACAACCGAGCGATATCGGATGACTCACTCACGGTATTAAAAGGCGATTTGATCGTGATTAGAGCAGCCGCGAAGAGATTCAAGGCGCGAACACTCTATGCTCAAACGGACATTGTTTCGCTGCGGGATGAAGTGCCAGACGACCTGTATCCAATGCTCGCCGCGTTCGATGACCTCGAGGAAACCGTCTGGAAGCGCTACGGCCAGCAGGTCTTCGTAGCAGCAAATCAAGATTTTATACAGCTCGTGCGGCTACCAGTTGAACCATTCGACTCCTGGGCGGATGGAAGAAAACTGCGTGCAGCGTTGGGAATGCTGTCACATCTCATTTTATGTGTTCTTGCGAATAAGGATATGCCGGAGATTGCGATAGTGCTGCCGCGCAATTTGCCCTCCGAGGATCAACTCGAAGTCCTCAATCGATTCATGACGAGGGCCTTTCTCCAAGGCGTATGGACGGCAACGCCACCGGAGGCGCAGAGCCCTGCTGCGTCGGGTTGGGCTCGACTATGGTTCTACGAAAACAGAAGGCCGGATGAGTAAGTAGCACAGGGCGATGTCGGTTCAATCAGTCTCATCGAAGAGACCGGGTCAGGCTCCCGGATAAAGTCCTCATAGTCTCGTGCGTGCGCCCTGAGCGAACCCGCTGACACCGCGACAGGTTCGTCGGAAGAGCGTTGCGAGGCACACAGCTGCAAGTCGCAGCGGTACAGGGACATGCTCTGGGTGCGCCCGTTCGGCGGACGGGTTACAACATCGGTGATTGAGAAACTCAGAGTGCTCCCACCGTTTGTTACGCGCGCAATTGACGCCAGCCCGCATAAGGTCGCTTGCGCGAATGCCCCTTCGAGGGGCCGCCGGCCGCGCCTTAAACGCCATCGACGAGGTTCTACCCTGTGCCCCCGGTCGGACTCGAACCGACACTTGGCCAGAGTTTAAGAACGGTGCGTGGGCCCAGCGCCGTTCCGGGCACTCTGTACCGCGCATGTACCGCCGATGCCAGCGAACTTAAACCGTACCGACTCCGTACCGACAGCGGACCTAGGACGGCTGGTGAACGTACTAACGCTGCCGATAACCAGCACTATCGCTACAGCCAAAAACACGTCGAACGGCGGTTTCAGCTAACGCCGCCGCGCGCCGGAAATAGCTTCCCAAGCTGAATACGCGGGTTCGATTCCCGTCATCGGCTCCACATCAGTGCAGTTCATCGCCACAAACGTTCCGCCTGGCTACTCATGACGGCCGTTCTTGACCGTCGTTTGACCGTCGCCCGGCGCCGCCGATTGCACAAGTGGTTTGCTAGCCGGTCGACCCCGCAGGTCTCCGAACTATGACGCAGCCCCTCGGCCTGGATAAGTGATGCAGGAAGTAGTTTGACGATCGGGGACACCTCGCGTCCACGAGGGCAAAGGCGCAACCTGGCCCGGGCCCGACCGCTTTCTGGTTTCGGGCCACGGGATCTGCCCAGCTGGTAGGCACTGGGCTGGCGCACGAGCCGTCTGCACCCCCAGGGGTTAGCGTTGCCCTCGCCGCCTCGAAGCGGGATACCGCGGCTCTCCGATCACCGCATGAGCCGCCGGCACCGTGCGTTTTGCCGCTCGCTGTTGCACCGCATGGCGACGAGACCTGCCTGCGCGAGATTCGTCGGCGACGGCTTGCGAACTGAAGACGAGGGCTACGTGAACGAGCGGCACAGACCCACCTACACCGATGGAGGACACCATCTGGCCTGATAAAGTCAGTAACAACTACACTCCGATACCGGGATTTCCCGGTCTGACAGGGTACCCTTCGCTGCGTGACGAGGTATGCGTCTAACACCCATTGTGGCCGCCGGAAACGCACTGGTAGTGTTTCGCTCTCAGTGCGCTGCAGGCGGGTGCGCAAGCTCGGGAAGTGTCACCACCTACCATCCCAGAAGACCGTCTCGAGCAAAGGTCGCAGTACGTGAGTCCTCTTAGCTTTTCGTCTGCTGCGGACATTGCTGGGCTGGGCATGGAGATCGTTGCTGGCCGAGTCAAGAGCTTTGCTGCGGCGTGGCGTGGCGACTCGACGCTCCGGACCGTGCAGGATGCCGAGCTTCGCCACGGAACAGTTGAACTGTTCGAAATCGCACGCCAGATGGCGAAGACGGGCGAAGTTGATGTCGTGGTGTTGGCCGCAAGACGCCTGGCTTGCATCTACCAGTTGCTCGTCGAACACGGTATGGAGCCGCTGTCCGGCTGTGCCGTGATATCCGACCGATATCTCGATGTGCCGGGTGACTGGCCGTGGCGCAGGGTCTTGGTACTTGACGATTCTGTAATTCTCGGCACGACACTGCTGCGGATATATGACGATATTAAGAAGCGGATTGGCCCGAAGGGCTTCATATCGTGCCGGGCCGTATGCGTCGATGAAGATCAGCGGGCAGACTACCTCCTAGATGCAGTCAATTTGAAGGCAATGCACTCACGCCCTTCCGATGCGGTGGAAGCATATTCCAAGCAAATCGTCGAAGCGCTATTCGCAGGTGGAGTTCCGTTCTTCAGCGACTTCCCGATGACGAAAAAAATCGCTCTTACTTCAGTAGAGTGGGAAGATCACCTCTTTAACGATGGCTGGCATGTGGCAGATGTCACTCCACCTCTCTTTGACAAAGATTCCAGAAAAGCTTTCAGCCACATCCCGGCCGACGCCACTATCGATCACATTCTGTGCCGTATTCCGGTCGAGGTTGCTGCTCTTGTCGAGAGCCTTAAAGTCCGCAGCTATCTGCTGGCACGTAATCCAAGCGGCGTTACTGTCAAGTTCGTTGCAATCGCGATGCTGGCCCCCTGTACTCCAGACGAACTTGACACTGCTTTGACAGCTTTGAGTAGCCTCCCTGAGGTCAAAAAGAGTCTGGATAATGCAGAACCACTATGGGGAGAATGGTCGCCCGAAGCAAAGCACCGACTGGTACAGATGTACGTCGCAACCTGTCTTCTCGACGAGGCCTTGGCATTCGCAAGAGGGTCCGCCGAAGCAAAGCAGTGGCAATTTGATCGATTGCAGAGCGAGCTCTATTTCGGTCCAGGATCCTCGCTAATGCTTCGGCTCACCGACATCGCGCTCAAGAACTTCCGATCCAGAACCACCTACGAGAAGGGAAGGCCGCCGCAAGACAACCTCAACAGGCCGAGGCCTTCATGGCTCCTGGAGGATGAAGCTCTCTTGGAGACTCTGTGGGAAAGCCGTGAGCTGATCGCGTACACCGGTACGCCGGAGGAGCCTCGACCTGACGAAATTTCAAGGGTCGGACTAATCTTCGGTCACGCCATCGCCTCCATCTTCGGGTATATTCACCGACGCTTCGAAATACCTCAGCGGAAAGAAATTCAAGCCCTCGGCAGTCTGGCCAAATACCGTAAGGCATTCCCCCGCAATAATGGCCGAAGAGTGCTATCCCAAGGCATTACTCTCCGCGACTTGATAGATTCCTTATTGCCGGAATCCGTTGCGGGGTCGTCGTGGTCCCGAGCGCTCGTCTCACTTGGCATTGACATTGGCAACGATCTTGGCATCATCGTTCCAGTCACTCAGTATGACCATATTCGGGACGTGGTTTACCGCGCCTACAGACTGGGTGAGACGGCTCCGCTTGCCATGAATCCACTTCCGCAAGCCGCAGCGGACGGTGATTGGGACGAATATGCGCGTACGGCTGAGCTAGGTTTTCCACTCTTGAATCAAGAAGTGCAGCGGGCGGCAGACATCGCCTCGAGCGAGATGGATGGCTGGTCGTCCGGGTGGTTCGGACTGCCAGTCCCGGAGGCAGCGACGAGATGGCTTGGTCTGGCTGTAGAACAACTCTTGCCGCAACTTCAGCACATACATCTAGCTCTGGGTGATGCCAGGCTGAATAAGCGTCCGGAACTCCTGGACGACCTGCGTCGGAAGGTTCTCGAAGCCGTGCCTGGTCGTGTTGTTCTGCAGCTTGACGGCGAAGTGACAAAAATTGAGGATGACGAATTCACTGCGCAGTTCATCGAGCCCCTTAACGAGTCGATCCGAATGGCGACTATACCTGTCTCACAACTGTCCACGAACGATCAGAAAGCTCTGACTGATGGATCACTGGTCATGTGGTCAGTTATTCAAGACAACGACAGCGACAAGCCGCAGCGGATATCGCGGGTTCGTGTCCGTCACGAGGCACCAATCGACCTCGATCAGCTAAAGAGGAATGCTGAGCTTTTCTAAATATTAGCAATGCCATTGAATTTTCGGCCTCCCGCCGATGACGAGTTCGAGGTCACCCTGTTCGGACGCGGTACTGGCGAATGCTGTGTTCTCCACCTTGGCGGCGGCCAATGGGCGATTATAGACAGTTATAACTATGAAAAATTGCAACGTGATCCTTTGACGAGAAGACCTCGCAAGACGCCGATAGCTCGATGGTATCTCGACAAAATGGGCATCTCGTCGGATCAGGTGAAAATGATCTTAATAACCCACTTTGACGCAGATCACCATAGAGGGGTCGATCTGTTGCACGATCATTACCATGAGGCTCAACTCGTAGTTACGACTGCGCTGCGTGCGGATCTGTTTAAGGCGATAGGCACTGATCCACGCGAACCTCTTGGAGCCGTGCCAGCCACTATGCAGCGAGCAAAATCGCGGCGACGACATGGTTATCCGGATGGCCTGCGGTACGCAGGTGTGAATTGGCAGCAGCTTTTTGCAGACGACGTGCGCTTAACAGCGCTTTCGCCGACAGATGCAGTGATCCATACAGCCACCGAACAGATTGCCGCGCGGATGGATACTCAACTCTCGACCTTACGCGAATTACTGCGTAATCAGAACTGGTGCAGTGTGGTGGTTCACTTTCATACAAAGGTCGGATGTACTTTGCTTGGGGCGGATCTGGAGAATTCGCCACGCGATTTTGGCTGGGAAGCCGTCCTAGCTGATCCGGGGCATGCCCAACTCTCGCCGGCAGATATCGTAAAAGTTCCGCATCATGGAAGTCCTGACGCCGATCACGAGGATATTTGGCGGAAATTCGCCGTGAAGGACCGTCACATGTTCGTGGCACCATTCACGGCCACCGGAGGCTCTAAAAGGCCGACTACGGAGGACTGTGCCCGTCTATGTGCGCGCGGAGGCAGCCTCTGGCAGGCTGCGCCGTCCGTCGCAAGAACCGCAAACGGATTCGGCTTTGACTCAGAAATTCAAGCGCCGACGGGCGCAATACAAGCGCGCCGCACGCCGACTGCAGATAAGTGGGAAATCAGCATCGGTGGAACCGCTTTTCGCGTGTGCTGACATGTGGCTCGGGACGGTTTTCGTTCGCCTAGAAATTGGTTCTTGCAGGCGATGGTGGAAGTGACCTTACTGATCTGAAGGTATCTTGCGCCTGAACCATATGCGGCCACGGTTTGGCTCCGCGGGCATAGGAGTAAGCGGATTCTCTGGAAATGGGAGACCTAAAGGGGGCGGGAGCCCGGGGGCAACATAGCTCCGGATTGCGGCATCGCAAACCGAGTAGCCCCAATTTACCAGCTGATTGCGAGTCGAGGACTCGACTTTCGCTAACCGAGTCGGTATCAATGACAGTTCCCGCGTCACTTCTGGGTCCACGTCAAGAAGTGGGCTTTTCGACAAGAAGCTCTCATAAACGGTGTTGATTGCCCAGAAGGCGCCGTCTCTTTGCTTTTCCACAAGGAGAGACATGACTTCTCGGCGCCGGAGTCGTCTTACTTGCACATCGACGGTATTAAGAACGCGCAGAGTACCTCGAAACCAATCTTTTTTTGGGCTAGATTGTTGGTTGAATGTACCGCCGCCATCACTAATGAAGATGGTGCGGCAATTCTTGAGGACCGGCTCCACCCCTAGATTGTCATATACTCCGCCATCCGTGAGCTGGAGCGGCGATCGTCCCGGAATATCAAGCAGCGTTGGTGACAAAAAAGGTGGAAAAGCCGAGCTTGCTGCTACCGCTTTCGCCAAAGGAATTTTCGGTAGGTCAACAGCCTCGGATTTCCAATCACGCATATACGGCTTACTGAATCGCCATAAGGCGCCGTTGGTGAGGTTCGTAGCCAGGAATACAAATCGGGGACCCTCGTCGTCGTTTGGTAGATCCTGAAGCGTTGCACCCTTGTATAGGTGTTTGTCGTAAGCCTTCTCAATTCTATTCGAAATTGAGCCGGGCAGGAAAGCCCCTCCGACGATGCCTGCAACATCAACCGTCTTGGCGGCAAAGCCTAAAATAGGATTCTGTAACTTCTCCTCGAAGTTCGTAGCCACGCCCTCATTGTTGAATTGGAGCTGTCTCCATACCATTCCGAGTCGGCCGGCGATGATTGATCCGCCCGAGACCGACGAAACCCGAGTCAGCTTGCCGAACCACCCCGCTTCGTTGAGCCGTCGTAGGGCCCCGAGGTGGAAGAGCATCGCTCTGTAGCCGCCACCCGACAAGCACAAGCCGACTCCACTTGCCGGTGACGCCCGTCGCGGGTCCTGGAGAGTCGGTGGATCCTCGGTCACGACAAGTCCCCCCAAAAATAGCGTCGCGCGATCGATTATGCCTCGTCCACGACGCCATGGTGGCGGCAATGGCAGGACGTGGGTGGACAGAAGCTGAAATGGGCAGCCGATGGCGCGAGCACAAGGAACAGTCAGAGTTACATCGACCGTCGCAGCACAAGAAATTGGGTTTCAGCCATTCATGCACAATCACCGGCTGATCGTCCGGCGCCATCCGTCGGCCGGTTGATGATTGATATCAGGTGACGGTGTTTCGTTGTGTCCTCTGTAACGTCCCGCTCGAGGAGTCCGCCAGAGTGAAGGGCGGCTTGGGGCGGAACAAGGTCATGCGGTACCGAGAACTGATTGTCGCGTGGGCGTCGGCTTCGAAGCTGCCGCGGGTTCGGCCCGACGGGTCCGCTCGAAGAGGTTGCGTTTAATGGGCTCGACGCATCGGAACGACGTTCGGCGAAGCCGGGCGGCTCATCGCTTCAAGCGCTGCCATGGTCTCAGCGTGGTCGTCATCGAACAAATGCGTATAGATCGCGAGGGTCGTGGTGACCTTCGCATGTCCCATGAATCGGCTCAGCTGCAACGGCGGGATACCGGCAGCTACGCACAGGCTGGCATAGGTGTGCCGCAACGCGTGAAATTTGAGCGCGGGTGGCAACACGGGATCCGCGCCGCCAAGGCGGTTGGCGCGTAAAACCGCAGGCCGGAAAACCGCCTTGTAAAACGTCTGGTGCCGCAGCATCGCCGACCAGTTCACCACTAGCCGTTCGACGGCCTGATCGGCTGAGAGCGCAGCCAAGGCGTCAACGGCGGTCGGCACGATCCGCTTCCCATCAGCGTCGGTAGCGCGTTTGCCCATCGGCTTGGACGGTTTCAACGTCACCTCACAAAACATGGCCGCGGTTGGATCGTCGCGGCGAGGATGGGCGGCGAGATAGTCGCGCAGACGCTCGGTCGTGGCAGCCATCAGCGGCACCCGACGACGTGAGCCTTTGGTCTTGGGGGTGTCATAAATGAGGGCGCCGTCAATCGCGATCACCGTCCGCTCGACGCGCAGCACGCCCGGTTTGGTCGGTGCGTTTGGGTTGATCGACCGCTCCGGAAGCTCAACGTCGCCGACTTGCAGCCCCGCCAGCTCGGCGGCCCGCAGACCGGACCACGCGGCCAGGTGAACCATCACGTTGCACGGCCAAGGTGTGGCTGCTTCAAGCGCGGCGACCTGAGCGGCGGTGAGGAAAACGTTGGGATCGTCGACCACGCCGGGTGTCCCACCTGCCGCGCTGCGCTCGCTCGGAAGCTTGACGTGATCGGCCGGGTTGACCGTGAGCCGACCGTCTGCCACTGCCTGCGAAAGTATCTGTCGCACGACGAAATAATGGTGTCTTACCGTCGACGTCGACTTGCCGGCCTCGGTGAGCTTGCCGAGCCAATCCGCTATGTCTGCGCGCATGATCTCGTTAACTCGTCGGCGGCCGAAGGTCTCCGCTATCGACAGCTCGGCGGTGCTGACACCGTCAGAGTTGCGGCGGGCTCTGGTCTTGCCTGACAACAGGTTTACGTATTCGGCACGGGTGCGTGGCTTAAGATCGTGACGGCTGGCGAGCCATTGCATAGCAACCACACCGAAGGTTTCACGGCCAAGTTCGCGCAAGCTTGCAGGCGACTGGCCGTGCGCCAGTTGCGCTTTCACCTGGTCGAGCTTGTCTTGCGCTAGTTCGCGCGTGTCGAACGTCTCGCGGTATTCGCGATTACGTTCGTACCAGACCGCTTGGTAGCGCTTTACCGGTTTGCCATTAACGCGGCGCGATGATTGGCGGACTCGGATGTGCATAGCGATTTTCCGTTCGCGGAGGGGCCTAACCAAAGCGTAACAGAGAGAAAAGCTGAATACGTGGCCAGATCTAGAGCTGGGGAACCGCCATACTATGCACGCCTACAACAGCTTTCGTGTTATGACGCTTAGTTAACACTCCTAACCTGACCGTATTTTGACCGTGTGGATGCGGATTTTGCCCGCTCAGCCGCGTCCTGACGACTTCGGAATTAGATCGGTCCTGCACCTCATCAGCCGTTCGGGTCAGCATCAAGAAGAGAGTCCTCATCAATATCAAACGGAAAGTTGTCATCGGTTTTCGGCTCGGGCGGCGGGTCAGCTACAACTACTTTCCAGCCGGGCGGATGAGAAGCGATTTGGTGAACAGCTTCGTAGATGGTCTCGAAGTCGCCGGTGAGTTTGGCAATGCAGGGCATGTCGCCCTCGCCCAACTTTTGAGGAACGGGCGTGGTGCTGGCGTTTGCAGTCTGCTCTATGCTCACCACCGACGTGCCATCCGAGTACGTGGGCTCGTTGCACATGTAGTGCACAGTCGCGACATCGATCACGCTGCCAATGTCATAAAGCATGTCGCACAACAGCTGACCTTCATCGGGCTCGATGGTCGCGCCTGTCCTGGCGAGCTGATTGAGTCTTTTCTTCACGCGGCCAACCAAAAGCATGCCCGTGGCAAAGAGGTACTTTGCTTGATCTTCCTCGCTTGCGTTGTTGTCGTAAATCATGTTGCGCTCCTTCGTCTCAGCTTGGTCTGTTCAGGTTGCGGCGGCACTCAATGTGGCTGCAGCAGTGAGCTGCTAGCGACGGATGTGGTTGGACTCTGTTTACCCTTCTCGTTCTCCGCCGGCGGGATGCCGGTGAATTCTTCTGTGTGGTTGGTGCGCGACAATCTTGGCGTCGATTGGCTCGCCTTCTGCGGCGGGCAGCTCTCGCGGACGATCCGCCAGCGGTCGTCTGTCATCGGCTTCGGAATCATCGGGGATGCCCAGCGATCGACGGAACTCCGCGCGTGAGCCGGATTCGACTGAACCCAAGCCATCAAAGATCTGCTCATACGGTTTGGGCGGCCCCACTTCCACTTCGACGGCAGACTTCGCGGAAACGCCGCCACGGTCCAACGCATCTTTGATTGCCGAGAGCCGCACCGATTCCGAAACGTTCGGGTCAGTCGCCATCTTCAATAATTCGCGCGCGAGTCGGTCCGACGCTTCCTCGAGCCGTTCGCGGGCTTTGCGCTTCACCTGCGGCGCCTTTGCTCCGTGGAAGTCACATACGTTGGTGCCGCGGCGGGCGGCGTTCTTGCACCGGTCGCCGTTCTTCCTGTGCGCGGTACAACGCCGCTCGGGGTGGGCGCTGCGTGCCCATCTGTCGATGGGTTCACATTTCGATAGGTCACTCATCGTCTTTCCCTCCTATTTCGGAGATTTCGGTGTGGAGTCTCGGTGACAGACAGCAGAACTGTGAGCGCCAGACACGCTCTCTTCGGCATCGCGCGGTTCTGGATTAGCGACCGAATCTCATCTATAGAGAGAGCGATCGTGAGTTTCGCTCTCTCGCTGGCCCGAATCTCAGGCATGAAGCGCAAAGCGAGTTTCGTGCCTGAGATGCGACTTCGGCCACAAACTTGTACTCCCCCAAACGCCGCAAGAATCGGGCAACTTTCGCCCCGCGGTCGACCCTCGCGATGACAATCGTTCCTAACCTGCGGCTTCCCAGACAGGTATCGAAACTCATTCATTAAGGGACCACCCACCGCGGACCCCTAGCACCCCCGCCAGGCCCACCCCGCTGGCCATCGATCTTTTTCAAAAGGGCACGTTCAACGAGCTTGTCTAAAAGGCGCTTGACTGCCTGCGAATGGGCCCGCCACGTGTCGTCGGCGCGTGTCGTCCCTCGCACAGCGCGAACCGCATCGTCGAGCGTCATGCCATCCTTTCCGCTTGTAACCGCGAGGTTCATGAGGATCGTCATGGGTTCGCCGCCGTTCGCGCGCCCGGTGGCATGGTCGAAGTTGACCGCCAGTGGCCCCACCCGCTCCCGAATGGGCTTAAGGTGTCGCAACTCGACCGACCGCGCACCTGGCTCACCCCAGAGCAACACCACCGACCCTTGTCCAGCGGTGAGCCAGGTGCTGCCGTACACGTCGGCGAGCTTGTCCGGCTTGAAATTACCGACCGTAGGCTTGCGTTGATGATGGTTGCCGACGGTGTCAGTACCGTTGGCCAGGATCAGTTGCACCGTGGTGTTGAACGCCAAACCGGCCTCATCGGTGACGATGCTAGTGAGCATATCTTTCACCGAATCGAAGACGACCACACCGGGATCCCGACCCTCCTCAGCGACCCATTGCGCGAACCTTTCGGGGTCGAGGTCAGCTTTGAACGGAGGTTGTTTGGGCCAGACGATCAGTTGCCGCTTTAGCTTGGCGACCTCGTCTTCATCGAGTTTGCTTGGATCCACCATGCGTAATAACGAATCGTGAATCTGGTCGGGCCGGTCCATGGCGAGGTATAGCACCGGTCGATCGTCTTCGGCGACGGTATGGTCGAAGAGTATCGCCGGGATCAACCCCATGCGTGCAAGTATCAATCGCTGTGCCACAGTGGATTTTCCGACGCCCTGCGGGCCGCAGATTAACAGCCCTTGACCACGCGCCCACAACAGTTTGCTCCCGTCGCCCCACAACGGTGTGTGCTCGGGCCGGCTGGTGAGAAATTGGAGCCCATCCATTGCACCGCCGCTTTGCGCTTCTGTTAGCCGATGAGCGATAAGCCGGTGGACTTCCCGCGATCCGGCGTCCTCGACTAGTCGACGCCGGGTCGCATCCCAGACGTGCTCGGCAAACTTGGAATCGTCAGGGTCAGCGTATCTTTCGAAAATGTCAGCTTTCGCGGCCTCGAAGTCTCTGACATTAAAATCCTGGGTGTTCGCGTGATTCATCGCGACGCGCCCTTGCGTGTCGTAACCGAATCGCCGTGGGCTGTAGGCGAAACTACGGTGCTGAAGGTAGGCAAAGCGGCTGACCGCCAGACCCGCTATGCAAGTGCACTGCGGCGGGGTGTATCGCGCGCCGATTCCGGCGGCCTGATCCACGATGGCTTTGATCTTGCGCAACGCACCGAGCCGCGATCGTAAGACCTCACTTATCAGTTCATCGATACCGCGCTTGTGGCGTTCAGTCACGTCGTTTGCCCAAAGATATTCGATGTCGTTGATCGACCGAACCCATCCGGTGTGACCTTCGGCGGCGAGGTTGAAGATTTCCCAATGGGCGTCACGGATCTTGTCGTGCGACGTCGGCTCCAATGCAATGGCTGCGGCCCACCGGTCGCGCGCACGTCTGGTCGCTGCGCACATCGCCACCGCGTCACCATCGTTGAAGGTCTCATCGGCCCACACATAAATCTCGTCGTCATCGGCGTCCATGTCGATGGGTTGTTCAGTTCTCAGGATCCGGTTTTGAGTGAGGTGATCGACCCACACATCGGGTAGTACGGGAAGCGTTGCCGCGTCTGGAATCTGATCGGTGAAGCTCACTCCGTCGGGCCGACACCCCGGCGGGTAAAGGTGATACTGCCGCCCCTCGGGATGGATCGACGGCCATACCACTGCATAGCAGTGGCCGCGCCAGATGATCTCGATGTCGCCCTTGGCTCCGTCCCTCCGCGGGTCGCGCCAATGCAGACCGGCCGAAACGCGAAAGAGCCTGATACCAGAAATGCCGTCGTGACGTGAACTGGAAATCACCGTTTCGGTCAGCGGCCCCAGTTGACGTTCCAGCTCGGCGAGCAGCTCGCCACCGCGCTTCACTTTGGCAGTCAGCCCACGGCCTGAAACGTAATGGTCCACGTCAATGCCGATGACTTCCCAGAGCTGGCTACCGACCGTGAGCGTGAAGCCGAGCCAGATGCCAATATTGGCGTTGGGGTGCAATTCCATCCATTCGGCGAGCGTCTCGTCGTCGGCGCAGCTGCGTCGTGGCGAGTACTACGTCGGAGTTTCAGCAGGCCGCAGAATCGCGTCGCCGTTTTCGGCGTACTAGTGGTGTATCGCCTGTCGTCGGCGTAAAGCTTCCGTAACTGCGCATCCTGTCAGCTGTCTTCGGACGTCACCACACAGGCTGGAGGGAGCGGCTCGCTCAGCGCTGACAACAGCTCAGCGACCGCGATTCGCAAATCACGGGTCAACTCACCGCGCTCATCGAGATCGACCGCATATTCCCACGGCCAGATTCGCGTCACTTCGAGGCTAGGACGCAGATGGACATCGCGGCGGCCGAGACGGTTCATAAATGCATCGAGTTGCTCGTCATCCTCGGGTTCGGCGTATTGGCGGTTTCGAAGCCAAGGCCACAGGCTCGATCGGAGCTCTTCGCGTGGGTGTGCGCCGATCCGCCCGAAATCCTCACCGGACCAACGTTGTACGTATTCGCCGGCCTCCAGGCGACAATGCGGATAGAGTCGTAGGGCGGCGGCGCTGCGAAACGCAAGGTGCAGATTCGGCCGGGCAAACCACACCGTCCGACGTTCTGACAGGAACTTGAGGAGCTTCTCAGCCCGGCCGGTCCGGTACAGAGCCTCGGCTTGGGGTTTCAGCTCTGCGAGCCAAGTGCGCAGAATGAGATTGTCGCCGTGTTGCTGCAGACAGAGTCGCTGTGTCGACTTTGTCCCGATCGCCGCATCCAGCATCACCCAGGCGCCGATCTCGGGACGCGCCATGGGGCGCACTGCACCAATGCCGGTGGCCTTCCGCAGCAGTGTCGTAAGGCGACGTTCGCGCTGTTCATCGTCGCCGGCGCGGCTGAGCGTAGTGAACGACAGCGGCTGGCCGAACCGTTCCTCTTGGAAGTCGGCGAGATCTGCTTTGTCCACGTCACCGATTGTCTGGGCATCGCTGCCAGGAGCCGCGGAACTTAGGTCATCCACAACACGAGCCGCGGGGGCTACTTGTCGTGGGTAGCTGTGTTGGTGATTGGTCTCACGGATGGTCGCGGATTGCGGCTCGGCGCGATGCGACGCCGCGATTTGGCTCGCAGCGGCCGCATCGGCACCGTGGGAGGCATTTTCCACGTCGCTTTCGCGATGGACCGGAGGGCCTGGCCATATCTGCGTGATTCGGCTGGTTAGCCAGGCGCCACGTTCGTCGACAGAATGTTCGTCGAAGTGCTCCGGATAGTCGTGAACAACGGTTGTGTTGAGTTTGAGCAGGCTGTGCTGGACAAGGCTGCGACGCTTGTCTTTCGGCTCCTCGGGTGCATGCCATGGCAGGTTGGAGAGACTCGAGTTGAGAGGACCAGTGGTCAGGGTTAGGTTGCCGAGCCTGTGAAGATGCGCACTTCGCCACGCGGCTGGGTCACTCTGGTTTCCGTCGAGCGGCCAGTGCGATTCCCACGCCTGCGGAATGAGGTGCTCAAGCGTGAGCTTGCTCGGGGCCGCGAGACCTTGCTCGACCTTATTGTCGGCGATGCGCAGATGTTCTTCGATTCGCCAGAGCACCATCACCAATCGGTCTTGGCGCCGCTGTCCATACATGTCCTTGTTGCGCAGGGCCGCGTGAAGGTCGTCATCGCGCGGCCATCGGTTCGCTGGGGCGGTCTCCGCGGCTAGCCGGCTCTGGAGGACGGTGTCAGCGTGGGCGATGTCCTTTTTGATCTCGCCGACCAAAGCGGCCGCCAGCCGGTTGTAGTTCTTGGTCGTCCAGCCGCAGAGCATCCTCCGTACGAGGAAGCTCTCAAGTATCGCGAAGGCGTGCGCGCGTCGTTCGGCAGATATCTGATCAGAACGCAATAGCAGCAGCGCAATTGGCATCAACGTCGTGGTGTCGAGTAGTTCGAGCAGCTCGACGAACCGCCGGTCTGGACTGCCCGCCTCGGCCGATTGGAACTGTCGTAGTGTGGCCGCGTCGCGGGCGAGTGTGGGTATGAGTTCGGCCATCGGCGGACACGTCGCAGGCTGGAGAATCCGCTTGCGGAAAATGTCGAAGAGTTCAGTTGAAGGCACCGGTTCAGCCAGCTCGGCTACGAGCCAGTACTGCAGGAACATGTCGCCGTTCTTTGTGAAAAGCCTCCCAGCGCGGCGATCTTCGCGCCAGTAATCCCGGTCGAGCTCAGGTGCCCAATGAGCGTGATAGAGGTGGTCGGTGTCAACTTGTTCGCGCGCCGCCTCTAGAAATACTGCGTTTTTCAGCAGATCCAACGCGATAAGTGGTGTGCCACGACCGTTGAGCGTCTCAAAGATGACCTGCGGGCTGTCACCGTCCTCCAGCCTGATTGAGACCAGCTTCAAAAGGTCGCTGAGGCTAACGCGAAGCGCCGCGAATTGCTTGTCCGGGGACGATTTGGCTCCATCACCGTCGTCGTCGGTCGCCCACGATTGAATCTGCTGGCAGAAAAATGCGTACGCTTCTTGAATTTCGTTATTCGGGTCGTCCAGCGCCGCATCCGACGCTCCGTCAGGCTCCATGACGGTGATGAATGCCGCCCGGTTCGCGTTGGTGGGCCAAACTTTGAAGCGTTCATCACCCTTAGCCAAAAGAGGATCGTTCGCGGTTAGCCGCCGCAGCAACTTTCCTTCGTCTGGACAGCCACTTAACTCGGCGGCACGAGCAGCCGCCGCCAGTAGCAGCTGCAGGGTTGTCAGGCGCTGCTGTCCGTCGATTACAAGGAACCGCTGCGGAGAACCCGGGGGATTCTCTTCCTGCTGGATGACGATCGCGCCCAGAAAATGGACGGGCGACTTCGCGGTCGCGCCCTCGAACATGACGTGGTTAGCCACTGTGGCGATGTCGTCCCATAGTGGCGCCCACTGCCGTTCCTCAGTCCAGACGTAAGGCCGTTGATACAGCGGAATGACATACCGTACGTCCAGCTGGAACAGCTGGGTCAAGGTCCTCGTCTCGGCCTGCATCAGCGGAAGAGTACCCAGGACGAATCGATCTCTACCGGCGCAAAGCATGTTAGACGTATGCCTGACGGGCTATCGGCGCGTGGGATACTGGTCGTTCAACGCAGGAGGAAGTCGTGTCATATGACACCGGAGTGTCGATCGGGCCTGGGCAGCAAGTGCAGCTGAGCGCGTTTGGCCGTACTGAGTTTTGGCTTCAAGACTGGCTGGCGCACGACCTTACCCGGCTGGGCCTTGGGCCGCTTACGTTGGTGCACCAGGAGCAGACGCAGTCGGGAGGAGGCAGCCTCGATCTACTCGCCGCTGCAGACGAAACGTACTACTCCATCGAGGTCCAGCTGGGCGAGGTCGATTCCGACCACGGGTTCCGGGTGTTCGATTACTGGGCGAGGAACAAACGTCGCTTCCCTGACAAGACGCACGTTGCTGTTCTTGTCGCCGAGACGACTGCCGGTCGCTACCGTGCCGCGCTGGAGGAGCTGGCGCAGTATGTGCCATTGCTCGTGGTGGAGATGCGGTGCTGGCGCGGGGCGAACGAAGCACTGCTTGTGCCTGACTTGGTGATCGCCAATCCGAAACTTGATGTCAGCGGCACACCCTTGGCAGTCACCGCGGGCTCAACGCGCACAGAAGACGATTGGCGAGAAGTTATGACCGACAACGCGTGGTCGTTTAAGGAACAGTTCGTCGATTGGGTCCGCTCGAATATCGGTGACGTGAAGGTTGACTACTCACCAAAGTCGTATGTCGGTTTGCGGGTGGGCCGTCGGGTGTGGGCACCCCTCTGGCCACGCAAGGATGGAGCGTATATCTACCTTCCTGATCCTGACGGTTCACGTAACGACGAGTCGGTAGCATTCGAGCATTTCCGCGAACTCCTTGATGGTGAAGGCCTCACCATCGCCTGGAATCCGACCTACAATGCTGGCGCGAATCCGATCTCAATACGGCTGCGCAGCCCTGATCTGG
Source organism: Mycobacterium sp. E2733 (assembly GCF_001667585.1). Classification (GTDB taxonomy): domain Bacteria; phylum Actinomycetota; class Actinomycetes; order Mycobacteriales; family Mycobacteriaceae; genus Mycobacterium. Next base: position 56,603 of record NZ_LZJZ01000068.1, read on the forward strand.
CGAAACCCGCTGTGCAGCAACTGTTAAGGGCCACCTACGAAGCGGTCTCGAACTTTAGCCCAGAGCCATGGTCCGCCGCGCATGGGACTGGAAATCTTGCAGCTGAGTCCCAAGTGGCCGAGGACAAACTCGACGCCGACTACACGGCGTAGCTACCGACACATCGATCGTGAGCCCACTCGCGACTCGGCGACAGCGGCGGAGTGCGCAACAACGTAATTAGCCCCAGTGCGTCCGGACGTAGTCGAGTGCTTCCGCCACATTCAGGCCGCGGGTTGCGTTGTTGAGCCGAACGAACAACTCTGCCTCGCCCTTGCCGCCCGTCACGAAAACCGGGGCTGGCGACGGCCTCACATCGATACGGCAGACGGTGCCGCCGGGCAGGCCTTCAAACCCTATACGCGCGTTCGCAACTGCGGCTGGGCCCATGCGATTGTCCAGTAGACCGTTCAGCCAGAGCGCGTAGCCGTCTAACGTTGCCTTGCGCCCGAGTGTGGGAAAATCAGCCTCGATCCCTGTGACTTCGCCGTCGTCCTTAACCCCGATCAGAAGGGTTCCCCCAGCCGCGTTGAGAAAACCGGCAACCGACTTTACGACCATCTGCTCGAGAACTGGATCTTTTTGCCCGGTATAACGGTTCATTCGTCCGGTCTGCTTGAATTCAACGTTGCGTCCCTCGCCTCGCTCGATCAGGGATTGGACGGTATCACCTTGGACGGATTCGATGTGGGCAACAGCTTCTGCTTGCGGTACCGCCTCCAAGGCCTCTTCCGTGCTTTCCGGTTGTTCGGGTACGTCGACCCAATACTCATGGCCAGTGTCACGCTCGACATAACTGAAGGCGGTCTTGGCGTAGTCATGGGCTGCCAGCTTCTTAAGCTGCTCTTTCACTCGCCGTCTGCCTTCGAGTGCAAACTCCAGGTACTCGCGAAGCTCACCACGTGTCCACTCCTCGTGCGGATGCAGGAGTTTGAGGAAGCCGGAAATCGTCTTCCGCACCGACTTTTCGTCGCGCGCACTCAGATGGTCCCCGAAGCTGAAGTCATTGTCGATCGCCCCAACGAATGTCTGTTTGCGCAACTGACGCAGCGCTTCCGCGAAGTAGTCCGACACGAAACCGTAGTGATCGGTGAACAGCCGCTGTTCGAGTTTGGGAGCCTCCCAACCCGGAAGGTAAAAGTGGAGGCGGTCAATGAAGGCCGGATCGATCATCGCCTTCGGCAAGTCAGCGAACAGGTGCGCAGTTCGAATAAGTTCTTGGTGTGGCTTGCTCGTATTTCCGATAAACACCAAGGAAGCCTCGGCTGGTATCTCTTCCTTGCCGCGGGCGAAGGAGCCCGACTCCATGTAGTCCTTGAGCATGTTCACCACTGTGGAATCAGACATTTCAAGACCAGCGACCTCGTCGAAAGCGATCACGTCCCATAGGCCAAGTAGTCCTATCCGCCCCGTCCCCATGTGCACGAACAGCTGGGGAACAGTGACTTTGCCCCCAGATATCAAGATCGCGTTGGGTGACGCTTCCCGGTACACGAATGACTTTCCGGTTCCCCAGGGCCCCAATTCGATTAGGTTGTAATTGCGTTCGGCCATCGGTATCAGCCGCGTGATAGCGAGCAGCTTTCCGCGAAAGTCATAGTGAGTGGGCTCCAGTCCTATCGTCCGCATCAGCAGGTCGAGCCAGTCGTCTCGACTGAACGCGCGCCGTGCTTCGATAAAGTCACCCATCGAGAAGGCCGCCACCTGAATAGGTTTCAGCCCCTTGATGAAGAAGGGACGTTTGGTCGTTTCATCGTCTTGTGCGTTATAGACGAGGTCGAGTTGCGACCAAACACCCCCGCCCAGCATCCGATCATACTTGTAGACAAGATCTTCCGGGATGTGAATGAATTTTTCGCCGAAGTTCGAAAGATGGGCCCAGTACTTGTCCTCGCTTGCTACTAGGCGAACATCCACCTTGTCGATCAGGCGAAGCTGGCTGCGCCGCTTGAGCTCTGCTTTGGCCTTTTCAGCCTCGTCTGGACGGATGAAGTTCTCGGTTAGAGTTTTTCGGACCACTTCGAGCCCAGTCGAAATAGCCGCCGGATCGTCTGAGGCGGCAAATTTCCCGAGCAAGAACTCGAGGACGTAGTTTGGAACGTTGGTACCACCCTTGACCTGTCGCACGAGGTCTTTACGCACGACGCGACCCGCGAAATTCGAATTCGATCGGCGGTCGAGCTCATCCATGGTCACGGTCATAGCTCCTCGTCGACAACAATGGGCGCGGCGACGGTTGCGACGGATTCGGCGAGCCGTCGGCCGGTGCGCGCGTCGAGAACCTGCACACCAATGTGGGCATCCTTTGCCAGATTTGAGATCACCTGGAATGTGAGCACGCTCGGTTTTCCTTGAGCGATGGTGACCGAGCCGGATTCGGAATCATATCCGTCTCCGGAAACGATCCGGGCGATCGGCTCGGACACCGTCTCGCCTCGCACCACCACGCGGAACGTGACGGTGTCAGTGAATAGGTCACCCAGGAACTCGAAGGTTGCGGCGAATACCCCTGTGGTGATCCGGCCGCCGGCAATGGTGAGTTTGATGTCGAGCTTTTGCGGCTCGTGGGTCGCTTCGAGTTCGACCACTAGGACCGGCACGACCAGCTCCTGTGGTGACAGTCCGCCATGGAAGAACTGCTTTCCACCTCCAGCCTTGAACACTGCCAACCCTCGCGGCACGATGATGTCGAGATCGCTATGGATGCCAAGTGATGGTAGGGAAATTCGGGCGGTTCCCTCTGCCGTGGTGCCGCCTTTCCCTATCCAGGCCCGTCGGTGCAGTTCGCCGTCGCCGCCGATGGGTGCGTCGATGGTCCTCGGATCGCCGACCGATTGGCTCATCGCAAGAAAGCCGTGGTCGGCTGTGATGACGACACGGCGAACGCCGACCTGGCCGAGCTTAGCGACTGCATTGGCGAGATCCTGTTTGGTGGCTTCGAACTGAGGCCACGCCGTGTTCAGCAGTCCCGACTCGCCCGCTGCATCGATCTCTTGGCTGCGGACGAGCACTAGGTCGGCACCCTTAATTGCCTTGCCTAGCTCTTTCTCGCCCTGTTGGCTAACTGTCGAAAGATCAAGATTGGCTATGGTCCCGTGAGCCGCTCGCAAGAGCTCGACGCGATGTTCGACGTTGGCTACGACACGGCCGGCGACAGCGATCGAAAGCTTCCCGTTATCGATTGTCTCCGTTAGCTTCTCGGCGGCGGACGGCAGCAGGTCGGCCATACCCACCCGGGTGATTGTCGGTGCCGCCGCAATTGCCGCGGTAAGCGACACGTGCTCAGTAATGTCGCGCCGGATCGCATCAGCAAGTTCGGCACCCAATTCGTATCGAAGAGCATCGACCCATACATAGGCAGTAAGGCCTTCGTTGTCTCTGACGTAGCGGTCATGGATTTCGCCCTGCGGCATCTGACCGACGCCGCTGAGGCCATCCTTTGCCAGCGCAGTCACGGTGGCTCGCAGCAGCTGGTCCACCCACTGCTCATAGCCGGATCGAGCCGCTGTCAGGTGCCGCTCAAGCTCGCCGTGCGATGCCAATGTGCCGCGCGCGAGTTCCAGTCTGCGATGCGCATTATCAACTCGGTAGCCCTTGTCCGTATACCAGTGCAAGAGCTCTGCGATCCCAGTACTCGGGACTGGATCAGACTCGACCGCTCGCCTGAGCTCGCCGACGACGTTCACCACCCTCCACCGGTCACTCCACCGATTGCCTGATTGGGCGTCGCGCTCGTCTCGCCACGGATTGGCGTCGATAAGCCGCTCGCGGGCCAGCACAAGTGCGCCCGCCAAATCATCGTCGTCGAGCCTGCGCACGGCCTCGCTCATACACAACGCCTCGACACTTGGTGCAGTGAAACAGGTTTGGAGACCGTCTGCCCAGACTAGCGTAGAGGCTAGGTCGAGTCGCCTGTCGGTTTGTATGGCCAAGACACGGTAGATCTTGCTCCACTGCGGTGCATAGCGCCACACTCGCAGCAATTGCTCGGTGCGCCGGCGCTGTTCGGCCGTGGGTGGTGTCCATGCATCGGCTAACTGATCTGTGACCGATCCGGCGGCTGTGACGATATCCGTGAGAAAGACTTGCTGAGCAAAGGAAATTCTCAGTTCATCGCGCTCACCGCTGATCGCTCCGCCGAAAGCATGCGAGAGCATGCGACAAACATCGGGCCAAGCGCCTTCGGTATCAATAACGGGATCATGGTGACCCTCCAAGACAGCGAGCGCCATTTGAACGCTGTCACCACTGCCCAAGATCGCTACCAGCCTTACTTCGGCTGGGGCGGTCCCCTCCGCAGCAGCCTCCGCTTCTTCAAGAGTTCTCGCCTCCCGCGCGATCTGCTCAACGCGCGCTGCTGCCAAATGCCCGTCGAGGGCCTGACGGATCAAAGTCCCGAGCCGGCGCTTAAATTCTTTACCGGCAGAACGGATTTCGGCGAGCGGATCTTCCGGTGGCGCAGCTGATGGCACATAGACCACCAGTTCCGGTGCCCTGTCGCCGGCAAGCAGATCTTCTACTTCCCAGCGAAGGCCATACCAACTGCCGTCGTACGCCACCACCTGGACGCTCTCCGGACACATCGAACGCGCCGACGAGGCGTACTCCCGATGTTCATCTTGCCAAACGACAAGACCCGCTTGGCGCACAGCCTTGGCGAGCTCGGCCGACAGCTGATCCCGCAATGGATTGCTCATATTTGCTTCGCCCACCGCGCGATCGTCGACCACTCGTATTTGCCCGAGCGGACATCCTTGCGGAATTGAGCCAGGTCTCTCCAGCCGGGGAATAGGTCGGCCAGTGGAGCCGCGCACAGCACGATTCCGTCATCCAGGTCGGGCTCCCAACCCAACGCCGCGATTCGGTCCGCCTCCTCGCGGAAGCGGCGAAGTTCTTCGGCCAGGGTGCGTTCAGCGTCGAGGGCCCTATCTAGGGCGCTGGCGCCGCGGATGCCTCCGCCGCCAGCGCGTTCGCGTTCGAGACGAGCGATCTCGGTTGCGGCATGGCCCTCGCGGCGCAGCACTTCCGACGCAACCGCATACAGCGATTCTCTGGAGAACGTCGGGGCGTAAATCCATACCCCCCACCTGGCGGATGGGACGGTAAGCGGCCAGTAGACAGGCGCTTTGCGCCGAGACGTTGTGTACTGGGCCAGGTGATTCTTGAAGAAGTCGCGGCGTAGATAGTCGCGAAGCGAGGACCTACCCAGAATTCTCGACAGTTCAGCCGCCAACGACCCAGCGTCATTGCAAACTTCTTCGAGAACGGCCTCGATCCGGGAGAGCAGGTCCCACTTGTGTCCTGGCTCGTCCACCAAGATTCGGCTCGGTGGAAGCTGCAGTGGGTAGCCAGCCGGAGCCTCCCGCGCCGGGAAGCCATCATGCCCGACGAGCATGCCCGGAGCGCACGGCTTAACGCAGTCGAATGGGTCGCCCAACGCTGTGTTGCTCTTCGCGGCACGGAGATCCCAGCGTCCGAACGCACATCCAACAAGGTAAGAAATTAGCTGTCGCGCCGATTTGGAAGGTTCTTCCGGCGGAAGGTATTTGGCTTCCCCTAGCGCAGAGAGGATCACCGATGGGTGACGCTGAAGGATGCGCGCTATCAGTTCAATGCGTCGATCGGCGGCAAAAGATTTCGCCACAACCGACCGCGAGCCGCCACAGCGGCTCACCGCTTCTTTGACTAGTTCGGACATCGGAAGGCTCACCAGCCGGGTCACGTCAGCCCGTCCGTCGGGGTCTAGGTCAGTGCGCGGGTAAATCGCTGCACTGACCGGTGATTCCTCGTCGAGGAATTCGGCGCTGTCGTCAGTGATGCGTAGGCTCGATGCAATGATTGAATCAATATCGTGTGCTGCCTCGACAGCCTGGACAATGTCGGACGACGTTTTGGCTAACGGCTCGTGGAGGGCGTTCTCAAACGAAGAGTTGACGGCGTCGATGGCGCTCGGGGCAACGAAGGAGCGGGTTGTTTCGTCCGATCGGTCTTGGGCCCGACGCAGTCGTACAAGCTGAAGACACAGCTCGCCGAGCTTCCTGGCCGTCGGTTCATCGAGATCGCTCGGCCACGGAATCCGTTGTACGACACCGACATAATAGTGCGGACTACCGACACCGCGTGACTCCTCGCGGCCGCTGACCATTAGGTCAGCGAGGGCTCGGGCTAGCCTAGAGTTGAGCCAAGCGAGGCACACCAGCGGATCGCCGAACGGGAACAGTCCCATGCCCACATGGGAGAACACGCATCCCCTTGGCAGGATTCGCGGTGCGAGAGTCGTCGCACGATCGGGCCAGGTCAAGCCTGGTCGGAAGAAATACTGCAGGTTCTGAGGTCTCGAGCCGGGGTATTCCCGGATGCGCTTCCCGTCACTCTCCCAGTCAATGACAAGATTGATATCGGCCCAATACGGGCTGTACTCTCCACCTTTCGCAAGGGGCGCCCAACGCCTCACCTGAGTCTCTTCCCGCGATGTCGCGATCCGGCTCGGTTGTATCTCCCAGATCGCTCGCACGAATCGGAAGTCGTCACCTGAGGCTAATCCCTGCCTTGCCTCCGCTCCGGCACCCTCCAGTGCGGGAAGCTTTTTGAACAATCGGCGGATTGAGTCAGTCATCCAGTAGGGAAATGGCTTCGATGGTATGGCCGCAAAATCGCGCAGCCCGACTCGGTACACCCGCGGATCATCCTGCCCCGCGGTGACCGCGGCCATAACCGACTTGAGGGCATTCTCCCGGTCTCTGTCCCGCAAGAGTCGGATGAAAGTCGCTATGTCCTCAGGCTTTGTGGACTCCGCTCCGATCACATAGGCGGCCGCCTCAACCATCGCTTGTTCCATCACCCCGTACCCGAGATCGGCTAGAACCAGAAGACGATGCGTGAGCAGCACCTCTTCGCGCCAAGACTCGAAGGTGATCTGAAACATGCCGGCTCGAGACGTGATGGCTCCGGTCCGGCCGGATTGGTTACACAGTTCAAGACCGCGCCCCACAAAGGCAGCCAAGAGGTTGTAGTCCCGCGTGGGAATCCAGGGGTAGGCGGCTCGGAGATATGGCTTGGATTCAGCCACGGGCTCGCCGAAGGGCGGATTCATCAACACGGCGTCGTACCGGTGGCGCATCGCCTCGACGAATCGGATGGCGTCCTGGGATTCCGCGGCGAACAACCGATCTGCCGGCGCGGAGGCGGCGTTATCGGCGATGCGCTGAAGCAGGTCCAATACCTCAGTTTCGGTCTGCTCAAAGATGTCGCGGCCTGCCCCTGTTGCCCCGAAGAGCGTTGTCGGGTCATCGGATGCCGCTGGTATCCGAGACCGAATCTCGCTGGCGATTAGTTCATCCGCCTTGAGCAGAGACCCCAGGACGGAAGCCGGCTGAAGAGCGTCCCGGATCGCGACGACAAGCTGACGACGGTCGGCCGAGAGCGGGGCCAGGACTGCATCCCATCCTTCGGCCGGGTCAGGCAGCGGGCGAGCGGTGATGACATTCGGCCGCGGAAGTACCTTGTCCTTGCAGTGACGGCGAGCGCGAAAGATTAGCGCTGCCGCGGCTACTTGGGCGCAACGTGAGTCGATGTCGATTCCCCACAGCGCCTTGATGATTCGCGGTGCTGCATCTCGTGGCGTTACGCCCTGAAGCTCCCATGCAGCTTCCAGAATGTCATATGCACCAAGCAAGAAATGTCCGGACCCGCAGGCCGGGTCAAGCACGCGAACATCGTCTAATAGGAGCGGCGGCCCGGACTCGCTCGGGGGATCAATGAGTAGCGGGAGCTGGTAACGCAGCGCGGAGTCGGGGTTGGCCTCGAGAAGCCTTCGGCCAAGTCCGTTCTGCACGAGAAAATCGACGACATAACGGGGCGTAAAGAACTGGTTTCGAACCGCCAGTTCGCGGGAGGTGCGCGGCGATGCTGACTGTTCGCGCATCACCCGTCGCTCATCTGCGCTGTTGAAGAACTGGTAGGTCCAGCCCAAGGTGTCAGGCGCACCCCACACCTCGTCTAGTTCGGATTGGCAGATCATGGACACGAGATCATCGACAGCGGCCGCTGTTGGGGCCAACTCCAAGAGAGGGTTGCGCGGGTCGAACAACTGTGGCAGGTCCACGGCAAGCTCATCGCCACACAGCTGTAAATAGGCCCAGTAGCCGGCGAATGCATCATGTGCAACGAGCGGCGCGACTTCGATCAGCTGTTTATAGCCTTCAGATGCGGGACCCCTAGCTAGCGATTCGGGGAGAAGGCCGATCGATTCAGCGACGCGGATGGCGATCATACGGTTGAGGTGGGTGAATGCCGCCTCGCGGATTAGCCGAGCTGCGGCCTCGACCACGGAGCTCTCCTCGCGGCGCAGAAAAGTCAGGACATCAACGAGATCGCGACGGGCGGCGAGCTTCGTCGGATCGAGATGCAGGCCTTCTTCCTCCTCCACCTGGCCGTCACGGAAATGAATCCCAAAACTTCCCTCAGCTTCTCGCGCAAGATCATCTTCAAGGAGCCGGCGGGCGCGCTGAACAAACTGATCCAGGGCCGCACGGGCCTGGTGATCGAGCGCGAGAGTCATGTCAGCCGCACCTGTTTGCCGTTAGCCAATTCCGAGGCGACCGCATCCCGGATACGGGTCACTGCGACGTCAAGTTCGTCCTCAGTTGTGATCGGCCTGGTGACCAGTTCGTTGACCGTTAGGTGCGTGATTTGACCTTGCGCCACAATGTCGTCGAGTTGCCGCGCTGCCGCGCGAGCCCGGGTGTCGACAACCTCCAGCCTTGTGGCGAGTTGCCCGGACTCCGCATCCGTCACTTGGTTTTCGGGAGCGAGTTCTTCAAGGGGCCGCAGGGCTTCTTCCAGCACAGCGTCGCTAACCTCCGCGTATCGCGTCCGCAATTGGTTGCGTTGTTCAGCGACCCTAGCCCGGAGCGCCGCAGCGGCAGCGTCAGCGGCCGCCTTCCGCGCATCCTTGAGACGTTGGGTGGTTGAGCGAATTTGGGCAATATTAGTAGCGAGATCGTCACCGCCGAGCAGATCCACGAGTCGTTCACGCTCCGCGGTGAGATCGGCGTCGAGGCCGTCGTCCCCGAGGTCGGCCTGACGTTGCGCTTCACGTAACGTAGCGAGGTCCTGGCTCAGGAGGGTATCAAGGCCCGCAAGCGTCTTACGACCCGTCGCGAGGTTCTGCCAGGATTGAGCCGTAGTCGTGACAACCTCAGGGTCCAGACCACTTTCGATACGATCGAGGATCCCAGCCACCCGCACGATCGTCTCGGGTATCTCCATTCCTAGTCCACGCAGGCTGGCACTCACGCGGCTCGCGATCTGGATATCACTCGCAAACGTTGTTCGTACCAGGGCAGCCAACTGATCAGTTGCGACGGAAGGCCGAGTTCCGAGCATTTCGCCCAGACGCTCGGCTAGCTCGGCGCGCACGTTTAGATCGACTTCGTCGTCGGCGGGCGGCACGAACGAAGCGGCGCGGAATTGAGGCAGCGCGCTGAAAACGCGATCGAGTCGCTGGTCTGCGCTGCCGCGGATCCGGGCTCCCTGATGGATAACGTCGATGAGTCCCGAGCGGATGCCAGCGGCCAACACCGCCTGTATCACCTCACCAGGCGCACCGTATGGCGGCGCCGAGAAGAATCCCTCGAGGTACTTTCCGGTTGGTTCGTCGCCGTAGGCAGCGCGGTCTTTGATTTCGTTAATAATGGCAAACAATGGGCCGCGGTCGCTCACCACCTGCTCGCCCTCGGTTGTGGTGCGTGTCAGCCCGATTCCGTCCTCCCGCAGAGCCGCAGCAATCCCGTCAAGGTTGTCGGCGTGAAGGACTGCGAGCACGTCTTTTGAAGTGATGGTTGCCGCAAATTCCTTTATGCGTTCATAGATTTCGTCGACATAGCGGGTGACAGCCTGCTGCGCTGCGGGCCGGAGCGCGCCGGTTGGCGCGTCTTCGATGCGCCCGCGGAAGATGAGCTGGCCGGCCGCCAGGTCCCGGGCGAGCCGTTCGGAGAGGAGTCTCTCCCAATGGGCTTGCCGGGTTCGCTCCTCGCCAATCAGCTCGACCTCAGCGGCGGTCTTTGAAGCCGTGTCCTTGCGCTCGATCATCGAGCGGCTGCGGTGCAATTCCAATAACGCTTCGTAGGTATCATCGGATTGGTCGAAAACCCAAGTAACTCTGGCCTTTGCTGCCGCTTCACGTGAGAAGTTCCGGAGGTCCGCGCGGCGCTGGTTATCGGCTTCATCTATATGGAGTGCGATGTCGCCGTCGGTCAGTTTCTCACCTTGAACTGTGACTTCGACTTTGAACGTTCGGCCGCGCGTTACGCTCAATCCCGCGAGGGCCTCTCTGATCGCGAGTCGACGAATCCTAATCGCGTCGGCTGGGCGGACGTCGATCTGACGGCGTGCCTTCTCCCAATCCTTTTGTTCGGCTGACTGGAGCTGAAATCCTTCGTTCCCACGCCGGATCCGGTCATCGGCAACTAGGTGTTCGAGTGCAGTGCGGACCTCGGAGAGGATCGACTCCGCGTCGACCGCAGGGTGAAGTAACACGGAGATATTTTCTGGGGTGAGCGGTAGGGCTCCCACGTCGCTGCAGAGTGCGATCGTCTTGATCGCCTGTGCCTCGTAGCTGTCGTTGCCATATTTGGCGCTGACTTGTTCTACCTCGCTCTGCCACGAAGTCGGTACGACGCTGTCGAGAAGATCGTAGGCGCGGTCAAGTGTGACCAGATCACCGACGGGGCGCTCGGCGAGTCCTGCTCGAGGGTCAATTACAAGTTGTTGTGCGAGTTTGATGATTGTCCGATTAGAGCCGCCAAGGATGGGTGAGGCTCCGCCATGGGCCCGTCGGGCCGACACGGCGTCGATCAGTAGCTGTACCTGGTAGGGGACCAGGGGATATAGCTGGATAATGTCATCATCGCTGGGTTCGTCCGCGCGGGTAGCTGAGCTGAGTCTGGTGTTCGCCAAGAACATGTTGCGATTCGGCTCTAGCCGCTCACGCAGCTCGTCGCGGCCTGCAGTCGTCTTTTCCAGAACGCGCCGACTAGTGACTTCTTTAATGTCGCTGGGCTGCAGGTCGACTCGGATCGGGAAGCGATCCTGAACTCGGGCGAGTTCGACGCGTTTACCTTCTAGGCTGTCGACGACGTCCTCAAGTTTCTCTTGGGACGTGACCACCAGCCATAGTGGGCCACGGCGCTTTTGCATTGCCTCGGCGACTCCTTGCAGATCGAGCATGCGGGTGATGCTTCTCGCGACGTATTGACCTACTTCGTCGACGACGAAAACGAGCCGACTGCGGCCTTCCCCGCGACGCTCGAGAAGCTGCAAGGCTCGTCCCGCGAACCAGTTGGCGCTAACTTCCGGTGAATCCGCTTGTTTAGCCCACGAATCGACGGCGGGATATTTTTCGGGTCGTAGTAGGTGCATGGCATGACTGGCTTCGCTCTTGGCGAATCCCACGTCGCGACGTTCTCGCCAAGTGCGGTTGCCCTTAGATACCTGTTGGAATTGCGCTTCGAACTCGGCCAGTTCGCCATCACCCTCAAGGTCGAACTCTAGTTGCGCCAGCAGCAAGTTGGTTGAGTAGCCGAGACGTTGCAATAGAGCTCGATAGAGCGGCAGGACAATGCTTTCGCCTTCCCGCGCCACGTTGCGGCTGGTTGACATGTCTAGGAATACGCTGATCGCCGGAGCCTGGGAGTGCGCAACATTGAGAAGCGCCTCGGCCTTTGGGGCTTCAACACGCTCGGTGAAGCGTTTGAGTGCTGCCTTGCCCTTGATGACTGGGTTCTCTGCCAGGTAGCCGAGCATCTTCGCGAATGACGATTTGCCGGAACCGAAAAAACCGCTGACCCAAACGTTCGTATTTTCGGAAGGGTTAAGGATCGTCTCTTGGTATTCCGTGATGACCTCTTCGAGCTGCTCACGGATATGGTCGGTAACGACATACTCGTCGATCTCATCAGCTATGCCGCTCTCTGCATCGACGTGGATAACCTCCGGGATGTCGCGCTGGATGTCACGACGGAAAAGTTGCGATATCGTCACTCGTCGCCTCCTCTGGAAACAATTCGGGCGCGGTAGCCGTAAGCGGGCTCACAGCGCCGCATGAAACTCAAGCCAAAATCACCCACCACACGGCCCGGGTATAGCAACGTGACTGGCAGCCGTAGATCGCTGCGTAGATCGTCCAGCAGCGATGAGGTTCGGTACGCGGGATATAAAGCGCCGGCACGATAAAGGAACACCGCTGTGCGGTCATCGACGTCCAACAGTTCTGCTCGAACACGATCGGGGAGCGTTGGCTCATCGCGCAGCACCTCCCCCACTGCGTCGTAAACTTCCGAGAGCGCTACGGGGTCGCCGTCAGCCGCACGTTCGGCTTCGATAAGTGACTCCAGCCAACCGGCTTCTTCAAGCGCGGCCCAGAACAGCCGAGCCAGCGATATCGCTGCCACGTTGACTTGGCGGTTAGCCGCACCAAGCCACAGCCTGAGCTCGGCGAATTCGCGCCGCACCTCCCACTCGGCGGACGGGTCGTAGACATACAACTGAAATGGAGGACTCCCGCCCTGGTCGAAGTGCTCGACGATGCGATCACCGATACCAAGCAATGCTTCAGGCAGCGGCATCGACCACCTCCTGGAGCGTTTTAGCATTCCAGTCGATGCGTACGGCACTGCCTGCGTGGGCATAACGGAGAACCCCGAGACGATGCGCCTGGGCGAGCAAGTCGGCCACCCAATGGTCATCGAGAAGCCAGCGGCGCCAGATCGGGCTTTCCAGCAGAGCGCGGGCCGAGCTTCCTTGCTGGGTTTCACGGAAAGCGACATATGCGAATCCCTTGGCTGACATACCGGGGGCGTCAAATTCCTTGCGAGTCGCGCCTTTCAGGATGCCAAAGTCCCGCAGGGCGGCTAGAAGCCCGCGGGCCACCTTGGTGCGCACGGTGTCGGTCCATTTTGGAAGTCTTCCAGCTGTGGTCTGGTCTTCTAGCCAGAGCTTGACCTCATCGATGGTTACCCCGAGCCTGCCAGCGCAGTACCAGCTCCAGATGGGACCTTCTGCGAAGGCTGCCAACAGTGGTTCGTCGCGCGCAGTCTCGTAAAAGCAGGCCTCCCGAAATGCCCTAGGGTCATTACGTAGAGTTCGTATTGCCGGAACCAACTCGGGCCCGGGTGCGACAAATCGCGGGACAAGAATTCGCAGCAGTATGTCATCCGAGCGTTTGCGTGACTTTTTTCCTAAAAGGTTCGCGTCTGCAACGCGACGAACGTTGGAAGCGCTGTCCACTGTGGAATCCCACACTTCAACCAACTGCCGCGTCTCGTCGAGCATCGCGCCGCCTTTCTGAATGTTGACGGTAAACATCACTGCTTTAGGTCGAAGTAAGGCGGGCGCAGACGGGCGTCTTGGTCGAGGTAGGCCGCGGCTAGGAGCCGCGCATAGGGCAACAAAGCGTCGTGTTCGTCCAACTCTGCACTCGTGACCTGTCCGAGGAGACGACCTTCGCCGACCAGTTCGCCTCCAGGCATCTCCCCGGACCAAGCTCGCAGTGATTGGAGTGCTGTCTCCACATCCCATCGGGCGAGCTCATCGAGTAGGGGATCAGGGGTAAGCGTCTTCTGCTCCGCCAGCCATGCCTCTGCCCAACGGCGAAACGGGAACGCGCTCGAAAACAAGTGAAGCGCGGTGGCCCTTTCCAGCACGTCATCGTGGCGGTGAGCTGCGGATAAAATGTCAAGCTCTAAGGCGGCGGCCTTCTTGGTTCGAGGGAACAGGCCGCCCAGGACATACTGGCCGCCCTTGTCAAGACCATGCGACCGCCACCAACCCCGGAGACCCTGCTCACCCAACCGTGCGATTCCCAGGACCAGGCGGATGGCTTGGTCGATTTCGGGTTTCACGGCATCGGCTGATAACACGGATCCCCCTACCTGCTCAAGGCTGCCGGTTGCGCTCTGCCAGCAGAGGCAAAAAACGTTGGAACACGGCCAGCATCCTGCACAAGCCAAACCATATCGGGAGTCAATCGCAGGTCGCCCGAGACCTTGTATAGCCGCAGATAGGTTCCAGTAACCGGCATCGGTTTCGCAACGATGCACAGCATCAGGGTTTGTATGGACCACGGTCTCCTAATCAGCGGATCCTGAACCGTCGACGAGGGCGCGTGCCTCTGGCGCCAGGCGCTGGTCGACAAGCGGTTGATACCGGCCGCGCGATGGGCGGCAGGCCCTCCTCCGCCGCCGCGGCAAGCTGCCCGGCCGCGCGGCGAGACACATCTTGGCGATGGGATGTGCGCTCACATGCCTGCTCACACAGCGAAGGAAGATGTTCAAGCGACTCTGGGTCGAAATGTAGGTTTGCTGTGCTTGACCGTGGCCTGACCGCCTCGAGGGGTCTACACAGCTAAGTCGCAATCCTCCGGAAGTCATCGGAAGTTGACCGGAAACCAGCGCTGAGATGCAGCAACCGGTTGGCTTCTGAAGGCCCTTGGAGACTAGCGAACGGGCTTGGATGCGCAGGAGCAGCTTCCCAAGCTGAATACGCGGGTTCGATTCCCGTCATCGGCTCCACCGCTACCTGCGCGGACGGCACTCAGTGCATCAGCCCGCGGGCCGGCAGCGAGATCCGCAGACCTGTAGGCCTCCGCGATGTCACACTGTCGATATGAGCGACCGGCGGGTTCGCTACGCGCGCAATGGCTCTGTCCGGCTCGCGTACCGCGAGTTCGGCGAGGGTGACACGACCCTCGTCTGGAACCCCGGCTGGTTCAGCAACGTCGACCTCGTCGACGAGCCTGCGAGTCCGATCACGGCGGTCGTCGAACAGCTGGCCGAGGTCGCTCGGATCATCGTGTGGGACAAACGCGGGACCGGCCTCTCCGATCCGGCAACCCGTGTCCCTCCGCTTGACGAGCGCATGGATGACCTTCACGCGGTTCTCGACGCCGCGAAGGCCGATCGACCGGCCTTGTTCGGCATGTCCGAGGGCGGCCCGATGAGCCTCTTGTTCGCGGCGACGTATCCGGAACGGGTCCACTCGCTGGTTTTGTACGGCGTATCGGCACGGTTTTCGCAAGAGTTGCCGGATTACCCCTGGGGATTCACCGCCGAAGAGAAGGCTCAACATCTGGAAGCCATCGAAATACATTGGGGCGAAGGCGCGCTCGCCGAACTGTTCTTCGGCGAGCTTGCCGACATACCGGGGTTTCGCGATCTTTACGGTCGTTATCAACGGGCGAGCGCGAGCCCGATGATGGCCGCATGGCTGTGGCAGGCGCTCCTGGAAATCGATGTCCGCGGCATCCTCGGTTCCATCCGCGCCCCGACTCTTGTGTTGGCGAGGCCGGGTGATCGAATGGCTGCGTTCGAGGGTGCGACGGCGTTGGCGGCCGCCATTCCCGGTTCCCGTTTCAACGAACTGCCCGAGGGTCCGCACGCGCTCGTCGATGACGTGGTCGGTTCGGCCATCCTCGACTTTGTCTGCGGTACCTCGAGTGGCGCCGTCGACGAGCGAGTAGTCAAAACAGTCCTGTTCACCGACATCGTCAGTTCCACCGAACTGCTCAGCGCTCGCGGCGATGCTGGATGGCGTCGCCAGCTCGATGCGCATGACAAGGCCGTCGACTGGTTGGTGGAAAAGTATGGCGGCCGACGCGCAAAGCACACCGGAGACGGCATCTTCGCGCTGTTCGACGGTCCAACCAAGGCCGCCCGCTGCGCATTGGAATTGGTCCCGGCCCTCGCCGCGCGTGGTATCCGAATTCGCGCCGGCGTCCATACCGGTGAATGCGAGCGACGCGGGGAAGAATGGAGCGGCGTAGCCGTGCACACGGGCGCCCGCATTGGCGCGCTGGCAGATGCGGATGCAGTACTGGCCAGCCGGACGGTCCGCGATCTCTCCGCCGGATCGGGCCTTAACTTTGAGGGCCTCGGCCCGCAAAAGCTCAAAGGCCTGCCCGAGGAGGTCGACCTATACCGGATAACTACACCAACGACCCGACCGGACCCGTAAGGCCACATCGCCGAACCAAACTCCCGTGGCCGAAACGTGACCGAGGCGTGGCCAAATGCTAACGCGCCCTTGCGCTTCCGCTGGTCAACGGGGAATTACGATCCCTATTACAACTCTGTCAGTTAAAAGGGAATCGGAGCCATGCGAGCGGACGTTCGGTGTGTTCTTGCGGTGGTTGGGGTCGCTGCGAGTGTGGTTGCGGGGCCGACTGGCACCAGCATGGCAGCAGCAAGTCAGCCGCATGACTTTCCCGTCGCGTCGGTCCTGCCGGCGCGGGGCGCGACGGTGGGGGTGGCGCACCCCGTGGTGGTGACGTTCGACGCGCCGGTCGCCGACCGGCACGCCGCCGAGCGCGCCATCGGAGTCAAGTCGACGCCCGCGATGACCGGCAGGTTCGAATGGCTCGACAACAAGGTCGTGCAGTGGGTTCCAGACCACTACTGGCCGGCGCACAGCACGGTGGCGCTGGCGGTGGACGGCCGGTCGACGGAATTCAAGACCGGCCCCAAGGTCGTCGGCGTCGCCAACATCACCGACCACACCTTCAAGGTAAGCGTCGACGGAGTCGACGCCACTCCACCACCCACTCCGCACCACCGACCCCACTTCGGCGAAGAAGGGGTGCTGCCGGCTTCGATGGGCAGGCCCGAGTTCCCGACGCCGGTCGGCAACTACACCGTCTTGTCGAAAGACCGCTCGGTGCTTATGGATTCGAGCAGCGTCGGCATTCCGGTCGACGACCCCAACGGTTACATGCTCAACGTCGATTACGCCGTGCGGATCACCAACCGTGGCCTGTTCGTGCACTCCGCACCGTGGGCCGTCCAGTCACTGGGGCTGGAGAATGTCAGCCACGGCTGCATCAGCCTCAGCCCCGAAGACGCAGAGTGGTACTACAACACGGTCAACGTCGGCGACCCGGTGATCGTCAAGCAGGACCTCTGGGAGCGGCCTCCATCCTGAGGAGGATTCGCACTCGATCGCTTTGAGCGAGAAGCCTTTTCGCCGCCGACAGCGCTCGCCCTCTGCCGAGGGTGAAGTTGGTTTCACGCTCGCGGTCGAGCGTGAAACCAACTTCACGCTCGACAGCCGAAGTGACTCAGCCCCGCATACGAAAGGACCCGCTGGCTCGCGGCCAGCGGGTCCTTTCGGTCGACAGGGTTATCAGTGTCCGCCCGAAGGACCGGGCGCGACGGGCTGACCGGGCTGGGGGCCGCCGCTCGGCGCCGGCCCCGTCGGCGCGTCCTTGACCCCGGACATGTCGATGAGCGGGGCCCCGGCGGCCGCGTCGAGGGGAGCACCGGCCGCCAGCCCACCGAGGGCAACCAGCGGAGCGCCGGCCGGCACCACCGGAGCGATCGGCAACGGCGCACCCAACGGCAGGGGCGCGCCCAGCGGCAACGGCAACGGCCCGCCCAGCGGCACCGGCAGCGGAGCGCCCACCGGCAGCGGCCCCGGCACGGCCATCGGGACACCCGCCATGTCGGTCAGTGGCGCGCTGGCCGTGCAGACCTCAGCCGTCGGCGCGCCGCCCGCGGCCGCGGCCCCACCGGCACCGGCAGCACCGGGTCCGCCGGCCAGCGGCGCGCCGGCTAACGGCGCTCCGGCCTCGCCGGCCTGCCCCTGGATGCAGGCGTAGCCGCCCGTCTTCAGGGGAGCGGCCGCCGCATCCGGGCTCAGTGCAAGTGCGGCTCCGCACAACCCAAGGCTGGCAACTAGCTTCATGTTCAACCGATCGACGATCGCCATCAGCGTCGACTCTCCTTTATTCGCGCTCACATAACCATCCGGTGCAGCAGAACCGCATAGCCGTCTTCCGACGACGAGCCAATTGTCATCACGCGGCGCGAAACGCCGGACGCGCCGCACCGCGCCGTTTCCAAATGGTGACGTCACAAGGGCGTCACGAGTCAGAGGCTTTGCCGAGAAGAGCCGCGGCGGCCTTTCGAGTCGCACTGAGCCCAATTTTGGGCAGCGCATTCACAGGAAATTTTCGGCGACACGAGATGTACTGGAGGTGCCATAGAGGTGAACAATCGACAAATGAAGGGTTAACGAATAGGGGAGAAGGAGCCATGGCAGCACGACGGCTCTGCGGCCGATTCATAAGCACAGCGCTGGTGGGGGGTCCACTCTTGGTCGCCGGGGTGATGTGGGCCGGGCCGGCACAGGCGGACGCGTCCACTTTCGTCAACGACCTGCACAAAGCCGGCATCCGCGCGGTCAGCGGCGGCGACGCGGCGCTGGTCCAGATGGGTCTGAGCGTCTGTCAGCAACTGTCGTGGGGCGCTCCGCCGTCGCAGATCGAGGGCCTGGCGGTACAGCGCTCCGACAGCAGGCAAGGCGCCAACGGGATCACCCCGCAGCAGGCCGACGTCGTCGTAGAGGCCGCCTTGCGCGATCTGTGCCCGGACGCCTGAGCGAACCTGGTCCAGCCGGCCGGCCATCGCTCTTTGCCGACAATTCATCCTCGGGATCGATCTTCCGCGGCGTGTTTCACGGTGTTTTCGTGTAAAAGTGCATCATCGGCGATCGGGCACGGCACGAAGGAGAAATTCCGATGGCAGCACAGCGGCCCTTTGGCCGGTTCATGGGCGCAGCCCTCGTGGGGGCCCCACTTCTGGCCGCGGGGATCGTCTTGGCCAGCCCGGCGCGGGCCGACCAGACTGCCTTTCTCAATGACCTGCACAACGCCGGCATCCACGCCGTCAACGGTGGCGATGAAGCGCTCTTGCAGATGGGCGCGGATCTGTGCCAACAGCTTTCCTGGGGTGCGAGCCCCCAACAGCTGGAGGGCCTGGCAATCCAACGCTCGGACGCCGACCAGGGCACCGGCGGGATCAACGGTCGGCAGGCCGCGGACGTCGTGATTTTCGCGTTGCGCGATCTGTGCCCTAACGCTTAGCGGTGAGCTAAGTGCCGGGAATGGAGCTGAGCGCGCGCAACCTGAGCGCTCTCAACGTCCCCGTCCCGGCCTACGATCGCAGCCAAATCGACGTCGGCATCGTGCATTTCGGCGTGGGCGGCTTTCACCGTTCCCACCAGGCGATGTACGTCGACAGGTTGCTCACCGACGGGATGGCCCGGGACTGGGGAATCTGCGGTGTCGGCGTGCTGCCGCGTGACCGGCGCATGCGCGACGTGCTGCGCGCGCAGGACTACCTCTACACGTTGATCCTCGAACACCCCGACGGCACCCGGCAGCCCAGGGTCATCGGCTCGATCGTCGACTTCCGTTACGCGCCAGACGATCCCGACGCAGTCATCGAGTTGCTCGCGGCTCCCGCCACCCGCATCGTCTCGCTGACCATCACCGAAGGCGGCTACCGCCCCCCGCTGAGCGACGTCTTCGGACTGGTGGCCGAGGGCCTGAACCGGCGGCGGAAACAGGGCCTGCCCTCCCCCACGATCGTGTCGTGCGACAACATCGTGGAGAACGGGAGCGTGGCCCGGCGCGCGTTCACGTCGTGCGCCGAGCGGCTCGATCCCGGACTCGCGCAATGGATGTGCGAGCACACCAGGTTCCCCAACTCGATGGTCGACCGCATCACGCCGGTCACCACTCCCGACGTGATCGCGCGGCTCGATTCCGAGTTCGGTGTGCGGGACGCGTGGCCGGTGGTCGCCGAGCCGTTCGCCATGTGGGTCCTCGAGGACCGTTTCGCCGACGGCCGGCCGCCGCTGGAGAAGGCCGGCGTCCAGCTGGTCGACGACGTCTCGCCGTACGAGGCGATGAAGCTGCGGCTGCTCAACGCCAGCCATCAGGGCCTGTGTTACTTCGCCTACCTGGCCGGGTATCGGATGGTGCACGAGGCCGCCCAGGATCCGCTGATCGCCCAATTTCTGGACCGCTACCTGGAATCCGAGGCGATGCCGACCCTGGCGCGCGTCCCGGGGCTGACCGACTTCAAAGCCGGGCTCATCCCCCGCTTCGCCAACGCCTACGTGCGCGACACGGTGGCCCGGCTGTGCGCCGACTCGTCCGACCGCATCCCGAAGTGGCTGTTGCCGGTGGTCGCCGACAATCTGCGGTGCGGCGGCCCGGTGCGGCTGGCCGCGGCGATCGTCGCCAGCTGGGCGCGCTACGCCGAGGGCGTCGACGAAGGCGGACAGCCGATCGAGGTGGTGGACCGGCTCGCCGACACGCTCGTCCCCATCGCCCGCTCCCAGCGCGAGGACCCAACCGCGTTTCTCGCCAATCGCGCGGTGTTCGGTGACCTCGTCGACCAGCCCCGCTTCCTCGAGCCGTACCTGTGGGCGCTGGACTCGCTGCACCGGCACGGCGCCCGCGCCACGCTGCGGGCACTGGTCGGGGCCGACGAATGACGCTGGTCGCCGGTATCGACTCGTCGACGCAGTCCTGCAAGGTGTTGATCTGCGACGCCGCCACGAGCGAGGTGGTCCGCGAAGGGACCGCCGCGCATCCCGAGGGGACCGAGATCGACCCGGCCGCATGGGAAGTCGCGGCCCGGGAGGCGATCGCGGCCGCGGGGGGACTGGACGGCGTCGAGGCCGTCGCGGTCGGCGCGCAGCAACACGGCATGGTGTGCCTCGACGACGCGGGCCGGGTGGTGCGGCCCGCGCTGCTGTGGAACGACGTGCGTTCGGCCGACGCGGCGCGCGCGCTCGTCGACGAACTCGGCGGCCCACGGGCGTGGGCGCAGGCCGTCGGCGTCGTGCCGCTGGCCGCGATCACGGTGGCCAAGCTGCGCTGGCTCGCCGACCACGAGCCGCGGCACGCCGACCGAACGGCCGCCGTCTGCCTGCCGCACGACTGGCTGACGTGGCGGTTGCGGCGTGACACCGACATCGCGGCGCTGACCACCGATCGCAGCGACGCCAGCGGCACCGGTTACTACGACGCCGCGAGCGGCGCCTACCGCGCCGACCTTCTCGAGCTGGCCCTGCGCGGCCGCCGCCCGCGCCTGCCCACCGTGCTCGGCCCGTCGATCGGCACCACCGATGGGGCAAGGGCATTCGGCGCGGGCCTCGGCGACAACGCGGCCGCGGCGCTGGGCCTCGGCGCCGACGAGGGTGACGTCATAGTCTCCGTCGGGACGTCGGGGGTGGTGGCCGCGGTCACCGCCGGCCCGGTCCGCGACGACGCCGGCTTCGTCGCGGGATTCGCCGACGGCACCGGGCGCTACCTCCCGCTGGTGTGCACCCTCAACGGCGCGCGGGTGCTGGACGCGGCCGCCAACATGCTGGGCGTCGACCACGACGAGCTGTCGAAGCTCGCGCTCTCCGCGCCGCCGGGCGGCGCGGGATTGGTCCTGGTGCCCTACCTGGAGGGCGAGCGAACCCCCAACCGCCCCAACGCCTCTGGCGCGCTGCACGGCCTGCGGGTCGTGAACGCGACGCCGGCCAACCTGGCCAGGGCCGCCGTGGAGGGGCTGCTGTGCGCGCTGACCGACGGCCTGGCCCACCTGGCCGCGTACGGCGTCGTCACCCGCCGCATCCTGCTGATCGGCGGCGGCGCCCGATCCCGCGCCCTGCGCGAGATCGCCCCCGCGGTGTTCGGCGTACCCGTGCTGGTGCCGGCCCCCGCGCAGTACGTCGCGCTGGGTGCGGCCCGGCAGGCGGCGTGGGCGCTGAGCGGCTGGCCACGGCCGCCCGCCTGGAAGCCGCCCGAGACCGGCGAATACACCGCCGACCCGACGCCCCAGGTGCTGGAGCGCTATGCGCGGGTGCGGGACTTGACCGAGGGAACCTAGTCGCAGGGGCGGAAGACCGGAAGCACCCGGTATTTGGCGGTGAAGCTGGCCTTCTCGTATTCGTCGCCGACCTCACCGTCACACGCGATGACCGTCGGGCCGTCGACCGCGACGAAGCTGAATTCCGGCACCTGCAGCTCGTGATAGAGCGGGCTGCGCTCCAACCGGCCCAGCGCTAGCGCGGTCAGGATCCTGGTCCGCGACCACCGGCGGCCCGCGTCGAGCATCCGCACATCGATCAGGCCGTCGTCCATCCGGGTCCGCCGCGACGGGGCGAACCCGGTCGGCAGGTACAGCGAGTTGCCGAGGAAGAACAGCGACGTCAGCAGCGTCTTGTTGTCGTACGAGATCCGGACGGGCTGGTCATGACGCAGCGTATGCAGCATGGCGTAGAGACCGGCCAGCGGCTTGCCGATGCGCTTCTCCAGTTTCTCGCGCTGCTGCACGAAGGTCGGATAGGCGCCGATGCTCGCCGTGTTGAGAACCATCTGACTTTCGTTGAGGCACACCAGGTCCACGCACGACACGCTGCCCCGGCGGATCGCGTCGACGGTCTTGGCGACCGTGTCGCAGCCGATGTCCTTCGCGAAGTGGTTGAACGTGCCGGCGGGAAACACGGCCAGCGGTAGCCCGGCCTCGATGGCCACGCCCGCCGCGGCCGCCACCGTGCCGTCGCCGCCGCCGACCGCAAGCACGTCGGCGTTCGCGGCGGCCTCGCGCAAGACCTCCGCCGGGTCGTCGTCGGGCCCCAGCTCCCGGATGTCCACCTTCGGCAGCGCCTCGCGCACCTCGTCGACGACACGGGCCCCCGTGCCGCTACCCGACTCCGGATTGATCACCAGCACCACCCCGGAACCGTCGGGCCGTTCGGGCGCCTCGACTCGGAGCGGTTCGGTCCTGGGCAGCGCGGTTTCGACGATCGGCGGGACGAGCCGGCCGCCCAGCACCGCCAGGCCCGCCCCGATGCCGAACCCGGCGACGACATCCCCCGGGTAGTGCGCGCCCGTCGCCACGCGCGACAGCCCGACCAGCCCGGCCAGCAGCGCCAGCCCGAAGCCCAGCATCGGATTCTCCAAACCCACCGCCACGGCGAACGCGGCCGCGCTGGCCGAGTGCCCCGACGGGAAGGAGTTCGACGTCGGCCGGCGGCGGACCTGCCTGACCAGCGGCACCAATTCGTACCCGGGCCGCGGGCGGCGGCGGATGCGTTTGGCCACCTGGTTGGTGACCAGGCTGGTGGCCGCGAGCGTCACGACGCCGCGCGTCGCGCCGCGCTGGGCGCTCGGCTTTCCCGAGGCCATCAGGGCCGCGGCGATGGCGAACCACAGCTTGGAGTTGTCGGCCGCCCGGGTCAGCGGCGGCATGACCGCGTCCAGCAGCGGGGTGTCGGTCTCCGCGATCGCCTCGAAGATCTCCCGGTCAAGGGTGCCCAGCCCCCGGGTGATCTGTTCGATGCCGCGCGCGCGTCGCCTGGGCCGCCTGTTCATTCGCTACACCCTAAATTGGTTGGCGGACATGGACGCACCGGGCTACTTCGAGGCATGGCGGGACAACGCCGCGTGGCAGGGCGTGGCCCCGGACGTCGTTGCCGAGATCACCCGGCGGCACGCCGTCACGCCGGACACCTTCCGGTCGCTCGGGCGGATGACGGAGATCAAGGATCCGGACGGCAAATCCTTCTTCCTCCTGCCCCGGGGCACCGGTGGTGCCGACGCCCGCGCGGCCGTCTTGAGCACCTACATCCTGAACGCGGGCACCGGCTACGGCAGCAACGCGGCGTGGCGCACCGATTTCCCGCCGACACCCTACGGCACAGCCGAAATCACGCGAATCATGTTGCGGCAGAGCGCGAATAGCTGGAGCTACACCCGCGACGTCAGGTTCGTTCACCGCAACGGCGGACGCCTGGTCACGACGCCCAACGGCATCCTGATGGGCCTGGGAGGCAACTGGATCCAACGGCAATTCTGCCGGCGGGCCGGCACCACCTGGGGTGACATCTTCATGGTCAACATGGGCGCCGTCACCGACCCCGCGGGGTGGCTTCGCCGGATCGTCGAGTCCGGCCACGCCTGGCACGTGCGCGCCGACGGCAGGCCCGTGGAGAGCGGCCTCGACCTGGATCGGGTGCTGCACCACGAGGAGCGGCACTGCCGGCAATGGGCTGCGAAGGGCTACGCGGGCATGCTGCGCGACTACGGCCGGGAGTTGGTCCGCGAATACGCCTTCGGCGCGATCAACCGGCTCGAGCAGGACGCCGGCCTGGCCGACGGCGGCTATAGGGCGTCAATCCCGTGGTAGAGCACCATCGCGCCGATCAGAACCAGGACCGCCGCGAGCAGAGCGGCGTTGTTGCGGTCCATCCAGTCTTTGAGCTTTGCGAGCGTGTCGTCGAGACGGCTGCCGGCCGCCGCGTAGGCCAGTATCGGGATCGCGACGCTTGACGCCGCGATGGCAACGAAGAACCCGGCGGCCACCCAGTCACCGGCGAGCCCGAGCCCGGCGGTGCCGATGCCCAGTCCGGCCGGGATGCAGATGAGCACCACGTCAGGTCGCACCACGGCCAGCACCGCCCCCATGATCCCCGCGCGGGCCGGGGTGATGGTGGCGAACGAACGCATCCAGGCCGGCGACTCGGAGTGGCCGTGCCGATTCAGCCATTTGTAGACGCCGTACACGATCAGCGCCGACCCCAGCACCACGCGCAGCCACGACGACCACCGCGGCGGCGATCTGTCCAGGCCGCCGAGCAGGTGGGAGGCCGCGACGGAAAGCGCCGTCAGCGCGGCGAGGGTCAGCGCCCAGCCGGCCAGGAACGCCAGGCCGCTCGGGCGGGGCCGCGGCGCCTGCAGCACCAGCACCGCCGGGATGACGGTGAGCGGCGACAGCGAGATGACCAGTCCAAGCGGAACGAGCCCGGTGAGCACGGTGCCCCAGCTACCTGCCATGGGCAGCAATCTACAGGGCGCGAATCCCGTTGTAGAGCACCATCAAACCGATCAGGACGAGGATGACGGCGAGCAGCATGGCATGGTTTTCCTCCATCCACCCTTTGAGGCGTTCGAGCGCATCGTCGAGGCGGTCGCCGGCCGCGACATACGCCAGGACCGGGATCGCGACGGTTGACGCGGCGATGACGAGAAACACCGCGGCGGCCGCCAGTTGGCCGGCCGTGCTGAGGCTGCTGCCGCCGACGGCCAAGCCGGCCGCCGCGCACATGATCAGCACCTCGGGTCGCAGCACCACCAGCACCGCCCCGGTCAGCCCGGCGCGTGCCGGGCTGAGCGTGGAGAACGAACGCATCCAGCGCGGCATGCTGCCGTGACGATGCCGGGTCAGCCACTGGTAGGCGCCCAACGCGATCAGCGCCGACCCCAGCGCCACGCGCAACCACGACGCCCACGTCGGCGGCGCGTTGTGCAGGCCGCCAAGCAGCTCGGAGCCGCTGACGAACACCGCGGTGAGGGCGGCCAGGCCCAGGACCCACCCGGCGAGGAAGGCGAGGCTGGTCGGCCGCGGCCGGGGCGCGTGCAAAACCAGCACCGCCGGAACGACCGTGATGGGCGACAGCGCGATGACGGCCGCCAGCGCGACGAGCTTGGTCAGGACCGAACCCCAACTTGCGTCCACGGGCAGCCATCATCGCATTGGCGCGACCCGTCCGCACGGCTCCGACGTAAGCGTCGCCCTCAGAACGGCTTTCGGCGCAACGTCCAGGCCGGCACCCAGTGCGTCACGGTTTTGCGCTGGGAACCGTAGGCGACCGGGTAGGTCACCAGCCCCCACCAGTCGCCCTGCTCGCAGAGGCCCCAGCAGCTGAGCAGCCCCTCGACGACCTTGTGCAGTTGCAGGCCGTTCGGCTGATACCGGCCGGAGCGGTGCGGCTCACGCGGGAAAAGCACCGTCAGGTCCACCAGAACGGTGACCGGCGGGCGCACCACCCGGAACGGGCTGCGGACCGGTTGGCCGTTGTACCCGATGGACGCGAACTGCCCCATCGATCGATCATACGTTCGAATGGCGGCGGTTTGCCGGATTCCTCGTTTTCGATCCGGCGCCCGCGCCGGTCGTTATAGTCTGCTCAGCTAAGAAGGGGAGGTCTAGATGAAGATGGCTTGCGCCGCCGGCCTATTGGCGTTTGCCGGGCTACTCACCACCGGGGTGGGCGTGGCCAGCGCGGACGAAGTCGAGGTCGAGGGCAACTACTCGAGCCAGTCCGGTTGCGAGGCCGACGCCCCGCACGTCGAGATCACCCACAACGACCAGCTGTACACCCACTGGGACTGCCGCCCGGGCTCCGACGGGTTCTGGCACGTCTGGTTGCTCAACTGACCGTCGGCCGGCGGTGGGGCTCGACGGGGTCCGAGGGTCCGCTTCTGGCACCATAGCGACGTGCGGAACCCGCTTCGCCGCCCGCCGGCCGCGCTGGACCCGCTGCTCGTCGGGGTGCTTGCCGTCGCGGTGAGCCTGGGCGGTGCGGCCCGCCCGTCTTTCTGGTACGACGAGGCCGCCACCATTTCGGCCGCATACAGTCGTTCCCTCGCCCAGTTGTGGCGGATGCTGGGCAATGTCGACGCCGTGCACGGCCTGTACTACCTGCTCATGCACGCCTGGTTTCAGGTTTTCCCGCCCACCGAGTTCTGGTCGCGCGCGCCGAGCGGCCTGGCCGTCGGGGGTGCCGCTGCAGGAATAGTGGTGCTGGGCAAGCAATTCTCGTCCCGGACCGTCGCGGTGGCCTCGGGTGTGTTCTGTGCGGTCCTGCCTCGAACAACGTGGGCGGGCATCGAGGCCCGCCCCTACGCGCCGTCGATGATGGCCGCCGTGTGGCTGACGGTGTTGCTCGTGCGCGCCGCGCGCCGCGACACCGGTTGGCTGTGGGCGGCCTACGGCGTCGCCCTGGTCTCGTCGATTGCGCTCGACGTGTATCTTGCGTTGTTGGTCGCGGCGCACCTCACGCTGGTCGTCGTGTCTCGTTGCACACGAAGGGTTTTGCTGCGATTCGCGATCGCGGCGACCGTCGCGTTCGGCGCCACGGCCCCGTTCTTGGTGACCGTCGCAAGCCAAGCGCACCAGATCAGTTGGGTAGCACCCATAGGTCACCGCACCATCGAAGACGTGCTGATGCAGCAGTATTTCGAGCGCAGCCCCCCGTTCGCCGTGTTGTCGGCGCTGGTGATCGCGGGGGCTATTGCGTTGTGGCTCAGCAGGTCCGGCCCACCGGCGCGCGGCGATGGGCAGCTGCTGGCCCTCGCGGTGGCGTGGCTTGCCCTACCGACCGCGGCGATCCTGACCTACTCGGCGCTGGTGCACTCGATCTACACCCCGCGCTACCTGACGTTCACGGCGCCGGGAATGGCGCTGAGCCTGGGCGTCTGCGCCGCCGCGGTGACCACCCGGCCGTGGCCGACGGCGGCCCTGGTCACCCTGTTCGCCGTCGCCGCCGCCCCGAATTACCTTCTGGTGCAGCGTAATCCGTACGCCAAGTACGGGATGGACTACAGCCAGGTGGCGGATCTGATCACCGCCCGGGCCGCCCCGGGCGATTGCCTGCTGGTGAACGACACGGTGACGTTCATGCCCGCCCCGATGCGTCCCTTGCTGGCGGCGCGCCCGGATGCCTACCGCGAGCTGGTCGACCTCACGCTGTGGCAGCGGGCGACCGACCGCAACGACGTCTTCGACACCAACCTGATCCCGGAGGTCGTCGCCGCGCCCCTGAGCCACTGCCGCGTCGTCTGGATCATCACGCAGGCCGACGAGTCGATGCCCGCCCACGATCGGGGCCCGGCGCTGCCGCCTGGGCCGCGCTACGGGGCGACCCCCGCCTTCGCGGTGCCGCACGACCTGGGCTTCCGGCTGGTCGAGCGCTGGCAGTTCAACCTGGTTCAGGTGTTCAAAGCCGAGCGGTAGTCACCAGATGTGCAGATAGTCGACGAGCATGTCCGCGGGGTAGGACGCCGCGGCGGGATCGCCGGCACCGACCCCACCGACCGCCAGCGTGAACATCGGCGTCATCCAGTAGCCGGGATTGTTGAACGGCCACCGGAAGTCGTCGGGAGCGCCGCCGTGGACATGGATGGGTTTGTTGGGAACCTTGAAGTACTCCGCCCCGTCGCGCGCGAACTCGAATCCCTCTTCACCCCAGTGCATTCGCCAGGTGTGCCAGTTGCCGTCGACCATGCCGGGAATCGATTTGCCTTCCCAGGTCTTCCCATTGGACGCGGCGTGGACGGTGGTGCCCGGGGGCCAAGAGCCGTTGCCGTACCACTCGAAAAGGTCGACTTCGCCGTCTGGCAGCGGATCCTCGTTGACGCCCCAGAACGCGGACCACAGGCCGGGCTCCAAACAGTTCAGCTTGATTCGCGCTTCCCATGTTTGGTTGATCATGCTGCGAAAGTTGCCCCGCAGTTTGGCGCCGTAGTAAGTGTCCCCTTCCTGCGTGGCGCGCAGGACAAGGTTGGAGTTGCCGTCTTGGAACACGTTTCGGCGGTCGTCACGGTATATCCCCGCGACTGGCGGGAAGACGTCGTCCTGCCAGGTCTGCACCGTCCATTTCCCCGGGTCGGGAGCCGAACCCGCGGGGCCGTCGAACTCGTCGGCGAAGATGTACGGGCCACCCGGACCGGCCGACGGCGGCGCCTCCGGCGCCGCTGGGGTGGCCCAGGCGCCCGGCAACCGCATCGCAGCCCCGAGCATGCCGAGCCCCGACATCAACATCATGGTGCGACGATCCATCTCCAACCCCAATCGTGAAAGCCGTGTTCCGAACTAGCCCGATACCCCTAGGCAACTTTCGCAAACGGTGTTATGAAACCACGCGCCGGGGTGCCACGCAGCCCACACCCGGCTCGTGGCGGCGAGTTTTTGCCCGCCAAGGCCCGCCTGGCTCAGCGGGAAGCCGGTTCGCTGAGCTTGACCAGCGTCTTGCCGATGTTGACTCCGGTGAACAGGCCGTTGAGGGCGTCGACACACGATTCGATGCCGTCGAAGATGGTTTCCCGGTGTTTGAGCCGGCCCTCGGCCTCCCACTGCCGCAGCGCGGCGAACGCCTCGTCGAAGCGACCCCACTGGTCGAGGGCGTTGAACCCCTGCATCAGCGCGGTTTTGGACAGCAGGTTCACATAGTTGGCGGGCCCCGGGTGCTCGCCGGTGAGGTAACTGGAGATGACGCCGCACAGGACGACGCGGGCGCGCGGGGCCAGGCGGCCCAGCACCGCGTCGAGGATCGGCCCGCCGACGTTGTCGAAGTACACATCGACGCGCCGCGGGCAGTGCTGCTTGAGCGCCGCCGCGAGGTCGTCGTTCTTGTAATCGATGCACGCGTCGAACCCGAAGTCCTCCACCACCGCCCGGCACTTCTCCGGCCCGCCCGCGATGCCCACCACCCGGGCGCCGGCGATCTTGGCGATCTGCCCGGCCACCGATCCGGTGGCGCCCGCGGCGGCCGAGATCACGACGGTTTCCCCGGCCTTGGGCCGGCCGATGTCGGTCATCCCGAAATAGGCGGTGGCGCCCGTCGGCCCGTACACCGACATGATCGCCAGCTGGTCGTCCTCGCCCGGGATGGGCGTGCTGAACAGGTCGTCGCGGATGATCGCGTACTCGGAGAAGCCGGTCAGCGTGGTGACGACGTCGCCGACGGCGTAGGCGTCGCAGCGCGAGGCGACGACCTCGCCGATCCCGGCCGCGCGGATGACCTCGCCCAGCTGCACCGGCGGCAGGTAGCCGGGCTGGTCGTCGAGCCAAGTGCGGGCGGCGGCATCGATCCCGACGTAGGTGGTGCGCAGCAGCGCCTCGCCTTCCGCAGGTTCGGGCGCCGTGGTGGTGACCAGCTCCGTGTCGCCGGGCTGAACCAGCCCCGTGGGGCGGCGACGCAACAAGACCTGACGGTTCGGCAACTCGGGCACGATGCAGAAACTACCGAACCGCCCGAAATCACCCGGGCGAATGGCATATTCAACCAATGGCCGCAGACGAAGACCCGGAGGAGCGGATCCGGGAACTCGAACGCCCGCTCGCCGACGCGGCGCGGGCATCCGAGGCGGGTAGCGCGCAGCCCGGCGGCCAGGCTTATCCGCCCGGGCCGGCGGCCGCCCCACCGCCGTCACCGTGGACCTATGGCGGCCCGTTCTCGGGCCCGCCGCCGCAACGCCCCTCGGGCAACCGCATGTGGTGGATCCTGGGCACGGTCATCGTCATCGGCATGCTGGCCCTCGCCGGCGGCATCGCCGCCTTCGCGGCACATCAGCTTTCCGGTGTCCGCTCGATCATCAACTCCCCGCCGACCATCACCGACACGTTCGGTCCCCCAAGCGGCACCGGCCCGTCGACCACCCGGACCAAAACACCCAGGCCGTCGACGTCACCGGCCCCGGCGCCCGGCGACAAGGTCAGTGTCTCCGGGGTCAACGAGAACCGGACGATCGCCTGCAACGACAACATCGTCATCGTCCGCGGGGTGTCGAACACGGTGGTGATCACCGGCCACTGCACGAGCCTTACCGTGTCGGGCATGCAGAACCAGGTCACCGTCGACGCCGTCGACACCATCGATGCCGCCGGCCTCAACAACAAGGTCACCTACCACTCGGGCAGCCCAAAGGTCAGCAACTCAGGTGGTTCGAACGTCGTCCAGCAGGGCTGAACCTCAGGAAGGTTCGCCGGGTTCCTCGGCGGGAGAATCGTCGTCGAGGACGCTGACCGCGATGCCGTACGGCAGGAACCGCACCTTGCGCTTGGGGTCGACGTTGTTCTTGTTGGCCCTCAGCGCGTCGAGCTCGGTCGCATAAACCTGTTCGACGTGCGCGCCGCCGTCTGCGTCCACCGTGTAGATCGCCCAGACGCCGTCGCCGGCCTCCCCCGTGGTCTCGGGCTCCGGCCGGGGGCGCCGGGACAGGTCTTCGAAGAACGACGACCACCCGGTCCGGGCTCCGGGTGCCGCGACAAATTTGCTGACCCGCTCGAACATGTCGCGCAGCCCCTCGCTGCCCTCGCGGATCACTCGATCGAACTCGTCGGGATCAAATCCGAACGCACCGTATTCGCCCACGCGACCTCCTCGCCGCTCGTGCCGTCACCGCCCAGTGTGCGCGCAGTCGCGGCCTTGCGCCATGCCGTTACGGCGGCGGCGGGGGCGGCGCCGGCGGGGTGATGGGAATCGGCACCGTGACGAACGGGAAATGCAGGTACATCGTGACCGGCGGCTGGGCCGGCGCGGCGATCGGCGGCACCCGGGAAGGCGCGCTCGCGGGCGGCTACAAACTGGTGTCGACGGGAGTGACCCGCCGAG
>NZ_LZJZ01000069.1 GCF_001667585.1 Mycobacterium sp. E2733
GCGTGCGCGAATTCCACGGTGGTGGCATAGCGCTGGGCGGGGTCTTTGGCCATGCCTTTGGCGATGACGGCATCCATCGGCGCCGGCACCCCGGGTCGCAGCACCGAAGGCCGGGGCGGCGGGGTGGTCAGGTGCCCGACGATTTGTTGTTCGAGGCTGTCACCGGGGTAGGGGCGCTGCCCGGTCAGCGCCTCGAACAGCACGCAGGCCAGGGCGTAGATGTCGGCGCGGGCGTCGGCCTGTCCGGTGTTGAGCCGTTCGGGGGACATGTAGGCCCAGGTGCCGATGGCCGCCCCGGTGCTGGTGAGCCCGGTTTCCCCGGCCGCGCGGGCGATGCCGAAGTCGATCAGGTAGGCGAAGTCGTCCTTGGCGACCAGGATGTTGGAGGGTTTGACGTCGCGGTGGATCAGCCCGATTTCGTGGGCGGCGTGTAGTGCCGAGGCGATCTGGTCGATGATCGCGATCGCCCGCGCGGGCTCGAGCGGCCCGTCGGCCAGTACGTCGTGTAGGTCGCGGCCTTCGATGAGCCGCATGGTCACATACAGTCGTCCGTCGATCTCGCCGAAGTCGTAGATGGGGATGACGTGCGGCTCGTC
>NZ_LZJZ01000070.1 GCF_001667585.1 Mycobacterium sp. E2733
CCGGCCCAGGTGGCGGCGCCCCCACGTCGTGATTCCCGCGCTGCTGGTGATCGCGGTGCTGATCGGCGCCGGGATATTCGCCGCCGTGAACCTCTCCGGGCACCACAAGCCGACCGCCACCGCGCCCACCACCCTGCCGCCGAATACCGGTCCGTTCACCGGTGTCTACACCGCCGACTTCGCCCCCGAGACCTATCTTCGAAACGGGAAACCGGTCGAGGGTGCCGCGCCGAAGACGGAAACCTGGGGCCTGCGCTCGGTGTGCCGCCCGGGCGGGTGCGTGGCCACCGCGTCACGCCGAAGCGGCGACACCACGTTGTCGACGTTGGTGTTCGACGAGGTCGGCGGGCGCTGGATGGCCGTCGGCCTCGGCTCAAAAACGTGCAACAACGCTCCCGCCGAGTACTGGCAGGTGTTCACGCTGCAACCCCATCCTGACGGCACCCTGTCCGGCGACTACACCGCGACGGCCAGCAACAATTGCGAAAACAAGCGGGCCGTGAGTTTCGCCCGCACCGGCGACGTCGACGTCACCAGTCTTCCCGACCCGGCCGGCCAGCCGCCGCGGGTGGTGTCGGCGGCCCAAGCGCTGCACGGCCACTACCACGACAGATGGACCTTCGCGAATGGGGAGACACACGATTCCGACTTCGTGGTCCTCACGGATTGTCTGCGCAGCGGCGATCGGTGCATGAGCTATTTCCACTCGCTTGACGGTGCTAGGGCGCTGGTCTTCGGCGGCGGGAATTGGACCTACGGCCAGGAATTCGACGCTCAGTGTCCGGACGGCGGCACGGGGCACGTCACAATCACCGCGGCGTATCCGCTGCCCGCACCGGCGCAGGACCCGATCACCGTGCTCACCGGGCACGGTCGCCTGGAACGGGCCGCGCCCTGCACCACCAGCGTCGATTTCAATAGCAAGTTTGTGCGCACCGGCGATTAGGGCATGTTGGGTGGCGGATGCGAGGAAGCTTCGAGTCCGCGCGCCGATGGTCGTGGTCTTGCGCTCAGGGCAGTCGGACGCCGATCTGGCGCCGGCCGATGTTGTGGCCATTGACAGCGACATCGTCGTTGAGGACCCGTGGCGTTGCGCTATTACGCCGGGTTGGCTGCGATCCCGGTCGGCGCCGAGATCCACGACGCTTACTGCCGCAACGGGGCTTTCGTCAACGGCACCCGAAGTCTCGTTCGCGCGCGGAGCTACGACGGTGTGGTCGCGACCGCGTCATCGACCTGGATGTCACCGACGCCATCTTGGTTGGTTCGTGGCGCTCGCAGGCCTGGGTTTTGGGACCAATGTCTCTTGGCAGCCGGGGACAAGTGGCCCTACGCCGTGCCGCGAAGCGCCACGAGAATCGGAAGTCGAGCAACCACGGCAGCCGGTGACCGC
>NZ_LZJZ01000071.1 GCF_001667585.1 Mycobacterium sp. E2733
TCGTACTCGACGGTGCCGTACGGCGTGCCGAAGGAGATCGTCGAGATCTGCACGCCCTCGGCCTTGGCGGCCCGCGCCGCGGTGTAGGCCCCGTCATGCGGATCGCTGGGGTTGGACGGCTTGTTCTCCTTGCCGTCGGAGAGCAGGACGATGCGGGCCGGCGGCGGGGTGTCGCCCCCGGTGATCGCGTTGGCGCTCACCGCGTGCAGGGCGGTGAAGATGGCCTCGCCGGTGGCCGTGCTGTCGGCGAAGTCGAGCTTCTTCAGGGCGTCGATGGTCGCCTGGTGCTGCGGGGTCGGCGGCACCAGCAGGTACGGCGTGCCCGCGAAGCCGACCAGCCCGAGGTTGATGCCCGGCGTCAGCTGGCTGGCGAACTGGCTGGCCGCCTCCTCGGCGGCCTTGAGCCGGTTCGGCGGGACGTCGGTGGCCCGCATGGACTGCGAGATGTCGATGACCAGCATCACGACGGCCCGGTTGCGCGGGATGCGCATGTCATGGGTCGGGGTGGCCAGCGCGATGGTCAGCAGGACCAGGCTGAGCAGTGAGACGGCGATG
>NZ_LZJZ01000072.1 GCF_001667585.1 Mycobacterium sp. E2733
GTGCGGCGGACCACGCCGTCCCGCCCGGGTGAGCGGCGGCCGGAATGCCCATCGACTCGGTTTGCGGTGGCCGCCCGCACCGTCGGGCCGCCCGCCCAACTGGGCGTCGCCGCCACGGCGCCCGCACCCCGCGCCCGGG
The DNA here is from genome assembly GCF_001667585.1 of Mycobacterium sp. E2733. Lineage (GTDB taxonomy): Bacteria > Actinomycetota > Actinomycetes > Mycobacteriales > Mycobacteriaceae > Mycobacterium. The sequence goes on from NZ_LZJZ01000072.1 coordinate 140, forward strand.
CAACGCCCCGCCCCGCCGGGGCCACCGATGTATGCCGGCGGCGGCCGGGCAGCCGGCCCACCGCCCGCCGCACCGGCGCCGCCGTCCAATTTCCAGCCGCCCTCGCAGATGCCTGCGCCGGAAACCCGGATGTCACCCACCAGCGCCAAGCCGCCCGAGGTGGCGAACCTGGCCACGAAGATGTTCCAGGCGCTCCGGCCTTCGCGATCCGGGGGGCTGCAGAAGCCTTCCGGCGCGCTGACCATCGGCCGTGCCACTGACAACGACGTCGTCATCCAGGACGTCCTGGCGTCCCGCCACCACGCATTCCTGACCCAGACGCCCCTGGGCACCGAGATCCGCGACGCGCACAGCGTCAACGGCACCTTCGTCAACGGCGTGCGAGTGGGGTCCGCGGTGTTGACCGAGGGCGACGTGGTCACCATCGGAAACGTCGACCTGGTGTTCACCCGCGGTGAGCTGCTCCGCCGCACCGAGGCCGCGACGCGCACCGGCGGCCTGGAAGTGAACTCCGTCTGCTACACCGTCGACCACGGAAAGCAGCTGCTCGACCACATCTCGCTGACCGCCCGGCCCGGGACGCTGACGGCCATCATCGGCGGTTCGGGTGCCGGCAAGACCACGCTGTCGCGCCTGATCGTCGGCTACACCAGCCCCACTTCGGGCAGCGTCACCTTCGAGGGTCACGACATCCACGCCGAATACGCGTCGATGCGCAGCAGGATCGGGATGGTCCCGCAGGACGACGTCGTGCACCGCCAACTGACCGTCAACCAGGCCCTGAACTACGCCGCCGAGCTGCGGCTGCCCCCCGACACCAGCAAAGCCGAGCGGGCCCAGGTCGTCGCCCAGGTCCTCGAAGAACTCGACATGACCAAGCACGCCGAGACCCGGGTCGACAAGCTGTCGGGCGGCCAGCGCAAACGCGCCTCGGTCGCGCTGGAGCTGCTCACCCAGCCCTCGCTGCTGCTACTCGACGAGCCGACCTCCGGGCTGGACCCGGCCCTGGACCGTCAGGTCATGCTGATGCTCCGCCAGCTCGCGGACGCCGGCCGCACGGTGTTGGTGGTGACCCACTCGATTTCATACCTGGAAGTCTGCGACCAGATCCTGCTGATCGCCCCGGGCGGCAAGACGGCCTTCTGTGGGCCGCCCGATCAGGTCGAGGCGGCAATGGGCACCCGCAACTGGGCCGACATCTTCGCGAAGGTGGGCGCCGATCCGGACGAGGCCAATCGCCGCTTCAAGGAGCGCAATCAGCAGCAGTCTCAGGCGCCCTCCCCGCAAAGCCCGGCCGACCTGGGCGAACCACCCAGGACCGACCTGTGGCGGCAGCTGTCCACGATCGCCCGGCGCCAGGTTCGCCTCGTCGTATCCGACCGGGGTTACACGATCTTCCTGGCGGTGTTGCCGTTCCTCATCGGGGCGCTGTCGCTGACGGTGAAAGGTCCCCACCCCGGCCTCGGCCCGGCCGACCCGCTCGGCCCCGCGCCCACGCAACCGCAGTACATCATGGTGCTGCTGAACATCGGCGCGGTCTTCATGGGCACCGCGCTGACAATCCGGGACCTGATCGGCGAGCGCCCCATCTTCCGGCGGGAGCAGGCCGTCGGCTTGTCCACCACCGCCTACCTGCTGGCCAAGATCGCGGTGTTCTGCGTCTTCGCGACGCTGCAGGCGGCGATCGCGACCATCATCGTGCGGCTGGGCAAGGGCGCGCCGACGGCGCACCCGCCGTTCTTCGGCAACTCCACCTTCTCGCTGTTCGTCACTGTCGCGGGCACCTGTGTGGCGTCGGCGATGCTCGGCCTGCTCTTGTCGGCCCTGGCGCAGTCCAACGAACAGATCATGCCGCTGCTCGTGGTGTCGATCATGTCGCAGCTGGTGTTCTCCAGCGGCATGATTCCGGTCTATCAGCGCTTCGGACTCGAGGAGCTCGCCTGGCTGACACCGGCCCGCTGGGGCTACGCCGCGGGCGCCTCGTCGATCGACTTTCCGTCGCTGGTGAAGGTCAAACAGATCCCGACCAACGACCCGATCTGGCAGCACTCGAAACACATCTTCGTGTTCGACATGGCGATGCTCGCGGTCCTGTCAGTCGCCTACACCGGCTTCGTCCGATGGCACATCCGGTTGAAACGCTGAGATGACTGAAGCCGCGGAGCTCGTGCTGACTGTTCGATCCGACCGATCGAAGGGCAGCTTCGCGGCCGGCCGCGACGTGGTCGTCGGTAGCGACCTGCGCGCGGACCTGCGGGTGGCGCACCCCCTGGTCGCCCGCTCGCACCTGCTGCTGCGCTTCGACCGCGGCAAATGGATTGCGCTGGACAACAATTCGCTGAACGGGGTATACGCGAACGGCCAGCGGGTGCCGCTGGTCGACATCGAGGACGGCCAGACCATCAACATCGGCAAGCCCGACGGCCCCCGGATCACCTTCGAGATCGGCCACCACACCGGCGCCGTGGGCATGCTCCCGCCGACCACGGAGTCGATCCCGGTCATCACGCCGCCCAGCGACGCGCAGCCGGCGCGCGCGCAGCCGAGCGGCCAGCGACCACCCGCGCCGCCGCGGCAACCGCCGGCGCAGCAACCGCGCGCGCGCCCATGGGAGGGCCCCCACCGCACCACCGCAGTACCGATCGTCCGCCCGGACGCCGCGACCCGCTCGGTGCCGCAATCCGGTGGGCAGCCCGACCTGCACCAGCCGACCCAGATCGGCGTGAGCGGCCAGGTGGCCGAGTTCCCGACCACGCGGGTGAAGAACCTGGGCCCCGATTCCGAACGGGCAACGGAACGGCCCGGACGCGCCGCCTGGATCGGTCGCGCACTCGACAACGACATCGTGATCCACGACGTGCTGGCATCGCGCCACCACGCATTCCTGATCCCGACGTCCGCGGGCCCCGAGATCCACGACGCCAACAGCAGCAACGGCACCTTCGTCAACGGTGTCAAGGCCGGGTCCGCGGTGCTGTCCGATGGTGACGTGGTGACCATCGGCAACGTGGACCTGGTGTTCTCCGGCGGCATCCTGGTCCGCCGCCAGGAGGCGGCCGCGCGCACCGGCGGCCTGGAGGTGCGCGGCGTCGACTTCAGCGTCAACGGCAAGAACCTGCTGGAGAAGATCTCGCTGACGGCCCGCCCGGGCACGCTGACCGCGCTCATCGGCGGGTCCGGCGCGGGCAAGACCACGCTGTCGCGGCTGATCGCCGGGTACGCCACCCCGACCTCCGGGTTGGTCACGTTCGAGGGCCACAACATCCACACCGAGTACGCGTCGCTGCGGACCAGGATCGGGATGGTCCCCCAGGACGACGTCGTGCACCGGCAACTCACGGTCAACCAGGCCCTCGGCTACGCGGCCGAGCTGCGGCTGCCGCCCGACACCACCAAGGCCGACCGGGCAGAGGTCGTCGCGCAGGTGCTCGACGAGCTGGGGCTGACGCAGCACGCGAACACCCGGGTGGACAAGCTCTCCGGCGGGCAGCGCAAGCGCGCCTCGGTGGCGCTCGAACTGCTTACCGGGCCGTCGCTGCTGATCCTCGACGAGCCGACCTCGGGTCTGGACCCGGCGCTGGACCTTCAGGTCATGACGATGCTGCGCCAGCTGGCCGACGCGGGCCGGGTGGTGCTTGTGGTCACCCACTCCCTGACCTACCTGGACGTCTGCGACCAGGTGCTGCTGATGGCGCCCGGCGGCAAGACGGCCTTCTTGGGTCCGCCCGATCAGATCGGGATGGCTATGGGGACCACCAACTGGGCGCAGATTTTCGCGAAGGTGGGCGCCGATCCCGACGAGGCCAATCGCCGCTTCCTGGCGCAGGACAAACCCCCGGCCCCCGCGGAGACGGAGGCGCCGGCCGACCTCGGCGTCCCGGCACGCACCAGCACGCGGCGCCAGTTCTCCACCGTCGCCCGCCGCCAGGTGCGCCTGGTCGTCTCCGACCGCGCCTACTTCGTGTTCCTGGCGCTGCTGCCGTTCGTGATGGGCGCGCTGTCGCTGACCGTTCCCGGTCACGCCGGTTTCGGCTACGCCGACCCGACGGGCGACTCGGCCGGCGAGGCCGGGACGATCCTGACGCTGCTCACCATGGCCGCGGCGTTCATGGGAACCGCGCTGACGATCCGCGACCTGATCGGCGAGCGCCCGATCTTCCGCCGGGAGCAGGCGGTGGGGCTGTCGACGACGGCCTACCTGCTGGCCAAGATCGCGGTGTTCTGCGTGTTCGCCGTCGTCCAGGCGGCCATCGCGACCTCCATCGTGATAATCGGCAAGGGCACCCCGAAGCGGCCGGCCGTGTTGCTCGGTAACGCGACGCTCGAGCTGTTCGTCGCCGTCGCGGCGACGTGTGTTGCCGCCGCCATGCTGGGCCTGCTGCTGTCGGCGCTGGCGCGCTCCAACGAGCAGATCATGCCGCTGCTGGTGGTGTCGCTCATGATGCAGATGGTGTTGTCCGGCGGGATGGTGCCGGTCACCAACCGAATGCTCCTCGACCAGCTGTCCTGGGCGGTGCCCTCCCGGTGGGGGTACGCGGCGCAGGCGTCGACGGTCGACCTGTGGACCGTGGCGCCCGGCCCGCAGAGCCCGCGGGACAGCCACTTCCAGCACACGACCGCCACCTGGCTGTTCGACATGGGCATGCTCGCCGCGTTGTCGATCGCCTACGCCGGGCTGGTGCGGTGGCGCATCCGGCTCAAGCACTGAGCCGGTCAGCCGTCGAGGCACAAGCCCTGAGTCGCCGCGAAGGCCACCGCCTGGCCGACGTCTACGCGGGCGCCCGCCAGCGACGCGGTTCGCCACAACGAGGGATCCCGAACGCCACCCGTTCGGTCTGCCACCGGCTGAGGTCCTCGTCGGTGAAGTCGTGGCCCCGGAAGGGGCGATCGGTGGCGATCGAGCCGCTTCCCAACCCAGTCAATTGGCCGGCAGGCTGGCCAGAGCGTATTCGCTGACCGCGATCAGTGCGTCGGTCGCCGACCGGCGATCCCGGGCGTCGATCGTGATCATCGGGATGTGCGCGGGCAAGGTGAGCGCCTCGCGCACCTCCGCAACGGGGTAGCGCGGCGCACCGTCGAACTGATTGACCGCGACCAGGAACGGCAGGTTGCGGTGCTCGAAGAAGTCGACGGCGGCGAAGCTGTCCTCCAGGCGCCGGCAGTCGACCAGCACGATCGCCCCGATGGCGCCGCGAACCAGGTCGTCCCACATGAACCAGAACCGGCGCTGCCCGGGCGTGCCGAACAGGTAGAGCACCAGGTCCTCGTCCAGCGTGATCCGGCCGAAGTCCATCGCGACGGTGGTGGTCCGCTTGTCCGGGGTGGCCTCCAGCGCGTCGACGGCGGTCGAGGCGTCGGTGAGCATCGCCTCGGTGCGCAACGGCATGATCTCCGACACCGCCCCGACGAACGTCGTCTTGCCGGCGCCGAACCCGCCCGCGATGACGATCTTCGTCGAGGCGTGGGCGGAATCGGAGTACATCTCGGAGTGCGCCTCAGAGTGCCTTAAGGCCACGCAGCGTCCTTCCTATCAGTTCGTGGCGCTCATCCCTGGTCGAACGCTCGGACAACGTCCTATGCACCCGAAGGTAGCCGGACAAAACCAGATCGCCGACCAGGACGCGCGTGACGCCGAGCGGCAAATCCAGCCGGGCAGAGATTTCCGCGACCGATGGACTGTCCACGCAGAGTTGGATGATCTTGCCTTTCGCGTCATCGGGTGGCCACCGGTAAGCGAGGCCGGCCTGCAGCGTCTGAATCGGCGCTTCCACCGGAAGGTCGACGTCGGTGCCGGTCCGTCCGGACGTCAGGGTGTACGGGCGGACCAAATTCCCTCTACGTGTGGCCGGCCGAGGCTCGCGTTCGTCCATCGCGGCTCACGAGACGCCAGACCGGCGGGTGGACTGCACCACGCCCCCGACACGCTCGACCAGGATGGCCATTTCGTAGCCGATTTGACCGATGTCACACGACGTGGCGGCGAGCGTGGCCAGATGCGAGCCGTCGCCGACGCGCATCAACAGCAGGTAGCCGTGTTGCATCTCGACCACCGACTGCAGCACCTGGCCGCCCTCGAACAGCTGCGCGGCGCCCGTCGCGAGGCTGGCCAAACCGGAGGCCACCGCGGCCAGCTGGTCGGCGCGCTCGCGCGGGAGATGCTCGCTGGCGGCGATGGGCAACCCGTCGACGGAAACCAGCAGGGCGTGGGCCACGCCGGGGACCTCGCGGGCGAACCGCGTCACCAGCCAGTCCAGCGGGAGATTGTCAGGTGAAGTCATTCCGGATCGGACCCTTGAGTCGTGTCGCGGGCGTGCGACCGGCCGGTGCGCACGCCGCCGAAGTGGTTACTGAAGGAGGCGCGAACGGCCTCGGGATCGCGCGCCGCGGCGGCGTGCTGCGGCTCGCGGGCGGAGTGGGAGCCGCCGTTGCTGCCCTGGCCTTCGTCGGCCGGCTGGTCCTGATCGGGCAGGCCCGTCAAATTGGCCGTCCCGGGCACCAGCCGCGCGCCGGGCGTGCGGACCGGCAGGCCGTGCTCGGCGGTGCGCGACTCGACGGGCTTCTCCTCGGCCGCCGCGGCCAGCGTCCAGCCACGGTCCCACACCGACTGCCAGTCCAGGTCGGGGCTGTTGACCAGGTCGTGCGGATCGCCGAGCATCTCCGACAGCATCCGCCGGTAGATCACGTCGTCATCGGCCGGGGCGGTGGCGCTCTTGGGGGCGGCCGGGACCGACTGGACGGGCGCGCTCGGAGCCGGGCCCGTCGGCTTGTCAGCCTCCCGCGACCGCGCGGCGAAGAACGCCGACGTGTCCGACGCGGTCCGCGCCGGCGCGGGTTTGGGATCCGGCTCCGCCGGGGTGCCGCTCTCCCACCACGGTGTGGGGAGTTCGCGCCGGTGCCGCTGGGACTGCTGGTCGTCGGCGGGCACCTCGGTGATGCCGCTGGAACCGGGATTTCGCCGGGGCAGCAGCGTGACCGGCGGTGTGGACTCCTCGGTGGCCTGCTGCATCACCGGCTCGGGCTTGCGTTCCTCGGCCGGTTCGGCGGAACTCGGCGACGAAACCGCCCGGATCCGCGTGGCGCGGACCGGCCGGCCCGCGCCCTCGAGGATGGTCGGCGGCAGGTAGATCTCCGCGGTGGTGCCCGAACCCGTCTCGTTCGGGGCCGGGCCGCGCAGGCCCACCCGGATGCCGTGCCGGGCCGCGATCCGGCCGACCACGAACAGGCCCATGTGGCGGGCGTTGTCGGGGCTGACCTCGCCCCCGGCCTGCAGCCGCATGTTCGCCATGCGGCGATCGGCGTCGTTCATGCCCAGGCCGGAGTCCGCGATCCGCACCACAACTCCCCCGTCGCCGCCGCGGGCCGCCGAGACCCGCACGGGTGTCGAGGGCGGCGAGTAGCGCAGGGCGTTGTCGATCAGTTCGGCGAACAGGTGGATGGCGCCGCCGGCGGCCGCGCCGATCAGCGTGCTGTTGTCGGGCAGCCCGGCGATTTCGACGCGGCGGTAGTCCTCGACCTCGGACACCGCGGCGTTGAGCACCGTCGACAGCGGCACCGGGTCGCGCTGATCGCGGGCGAGCTGCGCGCCGGCCAGCACCAGCAGGTTGGCGCTGTTGCGGCGCAGGCGGGCGGCGAGATGGTCCAGCCGGAACAGGCTGTCCAGGCGTTCGGGATCCTCCTCATTGCGCTCCAGCCGGTCGATGAGCGACAGCTGCTGGTCGACCAGCGAACGGCTGCGCCGCGACATGGTCTCGAACATGTCGTTGACCAGCAGTCGCAACCGGGCCTCGTCGCCGGCCAGCAACAGGGCCTGGGTGTGCAGTTCGTCCACGGCGTGGGCCACTTGGCCGATCTCCTCGGTGGTGTACACCGGCAGCGGTTGCGGCGTCGGCTCGGCGCCGCCCGCCTTGACCCGGGCGACCTCCTCTTCGAGGTCGGTGTGGGCCACCTTGAGGGCGCCGTCACGCAGGATGCGCAGCGGCCGAACCAGGGCGCGCGCCACCAGCAACACCACGACCAGCGCGATGACGATCGCGGCCAGCACCAGGACGGTGTCGAGGATCGCGGCGTTGCGCTTGTCGGCGGCCTGGGCGTGCACCGACTTGGTCACCGACGCGGTGGCGTCCTTGATGACCTGTTCGGCGATGTCGTCGGTGGTCTGTATCGAGCGCAGCAGGTCGGCGTTGTCGACGAGCACGCTGGCCGGATCGGACATGATCGCCATCCGGGCCACCATCTGCTGCTGGAGCGTGTTGGCTTCGGGCGATCCGGCGCCGAGCACTTCGCTCATCCCGAACAGCGTCGACGGCTCGGTCCCGGCCAGGGTGATCATCGAGGTCCGCAGTTGCGGCTCGGGCAGGTCGGCTCCGCGGGTGACGAGGACCTTCTGCATCGTCATCTGTCCGCGCGCCCCGACCGCCCGGCTCAGGCCCTCGGTCTTGGCGCGAATCTTCTCGTCGTCGACGCGCACCGACGCGTTGATGACGTCCTCCGCGGTCAACAGGATGGGGGCGTAGAGGGTCACCCGCTCCCGCAAACCGAGGCCGTTGTCGGACGCCTTGTTCACCAGCATCTGACCGCCGTCGAGCAGGTTGTTCACTCCCGACCGCACTTCGGCGCTCACGTCGGTGTCGCGCAGCCGCGTTTCCAATTCGTACTTGCGCGCCTCGAAGTTCTTCTTGGCCCCCTCCACATCGCGCCCGGTGCTGCCCGCCAGCAGGGCGACGTCCAGGGCGGACATGTATTTGGTGACCACCGGGACCACGTCGGCGCGGGCGGCAGCCAGCCGCAGGCCGCCCGAGTTCGCCATCGCACCCTCGATGCGCAACACCCCGAACACCGTCGCCAGCAGCAGCGGGACCAGCACAATCGCGAGCACTTTCCACCGGACCGGCCAGTTGCTCAGCGACCAGGTCGGCGGGCGTTTGTCCGGCGCCGAGGCGGTTGCGTGCGGCTGTGGGGACTCTGAGGCGGCCGCCTCGGCCGGGTTGGCCGGGCGGGCGAACATGGTCACGTCGCCACGGCCGTGCGACCGGCCGCTGCGCTGATGGTCAGCGCTCGAGAATTCGAGAGGCTCATGAGACTTCCTGCTTTTCCACCCGTACCACGCCAGATGGGCGCGAGCGCGTCAACGTGGCAATCCGACGAGTATGACAGCCCGCGGCCCAGGTCACCAGAATCGTTACTGAGCAGACAGGTCCCTCCAAGGTGGAACCGCGCACGACCGGACGACTCTGGCAAACGCGCCCGCCAAGGTTTCAGGCCGGCCGGAGGACCGCGACGAGGAAATCGGATTCATCGGTGAACGGTCGCAGATCCCAGGTGGACAGCAGCAGATCCGGTGTGAAGCCGGCAGCAGCCGCGTCGTCGAGGAAGGCTGCGAACGCGTAGTCGCGCCCGGCGCCGAAGCCGATCGCCGCCCGGCCGTCGCCCTTGAGGTGGGCCCTCAGCCGGCCCAGCACCCGCTCCCGGGTGCTGGGGGCGAGGAACGTCATGACGTTGCCGGCGGACACGATCACGTCGAACGGTTCGGCGATGCCCCGGGCCGGCAGGTCCAACTCGGCGAGGTCGCCGACCAGCCAGCGCGGACCGGGATGATCCTGCTCGGCCGCTTCGATGAGCGCCGGGTCGACGTCGACGCCGACGACGTGATGACCGGCGGCGGCCAGGTACCCGCCCAGCCGTCCGGGACCGCAACCGGCATCGAGGATCCGGGCGCCCCGGGGCGCCATCGCGTCCACGAACCGGGCCTCGCCGGCCAGGTCATCCCCTGCCCGGGCCATGGCGCGGAAACGCTCGATATACCAGTGCGAATGTCCGGGATCGGCAGCGACTTTCTGCATCCAGATGCTCTGCTCGACCATGCGACCATTATCGCGTTGTGTTCAAGCTGATGTTCTACTCCCCGCGCATCGCCCCCAACACGGGCAACGCGATCCGGACGGCGGCGGCGACGGGTTGCGAACTGCATCTGGTCGAGCCGATGGGCTTCGACCTGTCCGAACCGAAGGTGCGCCGGGCCGGGCTGGACTATCACGACCTCGCGTCGGTCACCGTTCACGCCTCACTCGAGGCCGCCTGGGCGGCACTCACGCCGGCCCGGGTGATCGCGTTCACCTCGCACGCGCCCACCTCGTTCGCCGATGTCCGCTACCGGGCGGGCGACGTGTTGATGTTCGGTCCCGAACCCACCGGGCTGGACGCGGCGACGCTGGCCGACGCGCACATCACCGAGCAGGTGCGCATCCCGATGCTGGCCGGTCGCCGCTCGCTGAACCTGTCCAACGCGGCGGCCGTCGCCGTGTACGAGGCCTGGCGGCAGCACGGCTACCCGGGCGCCGTCTAGTTACCAAGCGTCCCAATGCGTGACCTGATCGGCGGGCAACCGCTTGGCCGGGCGGAAGTCGGTGCCCTTCGTGTAGGCGATCGGAAACAACCCGCCCTGGCTGTACTTGTCGTAGGGAATGCCCAGCACGTCGGCCACCTGCTGTTCGCCGTCGCGCAGTAGGTGCAACGTCGTCCAGCACGAGCCCAGCCCGCGGGAGCGCAGCGCCAGGCAGAAGCTCCAGACCGCCGGGAACAGCGAGGCCCAGAACGAAACGCCGCCCAGCGGCGTCTTGTCCTCGCGGCCTTCGATGCACGGGATCAACAACACCGGCGCCTCGTGCATGTGCTCGGCGAGGTAGGTCGCGGAATCGCGGACCTTGTCCATTCGCTCGCCGCGGGTGTCTCCCTCGCCGTATTGCGGCGCGGGCGCGCTGAGGTAGCCGCGGGCGTTGGCCAGATACACTTCGCCGATCGCCTTCTTCTTCGCCGGGTCCTCGACGAACACCCATTGCCAGCCCTGCGAATTGGATCCCGTTGGCGCTTGCAGCGCCAGGTCGAGGCACTCCATCAGCAACTCGCGGCCGACCGGCTTGTCGAAGTCGAGACGTTTGCGGACCGAGCGGGTGGTGGTGAGGACTTCGTCGACGGACAAGTTGAGGGTCATGCTGGGAGGGTAGCTCTTCGCGCCGAACGTGCACTCACGGCGAATATCTGGCGGAATTCTCGCCGTGAGTACACATTCGGTGGCTCACCGGAAGTCGCGTGACTTCGAACCCACCGCCAGGGTGATGCGGCCCAACCGCTCGGCGACGACGGTGACTGCGCCGCTGGCGTTTTGGACCTGGCCGCGCACCAGCATCGCCGGCGCAGCGTTGGCCAGCTTGCGGTGCCGCGCCCACACCGCCGGCGTGCACAGCACGTTGACCATCCCGGTCTCGTCCTCGAGGTTGAGGAACGTCACCCCCTGGGCCGTGCCGGGTCGCTGCCGGTGGGTCACCGCGCCGGCGATCAGCACCCGGTCGCCGTCGGGCACGTCGAGCAGCTTCTCGGCGGGCACCACGCCCATCGCGTCCAGGTCCGTCCGCAGGAACTGCGTCGGGTAGCTGTCCGGGGAGACGCCGGTGGCCCACACGTCGGCGGCGGCCAGTTCCAGCTCGCTCATCCCGGGCAACGCCGGGACATGCGACGACGAGCCCACCCCGGGCAAGCGGTCCGGACGCTGGGTGGCGGCCGCCCCGGCCGCCCACAGCGCCTCGCGCCGCGACATGCCGAAGCAGCCAAAAGCCCCGGCCGTCGCCAGCGCCTCGGTCTGCGGCACGGAGAGCTGCAGCCGGGTGGTCAGGTCCAGCAGAGAAGCGAACGCGCCGTTGAGTTTTCGCTCCTCGACCAGCCGCTCGGCGAGGTCGTCGCCGATGTGGCGGACGGCGCCCAGGCCGAGCCGGACCTCGGTTCCGGCGTTCTCGAGCGTGGCGTGCGCCAGGCTGGCGTTGACGTCCGGACCGTGCACGGTCACGCCGTGCCGGCGCGCGTCGGCCACCAGCGACTGCGGCGAATAGAAACCCATCGGCTGTGCGCGCAGCAGCGCCGCGCAGAACGCCGCCGGGTGGTGCAGCTTGAACCACGACGAGTAGAACACCAGTGACGCGAAGGACAGCGCGTGGCTTTCCGGAAAGCCGAAATTGGCGAAGGCCTCCAGCTTTTCGTAGGTCCGGTCGATCACCTCGTCGGGGGCGCCGTGCAGCGCGCGCATGCCGTCGTAGAACCGGCCGCGCAGCCGTCGCATGCGTTCGGTCGAGCGCTTGGAACCCATCGCGCGCCGCAACTGGTCGGCCTCGGCGGCGGAAAAGCCGGCACAGTCGACCGCCAGCTGCATCAGTTGTTCCTGAAAAAGCGGTACCCCCAGCGTCTTTCGCAGCGCAGGCACCATGGAAGGGTGGTCGTAGGTGACCGGGTCGAGGCCGTTGCGCCGCCGGATGTAGGGGTGCACCGACCCGCCCTGGATGGGCCCGGGGCGGATCAGCGCGACCTCCACCACCAGGTCGTAGAAGATCCGCGGCCGCAGCCGCGGCAGGGTGGCCATCTGCGCCCGTGACTCCACCTGAAACACGCCGACGGAATCCGCACGGGCCAGCATCTCGTACACCGCCGGCTCGGAGAGGTCGAGTTTGGCCAGGTCCACCTCGATCCCCTTGTGCTCGGCCACCAGGTCGATGGCGTAGTGCAGCGCCGAGAGCATGCCCAGCCCGAGCAGGTCGAACTTCACCAGACCGATTGCGGCGCAGTCGTCTTTGTCCCACTGCAGGACGCTGCGGTTCTCCATGCGCGCCCACTCCACCGGGCACACGTCGGCGATCGGGCGGTCGCAGATCACCATGCCGCCGGAATGAATGCCCATGTGCCGCGGCAGGTTCCGGATCTGGTTCGCCAGGTCGACCACCGGTTCGGGGATGCCCTCTATGTCGGGCGAGTCCGCCAGCCCGTTCCAGTGGCTGATCTGCTTGCTCCACGCGTCCTGCTGCCCCTGCGAGAAGCCCAGGGCTCGGGCCATGTCGCGCACCGCGATCCGGCCCCGGTAGGTGATGACGTTGGCGACCTGGGCGGCGTAGTCGCGGCCGTATTTGTCGTAGACGTATTGGATGACCTTCTCGCGCTGGTCGGACTCGATGTCCATGTCGATGTCGGGCGGCCCGTCGCGGGCGGGCGACAGGAACCGCTCGAACAACAGCTCGTTGGCCACCGGGTCCACCGCGGTGACACCCAGGGCGTAACAGACCGCGGAATTGGCCGCCGATCCCCTGCCCTGGCACAGGATGTTGTTCTCCCGGCAGAACCGTGCGATGTCGTGCACCACCAGGAAGTAGCCCGGAAAGGTCAGCTGTGCAATGACTTTCAGTTCGTGCTCGATCTGGGAGTAGGCGCGCGGGGCGGCATCGGCCGGCCCGTAGCGGTCGCGCGCCCCGGTCATGGTCAGGTGCCGCAGCCAGCTGTCCTCGGTGTGCCCGGCGGGCACGTCGAACGGCGGCAGCTGCGGCGCGATCAACGCCAGCCCGAACGCGCACTGTTCGCCGAGCTCGGCCGCGGCGGTCACCGCTTCGGGCCCCCCAAAAGGCATATGCCCGAACAGCCGGGCCATCTCCTCGCCGGACCGCAGATGCGAGCCGCCCAGCGGGGCCAGCCATCCGGCGGCGGCGTCCAGGGACTGCCGCGCCCGGATCGCGCCCATCGCCATGGCAAGCCGGCGCCGTGACGGCCCCGCGAAATGCGCCCCGGTGGTGGCGACGACGCCGACGCCGAAGCGCGGCGCCAGCGCGGCGAGCGCCGCGTTGCGTTCGTCGTCGAGCGGGTGGCCGTGGTGGGTCAACTCGATGCTGACCCGGTCCGCACCGAACCGGTCGACCAGGTCGGCCAGCGCCCGCTCCGCCGCGTCCGGTCCTTGCGACAGAGCTTGGCGCACATGGCCTTTGCGGCACCCGGTCAGGATGTGCCAGTGCCCGCCGGCGGCCTCGGTCAGCGCGTCGAAGTCGTAGCGCGGCTTGCCCTTCTCCCCGCCGGCCAGGTGCGCCGCGGCCAGCTGCCGGGACAGTCGCCGGTAGCCTTCCGGGCCGCGGGCCAGCACCAGCAGGTGCGGGCCGGGCGGGTCAGGCGTCTCGGTGCGAGCCCCGGGCCCCAAGGACAGCTCGGCGCCGTACACGGTGCGCAGCTCGAGTTCGGCGGCCGCTTCGGCGAACCGCACCGCCCCGTACAGGCCGTCGTGGTCGGTCAGCGCCAGCGCGCGCAACCCCAGCCGGGCGGCCTCCTCGACCAGTTCCTCCGGCGTGCTGGCCCCGTCGAGGAAGCTGAACGCCGAATGCGCGTGCAACTCTGCATACGGGATCGAGGAGCGGGCCGCCCGGGTGTCGTCCGGCGGCCGGTACGTTCCGCGCTTGGGCGACAGGGGGGCGTCCTCCCCGGGTACCTCCGGCACGCCGGCGTGGCGCGGCTTGCCGTCGAGCACCCGCTCCATCTCCGCCCAGCTCGGCGGACCGTTAAACCAGCCCACAATCCGCAGTCTATCGAATGTTTGTTCGAATCACCTCCGGCCCCGGACAACCGTTGTCAAACCGCCCGGCCAGGCTGTGCGACGACGCCGATGACGGCGCTTTTCCCAATGCGCCCTCGGCGATCGTCGCCGCAAGCGATCGATCGGCGCGTTCCCCGGTCGCGCGCCGGGGCAAGCACGGCACTGACCCACTCCCGGCCGGGCCGAAAACCGTGAGAAGGTTGGGTCATGCCACAGTCGGGGTCGGTCATCATCGACCCGCGCCGCCATGACGCGGTGCTGTTAGACGCGCCGGACCCCACCCTGGACGGGCAACTGCGCGAGATCGGGGTCGGCGCCGCCGTGTTTGCAACGGACCCGGTGGAAGCGGCGCGCCGGCTGCAGGTGCGGCCCGGCCGCTGCGTGGTCGTCACCGCCGACGAAGCGGGCGTCGAGGCGGCGCGCGCCGGCGGATTCGCGTTGGTCATCGGTGTCGACAGGGGGCATGGCGACGCGCTGCGGGCCGCCGGCGCCGATGCGGTCGTCGCCGACCTCCGCGAGGTGACGGTGCGAACCGGAGACCGCCGGATCTCACAGCTGCCCGATGCGCTGACGGCCCTCGACGACCTGGCCGCGCGGCGGCCGGCGGTGTTCTTCGACTTCGACGGCACGCTGTCCGACATCGTCAACGACCCGGATGCGGCCATCCCGGTCGCCGGCGCCACCGAGGCGCTGCGGCAGTTGGCCGAACGATGCCCGGTCGCGGTGCTGTCGGGCCGCGATCTGGCCGACGTGACGAAACGGGTTGGCGTGCCAGGCATTTGGTATGCCGGCAGCCACGGTTTCGAGTTGACCGCACCCGACGGCACGCACCACCAGAACGACGCAGCGGCGGCGGCCATACCGGTGCTGCAGCGTGCGGCCGTCGAGCTGCGCGAGCGGCTGGGCTCGATCCAGGGTGTGGTGGTGGAGCACAAGCGCTTTGGGGTCGCGGTGCATTACCGCAACGCCGGGCGCGACCGTGTCGGCGAGGTGGCGGCCGCGGTGCGCGCGGCCGGCCGGCGCGACGAGCTTCGGGTAACCACCGGCCGCGAGGTCATCGAGCTGCGGCCAGACTTGGACTGGGACAAGGGCAAAACGCTGCGCTGGGTGCTCGACCACCTGGCCGGGGCGGAGTCGGGCCCGTTGACGCCGGTCTATCTCGGCGACGACATCACCGACGAGGACGCGTTCGACGCGGTCCACGACGGTGGGGTGCCAATCCTGGTGCGGCACTACGACGACGGCGACCGCGCCACCGCGGCGCGGTTCGCGCTGGACAGCCCGGCGCGCGCCGGCGAGTTCACCGCCCGGCTGGCGGGCGAGCTGGCCCGTTAGGCCTGCGCGTATTCCACCGCGCCGTCGTCGAGCACGACCCGCGTGCCGCCGCCCTCCGCGCCGGACGCCTCGGTGCGGAACACCGCCTTGCCCGGCTCGGTGCGCCAGATCAACGTCGTCAGCGTCTCGCCGGGGAACACCGGCGAGGTGAATCGCGCCGCGATCGAGGTGACGTTCGCCGCGACCCCGCCGCCGAGTTCGGCGACGAGCGCGCGGCCGGCCACGCCGTAGCTGCACAGCCCGTGCAGGATCGGCTTGGGGAACCCGGCCATCTCGCGGGCGAACCAGGGGTCGCTGTGCAGCGGGTTGCGGTCACCGGAGAGCCGGTAGATCAGCGCCTGGTCCTCCCGGGTGGGCAGCGCTACCCGGGCGTCGGGCTCGCGGTCGGGGATCTCGGGGGCGACGGGCCGCTGACCGGGCACGCCCCCGAACCCGCCCTCGCCCCGGATCACCAGGGTGGTGAGCGTCTCGGCGATCAGCTTCTCCGAGTCCGGGTCGGTGCCCCGGCCGCGCAACACCAGAATCGCGTTCTTGCCCTCGCCCTTGTCCTGGATGTCGGCGACCTCGGTGACCACCGACAGCTTCCCCGCGGGCGGCAGCGGCGCGTGCAGCCGGATTTCCTGGGAGCCGTGTAACAGCATGGCCCAGTTGAACGTTCCGACCTTGCCGGCCGCCCCGAATGCCGGGCAGCAGATCACCGCGTAGGTGGGCAGCACCTGCTGGTCGATGCCGTGGCTGTTCTCGGTGGTGAACGACAGGTCGTCAAGGCCGGCGCCGACGCCGAGCGCGTACAGCAGGGTGTCCCGGTCGGTCCATTCGAACAGCTTCGGTTCGGTCACCGCGCCGACGGCACTCGGGTCTATCGCCATCTGAGTCTCCTTCGCCAGTATTTTCTCCACCTAACCATCGCAAACCCTTCCCACCGAAGCCGTCGGCAGGGCAGGCTATCGACATGCCGAAGCGCAGCTGGATCCGAAATGTCTCGAAGGCAGTCGCGGCGCTCACCGCGGTCGTGATCATCGGCGCCTGTGGCGGATCACCGCAGGCGCGCAACATCACGCTGACCTTCTTCCGGCACGCAGAGTCGGAGGCCAACGTGAGCGGGGTCATCGACACCTCTGTGCCGGGCCCCGGCCTGAGCCCCGAGGGCAAGGGGCAGGCGGAACAGGTCGCCCACCAAGCGGGCCGCAAGGACTACGACGGCATCTACGCCTCGACCATGGCCAGAGCCCAGCAGACCGCCGCGCCGTTGGCCTCTGAGCTGGGCAAGCAGGTCGAGGTGCTGCAGGGCATCCAGGAGATCAACGCCGGCTGGTTCGAGGGCAAGCCGGTTTCCATGGCGGCCTCGACGTACCTGTTGGCGCCGGCGGACTGGCTCAGGGGCGACATGCAGAACACCATCCCCGGGTCGGTGAGCGGCAGGGAGTTCAACGAGCGATTCACCGCCGCCGTCCAGAAGGTCTACAACAGCGGCCAGCACAATCCGGTGGTGTTCTCGCACAAATTCGCCATCGAGTACTGGACGCTGATGAACACCAAGAACGCCAAGGACACGTTGCTGACCAGCCACCCGCTGCCCAACATCGGCCGCGTGGTGATCACCGGCAACCCGATGACCGGCTGGACCCTGGTGGATTGGGACGGCATCCGCGACTTCCACAACTGACGCGTTGATGGTGGCGACCCGCCGCGCCCGGCTCACACCGCGCTTGCGATCGCCACTGTCGGTTGACGTGGGCGGTCACCAGCCGCCACGATGACTGCATGCGTTATGTCGTTACCGGCGGTACCGGGTTTATTGGGCGCCGCGTCGTCGACCGCCTGCTGGAAACGCGGCCCGATGCGCAGGTGTGGGTGCTGGTCCGGCGGCAGTCGCTGGGTCGCTTCGAACGGCTCGCCGCCGAGTGGGGTGAGCGGGCGAAACCACTGGTCGCAGGCCTGCCGGAGCTGGAGCTAACCGACGAGACCATCGCCGAGCTCGGCCGGATCGATCACGTCGTGCACTGCGCGGCCGTCTACGACATCACCGCGGGCGAAGCCGAGCAGCGGGCCACCAACGTCGAAGGCACCCGCGCCGTCATCGAGCTGGCGCAGCGGCTGGGCGCGACGCTCCACCACGTGTCGTCGATCGCGGTGGCCGGCGACTTCCCCGGCGAGTACACCGAGGACGACTTCGACGTCGGCCAGCAGCTGCCGACGCCGTACCACCAGACGAAGTTCGAAGCCGAGCTGCTGGTGCGGTCGGCGCCCGGACTGCGCTATCGCATCTACCGGCCGGCCGTGGTGGTGGGCGACTCGCGCACCGGCGAGATGGACAAGATCGACGGGCCGTACTACTTCTTCGGAATATTGTCGGCGCTGGCTCGACTACCCAAGTTCACACCCATCCTGCTGCCCGACACCGGCCGCACCAACATCGTGCCGGTCGACTTCGTGGTCGACGCGCTCGTCGCGCTCATGCACTCCGAGGGTTGTGACGGCCGCACGTTCCACCTCACGGCCCCGAAAACCGTTGGGCTGCGCGGCATCTACCGCGGCGTCGGCAAGGCGGCCGGGCTCCCGCCGGCGCGCGGGTCGCTGCCCGGCTCGGTGGCCGCCCCGGTGCTCAGGGTGCGCGGGCGGGCCCGGGTGCTGCGCAACATGGCGGCCACTCAGTTGGGAATCCCGGCCGAGGTTTTCGACCTCGTCGACCTAAAGCCCACTTTTATCAGCGACCAGACCCGGAAAGCGTTGCGCGGCACGGGCATCGACGTGCCCGAGTTCTCCAGCTACGCGCCCCAGCTGTGGCGGTACTGGGCCGAGCACCTCGACCCGGACCGGGCCCGCCGGGACGATCCGAAGGGACCGCTGCGCGGCCGGCACGTCATCATCACCGGCGCGTCCAGCGGCATCGGCCGGGCGGCGGCGATCGCGGTCGCGGAGCGCGGGGCGACGGTGTTCGCCCTGGCCCGCAACGCCGACGCCCTGGATCAACTGGTCGCCGAGATCCGCGCGAGCGGCGGTGACGCCCACGCCTTCACCTGCGACGTCACTGATTCCACCTCGGTCGAGCACACCGTCAAGGACATCCTCGGGCGCTTCGACCACGTCGACTACCTGGTGAACAACGCGGGCCGGTCGATCCGCCGCTCGGTGGTCAACTCCACCGACCGGCTACACGACTACGAGCGCGTGATGGCGGTCAACTACTTCGGCGCGGTGCGGATGGTGCTGGCGCTGCTGCCGCACTGGCGCGAGCGCCGCTTCGGTCACGTGGTCAACGTCTCCAGCGCCGGCGTGCAGGCGCGCAACCCCAAGTACAGCTCGTACCTGCCCACCAAGGCGGCGCTCGACGCGTTCGCCGACGTGGTCGGCTCGGAGACGCTGTCCGACCACATCACCTTCACCAATATCCATATGCCACTGGTTCGCACGCCGATGATCGCGCCCTCGCACCGGCTGAATCCGGTGCCGGCGATCAGCCCGGAGCGCGCGGCCGCCATGGTGGTGCGCGGCCTGGTGGAGAAACCGGCCCGCATCGACACTCCACTGGGCACGCTGGCCGAAGTCGGCAACTACTTCGCGCCGCGGACCTCGCGGCGCATCCTGCACCAGCTCTACCTGGGTTACCCCGACTCGGCGGCCGCCCGCGGCTTGACCATCGAACCGGCGGCGGCTCCCCCGCGCAAACCGAGGCGCCCAGCGCGCGGCGTCACCCGCGGCATCCGGACGCCGCGACCGGTCAAACGCTTGGTGCGCCTGGTCCCCGGGTTGCATTGGTAGGTCAGCGCGTTTCAGGCGCACCCTATTGCGGTATTCCGGCGCGATGACCCGGACTCTTTCCGAGAAGCGGGCGGACGCCGACCCGGTGGCCGCCGCGGCCCGGCAGGTCGCCACGACGGGCGCCGCGGTGCTGTCCTCGTTCGACGTGACCCGAAGCCTGGGCGCGGGCCGCGAAGAGTGGACCCGGTTCGCCCGGCACTGGCGGCATCTGGCCCCCGACCCCTACGCGGCTGAGCTGGGCGTGCAGCGGCTGCGCCGGTACGGCCAGTACTCGTTTCGTGACGGGCTGCTGCGCCCGATGCCCACGAGCACGTTCGTGCAGCCGGAGGAATCCAACCCCCTCTACATCGGCAAGGACCGCGAGTTCGAGCCACTGACCGACGCTTTCGCCCGGGACCCCTTGCTGCACAAGGTGATCGGCCTGCTGGCCCGGGTAGCCGCGGCGCTCGACGACGTGGCGGACTGGAACGTCAAGGTGCACCCGTTCCGCACCCGGTCGTCGACGGACGAGGGAGCGTATCCGACGCCCGAGGGTATGCACCGCGACGGCGTCACGCTGGTCACCTCGCTGCTGGTCGGGCGGCGCAACGCCATCGGGGGCGAGAGCACGGTGTGCGACCTGGACGGCCGGCAGTTGCTGGCGACGACGCTGGCCGAGCCCGGCACGCTGATGCTGGGCGACGACCGCCGCACCCTGCACGGCGTCTCCCCGATCCGGCCGATCGACGGCTCGGGCCCGGCCCAGCGCGACGTCCTGGTGGTCACCTTCGCCTCGGCCTGGCCGTAGAATCGCCGGCGTATCAGCAATGAGAAGGCCGCGGTGACCCCCGTTTTCGTCGACGTCGACACCGGGGTCGACGACGCGCTCGCGTTGATGTACCTGTTCGCCAGCCCGGACGCGGACGTGGTCGGCATCGCCTCCACCGGCGGAAACGTTGCGGTGCAGCAGGTTTGCGAGAACAACCTCGGCCTGCTCGAGCTGTGCGGCGTCACCGTCCCGGTCTCCAAAGGCTCCGACGAGACCCTGACCGGACCGACGCGCCTGCCGTCAAAGGTCCACGGCCCCAGGGGATTGGGCTATGCCGACCTGCCGCCCACCGATCGCCGCCTCACCGACCACGACTCGGCGGCCGCCTGGGTGCGCGCCGCACGGGCCTTTCCCGGTGAGCTCATCGGCGTGGCGACCGGCCCGCTCACCAATCTGGCGCTGGCGCTGCGCGCCGAACCGGCGCTGCCGACGCTGCTGCGCCGCCTGGTCGTCATGGGCGGTTCCTACGATCACCGGGGCAACACCACCGCAGTGGCCGAATGGAACATCAGCGTGGACCCGGAGGCCGCGGCCGAGGTGCTGGCCGCCTGGGACCCCGAAGCCGTTGGCCAAGACCGCCTCCCGATCCTGTGCGGCCTGGACCTGACGCGCAAGGTGGCGATGACGCCGGAACACCTCGCGAGGCTGGCGGACGCCGCGGGGTCGACGGCCACCCAGATGAGCGCGGGCGACGAGCCCGGCACCCGGTCGACGGCGTCCAACCCGTTGATCCGGGTGATCGAGGACGCGATGCGGTTCTACCTGGAGGCCTACCACGAGATCGGCCACGGATACCAGGCGCATCTGCACGACCCGCTGGCCGCCGCCGTGGCGCTGGACCCGGGGCTGGTCACCATCCGTGCCGCGACCGTGGACATCGAGCTGACCGGGACACTCACCCGCGCCATGACGGTGACCGATTGGTCGGGACGCCGAGCACCCAACGCGCTGATCGGGATCGACGTGGACGCGGCGGCGTTCTTCGACCGGTTCATCGAACGGGTGGGGCCCTTTGCGCGCGGGTTAGCCTCGATGGCATGAAGATTCGTCTTATCGAAGTCCTGCGGGCGGGATGGGGCACCGTGCTGCTGGCCGCACCGTCGGAGGTGCTGGACCACATCCACGGGGTAGAGGTCGATCGCAAGGCGCTCGTCGTCACCCGAATCCTGGGCGCGCGTCACCTCACCCAGGCGCTCCTGTCTGGCATCAATCCCGGCCCGGAGGTGCTGGCGGCCGGCGTCTGGGTCGACACGGTGCACTCGATCACCGCGCTCGGCCTGGCCGTGGTCGACCGGCGCCGGGCTCGCGGCGGGGTGACCGACGCCGCCGTCGCGGCATCGTGGGCGGGCCTGGGCTGGCGGCACCTGCGGGCGGGCAAGGCCAGGACGGACGGCGTCCGCGGGCGCGATCGGTTGGCCCGCATGGTCGTGGGTGCGCTGCCCGGCGGTGGCGGGCTGATGGCGCGGGCCCAGGCCGTCCGCGCCGCGCGGGCCTAGGCGACCCGCAAACATGACCCGGCTCCACGAGCCGCGCGGTGACCTGGCGCGGGCCTTCGGGCACGCGCCGCTCTTCGCCGCCGCGCACCGGCCCGCGGGCACCAGCGATCCGCCCCGCCGGGACCGGCGCAGCTAACTCGACGCGGCAACGGTTAGACCGCTGCACCGCGGGTAGCCGACGGATATTGTCCTTCGGCAAGCGTTGCCAGGGGCACTTGTCAGATCACCAGCGATGGTCAGTGGCCAGACGTAGGGAGCGCTTATGCCGAAAACCGCCGACTTCATCGTCGACCGCCTGCGCCAGTGGGGCATTCACAGGATTTTCGGATACCCGGGTGACGGGATCCTGTCGATGCTCGGTGCGCTCGACCGAGCGGGCGGCGACCCGGAATTGATCCAGCCTCGCCACGAGGAGATGGCCGCGTTCATGGCGACGGGGCACGCCAAGTTCACCGGCGAGATCGGCTGTTGCCTGGCAACCTCAGGCGGCGGTGCGGTGCACCTGCTCAACGGGCTCTACGACGCAAAGCTGGACCACCACCCGGTCGTCGCCATCGTGGGCCAGCAGAAGCGGATGTCTTTGGGCGCGGCGTTCCAGCAGGAGATCGACCCGCTATCGCTGTACAAAGACGTCTCGTCGGACTTCGTCCAGATCTGCATGGCGCCGGTGCAGGCACGCCAACTCGTCGACCGCGCCTGCAAGGTGGCGTTGAACAACCGCACCGTCGCCACCATCATCGTGCCCGAGGACGTGGCCGAAGCCGAGGCGGTGCCATCGCCGCCCCGCATGCACGGCGCGGTCTACACCAGCGTGGGCTGGACCAAGCCGAGGGTGATCCCCCCGCAGTCCGAGCTGGAGAACGCGGCCGAGATCCTCAACGAAGGCAAGAAGGTGGCGATGGTGGTCGGGCAGGGCGCCGCCGAGGCCGTCGACGAGGTCATCCAGGCGGCTGAAATCCTGGGCGCCGGTGTCGCCAAGACGTCGTTGGGCCGCGCCGTCCTCTCCGACGACCTGCCGTACGTCACCGGTCCGATCGGACTGTTGGGTTCCACCGCCAGCGAGGCCATGATGGCCGATGCGGACACGTTGTTCTTCGTCGGCACCGCCTTTCCTTACGCCGAGTGGCTGCCCAAAGAGGGGCAGTGCCGCGGCGTCGAGATCAACCTCGACGGCCGGATGATCGGGACTCGGTACCCGATGGAGGCGAACCTGGTCGGAGACTCGAAAAGCACGCTGCACGAACTTATTCCGCTGCTGCAGCGTAAGGAGGAGCGGACGTGGCGACACAAGATCGAGAAGGAGGTCCAGGAGTGGTGGGCGGTACTGGACAAGCGGGCGCACGACAAGGCCGACCCGCTGAACCCTGAGCTGGTGGCCCATGAGCTGTCGAAGCGGCTGCCCGACAACACAGTCCTGACCACCGACGCCGGTTCGGTCGCCAACTGGTGGGCCCGGCACCTGAGGATGCGTCCCGGCATGGCCGCTTCGCTGGCCGGCAACCTGGCCACCATGGGCCCGGGCACGCCGTATGCGATCAGCGCCAAGCTCGCCCATCCCGGTCGTCCGGTGATCGCGCTCGTCGGCGACGGCGTGTTCCAGATGAACGGCCTGGCCGAGATGATCACCGTCAAGCGCTACAAGGATCGACTCTCCGATGGCCCGCTGATCTTCTGCGTATTCAACAACGAAGACCTCAACCAGGTGACCTGGGAGCAGCGGGCAATGGGCGGTGAGCCGAAGTTTGCGGGCTCGCAATACATCCCGGATGTTCCCTACGCCGAGTTCGCAAAGCTGCTCGGGCTGAACGGCATCCGCTGCGACGACCCGGCGAAGATCGGACAGGCGTGGGACCAGGCGCTCGCGGCCAACGGTCCGGTGGTGCTGGAGGTGGTCGTCGACAAGGACATCCCGCCGGTCCCGCCGCACATCAAGAAGATGATGGCGAAGAAGACCGCCAAGGCGGTGATGAAAGACCCGGACCGCGTCAGCATCGGTAAAAAGGGCGCCAAGCAGAAGATGCACGAATTCACCGAGTCGATCAAAAGCGTTGGTGGCAGGAGCGACAACGAATGAGCCTGCTCAGGGCCGAACACACCCGTGCGGTCCCCGCCCGCCCGGATACGCGCTTTGCCGCCGGCATGGCCAGCGTGGACAGGGTCAACGTCACGGGGCTGGAAAACCAACTGCGGCGGCACGTCAGCGGGGAGGTACGGTTCGACACCGCCACGCTGGCGATGTATGCCAACGACGCGTCGAACTTCCGGCAGGTGCCGATTGGGGTGGTGGTGCCCGAGACGCTCGAGGACGTCGTGCAGACGATGCGGGCCTGTCACGCGTACCACGCCCCGGTGCTGTGCCGCGGCGGAGGGACGAGCCTGTCGGGCGAAACGGTGAATGTCGCTGTGGTGATCGACTTCTCGAAATACCTCACCGACATCATCGACATCGATCCGCAACGTCGCCTGGCCACCGTGCAGACCGGTGTTATCAACGAACAACTGAACAAGGCCACCGGCGAACACGGGTTGGTGTTCGGTCCCGACCCGTCGTCGCATTCACGGTGCACCCTGGGGGGCAATCTTGGCAACAACTCCTGTGGGGTGCACTCCATCCAGGCTCATTTGTATGGGCCGGGACCACGGACCTCCGACAACACCCACGCAATGGAGGTCGTCACGTATGACGGCGCCCGGTTCGCCGTCGGCGTCAATGAAGAGAAGGATCTCGACGCCATCATCGCGGCCGGCGGGCGCAAGGGTGAAATTTATTCTGCCCTGCGGGATCTGCGCGACGAATATGCCGAAGACATCCGCAGAGGCTTCCCATCGGTGGACGAGCTACCGCGGCGCGTTTCCGGGTACAACCTCGAGGAGCTGTTGCCTGAGAAGGGGTTCAACGTCGCCCGCGCGCTGGTCGGCACGGAGAGCACGTGTGCCGTGGCGTTGACTGCCACCGTGATGCTCACCCCGGCGATGCTGCACCGCACCCTGGTGGTGGTGCAGTTCGACTCCCTAGGGGAGGCCGGCGACGCGGTGCCGGAGTTCATGGCCTGGAAGCCGATCGGCCTTGAGGCCGTCGATCACCTGCTGGTGCACGACCAAGAGCTGCGGGGCACGAACGCCGCAGGCCGGGCGGCGTTGCCGCGACCCAAATCCAGCGGCGCATGGATATTCGTGCAGTTCGGCTCGGACCAACCCGGTGAATCGCTAAACCGTGCCGAGGAATTCACGGGCTGGCTGCGCAAGAAAAAGGATTACGACGAGGATCGCATCGTGCTGGCCCGCAGCACGCAAGACGGCGGGAACAGCGACGAGCTGTGGATGATCCGCGAGGCCGGGCTGGGGTCGACGGCTTTTCCGGCCGACAGCGGCGATCACTGGCCGGGCTGGGAGGATTCGGCGGTGCCGCCGGCGCGGATCGGTGACTATCTGCGCGACCTGCAGAAGTTGTATGCCGAGCACGACCTGCGCGGCGCCATGTACGGCCATCTCGGGGAGGGCTGCATACACTCACGGATCAGTTTCGACCTGCGCCACTCCGACGGCCTGGCCACCTACCGCCGTTTCATGGAGGCCGCGGGTGACCTGGTGGCGTCCTACGGCGGTTCGATGTCCGGGGAGCACGGGGACGGCCAGCAGCGCGCCGAGCTGCTCGTCAAGCAGTACGGTCCGCGGCTGATGGAAGCGATGCGCAAGTTCAAGCTGATCTGGGATCCCGAATGGAAGATGAACCCGGGCAAGGTGATCGACGCGTATCGCTTCGACGAGAACCTCAAGCTCGGCACTGACTACAACCCGGCGCGCCCCAAGGTGAAGTTCGCCTACCCGGAGGATCACGGCGACTTCGCGCACGCGGCGCTGCGCTGCGTCGGGGTCGGCAAGTGCCGGGTGCCGGAGGCGGAGCTCACGATGTGCCCCAGCTATCAGGTCACCAGGGAGGAGATGCACTCCACCCGCGGGCGGGCGCGGCTGCTGTTCGAAATGCTGCGCGGCGAGGTGATCACCGACGGCTGGCAGTCCAACGAGGTCGCCGATGCGCTAGATCTGTGCCTGGCCTGCAAGGGCTGCACCAGCGACTGCCCGGTCGACGTCGACATCCCCACCTACAAGGCCGAGTTCCTCTATCACCACTTCCGCTCGCTGCGCCGTTGGCGGCCGCGGTACGCCTACGCATTCGGGTTCATCGACCAGGCCGCGCGGTTGGCGAGCGCGATGCCGGAGCTGGCGAACTTCGCGACGCAAACGCCGGTTCTCTCGCGAATCGCCAAGGCCGTGGGCGGGATTGACCGGAGCAGGCCGCTGCCCACCTTTGCGCCGATGACGCTGCAACAGTGGTTCTCGCAGCGTCCTGTCGTCAATGCCGGCGGCCCGCGGGTCATCCTGTTCCCCGACACGTTCAACAACCGCTTGCACACCGATGTCGGCGTGGCCTGCGTCGAGTCGATCGAAGCGGCCGGCTGGCAGGTCGTCATGCCGATGGGGTACATCTGTTGCGGTCGCCCACTTTATGACTACGGCTTTCTCGACGTCGCCGAGCGCTACCTGCGCCACGTGCTGAACCGACTGCGCGGCGAAATACGTTCCGGGACACCAGTTATCGGGATGGAACCGAGCTGCATTGCCGTCCTCAAGGACGAGCTCAAGAAGCTGTTGCCGCACGACGACGATGCGAACCGGTTGACGCGCAACAGCTATCATTTCGCCGAGTTTTTCACGACGTTCAACATCGAACCGCCCAAGGTGTCCGGCGCGCGTGCTCTCTTGTGGGGTCACTGCCACCAGCGGGCCACCGGCGGCATCGACGCCGACCGGCAGGTGCTGCAGGAAATGGGTATAGACGTCCAACCGGTCTCCGGCGGATGCTGCGGGCTGGCCGGCTCCTGGGGATTCGAGCAGGGCAAGTACCAGATCTCGCTCGACTGCGGTGAACAGGCGTTGCTGCCGACAATCCGGAAGAACCCGGATGCCCTGGTGGTGGCCAACGGCTTCTCCTGCCAGACGCAGATCAGCGACTCGGGTACGGCACACGCGCAGCACCTGGGACAAATCATGGCGATGGCAAACGCATCGGCCGACATTCGCTCTGTCTCTCCCCCGGGCCGGCCGCAGCCCGGCCCGCGGACCCGCGTTACCCGAACAGCCGTTCCGGCCGCGGCGTTGGGCGCGGCCGCGGCGGCCGGTGCCCTGTTGACGCGGAAGATCCGTTCCACCGCAAGCGATTAGGAGGGAACCCGCCATGGCTTTCGCCGAGTACCAAAATGAGCTCTATGAGCAGGGGCAGGCCGGCCGGCAGCCACCCTACCCCATCAAATTCGCCGACCTGGAGGCCAAGGCGACCGCGGCGATGCCGCCAAAGGTGCTGGGGTATGTGGCCGGCGGCGCCGGCGACGAGCACACCCAGCGCGCCAACTGCGAGGCCTTCAAGCGGTGGGGCTTATTTCCCCGCATGGGCATCGCCCCCGAAGAGCGCGACATGTCCGTCGAGCTGTTCGGCATGACATTGCCGTCTCCGATCTTCATGGCGCCCATCGGCGTACTCGGCGTGTGCGCCCAGGACGGCCATGGCGACCTGGCCGCGGCGCGGGCGTCGGCCCGTACGGGCGTGCCGTTCTTCGTGGGGACGCTCACGTCCGACCCGATGGAGGATGTCGCCGCCGAACTCGGCGACACCCCCGGCTTCTTCCAGCTGTATACGCCGCCCGACCGCGAGATGGCCGCCAGCCTGGTGCACCGCGCCGAGGCGGCCGGTTTCAAGTGCATGGCGGTCACGCTCGACACCTGGGTCACCGGCTGGCGGCCGCGCGACCTGAGCGCCGGGAACTACCCCCAGGTGCCCAGCGGGTGCCTGAGCAACTACACCTCCGATCCCGTGTTCCGCGCGAACCTGCAGCCGGGCGAGGACGCCACCGAGGCCGCGGTGCGCAAGTTGCCGATCTTCGGTGGTCCGTTCCGGTGGGAGGACCTGGAATGGCTGCGGTCGGAAACCGAGCTGCCGCTGATGGTCAAGGGCATCTGTCACCCCGACGACGTCCGGCGGGCCAAAGACATTGGTGTGGACGGCATTTATTGTTCCAATCACGGCGGACGACAGGCCAATGGCGGGCTGCCCGCATTGGACTGCCTGCCTGCAGTGCTGGAGGCCGCCGACGGGTTGCCGGTGCTGTTCGACTCGGGCGTCCGCAGCGGGGCCGACATCATCAAGGCCCTGGCGATGGGGGCGACCGCGGTGGGGATCGGGCGCCCCTACTGCTACGGCGTGGCGCTCGGTGGGGTCGACGGCATCGTGCACGTGCTGCGCTCCCTGCTCGCCGAGGCGGACCTGATCATGGCCGTCGACGGGTACCCTTCACTGAAGGACCTGACGCCAGACACGTTGCGGCCCATCGGATAGCACAGCTACTCGTAGCTGCCCTCGAGGTACCAGCGCCGCTGGTGGTAGCACAGTAGAAACGCTCGCTCGCCCTCCAGCAGAACCTGCGCGCGGGCGGTGCTACTTCCCCCTTGACCGGCCATACGCCGGTCATCCCACCACCGCTCGTCGACCGGCCACGGCCCGGCCCACCAGTCCAGCCGCTCGTCCCGGCCGTGCAAGGTCAGCCGCGCCGGGTCAGCGGAGAACAGCCCCCGGCTCGTCACCCGCACCGGGTTTCCTTGAGCGTCAAGCATTTCCACCGGGTCGTCGAGCAACACGGCCGGTGCCGGTTCGGGCAGCCGGCCGGGCCACGGCAGACCCGGGTCGGCCCGCGGGAGGAGTTCGTCACCCAGCGGGGTCAACGTGATGCGTTCGGCCGGCCCGCGTCCGCCGGACAACACCGGCACCCGCACCGCCTCCGGGCCGAGCAGGCCCTGCACCCGCACCAGGGCCCGGCGGGCCCGCAGCCGGTCCTCCTCGCCCAGGCCACCCCACAGCGGCAACTGCAGCGCCCCGGCCGACACCACCTCGACGGCCTGCAGCCGCAACAACGTCACCGCGGCCGTCGGGCGGGGGTTGCGCGCGGTCCGGCTGCTCAACCAGCCGTCCAGTTGCCAGCGCACCCGGTCGGCGGTGGCGTCCTCGGTCAACGGCTCGGCGCACCGCCACACCCGTTGTAGCTCTTCGCCGTTGGCGGTGACGGCATGAATGGCCAGCCGGGTACAGCCCACCCCGGCACCCATCAGCGCCCGGTGCAGCGCGGCGGCCAGCGAGCGCCCGGCGAAGGCCGCGGCGTCGACCCGGTCGATCGGCGGGTCGCAGTCCAGCACGGCCTCCAGCTCCTCCGGCGGCTCCCGCCCGGACGGCCCCCGCTCGGGTTCACCGCGGGCCAACCGGTGCGCGGCCACCCCGTCGGCGCCGAACCGGGACGCCACGTCGGTGGCCGACAACGCGGCGAACTGCCCGATGGTGCGAATTCCCATCCGCCACAACAGGTCCGTCAGCTCCTCCCGCTCCGGACCACACAGGCTGG
Source organism: Mycobacterium sp. E2733 (assembly GCF_001667585.1). Lineage (GTDB taxonomy): Bacteria > Actinomycetota > Actinomycetes > Mycobacteriales > Mycobacteriaceae > Mycobacterium. Next base: position 29,369 of record NZ_LZJZ01000072.1, read on the forward strand.
GTTCGGTGGCGAGTTGGCGGATCGACAGCACCGACAGGAACTTCGCGTCACCGCCCGCCGGGACGATCCGGCCCGCCCGCGCGGCGAATACCGCGGTGGACAACTGGTCAGCGATTCCGACCTGGCACTCGGTGCCGGCAATTGAACTCACAGCCACCGCGTCGATCAGCCGCTCGGCGGCGTCGGCCTCGGAGCCGAAATAGCGGGCCGCCCCGCGCACCGGCAACACCAAGAGCCCGGGCCGCAGCACCTCGGCGCGCGGCACCAGGTCGTCCACCGCCGCAATGACCGACTCGAAGAAGCGGGCGTCGCGGTCCGCATCGGCGGTGCCGACGTGCAACTGTGGGCAGCGGGCCGCCGCCTCCCGGCGCCGCAGCCCCCGCCGCACTCCCGCCGCACGGGCGGCCGCCGAGCAGGCGATCACCCGGTTGGCCAACGTGACCGCCACCGGGGCCGTCGCGGGCAGACCCGCGGCCGCGGCCGCCGCGACCGCGGGCCAGTCCATGCACCAGATGGCCAGCACCCGGGAAGCCACTTGAGAATTCACCCAGCTCGCGCTCGGGCGGTCACCCGATGTCCCGCACACACCCCGCTGACCTGCAGCCGCACCCGGCTGATCCGGCCGAATCCGGGGCGGCCTCCCGCAGTGAGCTCATAGCCGCAGACCCGGGCGCGGGCGGTGGTGGCGCGGGCCCGCAGCAAGGGATGCACCGTGTTGGTCACCGACGGTGACTGGCAGGGCGCGCCGACCCGGCTGGAGGCCCGGGTCTGCGGCTATGAGCTCACTGCGGGAGGCCGCCCCGGATTCGGCCGGATCAGCCGGGTGCGGCTGCCGGA
>NZ_LZJZ01000073.1 GCF_001667585.1 Mycobacterium sp. E2733
GGTGTTCTGCGTCTTCGCGACGCTGCAGGCGGCGATCGCGACCATCATCGTGCGGCTGGGCAAGGGCGGCCCGACGGTGCGGGCGGGGGGCCGGGTGGAGCGGCGACGGGCGGGCCTCCCGGTGCGGCGGACCACGCCGTCCCGCCCGGGTGAGCGGCGGCCGGAATGCCCATCGACTCGGTTTGCGGTGGCCGCCCGACCATCCCCTGGTGCCGCCCGACCTCGAACAGCAGCTGCGGCCCGTCCGGGTTTCCGATGTTGAGGCATTGACCGTCGTGGATCTCGACCACCGGCACCCGCCGGCCGTTCACGAAAGTGCCGTTGAGCGAACCGTTGTCGATCGCCAGCCACCGGCCCTGGTCGTAGCGCAGTAACAGATGCGCGCGAGAGATCAACGGGTGGGTGATGCGCATGTCGGCGCGCAGGTCGCGCCCCACCACCACGTCGTGACCGGCGGCAAAAGTGCGTTCTGACCCGTCAAAGCGAACCGTCAAGACGGGCGGGGCTGCTGAACTCATCGGTTCAACTCTATCTTGTGGACCCAAGGCTAACCTGAGGCCCGAATATGCGTTGAGGGCCCGCTGTCAGTGGGCTAGGTCCGATTGCCCCCTTCCTCCTCGCGCCCCAGGGGGCGCGCATCGTCAGTGGGCTAGGTCCGATTGCCGCCTTCCTCCTCGCGCCCCAGGGGGCGCGCTGCGTCAGTGGGCTAGGTCCGATTGCCCGTCAAAACATCCGGCGCACCCGTGACCACGCAACGCGTCCGGGTGTAGATCGTGGGCATGCACCGGTTGCAATGCGTGCACGCCGAACGCACGCTGTGTTGGTCGCCGTCGGCGGCGATCCGATTGATCAGGTCCGGTTCGGCCAGCAGCGCCCGGGCCATCGCGACGAATTCGAAGCCCTCGGCCATCGCCAGGTCCATCGTTTCCCGGTTGGTGATGCCACCGAGCAGGATCAGCGGCATCGTCAGCTCGGCGCGGAACAGCTTGGCGTCGCGCAACAGATAGGCCTCGCGGTAGGGATACTCGCGCAGGAACTTCTTGCCCGTCATGCGCATGCCCCAATTCAGCGGCGGTTTGAACGCGCCGGCGAACTCCTTGAGCGGCGCGTCGCCGCGGAACAGGTACATCGGGTTGACCAGCGAGCTGCCCGCGGTGAGTTCGATGGCGTCCAGGCCGCCGTCGTCCTGCAGCCACTTCGCCGTGGTCAGCGACTCGTCGGTGCTGATGCCGCCGCGGACGCCGTCGGCCATATTCAGCTTCGCGGTGACCGCGATGGGCGTGCCCTCCTTTTCCACGGCGCGGCGAACGGCCATGACGATGCCGCGGGCCACCTTCGCCCGGTTCTCCAGCGACCCGCCGAACTCGTCGTCGCGGCGGTTGATCAACGGAGACAGAAATGAGCTCGCCAAGTAGTTATGGCCCAAGTGGATTTCGACCGCGTCGAACCCGGCCTCGATGGCCAGGCGGGCCGCGTTGGCGTGCCCCTCTATGACGTCCTTGATGTCGTCGCGGGTCGCCTTCTTGGCGAACCGCATTCCGATGGGATTGAAGAACCGCACGGGCGCCAGCGCCTTGGCCTTATTGGATTTGGCGTTGGCGACCGGGCCGGCGTGGCCGATCTGCGCGCTGACCGCCGCGCCCTCGGCGTGGATCGCGTCGGTGAGCCGGCGAAAACCGGGCACCGCCTCCGGCCGCATCCAGATCCCGTTGCCCTCCGTGCGGCCGCCGGGGGAGACGGCGCAGTAGGCGACGGTCGTCATGCCGACGCCGCCGGCCGCGGGCAGCCGGTGGTATTCGATCAGGTCGTCGGTCACCAGGGTGTCGGGCGTTCGGGCCTCGAATGTCGCCGACTTGATGGTGCGATTGCGCAGCGTGATCGGGCCAAGCTTGGCGGGGCTGAACACGTCCGGAGGGGTAGACATATCGGGAGCTTAATGGCGACCGCAAGCGCGGCGAAGCCGGGCGCGTCGGGTCGCCATCATTGGGCACCGTGGCGACCGCAAGCGCGGCGAAGCCGGGCGCGGCGGGTCGCCATTGTCGACGTCTGCCAGACTGTCAGGCGTGGGCGCAATCACACTGGACGGCAAGGCCACCCGTGATGAGATCTTCGTCGACCTCAAACAACGCGTGGCCGCACTGACGGCGTCGGGTCGCACCCCCGGACTGGGCACCATCCTGGTCGGTGACGATCCTGGGTCGCAGGCCTACGTCCGGGGCAAGCATGCGGACTGCGCCAAGGTCGGCATCACGTCGATCCGCCGCGACCTGCCGGCCGACATCAGCACGGCGACGCTGGAAGACACCATCGACGAGCTGAACGCCAACCCAGACTGCACCGGCTATATCGTGCAGCTGCCGCTGCCCAAGCACCTGGACGAGAACGCGGCGCTGGAGCGTGTCGACCCGAACAAGGACGCGGACGGACTGCACCCGACGAACCTGGGCCGGCTGGTGCTCAGCGTCCCGGCGCCGCTGCCGTGTACCGCGCGCGGGATCGTGCACCTGCTGCGGCGCTACGGCGTCGAGATCGCGGGGGCCCACGTGGTCATCATCGGCCGCGGCGTGACGGTCGGTCGCCCGTTGGGGCTGCTGCTGACCCGCCGTTCCGAGAACGCCACGGTGACGTTGTGCCACACCGGAACTCGCGATCTGGCCGCGTACACCAGGCAGGCGGACATCGTGGTGGCCGCCGTCGGGGTGCCGCACATGCTGAAAGCCGACATGGTGCGTCCGGGTGCCGCGGTCGTCGACGTGGGCGTCAGCCGGACCGACGACGGACTGGTCGGCGATGTACACCCCGATGTCTGGGAGGTCGCCGGCCACGTGTCGCCGAATCCCGGTGGAGTCGGCCCGTTGACCCGGGCGTTCCTGCTGAGCAACGTGGTCGAACTGGCCGAGCGCAAATGAGCGCGAGGTCCGTCGTCAGGGCCCAGTGGCCAATCCTGCTGGTCGGCTTGACTTTCGCCACGGCGCTCGCGCTGGTGGGGGCCAGCTTCTGGCGGCGCGGTTCGCTGCTGATCGGTATCGGTGTCGGTCTGGCGGCGGCGCTGCGACTAGTGCTGTCCGATGATCGGTCCGGTCTTTTGGCGGTGCGCAGCAAGGGAATTGACTTCATCACCACCGCAGTGGTCGCGGGAGCAATGGTCTACATCGCGTGGACCATCGATCCGCTGGGCACCCGCTAGAAACCCGGCACCGCCGGGATCTGCCCCGGTATCCCGGGCATCTGCCCAGCCATTCCCGGTATCTGCCCGGGCATTCCGGGCGTTCCGGGCATCTGCGGCACCACGCCGGACAGATTGCCGCTGGCCAGGTTCGCCATCTGCTCGGGACAGTAGGTCTGTATCGCGATGGTGGTGAACATGCGCGCCATCATGGGGGACATGCCCCGGCCGGACACGCTGGACGCGGCCGCGGCGAAGTTACCCCCCGGCTGGGCGAGCATCGGGCAAATGGACTGACCGACCGACATCGCGTTTCCGGGTTCGCCGAAGTCGATTCCGGCGTGATTGAGCGCGTCGATGAAGTTGTCGTCGGGGTTGTCCGCCCCAGCCGGCGCGGCGAACGCCGACGCCGCGGTGAGCAGTCCGGCGACTGCGGCCAGCAGGCGAACGGTCAGGGGCTGGTTCCGAAATAACCAGATCCAGTCATGCGTTCGCGCCAGTGCCTTCATGCAGCCTCCCCCTCAATCGTGGAGTGCGCCGAGGGCACTCGAATCACGTTAGGAACTCTGAGCTATCACGGTCACGTTTGCGACACGGTGGGGTAAAGGTTCGCACAAAAAGGCGTTTCGTGAGGTCGCCGCGGCTCAAACGTCGATTATTGGGGTGCGTACGCCGTCAAGGCCCTCGGCGGATCGAGGCCACACTGTGATCTGACACGGCCGTAAGCTCCGGGATTTTCGGTGAAAAATGTTTAAGGATCTCCGCACATGACGACGAATCGCAGCCGTCCGGCCGACTCCTGGTTGCAGAGGGACATCTCGCGCCAGACCTTTCTTCGCGGCGCCGTCGGAATGCTGGCTACCGGCGCGGTTTTGCGCACAGCGCGGGCGGCCGCGGATCCCGTTGTCGGATGGGGCGGGCTGGCCTCCTCCATCAGCGGCACCGTTGTCCTGCCGACCAACGCCACTCAATTCTCAACCAGTAAAAAGGTTTTCAACTCATTCTATGACAACTCCAGTCCCGCTGCTGTCGTGACGGTTTCGTCGCAGGCGGACGTGCAGAAGGCGGTCGCGTTCGCGACCGCCAACAACCTCAAGGTCGCCCCGCGCGGCGGCGGGCATTCATACGTCGGTGCGTCGAGCGCCGACGGCACGTTGGTACTGGACCTGCGTGGGCTTCCGGGTGGCGCCAACTTCGACGGCAACAATGTCACCGTCACCCCGGCCACCACCCTGTACGCGATCCATCAGGCATTGGCCGGCGCCGGTCGGGCGATACCCGGCGGTACGTGCCCGACCGTCGGCGTCGCGGGACTCGCGCTGGGCGGTGGGATAGGGCCCGACACCCGGCACGCGGGCCTGACCTGTGACGCGCTGCAGTCGGCTACGGTCGTGTTGCCCAGCGGCGACGTGGTGACCGCCTCCGCCAACGACAACCCGGATCTGTTTTGGGCGCTGCGCGGCGGTGGTGGCGGCAATTTCGGGGTGACGACGTCGATGACGTTCTCGACCTTCGCGACGGCCGACAGCGACGTCGTGCGGCTCGATTTCCCGCCCGCGTCGGCCACCCAGGTGCTCGTCGGGTGGCAGTCCTGGCTCAGTTCAGCCGATCGAAACACTTGGGGCATAGTCGATCTCATGGTCGGCTCCGCGCCGAATTGCCATGTGCTCGCCACCTGCCCGGCGGGCGCGGGGTCGGGAGTGGTCGACGCGATCAAGTCCGCGGTTGGGGTGGCGCCCAGTTCGGTTTCGAACAAGTCGATGAACCGCACGGACCTGTTGATGTTCCTGGCCGGCGGCAGCGCCAATCCTCCGGCGCGCTCCTTCGTGGCCGGTTCCGACGTCATCGGCCCGGTGGATTCTGCTGCGGCCCATGCCATTGCCACCGCGATAGGGCAGTGGCCGTCGGGCGCCGGGCAGGCATCGGTCCTCGTCGACCCGCTCGGTGGCGCCGCTGCGGACGTGGCCGCGGGTGAGACGGCGTTCCCGTGGCGCAATCAGTCGGCAGTGTTGCAGTGGTACGTCGAACCCTCCAGCAGCCAGGTCAGCGCCGCGAACAGCTGGCTGAGTTCCGCGCACCAAGCCGTGCAACAGATTTCGGTCGGCGGATATGTCAACTATCTGGAGGCCAATGCCGCGCCGGCACGCTACTTCGGCTCGAACCTGTCGCGGCTGACGACCGTGCGGCAGAAGTACGATCCGAATCGCGTCATGTTCTCGGGGCTGAATTTCTGACGAAAGATTCTGCGCGAGTGTGCATCTGTGGCGATTTTCAGGGCATTTTTGTCGGTGGGGGTGGCTAGTTTGGGGGTGTGAGTCCAGGTAGTCATCCCGACGTCGAGGTGGTGTTCGACGATCTTGATGCAGCCTTGGCTCGTGCCCGCGCCGTTGCCGGTGGAGGCGTTGACTGTCCGGCAGCAGCTGGTGATGTTGGAGCGCTGTGAGAGGGCGCGCCGGCAGCTG
>NZ_LZJZ01000074.1 GCF_001667585.1 Mycobacterium sp. E2733
TGCCGATCCGGACGCGCGCGGCCAGTCGCCCCGGGAAGGCCGTCGCGAGCCGCGCAGCCGCCGCAGCCCCTACGAGCGGCCCTACGAGGAGCCGAGCTCGCGGAGCAGCCGTTTCGATGGATACGACCCATATGACCCGCCCGGGGCCCCGGAGCTGTTCGGCGGCTACGACCGCTATGAGCCCTTGTATGAGCCGAGGCGCCGCCGCCCCGCGCCGAACGGCAACAAGGGGACGCATCACCCCATCTCGCAGGTCCGCTACCGGGGGGCCAGCGCGCCAGACGAGGCCGCGGCCGAGCGGCGGAACCGATCACGGACGTACGGCCGGCCTCAGCGACCCCCGACGGAATGGGAATACGAGGGCTGAGCGCCACAGGGCGCCCGGCCTGTCAGAGCAGTGACCGGATCTCGCGCGGCAACGCGAACACCAGGGTTTCCTGTGCCGTGGTGACCGGTTGCACCACGTCGTAGCCGTAATCGGCGAGCCGCTCCAGAACACCGCGCACCAGGACCTCGGGGACGGACGCGCCGGAGGTCACGCCCACGGTGGTCACCCCGTCCAGCCATGCGGGCTCGATATCGTCGGCCCAGTCGACAAGGTGGGCGGCGCCGGCGCCGCCGCCCAGGGCCACCTCGACCAGCCGCACCGAGTTCGAGGAGTTCCGGGACCCGACGACGATCACCAGCTGGCACTCGGGGGCCATGGCCTTGACGGCGACCTGCCGGTTCTGTGTCGCGTAACAGATGTCATCGCTCGGCGGATCCTGCAGCTTCGGGAACCGTTGGCGCAGCCGGTCGACGATCTCCATGGTCTCGTCGACCGAGAGCGTGGTCTGCGACAGCCAGACCAGCTTGTTCTCGTCCCGGACCGTCACGTTGTCCACGGCGGCGACCCCGTCGACCAGCTGCACATGGTCGGGCGCCTCGCCCGCGGTCCCGATGACCTCCTCGTGGCCCTCGTGGCCGATGAGCAGGATGTCGTAGTCGTTGCGGGCGAACCGCCTGGCCTCGTTGTGCACCTTGGTCACCAGCGGGCAGGTGGCGTCGATGGTGTGCAGGTTGCGTGCGGCGGCCGCCGCGTGCACGGTGGGTGCGACCCCGTGCGCGGAGAACACGACGATGGAACCCTCGGGGACCTCGTCGGTCTCCTCGACGAACACCGCGCCCGCCTTTTCCAGCGTGTTCACCACGTGCCGGTTGTGCACGATCTCGTGGCGCACATACACCGGTGGGCCGTGCTTTTCCAGCGCGCGTTCGACCGTTTCGACGGCTCTATCCACGCCCGCGCAGTAACCACGCGGCTCGGCCAGAAGCACTCGCTTGCGGGCTGGATCGCTGGCTACCGAGCTGGACGCGCCGGGAATTCCCATGTCGACAGTCGGCGGCATGACACCCAGGGTACGTTCTGCGGACACGGGCTTGCCAGCTCGCGCCGGCGGGCTTGGAGTTAGCCGTCGCTTAAGGCAATCTTGGACCCATGGCTACTGCACCGTATGGAGTTCGGCTATTGGTCGGCGCGGCCACAGTCGCCGTCGAGGAGACCATGAAGCTGCCGAAAACCATCTTGATGTACCCCATGACATTAGCCAGTCAGGCGGCGCACCTTGTGATGCGATTTCAGCAGAACCTCGCGGAGCTGGCGATCAAGGGTGACAGCACCCTGGAGAGCATCTTTCCGCCGAAGGACGAGCAGCCGGAATGGGCGACGTTCGACGAGGACCTGCCCGAGGCCTTCGAAGCGCCCGGACCGGTCGATGACGGTATCGGCGAGGGCGACCGCCGAACCGAGGGGCGGTTCGCGTTGTACTCGCTCGCCGACGCCGCGTCGGATGCCGCCCCCTTGAAGCAGGGCAGGAAATCCTCGGACGCGCCGTCGGTTCCGCAACCGTCGGTGGTGACCGAGCTGGACTACGCGGCGCTGACGCTGGCGCAGCTGCGCGCCCGCCTGCAGTCGCTGAGCGTCGACGAACTCGAAGACCTGCTGGCATACGAGCAGGCCACCAAGGCCCGCGCGCCTTTCCAGACGCTGCTCGCCAATAGGATCACCCGCGCGAACGCGAAGTGACCCCGGCCCCACAGTCCGAACCGAACTCCGCCGAGAACCCATTTCCGGTGCGCGCGGTGGCAATTCGGGTCGCCGGCTGGATCGACAGGCTCGGCACGGTATGGGTCGAGGGCCAGCTGGCCCAGATCAGCGCGCGACCCGACTCCAAGACGGTGTTCATGGTGTTGCGCGACCCGGCCGCCGACATGTCGCTGACCGTGACCTGTTCGCGCGACCTGGTGGCCAACGCGCCGGTGAAATTGACCGAGGGCACGCAGGTGGTGGTCTGCGGCAAGCCGTCGTTTTACACCGGTCGGGGAACGTTCTCGTTGCGGCTCAGCGCGATTCGCGCCGTCGGTGTGGGCGAGCTGCTGGCGCGGATCGATCGGCTGCGCCGGCTGTTGGACGCCGAAGGGCTCTTCGACCCCCGACTCAAGCGACCAATCCCCTTTCTGCCCAACATGATCGGCCTGATCACGGGCCGGGCCAGTGCCGCCGAACGCGACGTGACGACAGTCGCCACCGGACGCTGGCCCGGGGTGCGTTTCGCCGTGCGCAACACCGCGGTCCAGGGACCCAACGCGGTGGCGCAGATCGTCGAAGCGCTGTACGAACTCGACAGGCACGTGGAGGTCGACGTCATCGTGGTGGCCCGCGGCGGCGGTAGCGTCGAGGACCTGTTGCCGTTCTCCGACGAGACGTTGTGTCGCGCTATCGCGGCGTGCCGAACCCCGGTCATCAGCGCGGTCGGTCACGAACCCGACAATCCGTTGTGTGACCTGGTTGCCGACCTGCGGGCCGCCACCCCCACCGACGCGGCGAAGAAGGTGGTGCCCGACACCGCTGCCGAGCAGCGCCTGATCGAGGACCTGCGCCGGCGAAGCGCGCAGGCGTTGCGCAATTGGGTGGCTCGCGAACAACGCGCGTTGGCCCAGGTCCGCAGCCGACCGGTGCTCGCCGAACCGCTGACGGCGCTGACGGCGCGGGCCGATGAGGTTCACCGCGCCCGGTCGGCGATCCGCCGCGACATCACCCGTCTGGCCGCCGGCGAGACGGAACGCGTCGGTCACCTGAAGGCGCGCCTGGCGACGCTGGGCCCGGCGGCCACGCTGGCCCGCGGCTATGCCGTAGTGCAGGCGGTGCCGGACTCCGGGCCCCCGGCGGTGCTGCGGTCGGTCGCCGACGCGCCCGCCGGCAGGCGCCTACGGGTGCGGGTCGCCGACGGCGCGATCGCTGCGGTGAGCGAAGGGCAGACCGATGGCTGGTGAAAATGAGCAGTCAATTACGCCTATTAGTAACCTCGGCTATGAAGCGTGCCGGGATGAACTGATCGAAGTGGTCCGCCTGCTAGAGCAGGGGGGCTTGGACCTCGACACGTCGCTCAAGTTGTGGGAACGAGGCGAAGAACTGGCGAAACGGTGCGAACAGCACTTAGCTGGAGCCCGCAAGCGAATCGAGGATGCGCTCGCGGCCGGCCAAGCGGACGACGCCTGATTTCGGCCATTTCGCGAAACAGGAGTTATGACCACTTTCGAAATTGGAACACGTTTCAGTTATGCTTCGGCACATGGCTGATGCATCACTGACCACCGAGCTCGGGCGCGTCCTGGTCACCGGCGGCTCCGGGTTCGTCGGCGCCAACTTGGTCACCACCCTGCTGGACCGTGGCCACCACGTGCGCTCGTTCGACCGCGCGCCCTCACCGCTTGCGCAGCACGCGCACCTGGAGGTGCTCGAGGGCGACATCACCGACACCGCCGTCTGCGCCCGAGCGGTGGACGGCATCGACACCGTCTTTCACACCGCGGCGATCATCGATTTGATGGGTGGCGCGTCGGTGACCGACGCATACCGGCAGCGCAGCTTCGGCGTCAACGTCGGTGGCACCGAGAACCTGGTGCACGCCGGGCAGGCGGCCGGGGTGAAGCGCTTCGTCTACACCTCGTCCAACAGCGTCGTGATGGGCGGCCAGAACATCCCTGGCGGCGACGAGACGCTCCCCTACACCAACCGGTTCAACGACCTCTACACCGAGACGAAGGTCGTCGCCGAGCGGTTCGTGCTGTCGCAGAACGGCATTGGCGACATGCTGACGTGCGCGATCCGGCCCAGCGGGATCTGGGGTCGCGGTGACCAGACGATGTTCCGCAGGCTGTTCGAAAGCGTGATCGCCGGCCACGTCAAGGTGCTGATCGGCCGCAAGTCGGCGCGACTGGATAACTCCTATGTGCACAACCTGATTCAGGGTTTCATCCTGGCCGCCCAGCACCTCGTCCCCGGCGGCACCGCACCGGGTCAGGCGTACTTCATCAACGACGACGAACCGATCAACATGTTCGAGTTCGCGCGGCCGGTGGTCGAGGCCTGTGGCGTGAACTGGCCCCGGGTACGGGTCAATGGCCCCATGGTCCGCGCGGCGATGACCGGTTGGCAGCGGCTGCATTTCCGCTTCGGCATACCGGCGCCACTGCTCGAGCCGCTGGCCGTCGAGCGGCTCTACCTGGACAACTATTTCTCGATCGCCAAGGCGCGCCGCGACCTAGGCTATGAGCCCCCGTTTACCACCGAACAGGCCATGGCGGAATGCCTGCCCTACTACGTCGACATGTTCAATCGGATGAAGGCCCAAGCGCTGCAAGGCAACAGCGACGCCAAGCCGACGGTGAGCGGACCGCGCTAGAGCCGGACCTACCGGAAACCCACCATCTCGCTGCCCCAGGCGGCCCGGATGTTCGCGTCGACATCGTGCGCGACGGTGTCGCGCTTGTCGATGATCATGCAGGCGCGATCGGCCTCTTGGTAGGGCCTCCAGTCCGGCTCGCCGTCCGGGCCCGCGGGCTTCGCCCGCGCGGCGAAGTTGATCCACCGGGTGCGCATTCTCTTGGAGACCGCCTTGGCGGTTTTGCTGCCGCCCAATTTCAGCGTGGGATCCTTCGGCGCCCCGAGATTGCCCCAGACGTAAGGCAATTCGGTGGCGTGCGCGGCGCGGACCAAGAGCACCTTCAGCAGCGGCGTCGAGTAGTCGAACCGGTACAGATACACCGGCGCCACCGCGCTGTGCCCTTCGGCCAGCCACACCGACGGCATCCGGAACCCGACGTCGGTCGCGATGCTCATGCTGCGGGCCTTGCGGCGCAGGCGCGAATGCGAGTACGCCGAACCGATCTCCTCCGGGGTCGGCAATTGCAGGTCCGGCTGCTCGGCGGCGATCTGGGAGAACATCGACGTGATCGCGTGCGGTGTGATCGGCATCAGCGGCGACCTCATCAGCCGAAACAGCGCCGCCTCATGCTTATTGGTGCCGATGATCAACGGAACGGGGTGCGAACGGCCCTCCTGCGCCACCTTGACCGGGTAGTCGTGCAGCAGGTCACCGTCGACGATCGGGACGAACGCGAGGGTGCCCGGGTTGCGCACCGGCACTTCGTCGAACACCTGCTGGGAAGCGGACAGTATCGCGGCGTCGGGCACCTCCAGCAGCCGCCGCGCGTCAGACTCGGCGATCCCCAGCTTGTCGAGCAGGCTCGTTGTGACCCGGCGGGCCCGTTCGCGGTCGTAAACCGATGTGGCCGGGGAGCTTTGGGCGATCGCGGCCGAGAACAGGCCCTCGGCGGCCGGGGCGGCGAGCAGCGTCGTGACGATGCCGGCGCCGGCGGATTCCCCGAAAAGCGTGACCCGGGCGGGGTCACCGCCGAACGCCGCGATGTTGTCGCGCACCCAGCGCAGGGCGGCCAGCACGTCGTGCAGCCCGATGTTCGAGTCGAAACGCGCGCGACCCGTATCGAGCGACGAGAGGTCGACGAAGCCCAGTGCCCCGAGCCGGTAGTTGACCGTCACCACGATGACCCCGCCGTCACTGCCGCCGCAGGCCAGTCGACGGCCGTCGTAGAGCACCTGGCTGCCGGATCCCAGGACGTAGGCGCCGCCGTGCAGCCAGACCATCACCGGCTTTCCGTCTCCGGGTTCGGTGTCCGACGACGCCCAGATGTTCAGCCGCAGGCAGTCATCGCCCTGCGGCGCGCCCAGATCGAGCGGCATGTTGGGAAAGACCGGCTGCAGGCAGGCGGGACCGAAGGCGGTGGCGTCGGCGACCTCGGTCCACGTCTCCGGCGGCTGCGGTTTCCGGAAGCGCAGGTCGCCGATGGGCGGTGCGGCGTACCGAATGCCCTTCCACACGCTGACGCGGCCGTCATCGACGCCGCGCACGGGGCCGAAGGTGGTCTCGACCACCCGGTCACTGGTCGTAGTCGTCATGCGTGGGGCGCTTTCCTAGCCGAGGCGCTGGGTGAGGAACTCGACCACTCGCTTGCGGGCCTCGTACGCCGGCTGACCGTCGACTTCGCGTACCTCGTCGGTCAGCACGGAGTGCGCCAGCTTGCTGAACCCGCCCACATTGCCCGGCCCCGAGTCGATCTCGATGACCTCAAACGCGTCACCGAGCCGCTCCTTGAGCGCAGCGAACCGTTCGCGGGGCACGGCGCTGTCCTCGCTGAACCGCAGACCCATCGCGCACAGGCCGTCGTTGGCGCAGCGATCGGCCACGGTGGCCAGTTCGGATTCGCTCAGGCCGGGGTCGCGGCGCCGCGCGCGCCCCAGCGGCAGCGGTACCGACGGCTGCGAAAGGACCGGGGCAAGGACGGCGTCGTCGACCGCGGCGGCCAGCGCAAAACCGCCCGTGAAGCATTGGCCGATCACGCCGACGCCCTTGCCCGGGGTCGACGCATTGAGGTCACGGGCCAGCGCGCGCAGGAACATCGACACCGGCCGCTGCTTGTTGGTCGCGAACGCCGCGAATTCTTTTGCCACACAGGCCCGGCTGATCGAGGAGGCGATGTACCCGACCGTCTTGGGCCTGCCCGGCTCACCGAACAGCGACGGCATGACGACGGTGAAGCCGTTGTCCACCAGGTGATTGCCCAGGGCCAGCACACCGGGATGGATCCCGGGTATCTCCGGAATCAGCACCACCCCCGGGCCGCTGCCCTTGCGGTAGACGTCGTGGGTGTAGCCGCCTCCGCTGAACGGCGCCGCCGACCATCCGGACAGATCCGCTTGGGGTGCAGTCACGCTCGGCCTTTCTTCAGCGCGCGGGTAACGGCGGCTGCGATTGCGTCGCCGAGGCCAGCGTACGGAACTGATCGGTGTTGCCGGCACCGGTTATCGCGATTTGGGTGGTCCCGGACGGGCCGGTGAGCCGGGTGGTCCACACCGGCTCGGCATCCGCCCCGCTTTGGCCGGCGCCGTTGTAGACCACCCAGTGGGTCCCCGCGACGTCGACCGTCCCGGCCGGGTACGCCGACGAATGAATCGAGCCCACCAGTTTGTCCTCGTCGGCATTGCTCTGGGTGAGGCTCAAATACATCCCGGTGGGGCTGATGTAGCCGACGACCGAGGTGGTCGCGTTCAGCCGTTGGCCGGTCGAGGGATCGACGCGGCCGCCCTGGATGCCGCCGCGGCTGCCGGAATTGGCCTGCCAGCCCGCGGGCAGCTTGGGCAGCCGAATGGGATAGCCGAGCGTCGCGGCATCGGCCCGGAGCGCCGCCGGCGCGTCGTAGGAGGGGACGGCGCCCTGGTGGCTGCCGGGCTGGAACGAGCACATGCCCACCAGGCCGGCCAGCAAGATGCATCCGATGACCAGCGGAATCAGTGACCAAAACATGTCGCGGCCGTCCTGCAGCAACCGCGGTTTGGCCGGCCTGGCAGTCGGTCCGGCGGCGGGAGCCGGCTCGCCGGCTACTCGGGCCTCCGAGCTGGCATTCAGCGGCGGCTCTTCGGTCATCCCCCGAGTATCCCAGTTCGAGCAGACCGATCAGCTTCTGGGACAATCTCCAACCATGACAGTTGAGGGCAACCGCCCACCTGGACGGCCACGTGGTGAAGCCCCGGACCGCAACCTGGCCCTGGAACTGGTCCGGGTGACCGAAGCCGGCGCCATGGCCGCCGGCCGCTGGGTGGGCCGCGGCGACAAAGAAGGCGGCGACGGCGCGGCGGTCGACGCGATGCGTGAACTGGTCAACACGGTGTCGATGCGCGGCGTGGTGGTCATCGGCGAGGGCGAGAAGGACCAGGCCCCGATGCTCTACAACGGCGAGGAGGTGGGCAACGGCGACGGCCCGGAAGTCGACTTCGCCGTCGACCCCATCGACGGCACCACGCTGATGAGCAAGGGCATGACCAACGCCATCTCGGTCCTGGCGGTGGCCGACCGCGGCGCGATGTTCGACCCGTCGGCGGTGTTCTACATGAACAAGATCGCGGTGGGTCCCGAGGCCGCGCAGGTGCTGGACATCACCGCGCCGATCGCCGAGAACATCCGCGCGGTCGCCAAGGCCAAGGCGTTGTCCGTGCGCGACATGACGGTGTGCATCCTGGACCGCCCGCGGCACGCCCAACTGATCGAGGACGTCCGCGCAACCGGGGCCCGCATCCGGCTGATCACCGACGGTGACGTCGCCGGCGCCATCTCGGCCTGCCGATACCTGTCGGGCACCGACATGCTGGCCGGGATCGGCGGCACCCCGGAGGGCATCATCGCAGCCGCCGCGATCCGGTGCATGGGTGGTGCCATCCAGGCGCAGCTCGCGCCCAAGGACGACGAGGAACGCCAGAAGGCGATCGACGCCGGCCACGACGTCGATCGGGTGCTGACCACCGAGGACTTGGTGTCCGGCGAGAACGTCTTCTTCTGCGCTACCGGGGTGACCAACGGCGACTTGCTCAAGGGCGTGCAGTACTACCCCGGCGGCTGCACCACACAGTCGATCGTGATGCGGTCGAAGTCGGGCACCGTCCGCATGATCGAGGCCTATCACCGGCTCTCGAAGCTCAACGAGTACTCCGCCATCGACTTCACCGGCGATAGCACTGCCGCCTATCCCCTGCCCTGACCGAACCCAGCGAGGACTGCCACCTATGGCCGATAGCGCCACCGATACCGAATACCGCATCGAACACGACACCATGGGCGAGGTCCGGGTACCCGCAAAGGCGTTGTGGCGCGCGCAAACCCAGCGCGCCGTGGAGAACTTCCCCATCTCGGGCCGGGGCCTGGAGCGCACCCAGATCCGCGCGCTGGGCCTGCTAAAGGGCGCCTGCGCGCAGGTCAACAAGGACCTCGGGTTGCTGGCTCCGGAGAAGGCAGACGCCATCATCGCCGCGGCCGCCGAAATCGCCGATGGCCAACACGACGACCAGTTCCCCATCGACGTCTTCCAGACCGGGTCGGGCACCAGCTCCAACATGAACACCAACGAGGTGATCGCGAGCATCGCCGCCACCAACGGTGTCACGGTGCACCCCAACGACGACGTGAACATGTCGCAGTCGTCCAACGACACCTTCCCGACCGCCACCCACATCGCGGCGACCGAGGCCGCGGTGCGTCACCTGATCCCTGCGCTCGAGGTGTTGCATGAAGCGCTGGACGCCAAGGCCCGCGAGTGGCACACCGTGGTCAAGTCGGGTCGCACCCACCTGATGGACGCCGTTCCGGTGACCCTCGGCCAGGAATTCAGCGGCTACGCCCGCCAGATCGAGGCGGGGATCGAGCGGGTGCGCGCCACGCTGCCGCGGCTCGGCGAGCTGGCGATCGGCGGGACCGCGGTCGGCACCGGCCTCAACGCGCCCGACGGCTTCGGCGCCAAGGTCGTCGAGACGTTGATCGCCTCCACCGGCCTGAACGAACTGCGCACGGCCGCCAACTCTTTCGAGGCTCAAGCGGCGCGCGACGGCCTGGTCGAGGCCTCCGGCGCGCTGCGCACCATCGCGGTGTCGTTGACCAAGATCGCCAACGACATCCGCTGGATGGGATCGGGCCCACTGACCGGCCTGGCGGAGATCCAGCTGCCCGACCTGCAGCCGGGTAGCTCGATCATGCCCGGCAAGGTTAATCCCGTTCTGCCGGAAGCGGTTACGCAGGTGGCCGCCCAGGTGATCGGCAACGACGCCGCGGTGGCCGTCGGCGGCCTGTCCGGTGCGTTCGAGCTCAACGTGTACATCCCGATGATGGCCCGCAACATTCTCGAGTCCTTCAAGCTGCTGACCAACGTGTCACGGCTGTTCGCGGACCGGTGCATTACCGGACTGGTCGCCAACGTCGATCACCTGCGCGAGCTGGCCGAGTCGTCGCCGTCGATCGTGACGCCGTTGAACTCGGCGATCGGCTACGAGGAGGCGGCCGCGGTGGCCAAGCAGGCCCTCAAGGAGCGCAAGACGATTCGCCAGGCCGTGATCGACCGCGGCCTGATCGGCGACAAGCTGTCGGAGGAAGAACTGGACCGTCGCCTGGATGTCTTGGCGATGGCCAAGGTCAAGCCGGCGAAGTAAGCGGGGTGGTGCAGAAATGACGACTCCTCCCGGTGGCCCCTACGGCCAGGGACCGTACGGAAATCCGTACGGCCAGCAACCTTATTGGGGCGGGCAGCCGCAGGGCGGCCCGCCGCCGTACCCGCCGACCGGCCCCTACCAGTATCCGCCCCCTCCGTATCCGCAAGCGGGACAGCAGTTCCCGCCCGGGCCATACCCGCCCGGGCCCCCGCCGGGCGGCCCCGGCTCAAAGCTGCCCTGGCTGATCATCGGTGGCCTCGTCATCCTGGCCGTCATCGCGCTGGTGGCAACGCTGATCGTGATGCGCGGCGGCAGCCACGGCACGTCCCCGACCGCCGCACCCTCGCCGTCCAGCAGCGCCACCAGCCAACCGAAGGGTCAGCAGACCGCCAGCGATTGCACCCCGAACGTGTCCGGCGGTGAGATACCGCGGACCGACTCGATCGCCGCCGGCAAGCTCTCGTTCCCGGCCAACTCGGTGCCGCCCAACTGGGCGGTGTACTCCGACGACCAGAGTCCGAACCTGATCGGCGCCGTGGGCGTCGCCCAGGAAGTGCCCGGGGCCAGTCAGTGGATGATGACTGCCGAGGTCGGCGTCACCAACTTCGTCACCAGCGTGGACGTCACCGCGCAGGCGTCGAAGTTGTTGCAGTGCGTCGCCAACGGGCCCGGATACGCGAATGCCTCGCCCACGCTGGGACCGACGAAGACGTCGTCGATCACCGTCGACGGGACCAAGGCCGCCCGCGCCGACGCCGACGTCACGATCGCCGACCGCACCCGCAACGTCAAGGGCGACTCCGTGACCGTCATCGCCGTCGACACCAAGCCGGTCACCGTGTTCGTCGGCAGCACACCCATCGGCGACACCGCTTCCGCGGACATCATCGGCCGGATCATCGCCGCGCTGAAGGTCGCGAAGTCCTGACGCGGCTCGGCTAGGCCGGCGCCGACACGTGGGTGGCTTCGGATCGCCCCCGCAAAACGGTGGAATAGCACTCGACCCAATGCGTGGCCTCGGTTTCGTCGGCCCGCTCGACGGCCGCCGCCGCACACAGGATCCGCCGGTCGGCGGTCTTGGCGAGGTCGGCCAGCCGCGCGGCCTCGTTGACCGCGTCGCCGATCACCGTGTACTCGTAGCGGTTTTCGGCGCCGATGTTGCCGGCGAAAACGCGGCCCGCCGAGACGCCGATGCCGAAATCGACCGGTAGCCGCCGCAGTTGGGTGCCCAGGGCGCGGGCTGTCGCCAGGGCCGCCGACGCCGGCTCGCCGGTCGGCAACGGCGCCCCGAAGACGGCCAAGGCGGCATCACCGGCGAATTTGTTGATCAGCCCGTGGTGGTCATCGACAGCGTTGACGACGATGCGGAAGAAATTGTTGAGGATCTCGGCAACCTCTTGCGGGGGACGGCTTTCCGCGAGCTGCGTCGAGCCGACCAGGTCGATGTAGAGGACCGCCGCCTCGACCACGTCCCCTGACAGCGATGCGCCCTCGTCGATGGCGCGCTGGGCGACGTCCGCCCCGACGTGGCGCCCGAACAGGTCGCGCAACCGGTCGCGTTCGGCCAGCCCGGCCACCATGCGGTTGAAACCCGTTTGCAGACGCCCGATCTGCGAGCGTTCGTACGCCCCGACGTAGGTCCCGATGCGGCCGTGTTCGACCTCCGCCATGGCGTCGACTACCTCGCCGAGCGGATCGGATATGGATCGCGACGTCAAGATCATGGTCGGCAGCCCGAGCACCAGCGCCGCCAGCGCCACCACCAAGATCGGTACATCCAGCGACGCGGACTTCTCGATCAGCCACCCGTACGAGCGAAGGACGACCAGGGTTGCGATCACGCCGATGGGGAAGGCGCTGCACAGAAACCACAACAGGACCAGTCGCGCGTACACCCCGGGCACGGCCATCCGCGGCTCGCAGCCCAGGGTGGCGGCGCGCATGATGGGGCGCAGGATGCGCTGCGCCAGCAGCATGGCCGTGCCGGCGGCCGCGGGTCCGCCGAGCAGCACACCGAGCGCGATGGGCAGCAGCAGCTGCGCCCCGCCGCCCAAATTCAGCAACATGAAGATTCCGCCGCTGACAGCCCAGGCCCCGAACAGGATTACCGACTGGCGGCCGGGCAGCTTCATCGCGGCTTCGCGTTGCGCCTGGTCGGGTTGGGCGCCGGCCGCGTACCAGCGCAGCGTCGGAGCCGCACTCAGCATCGCGGCCGCCGCGACGCCGACGATGCCCAACAACACGAGGACCAACACCGCCGCGGTGTTGGCCTTCGCGAAGTCGGCGTTGGCTCCGACCGACGTGTGGCCCCGCAGTGGAACCAGGATGGCTGCCGCTTCGATGACGGCCAGAACGTAGGACAGCGCGAGGTCGATCCCGTATTGAATCGCCAACCGGCGGGCAGACTTTCGTTGCCCCGTCGACGCTCGCGGCCACCCATTCCGAAGCCGGGCGGCGGCGCGGGCCCACAAGCTTGTGCTAGGCACCGTTGTTCGGGCCGCCCGAGTTCTGGCCCGGGATGTCGGTGATCGGGAAGTTGGGCATCGGCTTGGGCGAAGACGTGTTCGGCAGCGGCGGGATGTCACCGGGTGGGATGTCGTGGAGTTCGTTTGCCGGCGGCCCGTTCTCGCGGCTGCCGTAGCTACTTCCCGGCGCCCGGGGGCCGAGCAGTTCGCTGACCGTCACCATGCGGTAGCCGTTGGCCTTGAGCACCGGGATGAACTGGTAGACCAGGTCGACGGTGCTCGAGTAGGTGTCGTGGAACAACACCACCGAGCCCGGCTTGATGTATGTCATCAGCATGTACCGCGTCGCCGCCGTGTTCGAGTCGTTCGCCCAGTCGAACGGGATGACGTCCCAGAGGATTTCGGCGAGTCCCAACCGGCCCGCTGTCTGGCGCACGGCGTCGTTGGACAAGCCGCCGGCCGGGCGATACAGGTTGGGGGTCCGCCCGGTTGCGGCGGCGATCGCGTCGTTGGCCTTGGCGAACTGTGGGGCGACGTCTTCGGGAGGGATCGTCACCATGTTGGGGTGTTCCCAGGTGTGGTTGCCGATCTCCATCCCGGCGTCGGCGACCTGCTTGGCTCCCGCGGGGTTCGCGGCCACCTTGTTGCCGATCTCGAAGAACGTGGCCTTCGCGTCGTTGTCCTTCAGGATCTGCAGCAGGCGGCCGTCGAATGGGCCGGGTCCGTCGTCGAACGTCAGCGCGACGCACTTGACCACCGAGCAACTGAGGTTGTCGGCGCGTGTCACGTGACCGGTCAGACCCCCGATGACCAGGACCGCGACGGCAGCGACGACTCCGACAACCGTGCGCCAATAGCGCCAGGCCTGGCTGTCGGGTCTTTTCGGCACCGTCGAAGTTTATCGAACGCGTGGCCGGCCGAAATGCGCCGTCACTGCGGTCCGGCGATCTCCTCGAGCATCTCGGTGACCAGCGCGGCAATCGGCGACCGTTCGCTGCGCAACAGCGTGATGTGGGCGAACAGCGGGTGCCCTTTGAGCTTCTCGATCACCGCGGCGACCCCGTCGTGCCTGCCCACCCGCAGGTTGTCGCGCTGGGCGATATCGTGCGTCAGCACCACCCGCGACCCGGCTCCGAGCCTGGACAGCACCGTTAGCAAGACGTTGCGCTCCAGCGACTGGGCCTCGTCGACGATGACGAACGAGTCGTGCAGCGACCGGCCCCGGATGTGGGTCAGCGGCAGCACCTCGAGCATGCCGCGGGAGAGTACCTCTTCGAGCACCGCCGGGCTGGCCAGTCCCTCGAGCGTGTCGAAGACCGCCTGCGCCCAGGGGCCCATCTTCTCGCTCTCGCTGCCGGGCAGGTAGCCCAGCTCCTGACCACCCACGGCGTACAGCGGCCGGAAGACCACCACCTTGCGCTGGGTCCGCCGTTCGAGCACGGCCTCCAGGCCCGCGCACAAGGCCAGCGCCGACTTGCCGGTGCCGGCTTTGCCGCCCAGTGACACGATGCCCACCGATTCGTCGAGCAGCAGGTCGAGCGCCACCCGCTGTTCGGCGGACCGGCCGCGCAGGCCGAACGCCTCGCGGTCACCGCGAACCAGCTGCACGCGTTTATCCGCGTTGACCCGGCCCAGCGCGTGCGAACTGCCGCCAAGCAGCCGAATACCGGTGTGGCAGGGCAGGTCTCGCGCTTCGGTCAGATCGATCTCGCCCTCGGCGAACAGCGCGTCGATGTCCTCGGTGGCGGTCTCGATCTCGCGCATCCCGGACCATCCGGAGGCCACCACGTCTTGCGCGTGATACTCGTCGGCGGCCAGCCCGACCGCGGCGGCCTTGACCCGAAGCGGAATGTCCTTGCTGACCAACGTAACTCGCTTGCCCTCGGCGGCGAGGTTGGCGGCGCAGCTCAGGATACGGCAGTCGTTGTTGTCGCTGCGGAAACCGGCGGGCAGCACCGCGGGGTCCGTGTGGTTGAGCTCAACGTGAAGCGTACCGCCTTGTATCCCAACGGGAATGGGCTGATCGAGCCGTCCGTGCAGAAGCCGCAGATCGTCGAACAGACGCAACGCCTGACGGGCGAACCAACCCAACTCGTGGTGATGCCGTTTGGCCTCGAGTTCGCTGATCACCACCAGTGGAACCACCACCTCGTGCTCGGCGAACCGGCTGCACGCCCAGGGGTCGGACAGCAGCACGGAGGTGTCGATCACGTAGGTCCGGATTTCGGTCACGTAGCGCTCCTCGAGCGGGATAAGCCCGCGCGGACCCGCACAGGCATGTCGGCGGGAACTGCGACACCAGGACCGGGGCCGGTCCTTCCGTTGTGGTGACGGGAGGTGCCGCCCTGGCAGCTGAGCATGACGCTGACCATCGAGATCGACGCTACTCTCGTCGCCGCTTTGCAGCAGCGCAGGCGCGCCGACGACGGGCGCGGGGCGAAGGTCGGCTAGCCGATGACGAACTGCTTGAGGGCGGGCTCGTCGGCCACACCCCATGCGGTGATGCGATCCGAGATCGCCTGCCGCAGCTGCTGTTGGTCGAAGATGCCCGCCTCGGCGACGTTGCGCAGCTTGTCGCGATAGGACTCGATGTCGGCGCCGGGCACCTGCAGATCGGCCGCGCGGGCCGCGATCGCCGCGATCGTCTCGTCGCGGGTGTACTCGAGGCAGTGCTCGACCAGGTTGGAGAAGAACAGTTCGTGTCGCCGCTCGTCGCGCGCGATCCGGTCGACGAGCCCGGCCAGGATGGGCTCCTCGAGCTTCGCCGCCAGGTTCTCGCAGAAGACGGCGTGGGTGCGCTCGGTGAACGCCATGTACACCAGAGTTTCCACCTGGGTGTAGGTGTCCGCGCGGTAGCCCTTCATGACGTGCTGGACCCGCGCCTCCTCATTGGCGGTGGGGTCGACCTCGCGGGTCACCACCAGGTACTCGCGCAGCGCGATGGCGTGCAGGTGCTCCTCCGCGGTCCACCGGCCCAGCCAGCGGCCCCACCAGTCTTCGAGGATGAAGTGCTCGACGAGCTCGCGGTGGTGGCCGGCCAGGTTGTCCTTGAGCAGCAGGAGGATCTCGCAGGCGTCCGTGTACTCACGGGGCAGCGTCGCGTCGGACGGGTCCCAGTCACGTCCGCCGAGGAATGCGAAGTTCTCGCCCCGGTCGAACGGCACGTAGTCGTGAGCGAACCAGAGTTCCTCGGTGTTCAGATGGCGATCCATGTTGGCTTCGCACACCGGCTCGAGTTCCAGGGTCAGCGCGTTAGCTACAGGTTTCTGTGCCATGCGGTTACTGTAACTCGCATACACAGGTTCGTGAAATCGCCCGGCCCGTGTCGCGGGCAACTGGTGACTTTGGTCCTTTCGAACGCGTCTAGCGGTCGACCAGCGTCCACTCCTCGAGACCGTCGTACAGCGGGAAATCCCTGGCCAGCCGCGTCACCCGCTGCCGCAGCGCGGAAAGGTCCGCCCCGCTGCCCGCCGCCAGCGCGGTGGCGATGATGTCGGCGACCTCGGTGAACTCCGCATCCCCGAAGCCGCGGGTCGCCAGCGCCGGGGTGCCCACCCGCAGGCCGGACGTCACCATCGGCGGCCGCGGGTCGTTGGGAACCGCGTTGCGGTTGACCGTGATGCCGATCTCGTGGAGCAGGTCCTCGGCGGCCTGGCCGTCCAGCGGGGAGTTGCGCAGGTCCACCAGCACCAGGTGGACGTCGGTGCCGCCGCTGACCACCGACACGCCGGCCTTGGCGACGTCGGGGGCCGTCAGCCGGTCGGCAATGATGCGAGCGCCGGACAGGGTGCGCTGCTGCCGGTCGGCGAACTCGGGGGTGCCGGCGATCTTGAGCGCGACGGCCTTGCCCGCGATGACGTGCATCAGCGGGCCGCCCTGCTGGCCGGGGAACACCGCGGAGTTGACGGACTTGGCGTACTCCTGCTTGCCCAGGATCAGGCCGGAACGCGGACCGCCGAGCGTCTTGTGCACGGTCGTGGACACCACGTCCGCGTGCGGCACCGGCGAGGGGTGCAGTCCGACGGCTACCAGGCCCGCGAAGTGGGCCATGTCCACCCACAGCTTGGCGTCGACCTCGTCGGCGATCGAGCGGAACGCCGCGAAGTCCAGAATCCGCGGGTAGGCCGACCACCCGGCGATGATGACCTTGGGGCGGAACTCGAGGGCCTTGGCCCGCACCGCGTCCATGTCCACCAGATGCGTCGTGGGATCCACACCGTAGAAGCCGGTTTCATAGAGCCTGCCGGAGAAGTTGAGCTTCATCCCGTGCGTCAGGTGTCCGCCGTTGGCGAGGTCGAGACCCAGCAGCCGATCCCCCGGCGTCATGAGCGCCTGCAGCACGGCGGCGTTGGCCTGCGCGCCCGAATGGGGCTGCACATTGGCGAAGTCGGCCCCGAAGAGCGCCTTCGCCCGATCCCGCGCGATGTTCTCCACGACGTCGACGTACTCGCAGCCACCGTAGTAGCGCCGGCCGGGCAGGCCCTCGGCGTACTTGTTCGTCAACACGCTGCCCTGGGCCTGCAACACCGAGCGCGGCACGAAGTTCTCCGAGGCGATCATCTCCAGGGTGTCGCGCTGACGGCCCAACTCTTTGCCGAGCAGCTCGGCGATGTCGGGGTCGACCTCGGCGAGCGCGGCGGACATGACGGACGTGGAGGGGCGGGCGTCAGGTGCAGCAGTCACGGGGGCCAGTCTATCCAGCGACGGTTTAGCCAGCCCAGCCGTTGGGGGCGCGTCCGCCCCTGCAACACTTGCACTATGCCGCGGCTTAGCGAGCCGAGCCCCTACGTGGAGTTCGACCGAAAGCAATGGCGCGCGCTTCGCATGTCGACGCCGCTGGCCCTCACCGAAGAGGAATTGGTTGGCCTGCGCGGTCTCGGCGAGCAGCTGGACCTCCTCGAGGTGGAAGAGGTCTACCTGCCGCTGGCCCGGCTGATCCACCTGCAGGTCGCCGCGCGCCAGCGGTTGTTTGCCGCGACGGCGGAGTTCCTCGGCGAGCCGCAACAGAACCCGGACCGGCCGGTGCCGTTCGTGATCGGCGTGGCCGGCAGCGTCGCGGTCGGCAAATCAACCACCGCCCGCGTGCTGCAGGCCCTGCTGGCCCGCTGGGATCACCACCCCAGGGTGGACCTGGTGACCACCGACGGCTTCCTGTATCCGAACGCCGAACTCGATCGACGAAACCTGATGCACCGCAAGGGTTTTCCCGAGAGCTACAACCGTCGGGCGCTGATGCGGTTCGTGACGTCGGTCAAATCCGGCAGCGACTACGCGTGCGCACCGGTCTACTCGCACTTGAAATACGACATCATCCCCGGCGCCAAGCACGTCGTGCGCCATCCCGACATCTTGATCCTAGAGGGCCTCAACGTCCTGCAGACCGGTCCGACCCTGATGGTGTCGGACCTGTTCGACTTCTCGCTGTACGTGGACGCCCGGATCGAAGACATCGAGCAGTGGTACGTGTCGCGGTTCTTGTCGCTGCGCGGCACGGCCTTCGCCGACCCGGAGTCACACTTCCACCACTACTCGGCCCTCAACGACACCAAGGCGGTCGCGGCGGCGCGCGAGATCTGGCGGTCCATCAACCGGCCCAATCTGGTCGAGAACATCCTGCCGACCCGGCCCAGGGCCACCCTGGTGCTGCGCAAGGACGCCGACCACTCGATCAACCGGCTCCGGTTGCGCAAGCTCTAAGCGGTCACGCCGTCTCGAGCCGACGCACCCCGAGGTACTGCAGTCCGGCGAACGCCGCGGTGTACACGCCACCCGCCAGGGTGGCGGCAATCCCCGTCGCCGACAGGGGCAGCGCTTCGGCGGCCACGATGGCGCCCAGCGTGAACACGACGTTGGCCACGACGACGCCGATTCCGACGCGGCGCAGGTTCGGCGCCGCCGCGAGGCTGAAGACAACCAAGCCGCCCAGTACGAAGAAGGCGCCAAGGCTGTACTCCTGCAGCGACGTCAGGCCCGTCAGCGACGAAAGCGGGTCGGCCAGAAAAGCGATCGCCAAACCGCACAGGCTCGTCAGCGTGGCGTCGGCGCGCATGGCGAAACGCAGCAGTGAGTCGGTCGCGTCGTAGAGGGGGCGGGTTTGCAGACCGGGCGCGCCAGATGCATACATCATGTGATTACTCCTCGCGATGGCGGATTGGGTCGAACATCAGCGTGCCGCCGGCGCACTGCCATATCGACTCGTGGCACTGCCAACTACTGCCACGGATACAAAGACCAGCGGGTTCGCCGAGCTATTCCCGTTCGCGAGCAGGAATCGAGATTGTTATTCGACGGACGCCAGTCTGGCGCTCAACAGCCACAGCAGTCACAGGATCGCGCTAGTCGCTGGGCACCGGCACCCGCCCGCGCAGGTCGGCGGCGATCAGCCGTGCGGCGGCGTTCTGCCAGTTGTGCAGCGAGCGCTGCGGGACCTCGGTGACCAACCAATGCCAGGCCTGCCGGGCGGTGGGATCCAGTCCTGCGGCGGTGGCGTTTTGCGCGTACGCGCGCACCCCGACGACGTAGGGGAAATACAGCGAGTTGTAGTGGCGCCACTGCTCGGTGGTCCCGAAATCGCCGGCGTCACGCGGTTTGAGCCGGCCGATCGCGTCCGCGAGAACCGCCTTGAGTTCGTTGGCCCGCTCCAGCGGATGGTCGGGCGCGCCCCGGGCGGCGAGCCGCTCATCGATCACGGGCAATGCGGTCAACGGGCTGGCGACCAGCTTGCTCAAGTCGCCGTAGTGGCCCAGGGCGCGGCGAGTGAGCCTGGCGAACGTGACGTCGTCAACGTGGTCGAGCGGACCCACCGACCGTCGCAATGGCAGCGCCGCGCCGGTGTTCCGCAGCGCCGCCCGATCTTCGCGCAGCGCGGGCGATTTGGAGAATGCCAGCCGGTCGAGCACCCCGGCCAGCGGATCGGCAAGCACCTGCACGCTGATCGCCACCGCCAGGCTGGTGAACAAGAGCACCGTCAGCGCGGTCTGTGCGGCCGTGTCGCCGCGGGTCAGCGCCAGGCCGATCAGCGCCTGGCCGCCGAACAGCACTGCCACCGCCACCGAGCCGGCGAACGAGCGCAGCATGTCGGCGCGCAACGCCTGGCCCTCGTCGAACGCGTCCCACAGGGCGACGGCGAGCCCGAGTGAAAGGACGTCGATACTCGTCGACGCCAGCGCCACCCAGCTGGGCACCAGGCCCAGCGGAATGATCAGGATGGCATTGCCCAGCGCGAAGAACAGCGTCGCGACGACGGCGAGTCCGACGGCCGACCGCGGGCGGCGCGGCTGCCGTAACGCGACGCCCATGGCGCCGAATGTGGACAGCGAGATCACCGCGAACATCAGCCAGTGGCCCGTACGCAGCGGCCCCTCGACGCTGCGGGCCAGCGTCGCCCCGAACAGGGTCAGCGCGGCGACCCCGCCGACCAGCAACACCTCGCGGGTGCGCGCCCTCCCACCGTCGCTGGGCCGGGACATCTCGACGAGCACCGCGAACCACGCCACGCCGGGAATGGTCACCAGGTAGATCTCAACGCGACTGAGCAGGTGCGCGTATGCAGGGCTCGCGGTCCGCACGGCATCCAGCGCCACCACGAGCGCGAAACCGCACAGCCCGATCGCCGCCAACACGAGCACCGGCTTCCGCGGATCGCGAGCGAGCAGGTACAGCCCCAGCCACCCGCTCAGCGTGAAAACCACCGCCGACAGCGCAGCCATGCACCTAGTTTGGCACGGGGTCCAATGCGTGCCGACCCGCTGCGCCCGGCTCACGCCGCCCTTGCGATCGGCACGGGGTCCAATGCGTGCCGACCTGTTACTTGCCGTATCTGCGGTGCCGCTGACTGTAATCACGCAGCGCACGCAGGAAATCGACCCGGCGGAATGCGGGCCAGTGCGCCTCCGTGAACCACATCTCCGAATACGCGCTCTGCCACAGCAGGAACCCGGAGAGGCGTTGCTCCCCCGACGTGCGGATCACCAGGTCGGGATCGGGTTGCCCAGAGGTGTAAAGGTTTTCGGAAATACCGTCGACGGTGACCGCGTCAATGAGCTCCTCGGCGGACGCACCGTTGGCGAGTTCCTTGCTCAGCAATGCCCGCACCGCGTCGACGATCTCGCGGCGGCCGCCGTAACCGACCGCGACGTTGACGTGGAACGTCGCCACGACGGGTGTGGACTCCACCGCGCCGCGCAGGCGCCGGGCCGGCTCCTCGCCCAGCAGCTCCAGATCGCCGACGGTGCGCACGCTCCAGCGGTTGGCCGGTGCGCAGATCTCCTCGACGACGTCGGTGATGATCTCGATGAGTCCCGCCAGCTCGTCGGGGTCGCGTTGCAGGTTTTCGGTGGACAGCAGGTAGACCGTGGTCATCTCGATGCCGGCTTCCTGGCACCAGCGCAGCATCTCGGCGATCTTCGCCGCACCCATGCGGTAGCCGTAGCTGACGTCGGTATAGCCGGCGTCGCGAGCCCATCGCCGGTTGCCGTCGCACAGGACCGCGATGTGACGGGGAAGGTGGGATTTGGCGGAGGCCAGGCCCTGCCGCAGCCGCAACTCGTAGACGCGATACAGCGGCTCTTTGAGACGCGGCGGGATAATTTCCACGGAGATTCAGCCTACTGTGAGCCGCACCAAATTCCCCTCTGTGATTCGGGCGATGTCACGCGCGGCCGAGACCACGCCGTGACCGTTGCCGATTACTGTGGGTGATAAGTAGCCACTGGTAATCCCCCGACCTGCAAGACGAGGGCACAGGAGACATGAGAAGCCAGACGAGCACGTCTGCCGATTCGATGAGCCCGGATCGCGAATCCGAGGCCATCGCGCCCGGCAACCCCGTCGAACAGCTTGCCCAGGGTGCGGCCCATGCACTGAGCAAGCCACGCATGCGCGGCTGGATTCACTTCTTCTCCGCGTGGCTGGCGATCATTACCGGCGCCACCCTGGTATCGGTGTCGTGGGCCGTCTCCTCGCCGCGCGCCGGTCATTCGACGCTGGTCTACGCGGCGGCCACTTTTGCGATGTTCGCCGTCAGCGCCACCTACCACCGGGTGCAGTGGACGTCCGAGACGGCGCGCAAGCGCATGAAGCGGCTGGACCATTCGATGATCTTCGTGTTCATCGCCGGCAGCTACACACCGTTCGCGCGCCTGGCCATGCCGCAGCAGACCGGCGTGGAGGTGCTGTGGATCGTGTGGGGCGGCGCGGTGGCGGGCATCCTGCTGAAGGTGTGCTGGCCCACCGCGCCGCGCTGGTTGGGTGTGCCGCTATACCTGCTGCTCGGTTGGGTGGCCGTCTGGTATTGCCCGACGATTCTGCACAAGGCCGGCGTGGCAGCGATGGTGTTGCTGGCCGTCGGCGGCGTGTTCTACAGCGTCGGCGGGATCTTCTACGGGCTACGCTGGCCCGACCCGTGGCCCAGGACGTTCGGTTATCACGAGTTCTTTCACGCCTTCACCGCGATCGCGGCGCTCCTGCACTACATCGCAATGTGGTTCGCGGTGTTCTACGTCGGCGACCACGCGTGGCTGGTGCACTGAGCGACTACAGCTGCTTGACGTCGGCGGGGGACCAGTACGCCTTCATGTGCGCGACCTTGCCGTCCTCGTCGAATGCCATCACGTCGATCGGCTCGATCGCCATCCGGTGCTCGCCCGCGGTGATCGTGAGGCGGAAATGGAAGGCGGCCTCGTTGCCGGCGACCCGCAGCGTCACCAGCTCGCATTCGCGCTGCACGTCGTTGACCGCCGAGTAGAAGCCGTGGATCGCCTGGCGGCCGATGTGCATCTCGCCGCCGACGGGGTCCTCGACGGTGGCGTCGTCGGCGTACAGCTCGACCAGCTCGTCGGCGCCGCCCTTGGCGACCAGTTCGATGTAGCGGTTGACCGTATCGGTGATGTGTTGGGCGCTCGGCATGAAACGTCAGGCTACCGTGGCGCGGCGAGCGTCCTCGCGAGGTCTTCGGCGGTGGTGACCGGCAAGTCGCACACCGGGCCGCGGCACACGTAGGCGGCGTCGGCGCCGGCCACCCGGTCCCGGCCGGCCAGCAGCGTCGACGAGTCCTTCGCGCCGCCCACGACGATCGCACCGCCGGGCGCCAATCGCCGCGCATCGGCCAGCAGCGCCGACCGCGACGGCTCGCAGGCGACCGCGATCTGCAGCGGTCCGCGCACCGCGGCTTCCGCCACGGCCAGCCAGTGTCCCGCCGAGCGTGGCGCCCGCTCCAGCAGCACCGAATGCGCGGTGAGCCCGTCGCCCGCCGCCCGCAGATACCGCTCCGCGCGGTCGCCGTCGACCATGTGCGCCGCGGTGAGCAGCGCCTCAGTGATCGACGACGCGCCCGATGGAGTCGCCCCGTCGAGCGGGTCGGCGGGCCGAAGCATCAACCGCTCGGCGTCGTCGGCGGTGTCGAACCAGCGGCCGGGCTGGTGCGGGTCGGCGAAGCGCCGCAGCCCGGTGTCGAGCAGGTCCGTTGCCGCCGTCAGCCAGCCGGTGTCGGCGTCCAGCTGATAGAGGGCGAGCAGGCCGGTGGCCAGCATCGCGTGGTCCTCGAGGATGGCGGCGCTGTCGCCGACCACCCCGCCCAGGCTGGCGCGCCGCAGCCGCCCGTCGACGAGATGCGAGTCGAGCAGTGCGCGTGCGCAATTGCGCGCGGCCCCAGCCAATTCGGGCGCGTCCAGGGCGACGCTGGCCTCGGCCAGCGCGGTGATCGCCAGGCCGTTCCAGGATGTGACGACCTTGTCGTCGCGCCCGGGCTGGGTGCGGGCCAGCCGGGCGGTCAGCAGCGCGGCCCGGACCCGTTCGAGCCGTTGCGGGTCGTCGGGATCGGCGGGCATTTGCAGCACCGACGTCCCGTGTTCGAAGGTGCCGGACGCGGTGACCGCGAAAGCGGTTGCGGCCCACGGTCCGTCGTCAGGGCCGAGCACCTCGGTGAGCTGTCGGGGCGTCCAGACATAGGTCGAGCCCTCGCGGCCGTCGGCGTCGGCGTCCAGCGACGACGTGAACAGGACGCCGTCGGCCAGATCGTCGAGCAGGAAGCGCGCGGTCTCGGCGGTGACCCGGCGCGCCAACGGATCCCGGGTCCGCCGCGCCCAGTGTGCGTAGGCACGCAGCAGCAACGCGTTGTCGTACAGCATCTTCTCGAAATGCGGTACAACCCAAGCGTTGTCGACGCTGTAACGGGCGAACCCGCCCGCGAGCTGGTCGTAGATGCCGCCGCGGGCCATCGCGTTACCGGTGTGCGCTACCGCCTCCAGCGCCGCCATCGAGCCGGTGCGCTCGTAATGGCGCAGCAGGGCCTCGAGGATCGCGGACGGCGGGAATTTGGGCGCGCCGCCGAAGCCGCCGTGCACCGCGTCGCGGTCGTCGAGCACCGCGGCGACCGCGTGGTCGCACAGCGCCGGCGCGACGTTCGGACCACTGGAGGGCATCCCCCCGAGAGAGGAAGCCATCGCGCGAAGTTCACCCGCGATGGCATCCGACGCCACCTCCACCTCGCCGCGGCGCTGGTGCCAGGTGGCGGACACCGCCGAAAGAAGTTGCAGGAAACCGTCTTTCGGGTAGTAGGTGCCGCAGAAGAAGGGCCGGCCGTCGGGCGTGAGGAAACACGTCATGGGCCAACCGCCGTGTCCGGTCAGCGCCACGGTGGCGTTCATATAGACGGCGTCGAGGTCGGGTCGTTCCTCCCGGTCGACCTTGATGCAGACGAACCCGGAGTTCATCGCGGCGGCCACCTCGTCGTCCTCGAACGATTCGTGGGCCATCACGTGACACCAGTGGCAGGCCGCGTAGCCGATGGAGAGCAGGATGGGCACGTCGCGCTCGGCCGCGGTCGCGAGCGCCTGTGGGGTCCACTGCTGCCAGTGCACCGGGTTGTCGGCGTGCTGGCGCAGATACGGGCTGGTGGCCAGCCCGAGGGTGTTCGTCGCGGCAGCGTCAGCCGGGCTCATCGCCGGGTCCCGGTGCCCGCTCCGGTCCGTTCGCCTGGCCCGGCGGGCGGTTGTCCGCCTCGTCGACCGCGTCGGCGGCCTGATCCGGCTCGGGATGCTTGGGGTCGAACGAGTCGGGCACCTTCTTTAGTTGCTTGTTCATCGAGCGCAGCAGCAACAGCGTCGCGATCAGCAGCACCACGACGATCAGCAGCCCGATCGGGCTGGCCTTGCCGAAGTCGGGCCCGGTGTGCTGTGGCGGGCCGTCGGCCAGCGCGCCGGCCGTCAAAATGAAGTGGTTCACCCGTCACTCTCGATTCCGGCGAATAGGTCGTCTTCGGGCAGCCGGACGGGCACCCGGGAGCGTGCCAGCTCGAACTCCTCCGTCGGCCAGAGCCGCTGTTGCCATTCGATGGGCGCGGCGAAGAAGTCGTGCTCGGGGTCGATCTGGGTGGTGTGCGCGCGCAGCGCGTCGTCGCGCTGGCTGAAGTACTTCGAGCACTCGACGCGCGTCGTGACCCGGGATTCAAACGGGTCGTGCGAGGCGTCCCAGTGCTCGAGCCACTTCCTGAACGGGGGTTCGTGGCCGTGTTTGACGGCCTCGTCGTGCAGCAGCTGCATCCGCGCCCGCAGAAACCCGTGGATGTAGTAGAGCTTGGACACCGCCCACGGCTCACCCGCATCCGGAAACCGCCGGTAGTCCCCGGCCGCCTCGAAGGCGCCGACCGAGACCTGGTGGCAGCGAATGTGATCGGGATGCGGGTAGCCGCCGTTCTCGTCGTAGGTGGTGATCACGTGCGGGCGGAACTCGCGGACCGCGCGCACCAGCGCCTCGACCGACTCCTCGAGCGGCATCAGCGCGAAGCATCCCTCGGGCAGTGGGGGCGGCGGGTCGCCCTGGGGCAGGCCGGAGTCGACGAAGCCCAGCCAGGTGTGTTCGACGCCGAGAATCTCGGCGGCCTTCGCCATCTCGTCGCGGCGGATCTCGGCGATGCGGCCGTGCACCTCGGGCAGGTCCATCGCCGGGTTGAGGATGTCGCCGCGCTCACCGCCGGTCAACGTCACCACCAGCACCCGGTGACCTTCGTCGGCGTAGCGGGCGAGGGTGGCCGCGCCCTTGCTGGACTCGTCGTCGGGGTGGGCGTGCACCGCCATCAACCGCAGTTCGCTCACGTGCCCCCTTGTCGGTCTTCCGGTCGCCGGACTGAACCTATAATTCCAGTTCTTCGTTGCATGCTGCCGGCCGGTGTCCGGCAGCCGACCACTCAGGCATACCCAGGCATGACCGAAACTTCCCCTTCGCTCCCGGAGGCCCGCTACGGGCGCGCTGGGCGCCCGCGCGTGCCCCGGCGCTGGGTGATCATCGTGCTGGGCGTGCTGGTGGTGGCGGCCGGCCTGGTCATCGCCGTCGTCGGCTATCGCCGGCTGGGCACCAGTGCCGTGACGGGCACGCTGGGCAGCTATCGGGTGATCGACGACGAGACGGCGTCGGTAACGATCAGCGTGACGCGATCCGATCCGTCGCGGCCGGTGGACTGCATCGTGCGGGTCCGGGCTAAGGACGGCAGCGAGACGGGGAGGCGGGAAGTGCTGGTCCCACCGTCGGAGGCGGCCACGGTGCAGCTGACCACCACGGTGAAGTCCAGCAAACCGCCGGTGATGGCCGACATCTATGGCTGCGGCACCGACGTGCCCGCCTATCTGCGGCCGGCGTGACCCCGTAACAACAGCCGAACTGCGAATTTCGAGTCATCAATTGTTTGCGCGGTGGTAACATGGGTGAATGCACGGTTCCTGATGGGACCGTGTATTGCTGCATTAAGGCCGTGGGCACAACGGACCGGCAGCACACGGGGAGCAGACCCGGATACTCCGGCGGCGGGGTTAAACAGGCTTACGCGGGTACGCGGAACGACAACACGAGGAGCACGACAAGATGACGGACACTTCGGTGACCTGGCTGACCCAGGAGTCGCATGACCGGCTGAAGGCGGAGCTCGATCAATTGATCGCTAATCGCCCGGTCATCGCCGCGGAAATCAACGACCGCCGTGAAGAAGGGGACCTGCGCGAGAACGGCGGCTACCACGCCGCCCGCGAAGAGCAGGGCCAGCAAGAGGCCCGCATTCGTCAGCTGCAGGACCTGCTCAACAACGCCAAGGTCGGCGAAGCGCCCAAGCAATCCGGCGTCGCACTGCCCGGTTCGGTGGTGAAGGTCTACTACAACGGCGACAAGTCGGACACGGAGACGTTCCTGATCGCCACCCGCCAGGAGGGCGTCAACGACGGCAAGCTGGAGGTGTATTCGCCCAACTCACCGCTGGGCGGCGCCCTCATCGACGCCAAGGTGGGCGAGACCCGCAGCTACGTGGTCCCCAACGGCAACACCGTCGAGGTCACGCTGGTCAGCGCGGAGCCCTACCACTCGTAGTCAGATGGTGGCGACCCGCCGCGGCCTCCGGCGAGCAGACGCAAAATCGCATCCAACGGTCTTTGCGCGTGCGATTTTGCGTCTGCTCGCCGTTGTCAGCCCAGCGCCTGGTCGAGGTCGGCCAGCAAGTCGGCGATATCTTCGATGCCGACCGACAGCCGCACCAGGTCGTCGGGCACTTCCAGTTGGGAACCGGCCGTCGACGCGTGCGTCATGGCGCTCGGGTGCTCGATCAATGACTCGACGCCGCCGAGCGATTCGGCCAGGATGAACACTTCGGTGCGGGCGCACAGATCCTGCGCGGCCTGCCGGCCGCCTCGCATGCGCACCGACACCATGCCCCCGAAGTCGCGCATCTGGCGGGCGGCGATCTCATGCCCGGGGTGGCCTGGCAGACCGGGGTACAGCACGCTGCTCACCGCCGGATGCCCGGAAAGGAATTCCGCGACGGCCGAAGCGTTTTCGCTGTGTCGCTGCATCCGCAGCACCAGCGTCTTCAGGCCGCGCATGGCCAGGTAGGCGTCGAACGGCCCCGGCACCGCGCCCGCGCCGTTTTGCAGAAAGGCGAAGGCCTCGTCCAACTCCGCGTGGTCGGTGATCAGCGCCCCGCCCACCACGTCGGAGTGCCCACCGATGTACTTGGTGGTCGAATGCAGCACCACGTCGGCGCCCAGCGTCAGCGGCTGCTGCAGTGCGGGTGAGGCAAAAGTGTTGTCCACCAACACTTTTGCAGAGAACTCTTTGCCCAGTTCGGCGAGAGCCGTGATGTCGGCGATGGACAGCAGCGGGTTGGTCGGTGTCTCCACCCAGATCAGCCGGGTCTGCGGCGTGATCGCGGCGCGCACGGCGTCCACATCGAAGAGCGCCACCGGCGTGTAGTTGACGTTCCACTGCGTAAACACCTTGTCGATCAGCCGGAAGGTGCCACCGTAGGCATCGGTGGGGATGATCAGGTGGTCGCCGGGCCGCAGCATCGCCCGCAGCGCGCAGTCGGCCGCGGCCATGCCGGAACCGAACGCCCGCCCGTAGCTGCCCCCTTCGACGGCGGCGAGCGAGGCCTCCAGCGCGGCGCGCGTCGGGTTGCCGGTGCGCGCGTATTCGAACCCGCCGCGCAGCACGCCGACGCCGTCTTGGGCGAACGTGCTGCTGGCATAGATCGGCGCGTTGACCGCCCCGGTCGCCGGGTCCGGCCGGTAGCCCGCGTGAATCGCTTTGGTGGCGAGTCCGGTGAAGTGTCCGGTGTGGTCGTCGCTCATCGACGACAGCCTAGGCGACGGCCGCCTGCGCTACCGCACGACTAGCCCAGCTGTTGCTCGGTCCCATCGAGCGGCAGGCAGACCGTCGTCATGATCTTGTCCGCCAGCGTTTGCCGCTTCGAATCCCACAGCGGGAAAAGGAAACCGATGAAGCAGATGATGGCGTCGACGAAGTGCGCGAGGGAACGCACGACGGACATTCCGAAACCGATGGGCTGGCCGGTGACCTCGCTGACAACCTTGAACTTCATCACCGACTTGCCGACGCTCGAACCGGTGGTGCCCTGCCGGTAGCCGTAGTTCCAGATCAAATAGATCAGCCCCACCAGCGACGCCAACCACTGCGCGGCCAGGCCGATGCTCGAGTTCTGCGTCGCGCAGTACTGGTTTACGGCGTACTGCGTGACGTCGGTGATGCACGACGTCTGCTGGGTGGCGACCAGGATCCCGGTCCCGATACCGTGCACGACGGCGTACGGGAGGATGTCGATGATGAACGCCACGAGCCGGGTCAGCCACGGCGTGTAGGACTCCGTCGGCAACGTGCGGATCGCCGGTCCGGGAGGCGGCGGCGCGTACCCTCCGGAGGACGGCGGGGGCGGCTACATTGCCAAGATCTTCAACGACGCCTGGATGTCGTCGTACGGGTTCCTGCGCAGCCGCCTCGACGACGC